>NZ_JAIVFW010000021.1 GCF_020829595.1 Nostoc sp. CHAB 5844
TTGCTAACCAAGCTGCAATCACGCGACGACGCAAATCCTCGGAGTAAGATACTGGCATCGAATCAAACAATTACTTCATATTTAGGTTATCGTAGTTTGTGGTTCAATTACCTGAAAATTGCTGTAATTGCGTTTTTCCAGCCTTACGACAGCATTGTAATCTGGGACTCCTTCAAGCGATCGCTTACTTTTATCAAGCAGGACATTACCCTCTGGCCAATGGACTTGTAAATTCCCTCTTTGGATAGGTGCAATGTAAATCCTTCCGGCTAACTCACCCAATTCATTCTGCAAAATTACTTTATCGCCATCTTTTAAATTCAACTTAGCTGCATCAGCAGCATTGATTAAGACAGCCTCACGTAATGCGCCAGTTATGGCATCTTTGCGTTCTTGCACCATACTATTAAACTGCTTGCCTCGACGTGTAGCTACTAAAAAACAGCCTGCCGGTATTTCTTTTGGTAGAGGCGATAAAGGTGTAAAATGAGCCTTGCGATCGGGTGTAGCGAAATTCCAACCAAAGCATAAATGGGAACCACCATATTGAAACTGGTCGCCCGCCTGCTTTAAGTGTTGAATACCTGCGTATAGCGGCACAACTTGGGCAATTTCCTGACGAATAGCCCCAGTATTCTCAAAACCAATCTTCTCTACCAAATCTGGACGCACTCGCTTTGCCAATTCCATAAACACCTCCCACTCTGGAAGCGCCTCGCCAATACGTGGTCCAGGAATTTCTGGGCTGAAAATTATCCGCCGTTCTGTCGTGGTTTCGGTCACTCCTCCTGGTACTTCATAGCGAGTTGTGGCAGGTAACAACACCACAGTGTCCGCTGGTTCGACTAACATTTGACTAGAAAGCACAATATCCATATGTACTCGTAGCGGTATGCGTTGCAAAGCGCCTTCGACATAATCTGGTTCTGGCAGAACTTCTAAAAAATTCCCTCCTACAGAGAACAACACATCTAACTGCCCTTCGTAAGCAGCATCAATCATTTCTGGTGCAATTAAGCCTCTAGTGCCAGGCACTTCAAAACCCCACAACTGACTCAACTCGGCAGCATTTTCTGAGTTGATAGGTTTACCACCAGGAAACACCGTCGCGTAACATCCCATCTCTGCGCCGCCTTGCACCCCAGAGTGACCGCGAATAGGCATCAAACCACAGCCTTCCCGTCCGACAAAACCTTTGGTCAGCGCTAAATTGATGATACTGCGGACATTATCTTCGCCACACTCATGCTGAGTGATGCCCATACTCCACACAAACACAGCTTTATTCGCTGCTGCAACCATCTGGGCAAAGGCGTGCATATCATAGCGAGATGCGCCTGAAAGTCTTTCTAATTCTTCCCAAGATTGTTGTTCTAAAGCTGCCTTGAGTTCTGCAAAGCCTGTAGTGTAATTGTCTACAAATGACTGGTCTAACCATTTATAGGCAATCATGTGTTTGATTGTCCCATTCAAAAATGCCATATCACCACCACCGTTTACCAAAAAGAAATCTTCGGCAAACTTAGTCCCAAACAATGCACTTTCCACAATTGAAGGCACCCAATACCTTTCCATGCCTGGTTCACGATAAGTATTAATCACCACAATTTTCGTGCCAGCTTTTTTGGCGTAGTGGAGATACTTGACAGTGACCGGTTGATTATTGGCAACATTGGAACCGATAAAAACTAATAAATCAGTACCTATCCAGTCTTTATAAGAACAAGTGGTTGCCCCCGCACCAACAGATGTTTTCAGTGCTGCGGTACTAGGAGAATGACAGATACGGGCAGCATTATCAATATTATTACTACCCATTGCGCGTACAGCTTTTTGGGTAGTGTAATAAGTTTCGTTTACAGTACCCCGACTAGTAATGTAAAAACTGAGTCTGTCTGGTGTAGTAGCGCGGATACGGCTGGCAATTACATCTAAAGCTTCATCCCAGCTAACGCGACGAAAACCTTTTTCGCCTCGTTGACGCATCATAGGATAGGGAAGCCGCCCCAAGTCACGTAATTGAGAACTTTTTTGGGCTTGTAATTGCGATACATCTTGAAGTAAGTGCGAATCAAAAGCTGGCATGGTGTTCATTCGCAACAACCGCAACCTAACATTGCAGAGATGGATACCATCTAGTGTCCAATCTTTCATCCCTGTTGTACCTAAAGCACAGCCATCACACACACCCTGGTTGAGGATATTCCAGGCGTAAGGTAGTTTGTCGCGTGATAACCAAATTGCCCGAAATACTTCCCAGTAGTTGTTGGGGTACTGTTCGCCAATGCCAAAGGGCTTCCAACTCGCCCAGTGCTGAGGTGTCCAATATTTCTTGGGTTTAGGCAGCATAACTAAAAATGTATAAATAAATTACTCTATATAAAACTAATTTGCCAGATTCACGCACAGCATTTAAATATACCTAATTAATCTTTATTTTGTTTTTTAGACTGAGGTTGAAACCGCTGCTATGATACTATCTTTATTTACAAATAAGTATAACTTTTGATAGATGCTATATTTTCTTAGTTACGTTAGTACATTCTAATTTCTAGCTCTAAGTGTTTGTATCTTTTGATATATGACTATTTAATAGAACTAAATATAAACTTACGTTATCGGCTAGAATCCTACTTAAGAAATTATTATTCACAGATAAACACTGATAAGTTATCAGTGTTTATCTGGTTACTTAAAAAAATTTTCTTCAAAGAAATATAAATAAAAACTTATAAATAAAAACTATAGATGTCTAAAATAAGTTTTTGCTGAGATAGTAAGTCGTCTGAAAGATAAAATGTCAGAATGCTATCGTAAAGGCAAAATTATTTTCTCAAGTTTGAGGAAAGTGCTATGACTACTACGTTGATAGAGGCTAATTCTATCGAGTCATGGTTGGGTAAAGAAGCGGAAGACCTGCTGAATTACAAAGCCAAGGTTTCTCAAGATTTATTGCATTTACCAGGGCCAGACTTTGTAGATCGAGTCTGGCTTAATAGCGATCGCAATCCTCAAGTTTTGCGTAATCTTCAACAACTTTATTCTACAGGTCGTCTGGCAAATACTGGCTATCTCTCAATTCTGCCAGTTGACCAAGGCATTGAACACTCAGCAGGTGCATCTTTTGCACCAAATCCCATATACTTTGACCCAGAAAATATCGTCAAATTAGCAATAGCAGGTGGTTGTAATGCTGTTGCTACAACTTTGGGAGTATTAGGTATTGTCTCACGCAAATATGCTCACAAAATTCCCTTTATTGTCAAAATCAACCATAACGAACTCTTAACCTTTCCCAATCAATTTGATCAAGTATTATTTGCCAGTGTCGAGCAAGCTTGGAATTTAGGTGCAGTAGCAATAGGCGCAACAATTTACTTTGGTTCCGAACAATCAACTAGACAAATCCAAGAAATTAGTCATGCTTTTGAACGCGCCCATGAATTGGGAATGGTGACAATTCTTTGGTGCTATTTGCGTAATAACGCTTTCAAACAAGATAAAGATTATCATCTTGCTGCTGACTTAACTGGACAAGCGAATCATTTGGGCGTAACCATTGAAGCCGACATTATTAAACAAAAATTACCTGAATGTAATAATGGTTATGGTGCTGTTGTCAAAGCCACAGGTCAAAGTTACGGCAAAACAAATGAGCGAGTTTATACAGAATTAACAACTGATCACCCAATAGATTTGGCGCGTTATCAAGTACTAAATTGCTACGCGGGACGGGCAGGATTAATTAATTCTGGTGGCGCATCTGGTAAAAATGATTTTGCCGAAGCGGTACGCACTGCTGTAATTAACAAACGGGCTGGTGGTACAGGATTAATTTCCGGACGTAAAGCTTTCCAGCGTCCGTTTGAAGAAGGTGTGAAACTATTTCACGCCATTCAAGATGTTTATTTATCAGACGATGTAACCATAGCTTAAACTTGGGCAATTAGATAATAAATTAAAGAAGGAAGGTGAATATTGATCATCTTCCTTTTTATATAGCTTTAGACACCTAGATTAGGACAATTGAAACTCAAGAAAATAGAGACGTGAATACTCACGTCTCTACCAAAAAATTTGTTTAAATATCTGCAAATTTATTGTTGCTGGGCTAGTAAGCTTAATAAGCAAGCGATCGCTTTTAGACTAAGTATTCTTCAGATAAATGACATTAATCCTAGCTCTAGATTTTGGTGGTACTAAGTTAGCAGCAGCAGTGACTCAAGTTGGTACTGATGAATGGTTGCGTTATGAACGTCGTCTATCACCAATAAATGGTAATGCTACCACTGATTTAGAGATTATGCGATCGCTCATCCATAATTTACTCCAAGACGAAACGCCAAATGCAATTGGTGTCAGTTTTGGCGGCCCTGTAGACGCTACCACCGGAACTGTCCGACTCTCTCATCATGTCTCTGGCTGGGAAAATATTCCACTTAAGGACTTACTAGAGAAAGAATTTGGTGTATCTGCCAGTGTAGACAACGATGCGAATGTTGCCGCTTTAGGTGAACATCGTTTTGGTGCTGGTAAGGAATACGATAGTTTGTTTTACATTACCATCAGCACTGGTGTAGGTGGTGGTTGGATACTCAACGGTAAACCTTGGCGCGGTAACGCAGGTATGGCTGGTGAAATTGGACACATGGTTGTTAATCCTGCGGGGCCAGTGTGTTTATGTGGTAAACAAGGATGCATAGAACGGTTGGCATCTGGCCCTTACATGGCACAGGATGCGAAAGAGTATTTATTGAAAGAAGCAAATCACTTCCAAGGTAAAAAATTACGTACCTTGGTAAATGACAATTTAGATTTGATTACCGGAAAAATTATCAGTGAAGCGGCAGCACAAGGAGACGAGTTAGCAATAAATATTTTGCAAGGTGGTGCTTTGGCTTTAGGTATGGGTATTGGTAATGTAGCGAATTTGATTAACCCACAACGATTTATTTTAGGTGGTAGTGTGACGAAATCTGGAGAAATTTGGTGGAAGACTGTACAGAAGACAGCGCGTAATACAGCATTACCAGAAATCGATTTTGAAATTGTCCCTGCGGCTTTGGGTGATGATGCACCACTGTGGGGCGCTGTGGCTTTAGCGGAAACAATTTTAATAGAAAGAATTCAGGAGTAAGAAACTAGAATTCAGAATTGAATTAATAGCACAAGCGTAGCTGAATAAATAATGAAACACTCGCGCGTAATTGAAAATTTAGTGGTGCTTCTAGGTAGTGGATTTTTCTCCTAATTATTGATTCTGCATTCTGCATTCTGCATTCTTCTTTAATGTCTAAATAATGTTCTTAAAATCTGCCAAGGATAATCCAAGAAGGAAGAAACAATACAAAAAAAACCAGGAAAAAATACTGGCTCAATTTCTACATCTGACATAATTTTTTCGAGTTCAACATCACTCAGTGGTTCCTCCCATAGTCCATGTTCTACAAGGTTATTGGCATGAAAAATTATGCGCTCGCGCAAAAAATTTAACTGCTCATCCCGTGGTAATGCGGGTAGTCGAATCGTCAAGGGAAAGTTACCAAAGAAAACCACTACTTTTCCTAAGTGATGTTTTTGCATATTTTTTATATTTTTTTAACTAGTTTAGGATAGGTTTTGAATAGTTACTCTTTTTCTTATAACTTTGTTGCATTTTTTCTACCTCATCATAAATACTACAAAAATTGAAACGATCAGATCCTCGACTTCTTAAAGAAGTCGGGGATCTCTTGATTTACGAATGATTTTTTCTATTTAGGGCAGTGTTCCACTACTTATTCATCCGCCACTCATACAAAATTTATACTGAATTTTATCCGGGCGAATGACCGTTCGCCCGTACAGCTTCCGAATTATATTTGATAACTTTACAAGACTGATGATTTATTTTCGGTTTCTTGGATAAATGATTCAAACTGACCATTAGGTGTCCATTGAATAGCACCATCGCGTCCTGTTAAAAAGACTTGTGTTGTGTTTTTATTAAGTTCAGTAGTGATTTTTGGATCAAGATTAGTAGAGGTAGCGATCGCTACTTTTGGTTGAAACAATTTAATCAAATCTTTCAAAGATTCTGGGCTACACCACAACACTTGCGGACTAGGTAAACTTCCCGTCTTAGCTAATCTTTCTATTTCTTGAGGTTCAACATCACCTACTAATAACCAAGTTTGATTTTGAATTTGTAAATATAACACAGGTAGTTGCTCTTTAATTAATTGTGCAACTGTTAAACCTGTAACAACTTGTTGTCCTGGTACTACAGATTGATAGATACCTTGATGCTTTTGAATTTCCTGTTGAATCTCATTACTAGCAAGGCTAGTTTCTGGCTTGAGAGAATATTTGTAGAAATTTTTGATTGGTAGGCTTTGCATTACTTCCAACCAAGCATTACTCTCACTATTGTCAAAATCACTAGCGATCGCCCATTCAATTTTATTCACACCTTGTTGTTGCAAAAACGGTACAATTGTGTAACGTCCTGTACCTTCATCGCCACTGTTAATTAAAGTGATATTTCCTTTGTCTTGAATCACTACAACTGGTTCTGCGCCAGCTTCTAAGACTGTTACCCGAAATAATGTATTTGCCGAATGCCAAGCTGGGACAAGTATTAAACCAAATGCCATTAAACCAGCAAACCACCAGCGTTGTTGCCACCATTTAACTAAGCAAATCAAAACAATTAAAGCATAAACTGCTAACATCTGCCAAGTTGAAATACTACCGACAACTAATGAGTTTCCTGGCAAATTACTAAAAAATTTTACTAACTGAATGAGCCAATCACTAGGATAGTGCAGTAACCCAGCTATTTTACTGCCAATACTAGGGGATGTTAATGCGGCGATCGCACTAATAATTCCCCCTATACTAATAACTGAAATAAATGGTGTAGTAATCATATTCAGCAGCAAACTGTAAGCAGGTACTACTCCAAATACCGAAAGTTGCACCGGTAAAGTCCAAATTGTCGCCGCTAAAGGTACAGCAATTAAAGAAGCGATCGCAGGTGGCAACCAACTGAGTTTTTTAGTTATCGCAGGTACAGTCACAATTAATCCTAATGTTGCTAAAAAACTCAGTTGAAAACCTAAATCCCAAATCCACAAAGGGTTAAATAATAATATTAATGTTGCTGCTAATAATAATGAACCAAATTGTTTTACTTTCCTATCTAATAACAAACCAACTAATGCAGCACTACCCATAATTACCGCTCGCAGTACCGCAGGTTGAAATCCTGATAAGCTGAGGAAAATCATTAAACCTAAAAAACCAAAAGTGAATTGGGTTAGCTTATTTGTACGTTTTGTTAGCTGTAATATTACACCCAAAATTAACGAAGTTTGAAACCCAGATGCAGCCAAAGCATGAGCCATGCCTGCTTTGACAAACAAATCACGAATATCGTAGGGTAAATCAACAGCTTTGCTACCCAAAACCATTGCACTTACCAGCGGCCCTACGGGTATTCCTAAACTTCCAACTAGCGATTTTAAAATTCGCTCCCGGACTTGCCACCATCCCCATTTATTTTCATCATTAACAATATTTATCTGCCGTCCAATCAAACCAGCAAATGATCCTTCCTGCCTGAGATACTTTTGAAAATCGAAAGCACCAGGGTTAGAAGCTGCTTTTGGTTTATATAAAATTCCAGTTACAGCAATTTCTTGACCAGGATGTAACCCAGTAGCTTGCAGTAGTGGTAAAGTCACATATAACTTACCTGTGACACCTTTTGATACACTTGCTGGGCCTTTGCCATTTTTAACTTCATCTAACTGAGTCGCTGCTAACCAAAATTGTCCGCGTTGACTGCGAGTTAAGCGGGGATTACTTTCTACTTCGCCGCGAACAATGACTAGTTGTTCTTGATTTGCAACATTATCTGCTGGAACGAATTGACTAATATCTTTTACACTTGGTTGTGGCGATCGCAATTGCAAATACATAGTTGCCAGCAATCCTACCAAACCAGCAATCAGCCAGATGCGCGGATGAGGAAATGATTCCCAAATATTTGCTGTAGCTTTACTTTTGCTTCCAGTACTTTCTTGTGGCTGAGGTGGAGTTTTGCGTTTTCTCAAAAAAATTGCTCCCAGTATCGCCAGAATTAAAATCCACACCCCACCCCAAGGAACGGCTGTAAACAACAACCCGAAAATATAACCTAAGCAAATAATCACGCCGCTCGTCTGAATCATAAAGCAATTAAAATACTCAACTGGGAAGCACTCAAGAAAAATATTGATGCTTTTGGTGCAGTATATAGCAAAGTGCTGAGTACTGAGTTGAAAATAGGGAACATAGATAAAGAAAAATTACTATTGATCCTAAGTAAAACTGATGAAACTGGCAGAATGCTTCGAGGATTACAAAAGTCTCTGAAAGCAAAAATAGGGGATAGGGACTAGGAAGTAAGCACAGGGTTGAGAGGGAAGAAGACAGAGCCAAGATGTGAGAAATAATTTATAGAATTTCTCACCCCTAGCCTCTAGCCTCTAACCCCTAGCCCCTTACTTCACAAACTGAGGCATGATTTCAGCAGCGGTAAAGATGCCGTAATTACCGCGTTGATGTAGTTGTATACCAGCTTTGAGATAACCAAAAGCAGGGCCGCAGACATTTGCTGCCATGCTGGTTTCATCGCCTAATGTAAATGTATGGGTGGAAATCTTACCTTCAAAGGTGCGCCCTGTGACTTTAACATTGGTGCTGAGGGGCTTTTTGGGATTGCGGGTATCAACTACACCACCAACAGTCACGCGATCGCGTTCTACTATTCCTGCTAACTCTAACATGACATCATCGGCGTGTTCCATGTTCTCTAAGGTAAGCACACCATTTGTTTTATCTAGTAATGCTTGTACCTCTGCATCAGTCATTGCCCGTGCAGTTTCTACGGTATAACCAGGCATATGACCAATATCTTCTCGAACAGTGGCGCGGTAAGCTTCCCAGTTAGCAATACCTACACCAAAGGTAATTTCTACTTTATGAATTTCGGCGTAGCTTTGGGCGGCTAGGGCGGCAGCAGCAGTTAATAGTCCAGGGGTTGCACCACAGCCTGTCATGTAGGTAATGCCTGCGGCTTGCAGTTCTTCTTTCATTGCAATTAACTGTTCTACCGCACTGGTGCGCTTGATTGCATCTACTAAAACACCACGCCAACCAGATTTGATAAACTGTCGGGCTACAGAAGGAATAAAATCGTTGGGTAGGTTAGGCAATGCCAAAAAGTACCCATCTACAGGTTGGGCGCTATCGATTAAATCTTGAATACTATTGTTGGTTAATGTACCGACTGGTTCTAAATAACCTATAGAACCTTGAGACTGATAAGTAGCAATGCAATCTTGAAAATTTAAACCACGAGCAGCATAAGCATAGCCTTTTTGATCTGCTACTGCTACTAAAGTCATTTCTCGTTTACCAGCAAGTACCTTAGCGGCTGCTTGTCCGAGTCCGCCAAAACCCAGTACTCCTACGCGTAACGCTGGCGCAATATTGAGATTTTCTGTACTCATAGTCAATTACTTAAGTTGAATCAAAAGCTTTGAGTTTAAACCATCTTGGCTGATGGCAATTGCTCAAAGCCATAAAGGTTAATTATGCTTCATTATCTACCCAGATCAGTTTTTTCACCGGAAATTCTTGCTGGGTATATGAGGCTTGAATAAATTTTCACAAAGAAGTTCATCAAAAGCGATCGCTACTTAAGCATCAATCGGATTTTAGCTTTTTCCCAGAGTCTAGAATTAGAAGTAATATCAATTCACGAAAATAATGAGACAAATGCGTAGGTTGGGTTGAACGCAGTGAAACCCAACATTGACAGGACTTTGAGGTGTTGGGTTTCGTTCCTCAAACGCCAGTTGCTACAACGCTTGGAACCCCCGCAACGCACTGGCTCCCCAACCTACATCTGCATCACGTTTTTAGTGAAATGGTATAAGATGAAGCAAAAAAGCTGAGAGCGATCGCAACGGATTAAATAATGGTTGCTTTACCCGATACTATTTTAATTAGCGCAGAGGAATATCTGATTTGGGAACCCACCCAAGAGCAACGCTACGAATATTGGGATGGTGAAGTTGTAGCAATGAGTGGTGGGACACGCAACCATAATCGGGTTTCTCTTAATTTCTCAATACTTTTAGATGATGCTCTAGCCGATCGCTCCTGTGAAGTCTACATTGTAGATGTGAAGGTGCAGGTAGAACCGGGACAGAACTATTTTTATCCTGATGTGGTGGTGACTGGCGACGAGCGTGATAAAGATCCACAATTGGTGCAGTTTCCCTGCTTAATTATTGAAGTTCTATCGCCGTCAACAGAAGCCGCTGATCGCGGAAAAAAGTTTGCTGCATATCGTCAATCTTCAACTTTGCAAGAATATGTCTTAGTACAAGTAGCACAACCAGGTGTAGAAGTATTTCGCCGCAATGAACAGGGAAAATGGGTATTGTCTGATTATAATTTGGACGATAAATTGCTACTAGAATCGGTGAATGTAGAAATAGCGATCGCTGATTTGTACCGACAAGTTCAATTTGAAGCTGAAGCAAGCGAAAATGAATAGGTTCGTAACTATAAAATCAGTCTTCAACATTAAAGTTAGTATGGCAAAGGCAGTCAGCGACTTTAACATAGAAACTGATAACTAAGGCTGGCTACGCCTAGCATTACACCTGTATGGTAGAGTGCGATATCTACGCCTAGTATCGCTTATAGCTATCAATTACGATATTGAAATAGCTAATGTCACGAGGATTAAAAAAATGGACTATGAAAAACTTAGTGGCAAAAAAATAGAGTTATCAGACATTACAGGTTGGGATAAAAATGGACAAAAATTTTTAGTGTCAAAAATTAGAGCAAGGGACATTGAAGAAGATATTAAGTCAATATTGTAATTTTCATAATTTGTATTTTAGATAAGTTATCGGTAGTATGTAACTATCAGGCAAATGCATAATAATTTTTGTCACAAATTGGAGTAATTTCATGTCTAAAAAAGTTCTCATCGTGTTAACTAGTCATGACAAGTTAGGCAACACTGGCAAAGAAACCGGATTCTATCTACCGGAAGTGAGTCATCCAGTTGCGGTGTTTGATAGCGCTGGGTTCACTGTTGAGTACGTTAGTCCTAAAGGTGAGAAAGCACCCATGACTGGGGTTGATTTGAATGATCCGCTGAACGTGGCATTTTTAAATAATCCCAGCAAGATGGCGCAAGTCGAAAATACACTGCATCCGAGTGAGATTAACCCATCTGAATATGATGCAATTTTCTATGCGGGTGGACATGGGACGATGTGGGACTTTCCAGATCATGTCGAACTTGCTCAGATTGCGGCAAAGATTTATGAGCAAGGTGGTATTGTCGGTGCAGTTTGTCACGGCCCGGCTGGATTGGTTAATATTCAACTCTCGGATCAAAGTTATTTAGTTGCTGGAAAGGTGGTATCGAGTTTCACCAATGAAGAGGAAGCAGCCGTTGGTTTAACTGATGTGGTTCCGTTTTTGCTGGAATCGAAGCTGATTGAACGAGGCGCAACCTTGGAGAAAGCGCCTAACTTTCAAGTAAAAGTGGTAGTATGCGATCGCTTAGTTACAGGTCAAAATCCAGCCTCAGCTGCGGGTGTAGCAGAGCAGATAGTTACGCTGTTAACAAATGCAAATGTCAAAGCAGTGGTGTAGAAATACTTAATTCTCTTCTATAATTCGCAGGTTTTTAGAGGTTGGGTTTCGTTCTTCAATCCAGCCTCCTGATTTTTTTCTCCCTTCAAGTGGATTGAAGATTTTTCTAAAAATTAAAATTCATTAGAATTTACCATTTTGAAAAGGGAAATTTTGCTAAATTGCTGTTGAAATACTTTCTATCCGTAGAAACTTCTTCACCAATCCATTCTGGAATTTCAACTTGTTGTTGTGCATCACTCAACTCAACTTCTGCCAATATCAATCCTTTATTGTCACCATCAAACTCATCAATTTCCCAAATTAAACCGTTCAATTCTATCTTGTATCGTACTTTCTCAATTAATGGGCGATCGCACAATGTATCTAACATTTCTTGAGCATCGGCAACTGGAATTTCGTACTCAAATTCAGACCGAGAATAATTCACAATGGGGCTTTTAATCGTTAAATAGCCTCGGTTGTTAGCGATACGCACTCTAACTGTAACTGCTTTTTGAGTAGCAATATATCCTTGACGATACACGCTACCTGTACCTAATTTTCTCCAAGCATCTCCTTGAACTAAAAATTTCCGCTCTATTTCTTTTGCCATATTAACTAACTCGTAATTGGTAGATACAAAAAATCTAATTTTGGTTTTTCAGTACGTGTTGTAAACTGTTCATTAAGTCTTGGGCTGTAAAAGGTTTTGGTAAAACTAGCTGAACATTGGCATTGATCACATCGGTCAAGCCTTCATGAGGATTAAACCCACTGCAAGCAATAATTTGTACTTGCGGATTCATTTTTTGCAGGGTGCGAATGGCAGTAATTCCATCCATTTCTGGCATAATCATATCCATCAAAACAGCTTTGATTTGATGTTTGTATTGGGCATAAAGTGCGATCGCTTCAATACCATTACTAGCAGTCAGAATTTTGTAGTTGTAGTTTTCCAGAACTATAGTAGCAATCTCCAGAATTTTTGCTTCATCATCGACAACTAAAATTAATTCTCCCTCTCCTAAAGGTACTGTTAAGTTATCGGTTTTCAGTCCTTGACAGCCTTCTACTGCGGGCAAGAACAAATTAAATTTAGTGCCTTTGCCGACTTTGCTCGATACATTAATAAAACCACCATGACTTTTAATAATGCCTAGCACCGTTGAAAGACCTAATCCTGTTCCCGTACCAATTTCTTTTGTCGTGAAAAATGGCTCGAAAATTCTATCTAATATTTCTGGTGGCATCCCAGTGCCGTTATCCGCAATAGTAAGCAAGATGTAATCTCCGACTTGAGCCTCTAGATTCATTTTGGCGTACGCTTCATCAATAAATCTATTTTCTGCGGAGATTTCGATTTTACCACCATCTGGCATGGCATCACGGGCATTTACTACTAAATTCATCAGCACTTGATGCAGCTGAGTAATATCTCCAGAAACAGCCCACAGATTATCTGGAATAGCGATCGCAAATTCAATAGATTTCGGAAATGTCTGTTTGGCGATGAGCAGCATTTCGGAAATGAGGTGCTTAATCAGAATAATTGTGCGCTCTCCTTTAAATCCCCGCGCAAAGGACAATACTTGTTTGACTAAATCTGCACCACGTTTAGCATTATTTTCAATAATCGCCATTAGCTGATGATAGCGCTCTTTGTCTTGGGGAAATCTCAGTTGTAGTAGTTGAGATGCTGCCAAAATCGGTGTCAAAATGTTGTTCAAATCATGGGCAATTCCGCCTGCAAGAGTACCGAGGCTTTCTAATCTTTGGGTGCGGAAAAACTGTTCTTCTAGTTGTTTCTTTTGGGTAATATCAGTGTCAACAATCAAGATGGATTTGGGATGTCCTGTATCATCTTGCATGAGTGTCCAGCGACTTTCGACAATAATATCTTTGCCAGATTTGGTAACTTTATGTAATTCACCGTGCCAAGTACCGTTTTCAATTACTTTTTCTATAGCCACTGGGATTTTTGGTGAAGGTTGTTTAAATAAAAGTTGATCGGGGTTCTTTCCGATTGCTTCTTGTGCTTGCCAACCATACAGACGTTCAGCACCTTGATTCCAGAAGAGAATTTGGTTTTGCAAACTTCGCACTAAAATTGCATCCGTGGCAATATCAAGTAAAGCGGCTTGTTCTTGAATTTTCTGTTCAGCTTGTTTGCGATCGCTAATATCTGAAAAAGATGTGACAACTGCATAAGGAGTTGGCTCATGATCGCGGAATAAAGGTTGGGAATTAATCGAAATCCAGATAACTTGTCCATTCAATTTCTGAATTCCCATATGTACATTTGTACAAGGTTGGCCTGTGCGTAAAGTAATCATTGCTGGATGTTCTTCCGCAGGGAAATGGGAACCGTTTTCATGAATAGTGTGCCAAATCTCATCATCACAGGTACGTCCGAGAATTTCGGCTTTGGTCAATCCTAAAATTTTTTCAGCGCTAATATTGCAAGCTACAATCTGACCATCAGCCTGCTGTAGCACAATTCCCTCACCCATAACCGTTACCACTGAACGATGAAGTTCTTCACTTTCCCGCAATGCTTCTTGTGCGTACTTGCGATCGCCAATATCTCTAGTTGTACCAGTTAACCGGATCGGTTGGTCATTTTCGCTGTAGTAGATCTGACCTGTGGAATTGAGCCAGTGAATGCTACCATCTGGCCAAACAGCGCGATATTCAACGAGAAATTTCATGCCTTGTTGAATAGTGCGAGTCACAGCATGAGTAAAAGCTTGCCGATCTTCAGGATGGATTAACGCCAAAAAGTCTTCTGGGGTAGGACACAAAGTACCGTTAGGTAAACCATACAGTGACCCCATGTTGAAAGACCAAAGGCTTTCATGACTCTGGATATTCCAGTCCCAAATGCCCATATGAGCAGCTTCTAAAGCTAAACTTAGTCTGGCTTCACTCTCACGCAGTGACTCTTCTGTGTGCTTGCGTTCGGTGATATCTTCGACAATGCCAGCGTAGTAGCAAATATTTCCCTGTTCATCGCGCATCACAAAAGTGCGATCCCAAACCCAACGCATCAATCCATCAGGACGCAGGATGCGATATTCGATCTCGGTAGCCTCCCCAGCCAAATGTTGTGTCATCATTTGATGGACGCGATCGCGATCGGCAAGATGTACTGCATCCATCCACGATAGTGGCTGTTCGTGCAAACTCTGGCGAGAACGTCCCCAAATTTTCTCATAAGCTGGATTAACATACAAAAATTGCCCTGTTTGAGGGTCTTTCCACCAAATCAGAGATTGGATATTTTCGGCAAAATGGTGAAATTTAACTTCACTTTCCCGCAGTGCTGCTTCTTTTTGCTCGCAATAAAGCTTCTCTTTATTTTGCCAAGTTTCTTCAGCCTGTTGGTACTCAACGATTTGCTGCTGCAACAGCTTGTTTTCTGCCAATAGTTTTTCTAACTCATCATGAGTTTGGCGTAGTTTCTCTTCTACCATCTGAAGTTTTGTACGGGTTTGTTGAAGTTCTTGATGAGTTGGTATAAAGCTAGCTGATTTGTGTTCTATTCCTTTCTGGAGATGATTATGAATGGGACAACTTACTCCATTGATTTTTCGATAATTATTTTGTGGTTGCTGTACGGCTGTTTTGATACCAACTATTGTGTCGCGGTTAAAAGCTTGCAGCAAAACGCTATCAGTGATAATTCCTGTTAATTTCCCTTGATTGTCAACAATAGGTAAATAACTAATTTGATAGTGACGCAACAGTGACCAAGCTATAAATATATCTGTTGCATAACTTTGCCTGAGAGTAATCAATGCTGTCACCATCACCTCAGCTACTTTTGTTTGAGTAATATCTACTCCAGTAGAGATGATATTTACTACATCTTTTGCCGTGATTATCCCTAATAAATATCCTGCTTCTACGACCAAAATGCAACTATTTTCTTGCTGATTATAGATATTAGGCTTTAAATATCTATTTAAGACAGGCAGCGATAGATTTTGAGTTTGTTTCTGACTCATCAAGCGAATAGCATCGACAATATAACTATCAGGGCTAATCGTTAACGGAGAACGATTAATCAAATTATATAAAGTCGGATAATTAATTAGCTGATCTTGAAATCGCATAGTTAATTCATCAATTAAATGTATGTTCTTAACAAGAGAACAAGGTAGCGAATGCAAACTATAGCAAATTGGGTTTAAATATCATGTATTAAGATTTAATAGAGTATTAGGCAAACTTAATCGCCAAAATGACATTTTTTTCTGAAAGATAAAGTATACATAGCTTATAGAGTAAATAGATACGGACTCTTGGAATATTTATCCAATTTGAAGGTAGTCAAACTCATTTTATTGTCAAATGCTGAATAGATGATCTATTGCGTCAAAAAATAAATTTTGTTAATTCTGAGCTTAATACTGCTGGGGTAGTTCACAAATGTGATTTTTTATTCTTTGTTTTAAATAGGTAAACTTAGCAACAACACTATGTTTCAAATACTTTTGAAAAAAAATATAAGTAATTAAGTCGCAAAAGCTACGCAATTTCATCTGTAATGAACCTATAGACATTGTTAAAATATTTTTTGATAGGTCGGATATAAATAAAAATTCAACTATAGCGGTTCTCGGTTGAATGTAGAACTGTTTTGACCTCTCTCCTACAAGGAAAGAGGCTTTGAGTTTTATTCCCCTTCCCTTGTAGGGAAGGGGTTAGGGGTTAGGTCTTTCTTCCATTCAACTGAAATATTCTGGTGTTGGAATTTTGAATGTTCAATTATGACAAATTTTAAGTCTTTAGTTTAGTAATTTAAGTTAAATAAAGTAAAGTTTAAGTTTTACTTATTTTTGCTATTATTGCGCTCTAAAGTGATATTTTAGTTCTTCAGATAAAAAATAAAAATAAAATTTAAAACGTAAAATAAATTACATTGAAGAATACATTCGTCAGAATCACTCTCGTGGGGGAAAAAGACCCGCCACTCATTGTAGACCCCTAAATCGAAGATTTAGGGGAGGTCTTAAACCCACTTATTCATCCGCGGCTTCGTACAGAATTCCCAAGCTGAATTCTGACTCTTGACTCCTGAATTCTGTTTGATAAGTTTAAAAAACACTTAAAAGCTGGAGAAAAATTTTATGGATTTTCAAGATTTTCTCAGACATAAATTCACCCATGTTGCAATGGGTGAATTCAAACCCGGTAAATTTGAAGCAGCCAAAAAACTTTATGAAGAAGCTGTATTAACCTATACAACAGGATTTAAAGGAGCTTATTTGTTACAAGAACCAGGAACTGACAGAGGCATATCCATAATTTTTTGGGAGAGTGTAGAAGATATGGAAGCCAATCAAAATGAGGTTTACCAAAATATTTTAAAAAAGATGATGCCTTTATTTGTAGAGCCACCAAAGACAGTAGTCTATGAACTAGTGTGTGAAATTCACTCTAAAGAGAAAGATGAAATGTGATGTATGAAGTATGAAGTGTGAAATTTCATCTTTTAGCCTTCTAGCTAGAGACTAGAGGTGCTGAGGCTAGACAAGACAGTTTTTTGTGTTTGGTTGTGAGATTTTTTCATGAATAGCTGACTTGAAAGTTATAAATAAAACAGGGGTCAGAATACAGAATTCAGAATACTCTACCCATAAAGGGCATTAGTTTTAAGGCGAGAATATTTTAATTTTTTTCGCTCACCATTCCACTCGCTTTTAACCAATATTCATCATCCACTCGTACAGAATACCCAACTGAATTCTGACGACTGAGTTCTGAATTCTTCTCATAAAAATACTAATTTTTAGTCTCTAACCTAAGCGCCTCTTTGCTTACATAGTTCATGATGGCTACTTACTGCTAGGATCTAGCATAGTACAAGTGAACTGCAATAGGTATGGAATGTCTGAGTTAATTCTATTTTGGCATCGCCGTGACTTACGCGTTTCTGATAATACCGGACTAGCTGCGGCGAGAAGGCACAGTCCCAAAGTGGTGGGTGTATTTTGCTTTGATCGCAATATTCTCGAACGCGATGATATTGCGCCCGTAAGAGTAGAATACATGATTGGCTGCTTACAGGCATTACAGGAGCGATATGCACAAACTGGTAGCCAACTCCTGATTCTCCATGCCGATCCTATCCCAGCAATTCCCGCTTTAGCTGAAGCTTTGAATGCCAAAGCCGTGTTTTGGAATTGGGATGTAGAACCATACTCTCAAGTACGCGATCGCACTATAATTGATGCGCTCAAAGAAAAAGGCATTGAATTCCTCAACGAAAATTGGGATCAAATTCTCCATTCTCCACAAGAAATTCGTACAGGTAGCAATGCGCCTTACACGGTTTATACCCCCTTTTGGAAAAATTGGAGTAGCAAACCAAAAGCGCCACCAGTAGAAACCTTACAATCTGCGGCAGGATTAACACCAGCCGAACAAGAAATTGCTAAAAACGCAGGTGCGATCGCATTACCCACTGCCAAAGATTTAGGATTTATCTGGGATGGTGATTTAATTCTCTCACCAGGAGAAGCCTCTGCCCAAGCAAGATTAGAAGAATTTACTGATAAAGCTATTACCGAATACCAAGAACAGCGCAACTTCCCCGCCACAGACGGTACATCGCAACTAAGTGCCGCTTTAAAATTTGGCGCTATTGGTATTCGCACTGTTTGGCAAGCCACTATCGACGCGCAAGAAAATAGCCGCAGTGAAGAAGCCGCAACAAGTATCCGCACTTGGCAACAAGAACTGGCGTGGCGCGAATTTTATCAACACGCTATATATAATTTCCCAGAATTAGCTGATGGTGCTTACCGCGATGCCTTTAAAAACTTTCCTTGGGAAACCAACGAAGCAGACTTTCAAGCTTGGTGCGAAGGCAGAACAGGCTACCCCATAGTAGATGCAGCCATGCGCCAGCTAAATGAAAGCGGCTGGATGCACAACCGCTGTCGGATGATTGTTGCTAGTTTCCTTACCAAAGACTTGTTAATTAGTCCGCAACTAGGCGAAAAATACTTTATGCAAAAGCTAATTGACGGCGATTTATCTGCAAACAACGGCGGTTGGCAATGGAGTGCTTCAAGTGGTATGGATGCCAAACCTGTGCGAATTTTCAACCCAGCTAGTCAAGCACAAAAATTTGATCCTGATGGTGAATACATCCGTCGCTGGCTGCCAGAATTGCGGTCTATCGATACTGAATATTTAGTTACTGGTAAAATTACACCTCTAGAACGTCGCGCTCTTGGCTATCCTGAACCTATCGTGGATCATAAACAACGGCAACAGCAATTTAAACAACGTTATCAACAGCAAAAAGAAGTCATGAAGTAATAATTTAGAATATCAGTTTTTTGGTTATATAAAATATAATAATAGCGTTAGTTTGCTTATAAACTAACGCTATTTCTTTAGATAAATTCAGGGATAAAATATCAATCAAACAAATACTCCCTGAGGTTTAGTATAACGTCAAGACAATTACATTAATTAAACAGTACTACGACGAGTTAGCAAGTTCCACAAGAATACGGCAATAATTGCACCCAGAACTGCTACGAAAATACCAGGGATGCTAAGAGTAGGGGCTGCTAGTGCAAAATTTCCCGTACTGAAGAATATTCCTAAGCTACCACCAATAAATGCACCTATGATTCCTAACAAAATTGTTCCCAAAATGCCGCCGCCCTGATGACCGGGATAGATGGCTTTAGCAATAGCACCAGCAATTAGACCTAAGATAATCCAAGCAAGAATGTTCATTTGTTTGTTTTTGGTTAAGGTTTTTTCTGACAATTACAGATTAACAAGTTCAAGATGTGCAGCCAATCTATCATCAGCATTAATTATGCATAGCCTGAAGGGGTAGTTGAATTAATATCATTTCTTTTGACATATGCCGAAATCAAGATAGGTAAAAACTCAAGAAAAAGCCCATAGCTGCTGTGAAACTATGGGCTGATCAATTCATTGCTTGGTAATTGCAGTATATGCATTTGTAATTAGCTCTATCCTCTACTAGAAGAATTAAGCTTAAATGACAATTGTGGACATTCTTAACAATAAAAATGTCAATTTCTTTCAACCTCTGGTAGAGTGCAACCATCTATTACGGGCCTAGGATTAATATAGTAAATTCCAAGCACAATTAAGTGCATTTCAACTTATGACCTTTAATTACAGATGGAAAAATGGCGCTCGACCAAATCGGGATGAAGCCATCAGACACAAATATTTGTTAGATGAAAGTCAGTTTGATAACGAGCAAGACCGACAAATAGCGGAGGAATCTGCAAGGAGGATGTTAGGTGTACCCGTACCAACGTTAGACGAAGATAAATCAGTATTACCTAAAGCAGATCCAGACAAAAAACTATAAATTACCCATGATGATCTGCTCTTGTTGAGCGATCGCTATCATCACACAGCAATCACAGAAGATAAAATGGCTGAGGATAATTACGACCAAAAGTACACTGACCCTGAGTTACGCCGCCAACTCAAGGAAGAAATTCTCGAATCTGATAAAGGTGGTCAACCTGGCCAGTGGTCTGCACGCAAGAGTCAGCTGCTAGTCAAGGAATATGAAAAAAAAGGCGGCGGCTACAAGAAATCAGACAAAGATGAAGCTGCACAATCATTAGAAAAATGGTCTGAACAAGACTGGCAAACTCAAGACGATGAAGACCGCGCCCGTAAAGATGGGGTGACTAAGCGCTATCTGCCAAAAGCCGTTTGGGATAAGTTAACCGACGCAGAAAAGCAAGAAGCAGAGCAAATTAAAGAAAAAGCTTCTAAAGAAGGTAAACAGCACGTTGAGTGGACTCCAGCTATTGAAAAGGCGATGAATGAAGTTGAGCATAAATCTCACAACGAGCCGTCAAAGCAAGAACTATATGAGCAGGCAAAATCACTCAATATCAAAGGTCGTAGTAATATGACCAAAGATGAACTGATAAAAGCGATTGATGAAACGAAAAGCTAAAGCGATCGCACTGTTGGAGTAAGCTAATTTCACTCTGCACAATGACCCTTGTAAGCGATGTCTAACGACAAGCCGCTTTGCGTCTACGCACTTCATTCTAAAATTTAAGTCGAGCGATCGCCTTCACAACACCATCATTTCACCTCAGAACAAGAACGTTCTTATTTGGAACACGAAACTTGGAGATCATAATTTAAAAGTTAGGTAATAAGCCTGCTTGTTTACAGATTTCATTGGCAGTAATGCGATCTATGGTGCGATGTCTTTTTACGGGAATAGTTTTTATGTCATTAGTATAGATAGAATGATTTCCTCCTTCTCTTAACAAATAAAATCCATTGTCTTCTAAGTATTTAATTAAATCTTTTCGCCTGACTGACACCCTCAAACCTCTATAGGAATTTGTTCGAGTAGAGAATTACCTGTAGGAATTTCTTTATTTTGTTGACGATAAGCAAGAATCATTTCTCTTGTTGCGTCTTGTAACATAGTTCTACATTCTTCTAGGGTTTCTCCTTCGGTGATGACTTCTTGCCATTCAATGAGTTGTCCCATATATCCGCTATTAATTTTTGTATATTTTGCAGTGTATGTAATTAACATAAGGTTTTGGGAATCGTAATTCTATAATTTATCGTAATTGATTTTTTCGAGACAAGCGATCGCACTGTTGGAGTAAGCTAATTTCACTCTGCACAATGACCCTTGTAAGCGATGTCTAACGACAAGCCGCTTTGCGTCTACGCACTTTATTCTAAAATTTAAGTCGAGCGATCGCCTTCACAACACATAATTTCACCTCAGACCAGAACATTCTCACTTAGAACAGAAACGTTTTCGTTTGAAACACGAAAATTCGAGTTCAGAACACAAACATTCTCACTCGAAACAAAAACATTCTCATTTCAAACAAAACTCTTGCACTCTCCTCTGCTCTGCGTCTCTGCGCCTCTGCGTGAGATAAAAGAAGATATGGAACTCAAAATTACTGTTGTGATTTCAGGGAGTCGCGCAAATATGCTAAATTTTCACGCACAGTTACAGTATTGAGGTGATTAACCCCTAATATACACTCTAAAGCGGAGAACCCGCGCAACGCAGTGGCTCCCCAACCTAAGCCTTAACCCGTCAATTCTCGATACCGTTGTTGAACCTCTCCAATTTCAAACAGCGCCTCAAACTTTAAACCGACAGACTGGTACAGTTCTGCACCTCCTTGCTTGCGGTCTACCAGTCCCATTACTTGCTCGACAGTATAACCCGCATCTTTAAGACGATTCACCGCTTTTAAGGCAGACTGACCAGTTGTTACCACATCGTCTAAAACTACGATTTTTGCACCTTCTGGCAAAGTCGGGCCTTCAATATAAGCTTTTGTTCCATAACCTTTTACTTCTTTGCGAATAATTAGTGCTGGTATTGGTCGGTTTTCATACACAGAAACCACACTTACAGCTGTCACAATTGGATCTGCTCCTAATGTTAAACCTGCCACAGCTTGAGTATCCGCAGGTAGTAGGGAAAATAATAAGCGTCCAACAGCTAAAGCACCTTGGGGGTGGAGAGTTACTTGTGTTTTATTGATGTAATAAGTACTACTTAGCCCTGAAGCAAGCACAAAATCACCTTCTTGGTAGGCGAGTTGGCAAAACAAGTCTAGTAGCTTGTGGCGCAGAGTGGCTAAGTCAGCAGTGGCTGCCCAAATATCAGCCTGGGTAAGGGTTTCAGTAGAATACGTCATTACAAATGATTATCAGTTGTGCTACACCAAAGGTTGAACTCATCAGAGTTCTGAAATTAAGCATAAGTTAAGATTTGCTCAAAATTGAGGAGTTAAGGAAGATGCGTATAAAATTCAAACCCTTTAGTGGTCTTTTAGTGCTTTTAGCTACAGGTTTAATCTTTCCCTCTGTGGCATCTGCTGAGACGGAAACACCCAATTATGAAACAGCTAATGAAGCGTTTGAAAGAGCTTATTTCCGTCACGATCGCAATTTTTACGAAAATAACACTCCCAAGCGTCAGCTACAAAATTTTCTTGGTAATGGTTCCGGTTTTCGCAATTCATTCCCAGAAAATGAAATTGCCCGTGATGCTGAGTTGGTGAACACACTTTATCGAGATGTTATGACTCAGCAAGTTGGTAATGACCCCTATTTACGCACACCAGACTTACCTAACCCTTATGATACTTCCTTACTTGCATCTCCTCGCTTAAATACTAACAAGCTGAAAGTCGGTACAGAATTCCACTTTGAAACTGCTTCACCAAGATAGTCCAAAGTCAATAGTCCATAGTCTATCTTGATTTACCGATGACAATTGACTATTGACTCTTCAACAATCCAGGGTGCAGGAGTTGAACCTGCCTGGGGCGAATTATGAGTTCGCTGCCTCAACCGCTCGGCCAACCCTGGTAGAATATTAATTTTATCTCAAGTTTACTACTTGTCTACTCTCGAATGAGAGTTTATCAGATTTTTATACTACATAATTTAATTATCAAATAGTGCAAACTATTATTGATTAAGTTCTTTTAAGGATTGAGGTACAGAACTTCAATGCTCTTAATATAGACCAGCATTCTTCAGCAACAGCTTTTCAGCGATGAAAATAAATTCTACTGTAATACTGACGTTGATTCTGTTAATCCTGATGTTGGGTGCAGGATCTGTAAGCGCGTTTTTAGGGTTTAATTTGGGAAGTTTGGCGCTCAAAGGAGTGTCAACCCCGGATGGTCGCCCTACAACCAAATTTGCCAGCGCTAAGACAAGTAGCTCCCAACAGCCAGGGGTAACGTTATTAAAAGAAGAAGAAATATTAAAAATTGTTAAGTCTCGGATCGAGGGTAAGACGAAAGTCGCTAAATCAGAAAAACTAGAAGAAGACGAAGAAGAAATTAATAACAACAAACAAAAGCCACCAGAAAAGCCGCAGGAAGTTGAAGAAAAACTCCAACCTGGATTTCCCGTAAGTGCTGAAAGCGAAGGTGTAACTTTTGCAGTGCAATCGGCTCGTTACTCTGGAGGCGATTTACTTTTGAAAGTGAAAATGCAGAACAAAGGTAAAGATTCTGTGCGCTTTTTATATAGTTTCTTAGATGTTACTGATGACAAAGGCAGAACTTTGAGCGCCAGCACAGAAGCTTTACCAGCAGAATTACCTGCAAATGGCCCGACATTTGCAGGTACAGTGATTATTCCTACAGCTTTACTGGATGATGTGAACAAGGTATCCCTGTCTTTGACAGATTATCCTGCACAAAAACTCAAGTTAGATGTATCTGACATACCTGTAACAAGGTAGGGACTGGGAAGTTAAAAGGTAAAAGGCAAAAGTAAAAAGAAAAATTTACGTTTTTACTTTTTCCTTTTTACTTTAAGAGAGTTTACACGAGCTTTGGCAGTGATTGGTTTTCCTGGTTTAACTTGGGCAGATGTAGGGCTGCGATTATTATCAGTACTACTACTGATTGCCATCAATGCCTTTTTTGTGACGGCAGAGTTTTCGATGGTGACAGTGCGGCGATCGCGGATTCATCAGTTAGTTAAGGCTGGGGATACGCAAGCGATCGCTGTTGAAACACTGCAACGCAGTATTGATCGGCTGCTATCGACAACACAGTTAGGCATTACCCTCTCTAGTTTGGCGCTGGGATGGATTGGCGAAAGTACAATTGTAGTGCTGGTAGGCGCATGGCTGAAATCCTTGCCCTTACCAGAAACAACAACTAACTTCATCGCGCATTCGTTGTCAATTCCCATAGCCTTTTTTTTGGTAGCCTATCTGCAAATTGTCTTAGGGGAATTATACCCAAAATCATTGGCGTTGCTGTATTCTGAACAGTTAGCGCGATTTTTAGGGCCGTCGGTGAGAGCGATCGTCCGTTTTTTCAGTCCCTTCATCTGGATTCTTAACCAATCAACTTTTTGTTTGTTACGCATTTTTGGCATTGAATACACCGGACAAAGCTGGAGACCACCAGTTACCTCAGAAGAATTGCAGATGATCATTGCCACAGAACGGGAATCTACTGGTTTAGAACATTCCGAACGCCAACTCCTGAACAATGTGTTTGAGTTTGGCGATGTCACCGCCCAAGATGTGATGATTCCCCGGACTGGTATTGTCGCCTTGCCCAAAGATGCTACCTTCCAGAATTTACTCCAAGAAATGACAGTTACTGGTCACTCCCGCTATCCCATCATTGGCGAATCTTTAGACGACATTCGCGGCATAGTTTACTTTCGGGATTTAGCGCAGCCCTTAGCAATGGAGAAACTAACTTTTACATCCCATCTCCAACCCTGGATGCGTCCTGCCCGATTTGTGCCAGAAAACACACCCTTGAGTGAACTATTGCCGATGATGCAACAAGAAAAACCAGCTATGGTCATCGTCGTAGATGAGTTTGGCGGTACGGTAGGTCTAGTAACCATCCAAGATGTGATTGGTGAAATTATTGGCAATACAGGGGAACCAGAAAGCAGCGACGACTTGTTAATTGAAATTGTGGATCAAGACACATTTTTGGTACAAGCACAGATTAACCTCGAAGACCTCAACGAAGTTTTAAATCTCAATTTGCCTTTAACAAGGGAATATCAAACCCTAGGAGGATTTTTACTTTATCAATTACAAAAAATGCCTACCAAAGGTGAAATCTTCTTATACGAGAATCTTCAATTCACTATAGTCTCAATTGTTGGGCCAAGGCTACATCAAATCCAGATACAACGCTTACCCAGGCAGTAGAGACGTAGCAATGCTACGTCTCTACAACAAGAATGTGTTTCACATTTAAGGGAAATTGATATTACACCCCCACTTCCTAAGCATAAGGAATCGGGTCTTTTAAACCCAATTCCTCAAAAGCCGCCAGCCTCAAGCGGCAAGAATCGCAGACTCCACACGCCACATCACCGCCGCTATAGCAAGACCAAGTTAAATCCCAAGGTACGCCTAACGCGTTACCAAGCTGGATAATTTCGGTTTTTTTCAGATTAATCAAGGGGGCAACGATCGCAGTCGCCTTACCCTCTCGTCCTTGCTTAGTTCCCAGGCGAAAAACTTCCTGCATTGCCTGGATATAGTCAGGACGGCAATCAGGATAGCCAGAATAATCTAAGGCATTAACACCAATGTAAACCCGTTCGGCGGCGATCGCTTCTGCATAGCCCAAAGCAAAACTCAAAAATATCGTATTCCTTGCAGGTACATAAGTTACAGGAATATTTTGCGACATTTCATCCAAATCACGCTCTTGGGGTAAATCAATTTTGTCGTCTGTCAGCGCTGAACCACCCCATTCTCGTAAGTCAAAATTGACAACTTGATGTTCTACCACACCCGCTGTTTGCGCCACGAGCCTAGCTGAGTTTAACTCTCGGCGATGTCGTTGTTGATAATCAAAAGAAATTGCGTAACACTCACAACCATCAGTTTTGGCTTGATACAGTACAGTAGAAGAGTCTAATCCCCCAGACAACAAAATTACGGCTTTCATATCGGCTGCCAAATTTTTAGATTTCAAATTGCCAAATCATCATATTAAAAAAGTAGAAGTCAGCCTTACTCGTCTATTTTTCTTTTATACTGTACCAGTTTATAAACTGTACTAACCTCTCGGTGTAGTTATGGCTGATTTTGTAATTTTACCGACAATAAAATTATTGTTTTACAACGTTTTAAGTTGGCAAATTTTCTGGTATCTAACTGCCTGACTAGCATCTAAAAATTTTCACTTACAATTTAGTTTGTGTTTAAAGTTAATAAAAAAACACATTAGCTATTGTGTTAAGAGCAAAAAACTGATTGATTTAAAACTGAACATAAAAATGACAGCCAGAATGCGGGAACTATCGCAAACTTTGAAATTCTTCATAAACAGAGCCTCTATGTTACCATCTGGATGGTTTTAGACGGATCATAACTGGCTGTTCAGTATAAATGCCAACGGCCGCAGCGTCTCTAAATTGGTGGTTGAGGAGAGAACAATAGTGCAAAATAGCATGTCAGTGGCAGAATCAAATTCATACACACAGCGCAATCATCCACGACCGATTCGCGTAGGCGTAGTCGGGGTGGGTAACATGGGACAACATCATGCCCGCGTATTGAGTTCAATGAAAGATGTTGAACTAGTCGGCGTGGCAGATATCAATGTTGAACGAGGCTTAGAAACTGCCAGCAAATACAAGGTGCGTTTTTTTGAAGATTACTGTGACTTGCTACCACATGTGGAAGCAGTGTGCATCGCCGTACCTACCCGCTTGCATTATGCTGTAGGCATTAATTGCCTATTAGCTGGAATTCACGTTTTAATTGAAAAGCCGATCGCTGCTAGTATTTCTGAAGCAGAATCCTTAGTCAATGCAGCGGCTGAATCAGGGTGCATTTTGCAAGTAGGACACATTGAGCGCTTCAATCCCGCATTTCAAGAACTCAGCAAAGTCCTGAAAACCGAAGAATTGCTGGCGCTGGAAGCTCACCGCATGAGTCCTT
The DNA here is from genome assembly GCF_020829595.1 of Nostoc sp. CHAB 5844. GTDB lineage: Bacteria > Cyanobacteriota > Cyanobacteriia > Cyanobacteriales > Nostocaceae > Nostoc_B. The sequence continues at coordinate 27,185 of NZ_JAIVFW010000021.1, forward strand.
ACTCAGATCGGGCAAATGATGTTTCCGTAGTACTGGATCTAATGATCCATGACATAGACTTAATGCTAGAATTAGCTGCCTCCCCAGTGGTAAAACTAACAGCAAGCGGTACTCGTGCTTTAGACTCTGGTTATTTAGATTACGTGACAGCCACCTTGGGATTTGCCAATGGTATAGTCGCTACTCTTACAGCCAGCAAAGTCACCCACCGCAAAATTCGCCGCATTGTCGCCCATTGCAAAAAATCCTTCACGGAAGCAGATTTTCTCAAAAATGAAATTCTGATTCATCGGCAAACAACCACCAATTTAACTGACAATCGCCAGCTACTATACAGGCAAGATGGTTTGATTGAAAAAGTTTATACTACTAATATTCAACCTCTTAGTGCAGAGTTAGAGCATTTTGTCAATTGTGTCCACGGAGGAAATCAACCTTCCGTTGGCGGCGAACAAGCTCTCAAAGCCCTAAGATTAGCAAGTTTAATTGAGCAAATGGCTTTAGAAGATAGGGTATTTAACCCATTAGACTGGCAATCTGAATCCAGAGTACAATCCTTAACTTCAACAATCTAAAAGTTCTGTTCAATTAAATACATAAAATGATTAGGGGCGTAATAATTGCGCCCCTAAAATTTGGCTGTGATCTACAAGATTTACGTACAAAGGTTAGTTGTTGAGATTGGGTATGAGGGTTTTGCTCACTTACCCCTGCGTCCCCATAACTCAAAACCTCTTGTCCCAATTCTTGGACAATTTTGATAATTATCTCTATTGTGAGTACGGATTATCAGTAAAGTTTTCAGAAGATTAAGGCTAAATTAGGCAACAAAACTTGTGCTGCAATTTTAGGAATAGACTCGATGCTCGAATGGATTACTAATACTATTAATTCCTTGGGATACGTAGGAATTGCGCTGTTAATGTTCGTAGAGAACTTGTTTCCGCCTATTCCCTCAGAATTGATTATGCCACTGGCAGGATTTACCGCTAGGGCCACCCCAGACAGGTTAAACATTATTGGGGTCTTTTTTGCCGGACTTGTCGGTTCTGTAGCTGGCGCACTTGTATGGTACTATCCTGGTAAGTTTTTGGGCGAACAGCGCTTAAAAAGGTGGGCTGATCAGTATGGTAAGTGGTTAACCATATCCAGCAAAGATATTAGCAAAGCAAAGCACTGGTTTGATTCTCAAGGTAGCAAAGCAGTGTTAATTGGTCGTCTTGTACCCGGAATCCGCACTTTAATTTCTGTGCCTGCCGGCATTAGCAATATGCATTTGCTACCATTTTTATTTTATACAACCTTGGGTAGTGCTGCCTGGGTAGGTTTGTTAACATACTCAGGGTACGTGTTGGGTAGCCAGTATGAACTTGTGGACAAGTACCTTGCCCCAGTATCAAAAATTGTGCTTGGGAGCTTGGTTTTGGCGTTTGGATTCTGGATACTCAAGCGTAGGCGAAAAAGGGCTAGACGCTAAAATACACAACCCTAATTTAAATTTGATTTAAAGTGAGGGGGTTACATCTGGTAAAAATTCGCCTACACTATGCCAAATAATGCTGAAAAAAGCGATCGCCTAACTCAGCATGATTGCGTATGTATAGCTACCCTTGACGAAACCTAGAATTTCTGGTATCTCGCATGTTTGTATGTAAGATGAGCAAGTTAAATTTTGACAGTTAAGAAAGGACTAGGAGCTTTCATGACAGACCAACCTTCCGCCGCTACCCCAATGAATGCTGCTGCTATCCCTCTCAATCGGGTTTCAGCATCTACGCCAATTAATACTGCTACTCCCGTCAAATCAAATGGCGGTTCCAGCAAATCTATTCTCAGTGTCGACTTAGGCAGAACTTCTACCAAGACTTCTGTCAGCCGCGAACCTGGTAATGTGATTTTCATCCCCGCCAATGTCAAACAAATGTCAATGGAAGAAGTACGGGGAGGTATTTTTGAAGCCCGTGCTACAGATCCTTTAATGGATTTGTGGATGGAATATCAAGGCAGCGGCTATGCTGTCGGTCAACTCGCAGCCGATTTTGGCGCAAATCTCGGAGTCGGTAAATCTAAGGTAGAAGACGCACTCGCTAAAGTTTTGGCATGTGCTGGCTACTTCAAGCTAAAAGACGAAATTTCTATAGTGCTGGGTCTACCCTTCCTCTCTCTAGAGCAGTTTGAGAAGGAAAAGGCTCAGATTATTAGTCAGCTGACTGGCCCTCACGTGATGAACTTTAGAGGCGAAACTGTCTCCCTGAACATCAACAAAGTTTGGGTTATGCCAGAAGGTTACGGTAGCCTTCTCTGGTGCGAAGCTCAACCCAAAAAAGGTGCTGCCAGCCCCGACTTCACCAAAGTATCAGCAGCAATTGTTGATATTGGTCATCAAACCATCGATTTGTTGATGGTAGATAACTTCCGCTTCGCACGAGGCGCTTCTAAGAGTGAAGACTTTGGGATGAGCAAATTCTACGAAATGGTAGCTAAGGAAATTGAAGGCGCAGACAGCCAATCTCTAGCACTTATCTCTGCTGTCAACAAACCCAAGGGAGAACGCTTCTATCGTCCCAAAGGCTCTAGTAAGCCTGCTAACCTTGATGATTTTCTCCCCAACTTGATTGAGATGTTTTCGCGTGATATTTGCAGCCGTGTCCTCGCTTGGCTACCTGAGCGTGTGACTGATGTGATTATCACTGGTGGCGGCGGCGAATTCTTCTGGGAAGATGTGCAACGTCTGTTGAAGGATGCCAAAATCAATGCCCATTTAGCTGCACCATCTCGCCAAGCTAACGCCTTGGGGCAGTATATTTATGGAGAGGCGCAATTATCCGCCGTTCGTGCTGCTAGGTCTTAAAACCAATGTTCCAATGGTCAAAAAAAGTAGTTAAATCGGTCACGTTCAACCCCGAAGTTGCAGACGAAAGCTTGTTGTCTCTGGTAGAAAGCCATTTAGAGCCTCAACCAGAAAAGACTTTTAGCGACCTCTGCAAAGAAGCCCTATGGCAATTTTTATGTGTACCGGAATCTGTCAAACCTGGTTCAAAAACAATAGCCGCAGAGTCGGTTGAACAGAAAATTGATGAACTGCAACGTCAAGTGGCTGACCTAGAGGAACGTTTTTTCGCCAAGGAATCGAATCGTTTGGAGGCGATGGAACGCCATATTGTGCAACTCACGCAACAAATGGCGCATCTGGCAATTTTGGTGACAGAGCGACCACCGATTATTCACCATCAGCCTCCAACTTCACCAGCACCAGCACCAGTAGTGTCAACAGTACCAGCAATGGAAAGAGTTAACACTACCTACGCTGCTACACCTCCTGAAGATGTTGACCCTGTTATTAGTCGTCTAAGTCAGTTTCTTGATGATTTTTAAGAGACGGTTTGGATTGTGAGTATTATTATTTTTTGGAAATCCTTAGTAGTGAAGGCTATTAAGGATTATTAATTTTTATCATGATTAGATTTGTGAAAGTCTTCAGATCCCCGACTTCTTAAAGAAGTCGGGGATCTAAATTTAAATGATAAATCTACTGCGATCGCTCAACTTAAAATCTAGAATGATGTGCGTTCAACCGTGAAAGTTGAGAGATGAAGAAAATTGCGTTCGGCTTTGCCGTTGCCGAAGGCATCGCTTAAGGTTATTCAGTCCTCAGCGCCAAGAACACAAACAGTAAGCTTTTGTGCTTACAAGTTGCACAATTGAAATTTTGGGGAAAAACTTCAAACCTCTCCCCTGCTCCTCTGCTCAAGAGCCACGCCAGTCTCGCGGCTGTCGGGAAACCCGCCCAACGCGCTGGCTCCCCTTGCGGTCTCAACAAGCAAACTTTTGTGATTATTAGCTTACCCTTTTAGTTTAATTGGTTTTGGTGGTGGGCCGCGTCTGTGTATTGGTGTGGCATTTGCCAAAATGGAAATGAAGATAGTTGCTGCCCATCTTTTACGCAGCTATGATTGGGAAATCTTACCTAACCAAAGCTTGGCTACAGTCCGAATTCCTACAAATCGTCCTAAAGATGGGTTGCGGGTTCGATTTCAGCCTCGGTGAAATTTTATATGGCACCTCAAATCAATATCAGTTTGCCCGAAGGAGTTTCTCAAAGTTGGCAAAGTGTGAAAGATTTTGTCAACCAAGAAGTTAACTCCGTAAGTAATTCCGCTCAACAAGTTGGCGAGTCTTGGCAGCAAACAGCAACAACAACTCTTGAGCAAGCTAAATCTTCTATTGGACAAGGATTGCAAACGGCTGATCAATTTAAGAATACAACATCAAGCGCCATTGAAACAGCGATCGCCTCTTCCATCAATGATTGGCTGACACAACATCCAGCAATGTTGCGTCTGATTCAAGTCCTCAATTGGGCGGCTAATCATCCTGTTATTAGTTTAGTAATTGTGCTGTTTAGTCTTGCTATTGTTTTAAGTATTATCAACGCAATTATTCGCTTGTTTACAACAGCAAGTTTTTCCATATTGCAAGCACCATTAAAATTATTGCAAGCTTTGATTAAAGTTATCTTTCTTACTTTAGCTAAAGTTGGTAGTATTACTTTTAATAAAATTACCAATTCTCATAAACTAGATAACGCATCAACTTTACTAGCTAATAATATTCAAACTCTTTATCAAGATAAACAGCAAAGATTAGCGGAAATATCTAGTCGTTTAGAAGCACTCCAACAAGAACAAAAGCAACTTTTACAAGAAGCAGCTGAAATCATTGGCACAGACACAATGAATTTAGAAATTCAGAAAGTTAGATTAGGTCAAAATCAAATCAACAGCATATAACCAGGGCTTCAGATCCCCGACTTCTCAAAGAAGTCGGAGATCTTGTTGTTTACCAACTACAGTTGATTTGTGAACAAATTTCATCATCTTTGCCAGTGACAAAGTTAGCAAAGCGTTGTGCTAAAGGTGGTACAAAAACCAAAGGATTGCTAAATCCCGAAAAAATATGCACACCTTTTAATTCTGGAACAGCACCAACTACAGGTAGACGATTGTTACTAAATGCTACTAAACAATGATGCCAAGTTCCTGGTAAGTTACCCAAAGCTGGCAAAACTTGCGTGATACTTGTTCGCAACCACTGTTCACTGTTTTCTGCGTTTATCTGTGCATCAGGATTTGTCAGCACACGACTAATTTGACCCAAGCGTAAGCTACCATCTAAAAACTGAACTGCACCTACATCTAATATTGGCGAGACTAATTCATTTCCTGTTTCATCCCACAATTCATCAACTTGAGTAGATGCTGCTTCTAATTGAAATCTTTGCAGATTAGCTGGCATTACCAAAGTATGCAAATGCAAATCCACAGGTGGAATTTCGATCATTTCTGCGTGGGTAAAATACACTTTGATGGCAATACCTGCTGATTTGAGTAGTTGTCGGCTGAGTCCACCAGCACAAATCACAACGTTAGCACTGTGATAAGTTCCAGTGTTCGTTTGGACACCACCTCTGAGGACTTGCAAAACTTGACTTATCTGCATTTCACCCCCAGCACGTAAAAAAGCTTGAATGTAAGCTTGTGCGGTTTTGTCTGGATGAATATGGCCATGTTTAACAGTTAAAGCACCTGAAATAACTTCTCGATTTATTAATGGTTCTAACTCACAAGCTGCTTGTACACTGAGTAAACGCGGTGGTACGGCACAATTTGCATAGACAGCTGCGGCGGTTTCTGGGTTAGTATCGGCTGAAATTGTTAGTAATAAATTTAATTCTCGCAACTGAATATCAACATCTAACTCTTGAGACAAAATTTGGTAACGCGCGATCGCTTCCTGGCATAATTGACGAGTTAATGGTGTCGTCCCTGACCAATAAGCTAGTCCACCATAACTATATCGAGTTGCATTCTCTGGTGTGGCGTGTTGTTCTAATAAAAGTACACTCAAGCCGACTTTTACTAATTCATAGGCCAGTGTAGCACCGGTAATTCCGCCACCAACCACAATCCAGTCGTAGGTTTTCATTCAATATGTTGCTTGTAGACGACTCAAAAGATATTCTCCCGCAAGGATAGGAGGATAGATAGACGCACGTTCTTTTTGGCAAGTTTCTAGACAAGCAATTTCTGTATCATCATTAGGATGACAGAAAAAGGCTATGGAATAACGCGATCGCTGTAACCTGTTATCGTTAGGAATCATTACTCGATGCTTGGTTGAACAAAACACGTCGTTTGTCCAACGTTGCATCAAATCACCAGTATTCACAATCACAGTATCAGGAATTACCGGAGCAGAAATCCAATCTCCTGTCGTTGTTTGCACTTCCAAACCACCCACTTCGTCTTGGAATAGCAAAGTAATACTGCCATAATCAGAATGCTCACCAGCACGTACTTGTCCAGGTTTAGGAGGTGTTTGTAAAGGCGGATAATGTAGCAGTCGCAGGGTATGATTTTGCTGATTGTGTTTTGTGATCAAAAAGTCTTCTGGTAATTCTAATGCCAAAGCAAATGTTTGTAATACTTTGTTCGCCAGCTCTGTACAAGCTGCATAAAATGCAATAATACAAGGTTTGTTTGCTAGAGAAACACTATAGTCAGCCAAAGCAGAAATTTCTGTTTTACTGAAATTAAAAGCTTCTTTTAAATCCCCTGGTTGATTCGGATTGAGACGCTCTCTTTCCATGCCAACATAACCAGTATTACTAAATTCATTTTGCCAAGCTATCTGTTGTTTGACTTTTAAAGGTAAGTTAAAAAAATCTTGACTATGAGTGAATACTTGTGCAACTAGCTCCTTTGATATTCCATGATTTTGCAAGTACATAAATCCAATTTTATGACAAGCTTGATAAATTTGTTTAACTACATTTTGCCTAAATACTTCATTGCTACTTTTCAAATCAACTAAACTAATTATGGGGATTTTTACCATTTGAGACATATTTTTAGAAATTATTTAAAATCAACACAAATAACTTCAATTATATTATTTATAGCAACTTCTACTCACACGATGTATATCCTCCCTAGCCCCTAACTAAATATAGCCGTAGCCAGATAGTTTAGGACATTCTAAAACGCTAAAACCAGTTGAATGCAAGCATTTCACTTTTTACTTTTTACTTTTTACTTTTGCTATAATAGGAGAAATATACTTTGCTAGAAATTTTTCAAGTTGAAACTGATAAGCATAAACATTATGTCAGCGAATTATTTGTGGAATATTTTAATTGGACAAATTCGGTATTTAGCAGTGAATATAATATTAGTTTCGACGTTAATACATTTTCCGAAAAATACTTAGCACAACTTGACGAATTTATGCCACCAGAAGGACGCTTGCTGTTGGCAAGATATAAAGGCAAAATTGCTGGCTGTGCTTGCTTGCATCAAATTGATCAAGGTATTGGTGAAGTTAAAAGAATGTATGTCCGACCGAAGTTTCAAAGAAAAGGGATAGGTAGGTCTTTATTAGAAAATATCATTTATGAAGCTGCCAACATTGGCTACTCAAAGCTAATGTTAGATACTGCTCCTTTTGCAAAAGAAGCGCTGGCGCTTTATCGTTCGCTTGGTTTTCAAGATACAGATCCTTATCTGGAAAAAATAGAAATTCCTCCAGAATATCGAGACAACTGGATTTTTATGGAATTGACACTTTAATGATGCAAATCAGTGAAAGTATTCAGCTTTACTAAATTAAATACAGTTTTTAACTATTATCAAACAACTTTACCGTTATTTCTACTTTTACAGAATAAATTCCTTCTATAGCCATCTACGGTAAAGATTTATGAAGAAAATTTAACATAATTGCGTATAATGATTTTATTCAACTACTAAGTATTTTTGCTCAGTGCCATGATAGCGGATGGATTTCCTTGGCTAACCGCGATTATTCTGCTCCCACTCGTTGCTTCCATGCTCATTCCCGTGCTGCCTGATAAAGACGGCAAACTTGTGCGATGGTATGCCCTAGGTGTGGCGATCGCGGACTTTACTTTGATGTGCTATACCTTTTGGAAGCATTACGATGCCAGCAGTGCAACTTTTCAACTCGTGGAGAAATATGCCTGGCTACCTCAGTTAGGTTTTAGTTGGGCAGTTTCAGTCGATGGAATATCCGCGCCACTCGTGCTACTAGCAGGGCTGGTGACGACGCTTTCGATGTTTGCTGCATGGCAAGTTAACCTCAAGCCACGCCTGTTTTATTTCTTGATGTTGCTGCTGTATGGCGCACAAATCGGAGTGTTCGTCGCCCAAGACTTACTGTTGTTCTTCATTATGTGGGAACTGGAACTTGTTCCTGTCTATCTGCTTGTCTCTATTTGGGGTGGTCAAAAACGTCGTTACGCCGCAACAAAATTCTTACTTTACACCGCCGCCGCTTCGATTTTTATTCTCGTGGCTGGGCTGGCAATGGCGCTTTATGGCGATAATACAACCTTCGATATTGTCGAACTTAGTGCTAAGAATTATCCCTTGGCTTTAGAACTGTGGCTGTATGCCGGACTGTTAATTGCCTTTGGTGTCAAGTTAGCTGTATTTCCCTTGCATACATGGTTGCCTGATGCCCACGGTGAAGCATCTGCTCCCATATCCATGCTTTTAGCAGGTGTACTGCTCAAGATGGGTGGATACGGATTAATTCGCGTCAATTTAGAAATGCTCTCCGATGCCCATGTGTATTTTGCGCCCGTGCTGGCAACTCTCGGCGTAATCAATATTATTTATGGTGCGTTGAACTCCTTTGCTCAGACGAACATGAAGCGTCGCCTCGCTTATTCATCCATTTCTCACATGGGCTTCGTACTACTGGGTATTGCCTCCTTCACCGACGTAGGTATAAGTGGTGCGATGCTGCAAATGCTTTCTCACGGTTTAATTGCCGCAGTATTATTCTTCTTAGCTGGTGTTACCTATGATCGCACCCATACAATGGCAATGGAAAACATGGGCGGTATTGGTCAAGTTATGCCGAAAGTATTTGCTCTGTTTACCGCTGGCGCAATGGCATCACTAGCTCTGCCTGGGATGAGTGGCTTTGTCAGCGAACTTCAGGTATTTGTTGGCATCACCACCAGTGACATCTACAGTTCCACATTCTGCACCGTGATGGTGTTCTTAGCTGCCGTGGGAGTTATCCTCACCCCCATTTATCTGCTGTCGATGTTGAGACAAGTATTTTACGGGACTGGCGCAGAACTCACCTGCGATATTGGTAATGCGGCTTTAGAAAATCAAGAAGATGAGGGAGCCGTTTGCTTTGGTACAGACTGTCTCCTACCCAGCGAAGCAGTCTATAGGGATGCCCAACCGCGTGAAATATTTATCGCTGCCTGTTTTTTGGTATTAATTATTAGCGTTGGTATCTATCCCAAGTTAGCTACACAGATGTACGATGTGAAAACAGTAGCTGTCAACACTCAAGTACGCCAATCATATATCCAATTTGCCCAAACAAATCCCCAAATATATGCCAAGGGCAAGGGATTATTTTCTCCCAAAATCGCACAGTCTGAAGCAGCACCTGTTTTAGGAATAATTAAATAACAAGAACTTATGGGTATTGGGGGGTAAGGGTGTAAGGGTTTTGAATACCTAAACTTACCCGTATACCCCTTATCTAAATCTGTGATTTTTCGTCTCACTGCTTAAGTCCCATAAGTAATACTGAAGCCAGAAGATCAGGACAAGACAGATGCGGGCAATGTCCAGAAGGTAACTCAATAGCATCAACTCCTAAGCGTTTACGTGCAGCGTAACATGACCATGTAGGAGATATGATTCGGTCGTTGGCACAAACAATATATTTACGCTCAACCTTTGGCAAAGCTTTGAGAGGATTTGTTTCAAAAATATATGCCAAAGATTGTTGCGATTTGCTTTTTGCGATCGCCCACTGTGCTATATCCGAATGACAATCATGATAGAAAAAATGTCTTAACACTGCTTCGTCTGAATAATCTTTCCCCACAGAATCTGGTTCATACATATCAGGCTCATCGTGGAACTGTTCAAGTGTACTTGGGTCTTTTGGCTATTCAGTCATCAAATCGGATTCTTATACATCTAGAGTTTGTATTGAACAAAATGACAAAAAGTTAAAACTTGCTTAACTCAGTTAGATTTCACTAAAACTTTACCTATTCTTAATTTTAAATAATTAGAGTATCCGAAAGCACACTAGGCATTCCTTTACTGATATAAATGAGTATCAAGCGTCGGGATTTCTTGCTATTAATGGGAGGTAGCGCTAGTGCGTTAGCGCTGAGTAATCTCACAAGTTGCGGTCAAAATACTACGACGCAAAAAATCACATCATCAGTAGTAGAATCTGTATTCTCTTTTAAAGCAATTAAGGGGCCAATACCCTTAGAAACCGCAGGCTTCAACCCAGAACAGCAGCAAGCCCAATATAGTGCGTATGAAGTAGTAGATGATTTGGTACTGCCAGAAGGGTTTCAATACCAAGTAATTGCGGCTTGGGGTGATCGAGTCGGGGAATCTCGGTTTGGTTACAACAACGACTATTTATCGTTTATCCCAACAGCAGAAAATGCTGGTTATCTCTCAGTTAACTTTGAGTATATCAGCGCTATTCCTTGGATGGAAACATATCAGCAAGTAATTGGCAAATCACTGCCATTTGCAGATGTGAAAACAGCTTTGGCAAGCACAAACTCAGGGAAAAGTGAAATTAATGCTTATGCTTTGCTAGATAATGACCCAGTAAAGACCAAAATAGCTGAAATTTGTCAAGAAGCCTTATTAGACCAAGGACTAGGTGTAATTTCGCTGCGTAAAACAGCTGATGGTAAATGGGAAAGAACTAACTCCGCAGCAGATAGAAGAATTAGCGGCATTTCTGGATTAAAAGATAATCGGTATTTGCAAGCCACTGGCCCCGCAGTTACAGTATTTCGTAAACAAAAAGGTCAGGGATACATAGATAAACTAGGCGATCGCATCATTGGCACTTTCGGGAATTGTGCTGGTGGCACAACGCCTTGGGGAACAGTTCTCAGCGCCGAAGAAAACTTTCAAGCACAAGTACCAGAACCAGTCTACGCTGATGGTACAGCTTTTGAACCTGGTACACTGCCTTTTGCTTTGGGTGATGAGGAATTATTTGGGCAAGGGAATGTATTTGGTTTAGCGGGAAATAAATATGGTTGGATTGTAGAAATTGATCCAGCGAATCCTCAAGATTACGGTACTAAGCATACTTGGTTGGGACGCTACCGCCATGAAGCTGTAGGTGTGCGGGTAGAAGCAGGTAAACCACTCGCCTTTTATTCAGGATGCGATCGCCGGGGAGGACACATCTACAAGTTTGTCAGCCGAGATCAAGTCAGCAATCCTCAGGACAAAGCTAATTCTCGCCTATTACAACAGGGAATGCTATACGCCGCCAAATTCAACACTGATGGTACTGGTAGCTGGATACCTCTAAAAGCCGAGACTCCTGTCAACCCAGATATTCCTAGTCAAATTGCTGGTAATATCATTTTGTTACCACTAGGAACCAAAGCCGAAAAAGCCGACCTCAAAGCGGGTTATTTACCAGTCACCAAAGATGAAGCGATCGCTCAATACAAACAAAAGTATCAAAAACTGGCAGACCTTTACACTGGTAACACCGAAGAAAAGCAAGGCGCGATTTTAATTGATGCACATTACGCCGCCAATGCAGCTGGCGCTACCTGCACAGCGCGTCCAGAAGATACAGAAATTGCTCCCAATGGCGATTTATACATCACCTTCACTTCTGGTGCTGCTGACAAACAAGGTGGTTCTGATCTGCGAGTGTTTAAAAGTCCCAAAGGTGAAGCAGGCTATGAATACGGCTGGGTGATGCGTTTAACCGAAGATAACAACAACCCCGCAGCGCTGACTTTTCGTTGGCAAATGTTAGCCACAGGTGGGGAACCAGCAGCCGGTGGTATGGGTTTTGCCAATCCCGATAATTTATTACTAGATCCTCAAGGTAATGTCTGGATGGTGACGGACATTTCCACCACTAAACTCAATAACGCTGTTAACAACCGTAACGCTGAACCAGGAAAATCTGTAAGTTTGTCTGGTTTGTTTGGTAATAACTCGATGTGGTTTATCCCTACCAGTGGTACAGATGCAGGTAAAGCCTTTTTATTTGCGACAGCACCGATGGAATGTGAAACTACAGGCCCCTGTTTCACAACAGATCAAACAACTATGTTCTTATCTATACAACACCCAGGAGAAACCAATGGTACTCGCAGAAACCAAGCTATAGAAACTAGACAATTTGTAGTCACAACTACGACAGGCACAGAATTTTTACAAACTCGCCAAGTTCCGATTGGTTCTAATTGGCCTGATAAAACTCCGAACGCACCACCTAAACCAGCCGTGATTGCGATCGCCAAATCCTAAATATATAAATATAGACAAACAATATCAAAAATGCAATTAGCTACATAAAAAGATCTATTATTTATCAACCAAATTATTATTAATTTATCAAGCAGATAGCTGTTAAAGCATAGCCAAAAATAATTTCATAGATGAGCAATTTTTCTGCGATCGCCTTGTAAAACCTGAAAAACTTTCACTAGATACCAGAAAATTTATAATGACATCCACCAGTCTGACACCAACATTCTCCACGGCATCTGTTAGTGAACAACTATCACTAAAAATCTTTGCCAGAAAAGAAATTATTCCCCTGCGTAACGAGGTAATATGGCGTATGGAACGTGGAGCAGTTCGTACCCTCACTTGGGCTGAAGATGGAACGTTTATCACTTTAGGATATTGGGGGCCAGGAGATTTAATTGGTTCTCCTTTATCTAAAGTTAAACCCTACCAAATTGAGTGCCTAACTAGTGTAGAGGTAAGCATTGTCCCTTCTTATCTCTGGCATCAAGATATTGAAGGTTTATTCGCCCATATTCAACAGTCAGAAGAGCTTTTAAGCATAGTCCATCTCAAACCAATTTCTCTCCGCTTATGGAAATTTTTGGTATGGCTCAGTGATAAATTTGGACGTAATGTAGAGCAAGATAAAGTAATTGACATTAACATCACCCATCAGGAAATAGCAGAAGTTTTAAACACAACTAGAGTGACAATTACAAGACTATTACAACAGTTTGAAGAAGAAGGTGTATTGTTAAGATACAAGCGTCGCATTATTCTGCGTTTACCAAATAAATTTACAACACAAACTATAGTTAAAAACAATGTTTATTAACTTGTGTTAGTAACGTATTATCTGGTATATTGATGACGGTAATTGTGAGTATATACCCTGAAATTGAGCAGTAGTGTATACATTATAGTTGCAACATTTTGGTGTGAGTGAGAGTAAAATCATGACAAATTCTTTCTGGAATGTACTGAAAGTCAGTCCAGCTGTTTTAGCTGCGACCTTATTAGCTGCTAACAGCGCCTTAGCTGGCGAAGCGAACGAACAAATCACAAACGTTGCTCAGTTGTCTCAATCTGATAACTTGGGACAGGTAACATCAGTTTCACAATTTTCCGATGTCCAACCTACAGATTGGGCGTTCCAAGCATTGCAATCTTTGGTGGAGCGTTACGGTTGTATTGCAGGTTATCCCAACGGCACATATCGTGGCAACCGCGCATTGACTCGTTATGAGTTTGCGGCTGGATTGAATGCTTGTTTGGACAGAGTTAACGAATTAATTGCTACCGCGACTGCTGATTTAGTGACTAAAGAAGACTTAGCCACATTACAGCGTTTACAAGAAGAATTTTCTGCGGAACTAGCAACTCTCCGCGGTCGGGTAGATGCACTAGAAGCACGGACTGCGGAATTAGAAGCTAATCAATTCTCCACCACTACCAAACTCGTTGGGGAAGCAATCTTCGCTTTAGCCGCACCTTTCGGTGATGAACGCGCTCTTCCTGCTGGTAGTACCGCTACACCACAAGATATAGATGATAACGTTATCTTTGCGAATCGGGTACGTTTGAACTTGTACAGCAGCTTCAGTGGCTCAGACAGATTACAAATTCGTTTGCAAGCCCGGAATATCACCCAGTTTGATGATGGTGGCGGTGGTCGTCCTAACGTCACAGGCACTAACCAAACCCGTTTAGGTTTTGATGATAGTAACAATAACGAGGTTGAAATAGATAGACTTAACTACGAATTCAACTTAGTGAAGGATGTAGTGCGAGTTAAGATTGACGCTTTTGGTAGTCAGCCGTGGAATAACATCAATGCGTTCAGCCCAGATTTTAGCAGCAGCGGTACAGGCGCTATCTCTCGCTACGGACGTTTCAGCTCGATTTATCGTGCAGCCGCGCCTAATGGTACTGGTGCTGCATTGACTGTAACGTTAAATCCCAAGGGGCCTATCACCATCTCAGGTGCATATCAAGCATCTGACCCCGCGAGTCCCGAACAAGGTAGAGGTTTGTTTAACGGATCTAATGCTTATGTAGGTCAAATAGACTTTAAACCAAGCAAAGCGCTCAACCTTGGTTTCACATACGTCCGCTCTTATCAGAATAATCTTCAGACTGGTGGTGTTAACTTGTTTGGTAGCGAAGGTAGTCTTCTGGCTATCAGACCCTTTGGTAATACTCCTACTTCAGCTAACCACTACGGTTTCCAAGCTAACTTCCGCCCCGTCGATAAGATTGGTATTGGTGGTTGGGTTGGTTACTCCACTGCCCAAGCTGAGAGCGGTGCTGACAGAGACGCAGAAATTTTCTACTGGGCTGCTAATTTAGCTATCAGAGACCTTGGTAAAGAAGGTAACACCTTGGGTGTCATCTTCGGTCAACCACCCAGAGTCACTGACCTTGATGGCCCTGGTACTAATAACACTGATAGAGGTAATGGTACTACTTATCACCTGGAAGGTCTGTATAAAATCAAAGTCAGCGATAACATCTTAGTTACTCCTGGCGTGTTGGTAATCTTCAACCCTGAAAACAACGACAACAACGATACCATCTACGTTGGTACGCTCCGTACAACCTTCTCTTTCTAGAATTTAATTTTGGATGAGATAAATAAAAGCCCATGTAACAGTGGGCTTTTTTTATTTGCTGACTTTTCACGTCATGTGGAAAAGCCGACGAAAAACTTAACCCCCTAGCCCCCTTCCCGCGTCGGGAAGGGGGAAGATTCAAAGTCTCTCTCCTTGTAGGAGAGAGATTTAGAGAGAGGTTTTCCAGATCCCGTGAAAAGTCAGTTTTTATTTGGGATGATCATCTTGTGGTTTTGCCAAGTCTGATGGGGGCCTGTCACTACTCCAAGCCCACCATGCACAACCACAATGGCATTTATAAAACTCCTGCCATTTGCGACGATGTTCTTCTGAAATTACAGGCGATCGCCGATTAATCCAAACCTGCAATGCTTCTAGACTACTAGAACGGCAGGTAGGACAGCAAAATTCATAAGCGTGAACTGCTTCGGATGTCCATTCAGGTGGGATGGGAGCAAAAGCGTCCATGTAATTTAAAATTTAATCTCAGCAGGCAGCATATCAGCCCGAATTAATATAGATCTGTTTATCTAGTATTTTGATAAATTCGTCTGTTTTTTTACAACTCTTAATTTCTATTAGGCAAATACCTATAAAAAATAAAATTAGATATGCGTTGCATACCTAATTTTTGATTCTGACAATATTTAATTAATTTGCAATCATTAACCAAATCTACCGCTAACGTAATCGCGGGTATCTTCTTGCTTGGGATTATTGAAAATGACTTCTGTCGCGTCATACTCTACTAGATAGCCAATTCGACCACCTGATTCTGTAGGACGCACGTTGAAAAAGGCTGTTTTATCAGAAACCCGCGCCGCCTGTTGCATATTGTGAGTAACGATAACAATGGTGTATTGCTCTTTCAGTTCATGAATTAGCTCTTCCACCCGCAATGTAGAGATAGGATCTAGAGCAGAGCAAGGTTCATCCATCAGGATAATTTCTGGTTGAACTGCGATCGCTCTTGCAATACACAATCTTTGTTGCTGTCCACCTGAGAGGGAGGAGCCACTTTGCCGAAGTTTATCTTTGACTTCATCCCACAAAGCTGCTTGACGCAAACTCCGCTCAACCAATTCATCCATGTTACCTTTGTAGCCATTAATTTTGGCACCAAAAGCAATATTGTCATAAATTGATTTTGGAAATGGGTTTGGTCTTTGAAACACCATCCCGATGCGGCGACGCACCTCTACAGGGTCGATATCAGATGCGTACAAATTTTTCCCGTAATAAAAAACCTTGCCTTCGGCTCTAAATGATTCAATTAAGTCGTTGAGACGGTTATAGCATCTTAGCAATGTACTTTTACCACAACCAGAAGGCCCGATAAAGGCTGTCACCTTATTTTTAGGGATATCTAGCCAAATATTCTGCAATGCTAAAAATTTGCCGTAATAAACGTTCAGATTTTCTGTGCGTAATACGGTGTCTGTGCTATTCGCTGTGCTAATGTTAGTAGCCATAAAAGGTCTAATGTATGTTTTTGAGATAGCAATGCAACTTTGCTGTACAGTTAATTGACTGAGCTTTTTGACAGAAATAAAGCACCCATCATGAGCGGGTTGCTTCATTTCATAATTCATACTTCATACTTCAGCCTTTTTGTACTAGGCTTTTTGGCGAGTTGCCCAGCGGGCAATAATACTAGTGATTAAAACCATTAATACTAATATTAATGATGCTGCCCAAGCTAGTGACTGCCAATTTTTAAATGGGGAAATCGCAAAGTTAAACACCAAAACAGCCAGGGAAGCTGTTGGTTTGAATAAGCTATTTGGCCAGAAGGTAGAGAACAAAGCAGTAAATAATAAGGGAGCAGTTTCACCAGCCGCTCTGGCGATCGCTAACGTTGACCCAGTTACAATAGCTGGTAATGCAGCTGGCAATACGACTTGTGTAACAGTTTGGAAGTTAGTCGCACCTAGACCTACAGATGCTTGTCGTAAATCCTTCGATACTAACTGTAAAGCTTCATCAGTTGTTTTAACGATAATTGGCAACATCAAAATTGCCAAAGCAAATCCTCCGCCAATAGCTGAATATGATCCTAAGTTCAGCCTTACTAATGTCAAAACCACAATTCCGTAGGCGAATACCCCAGCAATAATCGAAGGCACTCCACTCAAGACATTAGTAGCAAAACGTACCCACCTCGCTATTTTACCAGAACTAAACTCAGTTAGATAAATTGCGGCGATCACACCAAAAGGGATACTAATTAAAGCCGCAATTCCTACCATCAACAAAGTTCCGACAATAGCATTACCAAAACCGCCTCCTGGTCTGAGGGGTGCAGGTGGCAATTGGGTCAACACACTAAAGTTGAGACTGCTAAAGCCTTTGATTATAACATATGAAAGTACTGCCACCAAAGGCACAAGTGCCAAAATTCCACAAATAACAGCCACCCCGGTCATTACTGTATTAAACAGTGTCCGAGGAGACATAGAAGCACGAGTTAAACTCCTTTCTGGATAATGAGAAGTCATAATTCAACCCACAACTAAGCTACACTCGCTTGACTCGGAGAACGATAAACTCTGCCAAAATATTGACTACCAGTGTTAGTACAAACAACACTAAGGCAGCATACATTAAAGCCGCTACTTGCAAACCACTAGCTTCGGAAAATTGATTCGCTAGTAAAGAAGAAATTGTATTGGCTGGCGCTAACAGTGAAGGACTAATTTTGTTGGAGTTACCAATCAACATTGTGACTGCCATTGTCTCTCCCATTGCCCGGCCGAGTGCTAACATCACAGCACTGACAATCCCAGAAAAAGCTGCTGGAATCAGTACTTGAAAAATCGTTTCCCAACGTGTTGCGCCTAATCCTATGGATGCTTGTCGTAAACTGGATGGCACAGAAATCAACGCATCTCTAGATATGGCTGTGATAATTGGCAAAGTCATAATTGCCAAGATAATTCCCGCTGGTAGCATCCCAGGGCCAGTGGGAGAAGTACTAAAAAGGGGAACCCAACCAAAATATGCATTCAGCCATTTGCCCAGATTATTTAAAATTGGGATTAATACGAAAATTCCCCATACTCCATAAACAACGCTGGGTATAGCGGCGAGAAGTTCTACCAAGAACACTAGCACAACTTTGACTTGGGCTGGAAAAAAATTTTCACTTAGTAAAACAGCAGTACCAACACCTATAGGCACAGCAATGAGTAGACCAATTAAAGAACTAATTATAGTTCCGTAAACTTGAGGTAGTACCCCATACTGATCATTAACTGGATTCCAAGTACTTTGGGATAAAAAGCCAAGACCAAATTCTTGGATAGCAGGCCAAGCACCAATGGTAACCTGTAAAGCAATCCATAATAAAGTAGCAGCAACTGCCAGTGCAAAAATCCGAGTCAGCCAAATAAAACTCCGGTCTAAAGACCGACCAAGTTCGGAGCGATTTTTGATTGCTGATGGCAAATCTTGAGAGTTTGTAGCCATGAATACTGACTTTAAAGATTCAATCAGAGAAAAATGTGTGAGAAAACCAGCTTAGTAAAGTTACATCTATAGCGTCTTTAAAAACTGAGACATCAACACTTTATATAAACTAAAAAGTTAAAAGGCAAAAGCAAAAAAAGAGAAAATGCTACAAGCACACGCTGCTTTACTTAAGTCGGGAAACCAGATGACTCAACTGGTTCCTAAATTGATAGAGATTATCTTTTTACTTTTCACTTTTCACTTTTCAATGTGGATGCCTCATTAAGTATTAGTTATTTGTGAACGCTATTTGCTGGCACTAGTGCTACCACTAACCGCAATTTTGTAGTCTGGACTAATTTGGTCAGCCGCAGTAGCTACTTTCTGCACAACGTTTTGCGGTAGAGGAACATAACCTAATTCTGGAGCTAATTTCTGACCTTCGGTTAAACCATACTCAATCATTGCTTCGACTGCTTTGGCTTTGGCTGCATCACCATATTTCTTGTAAACCATAATCCAAGAGTAGGTAACTATCGGATAAGAATCTGCACCTTCTGGATCTGTAATAAAGGCACGAAGATTTTCTGGGAGGGTGACTGCTTCCAGAGTTTTAGCTGCTGACTCGTCTGTTGGTGTAACGAACTTGCCACCTTTGTTTTCTAACGCAGCAAATTTCAGATTATTTTGTTTAGCGTAACCGTACTCGACGTAGCCAATTGAGCCTTGAGTTTGTTGAACTTGGGCAGTCACACCTTCATTACCCTTGGCACCAACTCCCACTGGCCAGTTGACAGTTTTGCCTTCCCCTACTTTACTCTTCCACTCAGGACTGATGGTGCTGAGGTGTTTGGTAAACACACCTGTTGTACCACTACCATCAGAACGATAAATAACTTTTATTTCTTCGCTGGGAAGCTTGGCATCTGGGTTAGCAGCCTTGATTTTTGGGTCGTCCCAAGTCTTAATTTTGCCTAATAAAATATCGGTGTAAACTGCTCTTGGTAGCTTCAGTTCTCCAGCATCTGGCAAGTTGTAAGCCAGGACAATGCTACCTGCTGTCATTGGCAATAAAATTACGCCTTTATCTTGTGGAACCTTCTGAATTTCGTCATCCTTCATCGCCACGTCGCTAGCACCAAAGTCTACCGTACCTTTGATGAATTGCTCGACTCCAGCACCGCTACCCACTGACTGATAGTTCACTTGTAAACTGGGATATTTTTTGTTTAACTCGGTAAACCAACTTGTATATAGTGGAGCTGGAAAAGAAGCTCCCGCACCTGTTAAATTTACGTTGCCGCCAAGATCTAATTTACCTGGGCTGGAGGCTGTAGTATCTTGCGCTGTGCCAGAAGGTGTTTCTTTGGTTGCAGAACTGTCGGAGCCTTGCTGTCCGCCACAAGCAGCTAAACTGAATGTCAGTAATAATACTGCCGTTGAAGCTGCAAAACGGTTATTTTTTATTGTATGTAGACGTGATAGCATCAGTCTTAATTTTTAGTAAGTTTCCAGGTTAGCGCCTCTAACATAATCCTAAAGGAGAGATGCGTAGGTAAACGGAAGGTTAAGATAGGGAAAAAAAGTGTATTATTTTAACTAAATTTTACAATTTTCTTACTTAGCTAATTGATAAAATTTATACTTCATCGTGTTTTGAGTTACAGATGAGCCTTAGTAGAGCTAATACAGATTTATGGACAACGCTTTGACAGTAGAAAGCGTTATACCGCTTATATTGCTACTTATCCAACTACCTGCAACGGCAATTCTGCTGTCGCGTCTGTTGAAAGGGCCGGGAAGATTGCCGCCAATTCAACCTCAACAGCCAACACCAGAACTTTTAGCTAATGTCAGCGTTGTTGTTCCCACATTAAACGAAGCTCGCCGCATCACTCCTTTATTATCGGGCTTGAGTTTGCAAAGCTACGAAGTGAGAGAAATTATCGTTGTAGATAGTAATTCCCAAGATGGGACTCCTGAATTGGTGAAAGCTATACAGCAAAAAGATCCTCGCTTTCGGGTGATCACAGATGACCCCTTACCTGGTGATTGGGTGGGTCGTCCTTGGGCACTACATAACGGTTTTTTGCATAGTTCAGAGGATAGCGAATGGTTTTTGGGGATGGACGCTGATACTCAACCGCATCCGGGTTTGGTTGTTAGTTTAGTCAAGGCCGCAGCAGCACAAGGCTATGATTTGGTGTCACTTTCACCCCAGTTCATCCTTCAATATCCGGGGGAGTGTTTACTGCAACCAGCTTTATTGATGACTCTGTTGTATCGCTTTGACCCGGCGGGAATTAGAACTGAGCAACCAGAAAGGGTGATGGCAAATGGGCAATGCTTTTTATGTCGTCGTGCTGTTTTAGCGGCTGTCGGTGGTTATACCAGTGCTTGTAGTTCTTTTTGTGATGATGTGACTTTGGCGCGGTATATTGCGGCACAGGGATATAAAGTAGGCTTTTTAGATGGGGCAAAGGTGCTGAAGGTGCGAATGTATGAAGGGGCGCTAGAAACTTGGAAAGAGTGGGGGCGCAGTCTGGACTTGAAAGATGCATCGACTCCTGGGCAAATTTGGGGAGATTTATGGCTACTTTCAGCAGTCCAAGGTCTACCCCTGCTGATTTTACTTGCTTACTTGATTTTTCTTCCCACGCCTTTGTTGCTGCCTCAGCTTTTATTGCTGGGTTTGAATGGATTTTTGTTGTTGATTCGCTTGGGAATGCTACTGGCGATCGCACCTTCTTATGATCGCACAAGCGCTAAGGCTGGCTGGTTATTCTGGCTATCTCCTTTGGCTGATCCCATCGCCGTGCTACGCATCTTTTTATCTGCGTTCCGCACTCCAAAGGAATGGCGAGGCAGGAAGTATGGAAAGAGTGCTGAGTGCTGAGTGCTGAGTGCTGAGTGCTGAGTATTTAATACACCGCTGCACCCTTGCACCGCTGCACCCCTGCACCCATTCTCTACTCCTCTTCACCCCCCACGCGATCGCCTCGTTCAAGTTCCCAGAGAATTTGATTACCTTCGCGGCGGACTCGTGAAACGATCCAGTTTCGCCAGCGCCATTGATCCCCGCGACTAGTCACGGCGCTGGCGTGGACATCCATTAAGTCTGCTAATTCAGAACTAGTAATTAGATAGCCTTTTTCAGCAATTTCATCAGCGATATGTAGAGTTTCAACTAAGTTGCGGAGTTGTTCGACCCTGATTCCAGGCGTTGTTGCGTCAATTGCGGCCGCAGTCTGTGCGGTGGATGGTTCCATAACGGTTATATCTGATGCAGATGTAATGGTTGCCAATTTTTCTTTTTTGATTATTGTCGAGTGTGCCTTATCTTCAGAAACTTTCGCTACATTTAGATCATTAGAAATAGGTAAAGTTTTGTGAGCATTGGTAGAAGATAATTCTTTAAGTGATGGGATTTTACCAGCGGCAAAACTCCGGGCGATCGCATCACAGCGTTCGTTACCGACATTCCCAGCATGACCTCGGACGTGTTGCCAACTAATCTCGCGGGTATTTAGTTCATCTAAAACTTCCAAAAGGTCTTGATTTTGTACGGGATTACCATCTGCTTTTTTCCAGCCTTTTCTTTTCCAGTTTTTTACCCATTTAGTAACACAGTTGATGAGATATTCGCTATCGGTATAGAGAATAATGGGTTGAGATTGTCCAGAGGCATGGAAATATTTTAAGGCAGCGATCGCAGCTTGCATCTCCATTTTATTATTAGTTGTATGCGGCGCGGCATCACCCATTTCGTGAACTGAGCCATCGTTGAAATAAACTACGACACCCCAACCCCCAGGGCCAGGATTCCCAGTGCAAGCGCCATCAGTATATATACTTTGAATTATGTGGCTAGACATGTTGAAGATATCGAAACCGCATGGCTATACAGAGGATACAAAAATTTAGCAGCAAAAGATGGGTAGCACTATATATGTTACTGTCGGAAAAATCAAGTGTTATGGTAGAAGGCAGGAGGCAGGAGGTAAAAACGTTACTGTTCCTGATATTCACGCTTTTAAAATGTCATAATTTATTGGACTACAGCTATAGTTTTGAGCAACCATAAATTTGCTGTAGCTAACGGTTAACTAAAGTAGCGATCGCTCTTACCAATGCGTCGGGATCGACTGGTTTGGGTATGTGCATTTGAAATCCCGCTGTTAGTGCTTGCTGCTGGTTAATTTCGCCAGCGTAGGCTGTCAGGGCGATCGCGGATACATTACCTCCTTGTTGGGGCGATCGCTTACGTAACTGCCGAATTAGCATATAACCGTCTACTTCGGGCATTCCAATATCACTAATCAAGATATCTGGTAATGACTGCGACAGTTCATCGAGGGCTTCGGTGGCGGATGTGACTGCGGTAACATCCACACCATAATCATGCAAAATGAAGCTAATTAAGTCGCGGATATCTGGTTCGTCATCTACCATTAAAACTTTGATACCTGAAAGATTGGGCGACTCAGACTCACCCGTTAAAGATTCGTGTTCGTCTCGTCTAACTGGTTCATTAATTACCAACAACGGTATCCTGACTGTAAAGGTTGCACCATTACCTTCACCGGGGCTGTCTGCCTTGACTGTTCCACGGTGCATTTCTACTATTTGGCGCACAATCGCCAGTCCTAAACCCAAGCCGCCAAATTTGCGAGTTGTTGTACCATCAGCTTGCCGAAAGTAATCAAATACATAAGGTAAAAATTCTGGTGTAATGCCTTTGCCGGTATCGCTAACTTGAATTTGCGCTTGACCATCAACTTCTTTAACTCTAATTTCTACTTGTCCGGCGGCTGGTGTAAACTTGACTGCATTAGAAAGTAGATTCCACACTACTTGTTGCAAGCGATTTGGATCACCCATGACTTGTCCAATATTGGGATCAAATACAGTGTGAATTTGAATAGATTTCGCTTCTGCTGCCAAGCGTACTGTTTCTAGTGCTGCTTGCACAACCATCACCAAACTTACCGGACAGACATTTAAGCTTAATTTTCCTTGCAGGATGCGCGAGACATCTAATAAATCTTCGATTAATTGGGTTTGTAATTTGGCGTTGCGTTCAATAGTTTCTAAGGCTTGTTTCGTAGTTTTTTCATCAAATTTGCGATTTCGCAGCAATTTTGCCCAGCCCATAATCGGGTTGAGGGGAGTCCGCAATTCATGGGAGAGAACTGCCAGAAATTCATCTTTGATGCGGTTAGCAATTTCTGCTTCTTGACGGGCGATGCGTTCTGTTTGTAAGAGTCGATCGCGTTCTTGTTCGGCGCGTTTGCGATCGCTAATATCTAAGACAAACGCCACGCCTCTATCTTGAAAATCATTTAACAATGCTACGCCTAAAACAATCGCTACTCGCTTACCATTGCGGTGGACATATTCTTTTTCGTAAATCTGCGAAACTCCGGTTGCTTGGACTTCTGCCAGAGCGCGATCGTCTAAATGTTGATACTCTGGTGGTGTGAGTTCTCGCCAATTAATTTTACCTAAAACAGCAAACTCATCGCGCGTGTAACCAGCTAACTGCAAATAAGCATCGTTGGCATCAGTAATAAAACCATTCATTGTCCAAAAAGCTACCCCAACCAAGTTAGACTCAAACAAGCGGCGGAATCGAGATTCACTTTCGCGTAATGACTTTTCTACTTTTTTATGGGAGGTAATATCACGAGAGACGACAATTACACCTTCAATGCTTTGGGCGTAATTGCGTAGAGGAGTCAGAATATATTCGTAGTCACGCACTCCTTCTATGGTGACTAATTGACATTCATCTTTGATTGGTTCTCCAGAAGCCATCACAGCTTGTTGCTGATTTTCTACTTGTTCGGCAAAACCATTAGGCAAATTCAAGTCTCGCAATGTTTTACCTAGAAGTTCCTGCGGTTTGAAGCCTAGTACAGCAGCGCCACCATGACTTATATACCTATGGTGACCTGAGCGATCAAATATATAAATATGATCTACAGAGGTAGCAAGAATGGCATTTAAGAGATTTGCTTGTTCTTGAACTTGGCTTGTTAGCTGCTTGGTGTTTTCTTCTGTCTGCTTGTGAGCAGTAATATCCATACATACGCCGAACATCCGCGTCGTCTGTCCCTGCTCGTCATAGTAAAATTTTCCCTGAGCAAAAATCCAATGTAAACTTTGGTCAGGCCAGATAACACGAAATTCGCCTTTGTAGTCAGTCTTGTTTGTCAAAGCAGCTGTAATCTGTGTCGTTACAGATTGTCTATCTTCAGGATGCAGACAAGCTAAAAATGCCGCGAAAGTATTGTCAAAGCTACCTGGACGTAAACCAAACATCAGTTCATGACTTTCCGACCAAATTAATTTATCAGTAAAAATATCCCAGTCCCAAAAACCCAGCCAAGCAGCATCTATTGCCAGTCTCAAAAGTTGTTCACTATCTTGTAGCGCGACTTCAACTTGTTGTCGTTCGGCTTTTTCTTTTTGGAGTTGTTGTAGGGTCAATGCCATATCTGCTTGACTATGATAATTTTTATCTGCTGCGTTCAGTTTTGCTTGTAGTTCAATTAGTTCTGCCTCAAGTGCCACTTGCTGAGACTGATATTGAATTTCTAAGTCTTCTAACTCTGCAACACGCTGCCGTAAAGCTGTTAATTCATCTTGATCATGGTCTAGCATTTTGAAAACCACTTGCAATAAATCATCTCCATTGAAACGGCAGAGACCCCATCGTGTGAATGAGTATGAATTTTTTTCTGCCAAAATACAATCTCTCACTGGGTACATAAATTATTCTGCCGTAAGATATAGCAGGGGGCAGAGGGCTGGAGGCTGGAGGTAAAACATTACTGTTCCTGACCGAAGAGGCAGAGGCGCAGAGGCGCAGAGGCGCAGAGGCGCAGGAAGAACAAAACCCTCTGCCACATGGTTACAAGCCCTCAGATTTATCCGTGGAGACAAAGAAAACAATTGTGTCGAGGCACGTAGTGCGAGGCACAAAGCGTCAATTTTGCCAGCCCCTACTTTCAAGTATCGGGTTTCCCCTCTGCCCCTCTGCTCCCCATCCCCTCTGCCTCTTGTTGACACTCAGGCTCTCAAAATGTCCTAATCTTTAGGCTTTTGGCTATCATATGTACAGCACTTTTTATCTAGATGAGGTACACCTGCCTAGCCTCTAACCTCTATTCTCTAGTCTCTTTAATTTAATATAAGCCGCACCCATCAATAATCCAACAATCTGCATCCAATAAGCTAGGCTTGGTGAATTTGCCCCAACTGGGGGAATGTTTAAACTACCGATACCAGAAAAAATTTGTTGTACGAACCACCAAAATAGATAAAAAGTTGCTGGTAATTCTAAAGGAATATATATAAGTAATAAAGGTAAAACCGTATAAATTTTTGCGTGGGGAAGCTTCATCACGTATGCGCCTAAAATTCCGGCGATCGCTCCATTTGCCCCAATCAATGGCACCATTAAATTTGGTTCAGCGATAATTTGCATTACTCCTGTCAAAATGCCAGCAGCTAAATATAATCCCAGATAGCGTTTATGTCCGAGAAAATTTTCGACAGTTTTTCCAAAAACCCACAAAAATAGTAAATTTCCTAATATTTGGCTAAAACTAGCATGAATAAACAGCCCTAAAATTAAAGAAAGCGATCGCCACAACACAACAATCCCAGCGGCGGGATTGCCTAAAATTGTGTTTGTAATTGCTGCTGTGATTTCGGCTGGAATCAAACCCCAAGTATGAACAAAATATCCTAATTGACCACTCAGTTCTAATTGAAGTTCCCAAAGAAATATAGCAATATTAATGCCAATCAACCAATAATTGATGATTGGTTTGCTACGATGATGCAGGCGATCGCTAATAGGAATCATTTGTCAATGGTCATTTGTCAAAAGGCAGGAAACAGAAAGCTAAAGAACAAAATTTCAGACTTCAGACTTCAGACTTCAGACTTCATTTGCATTTAGCTAGGCAAACAAAATGTTGGGAAACACACTTGTTGGAAGATACCAAATTATTAGCCACTTGGGAGGTGGGGGATTTGGGGAAACTTTTGTAGCTTGCGATACTCAGCTACCAGGTTCACCAGAATGTGTTGTTAAAAAACTTAAACCCCAAGCCAATGATGCAGCAAGTTTAGAGATAGCTAGGCGTTTATTTGATACAGAAGCTCAAGTTCTTTATAAATTAGGTACGCATGATCGCATTCCGCAACTATTAGCCTATTTTGAAGAGAATGCCGAATTTTATCTCGTACAAGAATTCATCCCTGGTCATGATTTAAGTCAAGAGTTAGTTGCTGGTGAAACTCTCAGTCAAGACCAAGTTATATTACTGTTACAAGAAATATTAGAAATTTTAGAATTTGTTCACAAACAAAATGTCATTCACCGTGATGTAAATCCTCGCAATTTACTCAGACGGGATGCGGATAACAAATTAATCTTAATAGATTTTGGCGCAGTCAAACAAATCACGACTCAAGTGATTACGCCAGAAGGTCAAACTAAATCTACTGTTGCTATTGGTACTCCTGGTTATCTTCCTAGCGAACAAGCGCAAGGTACACCAAAATTTAGCAGTGATATCTATGCTGTGGGGATAATTGCCATCCAAGCTTTGACTGGGATATTTCCTGAAGAATTAGAAAAAGATGCCGAAACTAATGAAATCATCTGGGAAAATCAAGTTAAAGTGTCTCCAGATTTGGCTACTGTTTTAAATAAAATGGTCTGTTACGATTTTCGGCAACGTTACTCCTCAGCAACAGTAGCATTAGAAGCATTAAAAAAAATCAATCAGCCCGATAATAAAACTATTAGTATATCTACAGCATTTTCACCCAAAAATATCAGAGTTGGTAAACATAAAAAAGGTTGGCTTAACAAAATAATATTAGCATTTTTTTTAGTAGGCTTCGCTGGGATAGCATCTTTATTTATAATTAATAGAATTAATGTAAACAATGCTATAGAATTATCCAAACAAGGAAATACACTTTTTGAATTGCAACGCTATCAAGATGCTTTATCTGCCTATAAACAAGCAGTGAATATTAGACCAGATTATGCTCAAGGCTGGAATGGTCAAGGTAAAACATTATTTAAATTAAAGCAATATTCAGCAGCTTTGACTGCTTATGAAAAAGCCATTCAAATTCAGCCAGATTATGTAGACGCTTGGAGTGGGAGAGGTTTTACCTTACAAAAATTACAACGATATCCAGAAGCGATCGCAGCTTTTGATAAAGCTTTACAACTACATGATGATTACCCAGAAGTTTGGAACGCTAAAGGTGAAGTTTTCACCGAGTTAAAGCAATATGACAATGCAATTAAAGCTTATGAACAAGCCATAGAATTAAAATCAGATTATGTTGATGCTTGGTATAGTAAAGGCTTGGCATGGCAAAATTTAAAACATTACGATGAGGCGATCGCAGCATACGATAAAGCGTTAGAAATTAAATCTGATTATTATCAAATCTGGTATAATCGCGGTAATGCTCTCGTAAATTTAAATCGCTACGAAGATGCTTTTAACGCATATGATAAAGCAGTACAATATCAGCCCAGTTATTACCAAGCTTGGTTATCTAGAGGTAACGTTCTCATTACTTTACGACGCTATCCAGAAGCAATAGAATCATTTAATCAAATAATCAAAAATGATTTTGCTAATTATCAAGCATGGTATAATATTGGTTGGTCACAACATCAACTACAACGCTACGAAGACGCAATCACAGCTTATAATAAAGCCGCCAATATTAAACGCAACGATTATCAACTGTGGTACAGCTTAGGAAATTCTCAATACAATTTACAGAAATATACAGAGGCGATCGCGTCCTATAATAAAGCAGTACGCTACAAACCAGAACATTACGAAAGCTGGTATAGCCGAGGCAATGCTTTATTAAAATTAAACCGCTATCAAGATGCGATCGCATCTTATAACCAAGCTATTAAATATAAACCAGATTATCAACAAGCTATAACTGCTCGTAACCAAGCCCAGAGTCAAATACAAACAGAAAAACCAAAACCAATCATCGT
Source organism: Nostoc sp. CHAB 5844 (assembly GCF_020829595.1). Lineage (GTDB taxonomy): Bacteria > Cyanobacteriota > Cyanobacteriia > Cyanobacteriales > Nostocaceae > Nostoc_B. The sequence continues at coordinate 55,678 of NZ_JAIVFW010000021.1, forward strand.
CCCAATTATACCAAATCCTAACCCAAATCCAGATAAACCCTAATCTTTGTCTCTAGCCTGATTAGAATGCAGGTTCAGAAACTTTGAAAGCAGTGCGCGAATCTGTGGCGTTAATTAGATCAGAACCGCTGCAAAGTCAACTTTTAGAAGCGGCGATCGCAAATCTCACAGAAGAATTTCATCGTCTCACTGGCATCTTACCAGAAAGCAAGATTAATCTTCCTCCCAACTTGCCCCATGCAATCAACACAACCATTTATCGAATTTTGCAAGAGGGCTTAACTAATATTTGCAAATATGCCGAGGCAACAGCAGTACAAATTCAAATCCAGCCTACCGATGATAAGTTGGAATTGATGCTTCAAGATAATGGCAAAGGTTTTCAGGTAAACAGCAGTAAAAAAGGATTTGGACTCCAGGGAATGCAGGAACGAATGGTTGCTTTAGGAGGACAATTAGAAATTGTTAGTCAGCCAAATACAGGTTGTCGAATTACTGCAAAATTTCCACGAACTGAGAAATTTTAGGGGCTAGAGGCTAGAGGTTAGAGACTAGTAAGGCTGAAATTGTTGTGGACTGACACGAGTAAAATGATGCATAAAACAGGAGTCAGAATACAGAATACAGAATACTCTACCCATAAAGCGAAAAGTCGAGACAGGGCATTAGTTTTAAAGGGAGAATATTTTAATTTTTTTCGCCCACCATTCCACTCGCTTTTAACCAATATTCGTCACCCACTCGTACAGAATTCATGCGCTCATTCTGACGACTGAGTTCTGAATTCTTCTTATAAATATTAACTATTTTGAACCATCCACACTAAAATTCCAAGAATTTCTTCCACAGGCGGGAGAGGATAATCCATCAAATCGATAGTTACAACATTCCCTTCCAACTTCAAAAATCGCCATTGCGTACCATTACTAATCGAACCATAAATAACCGAAATCGGACGATTTCTTGCAGCATTGAATCTTTGTGCTGCAAACATCTCTGCAATACATTGTCCAAATCCAGTTCTTAAATCTGCTTTTTTTGCTTCTACAATCACAACTACAGGGGCTTCAATTTCTAGCACTTCAGGCGATTTACTTAACAGGAAATCACACATTCCATTAAGTCCAACTGCCTCATCAACTGTAAAATCTTCTCCTGAAAATAAGCTAATTTGACGGCTGAATATGCGTCTAACTTCTAATAATACAGGGTAAATAATGCCCTCAGAACGCGCTTTTTCACTAGCAGAAGCAGCCAGTGGTAGACTTTCTTCAAGATATGCAGTCAGCGTAGCAGATGCTTTTATTGGTTCAGTTGGGGGAATAAATCTTCCACCTTCCTGTGTTTTTAATCCGAATGCTTCTTTAACTTTACTGATAGTTGTAAACTGGCTATAAGGCATAATTACTAATTTTATTTACAAGTCTAGATTCAGTTTAGCGATTTAAGACTTGTTTTTAGCAGTAGCGATACCTACAGTAAGCTACGCTAACGCTCCTCTAGTCCTCTAATCCCACATCATAATTATTGAATATAAGCGATCGCCTAACTTCCTGGCATAACCTACCAACTCTATAGGTTAAGCTACGCTAGGGCATATATCATAATACAATCAAAGCACTGCAAAACTATGGCTTACAGTGACTTTACCCTAGAAAAGGCTGTGACCAATCTGGGAATCATCACCCAAGAAGCTGATCTGTTTCCCCAACTTGTACCTCTTCCTATACCTGCTTGGTTGGATGAAACTCTCAAAAAGCGAACCCAATTATTTTTGATTAGTGAAAAAGCTCGGAGTGAGTTTATTATTGCACCGATTTTACTAGCCTGCCGTGATATCAGCCAAGATAGGTTAGCTATTTTCTCTGGACAAAGACTTGATGTTGATCCTGCACAAGGTTTGATTGGAGAATGTGATTTTATTCTCGCATTAGCTCCACCTTTACCACCTTTGCGATCGCCAATTATCACAATTGTAGAAGCTAAGAAAAATGATGTTGAAGCTGGGTTAGGACAATGTATCGCCCAAATGGTAGCAGCAGATTTATTTAATCGTTCATCTAACCAAGTAGAAAAGCCTGTGTATGGATGTGTAACAACAGGAGAAGTATGGCAATTTCTTAAACTTTTCCAAAAAATAGCTTTCCTTGATCATCAAAGATATTACTTGGACAACGTAGGCGCAATTTTGGCAATTGTGCAGACAATTGTTCAGCAATTCAGTGGTGAATAGTTAATTACTGTATTAGACTTCTTGATCTCGTAAATTAGTTTTATTAACAAGCAATTATTAGCAGATTGAACTGTCTAATTAGGTTTTTCAGTGCTAAGAGCGATCGCTCTCTTTATTATCTTGTTGAGTAAAAGCGATCGCCCATATTAATCTAAAAAATATCATTTAAAATAGTTTTTTATTTTATAGTTTTTATCTCGGAAAAATTTAAGCAAAACCCAAAATCCAGACTTTATAAGAGTTATAGCGGTTCCCGACCTAGTGAGGTACGTTTTCAAAGCTACTAACCTTGGTAAACAAGATTTGGGTGTACCTCAGTTGCTTAGGAAACGCTATATATTGTCTCATGTATCAACTGGAAAGTGAAACGATATTAGGCGACAGCAAGCAAAAAAGAATTGGCAAAAATTGCAGCTTGAGTGCGATCGCGGAGATTCAGCCGAGTCAAAATATGAGTGATATGATTTCTGATCGTACCCTCCGAAAGAAACAGCTTTTGAGCAATTTCTCGATTGCTGAAGCCGCTGGCAATTAACTGCAAAACTTCTCGCTCTCCATCCAAAAATTTTTAGTAGCATTCTATAAAGCGATCGCAAATTATCAGAAAATTGAGAGGGGGGTAAATACAGCTTTTACCATGCGAATTTTGCTGATCGAAGACGACGAAGTTCTGCTCGGTGTCTTGCGGCAATCTCTCACCAGCCAGCACTACGTTGTTGATACAGTCCAGGATGGTCAAAGTGGTTGGGAATATGCCCAAAGCACAAGCTATGACTTAATTCTGACAGATGTAGGGCTACCTGGACTTGATGGAATTACGTTATGCCAACGCTTACGGGCTGAAGGTTACACCATCCCGATTTTACTAATCACAGCCAAAGATGCCAGTAGCGATCGCATTCGGGGATTAGACGCAGGTGCAGACGACTATTTAACCAAACCTCTAGATTTAGCAGAACTTCAAGCACGTTTAAGAGCTTTGTTACGACGTGGTGAAGTTTCTGCCACAACTGTATTACAAGTAGGCGAATTGCATTTAGATCCACGCAGTTGCGAAGTGAAATATGCCAACAAATCCCTAAAATTAACTCCGAAAGAATATTCACTGCTCGAAGTATTTATGCGAAATCCCGCACGGGTTTTTAGTCGCGGACAACTCATCGAGCATCTTTGGACATTTGACGATCCCCCATTAGAAGAAAGTGTCAAAGCACATATTAAAGGACTGCGCCAAAAATTGAAGGCAGCTGGGGCTGTAGACTTAATCGAAAATGTTTACGGTTTAGGGTATCGATTGCGGGAGGCAGGAGAAAAAACAACGGGAAAAGAAGATCAAGAAGTTTTGGCTGTCTCTCAATCTCCTACTTCTGTCATCCCCTCATCATCGATTGAGCAAGAATTTCAGCAAGGAATGGCTCAGCTGTGGCAGCAGTATCAGGGGTTGATGGTTCAACGCTTACAAGCTCTGCAAACAGCAGCAGAGGCAATCAATCAAGGGACACTCACCCAGGAATTATCTCAAAGTGCTAGAGGGGCAGCACACAAGTTAGCAGGCGTGTTGGGGATGTTTGAGAAGGAAGCCGGAACGCTTTTGGCACGAGAGATAGAAGATATTTTGTCATTAGATGCGGCATTACCACCAGCCCAAGCACAACAATTTTTAGATTTGGTGCATAAATTGAGTGAAATGCTCAATTTAGAAGAACTTTCATTATCTTTGCCCACAGAAACACCCAGGCTATTGTTAATTGATTCCGACCTGAATTTAGGTCGAGAGTTACAGGAATTAGCTCAATCATGCGATCGCAGTTGGCAGCAAGTAGCAACATTAGAGTTAGGCAAAACATGGCTGCAATCGCACTCAGTCGATTTGGTAGTGTTAGCAACAGATGCTGCCAGACAACAGGAGGATAGTCTAATGTTGTTAGCAGACTTGGCATCTCGGACACCGCCCATATCTGCATTAGTACTTGCTGCTGTTGATAGTTTACTAGATCGGGTAGCAGTGGCGCGTGCTGGCGGACGGGGGTTTCTGCATAAACCTGTAGCAGCAGTGCAAGTGTGGGAGATGGCAAAGCAATTATTGCAAGTTACCCAACCATTGACAGTTAATGTACTGGTTGTAGATGACGATCCGGTATTTCTGGCAGCATTGCGCCCCATGCTCGAACCTTGGGGCATCCGCATGACAGCCTTAGATAACCCTCTACGCTTTTGGGAAGTGTTGCGATCTGTTGTGCCTGATTTGTTGATTTTAGATGTGGATATGCCGGAAGTTAACGGTATGGAACTTTGTCAGGCAGTACGTATTGATCCTGATTGGCAGGGATTACCGATTTTGTTTCTCACGGCTCGGAGCGATCGCGCCACGATTCAACAAGTGTTTACTATTGGAGCCGATGACTATGTAAGCAAGCCAGTTGTAGCCGCAGAATTGCTCACCCGCATCACCAATCGCCTAGAACGTACCCGCTTACTGCAAAACCTTTCTGGCAAAGACCATCTCACCGGATTACCAAATCAACCTCACTCCAGCCGTGATTTAGAACTTTTCATTCAAAAAAGTCAGGATGCAGACATGAGTATGAATAATTCTTTTTGTCTAGCAGTGTTCACAATCATCCAGTTGCAGCAGATTAACATTCAATACGGTCATGCTGTTGGTCATCAAGTTTTACAACAGTGGGGTCGCCTGTTTCAATCTTACTTTCGAGGTGGGGAAGTATTAGGATATTGGGGTAACGGAGAGTTTGTCGTAGGAATGCTGGGATTGACAAAACTAGAAGCAAGCGATCGCCTAGAGCAATTTTTAACTACTTTACGACAACAAGTATTCACAGCCCAAGATAACAGACGCTTTCAGATCAGCTTTAGTTTTGGGATTGCTGAGTATCCTGCTGATGGTTCGACTTTACAATCTCTGTTTCAATTTGCCAGCGTCAAAAGTCAAAAGTAAAAAGCGCAAAGTTGAGCCAGTCGCGTGGTGAGGCAGCGCGGTCTTGGGGGTTTCCCCCATGAGCGACTGCCGAAGGGGTTTCCCGACTTGAGCGAACTGGCGTGGCGGTGTCGGTTTCCGTCCCCGCAATCGCCTCAACGCTTGGAACCCCCCTTCGGGTTCGCAGTTCCGTGACTGTCGGGCATTGCCCGCCCAACGGACTGCTCACCGCAACGCACTGGCTCGACTTGAGGTGACTGTCGTCTGACTTTTCACGTCATGTGGAAAAGCCGACGAAAAACCTAACCCCCTAGCCCCCTTCCCGACGCGGGAAGGGGGAAGATTCAAAGTCTCTCTCCTACAAGGAGAGAGATTTAGAGAGAGGTTTTCCAGATCCCGTGAAAAGTCAGACTGTCGTCGGCTTTGCCGACAGTCACGCAACTGCCGCGCATGGTTTCGGTGACAGTCACGCGAGTGGCGTTTGACGTAAGGAAACCCAACACCTAGATTAATGTTGGGTTTCGCAGGCTCAACCCAACCTACGCCTAATGCACTACACCCTTACCCAAACCTGAATATTAATGTGAGGCGACGCATTAACAATGCGTCGCCTCACATTGTGAATGTGTTGCCTCACATTGTGAATGTATTGCCTCACATTGTGAATGTGTTGCTTCGCATTGTGAATGTATTGCCTCACATTGTGAATGTGTTGCCTCGCATTGTTATATCAAGTTAAGCAGAAAAGTAGCTACGCCTTTTCCCATTCCCAACGATAATTGTTGATAACATCTTGCAGCAGGATGAGAAATTCCCAAAATTAGATGTATCGTCAATCCTCAACAGCCTAGTTTCTACTTGTTATGAATGAAACAGCAATCAAATCTCTTAGTGAAATGAAGCGAGAAACAGATGTGCCTGTTGTGATTACAGATCAACAAGGGTTCGTCACTTATGTAAACGATCGCTTTACCTCCGTTTTTGGCTGGAGTCTGGCTGAAATTAACGGTCAAATTGTTACAGTAGTTATTCCAGAGGGTTTTCATGCCCCACACCATCTTGGCTTCTCTCGCTTTCTCTCAACGGAAAGTTCTACTATTCTCAATCATCCAGTGCGTCTTGTCGGCATCACTAAAGATGGTAGAGAAATTGCCGCCGAACATTTGATCATGGCAGAGAAACATCAAGAGGAATGGGTGTTTATGGCCATGTTGCGTCCTCTTTAACAGACAAGGAAAGTGCTGAGGAGCCAGTCGCACAGGAAGGCTCTGCCGCGCCACTGCGTTGCTGAGTAAAAATACTATTCCCTTTTTTCATGCGTTTTAGTGTACGCAGTTCATGATGGCTACTTAAATATTTACTTTTTACTTTTTACTTTTCACTTTTTACTTTTTAAGTATCCCTGCTGCTAAAACAGGAGTTTGCTGATGAGCATCAATTTAACTGGTTTGGTCAAGCAATTACGGGCAATTTTAGGCAAAATGGAAGCGGTGCTAGGAGCGATCGCTGATGCTATTGTCTGGACAGGTAGTGATGGCAAAATCCAATGGTGCAATTCTGCTTTCGACCAACTTGTTAACCAACCACATATTCGAGTTCTCAATGTCAAGCTGAGTGATTTGTTATTCCTGAGTTTAGCGGGTGAAGCAGTTGCACCAGAATTTTATCCCAATATGAAAGTTCTAGAGGGAAAGTGTGAAATCACCGAAGAATACGAATGTTATGACGGCAGAAATCGCTCCTTAATTGTCGAAATATCTGGCAACTGCGTTGAACTTCCAGGCGGTGACAAGTCTGCTGTATTAGTAATTCGAGATATCACTCAAGCAAAGCGCTGGGAAGCAGAACGTTCTTTGGCAGAACAAAAACAAGCAGAAACTCTGTCTCTTTTACAAGCTACATTAGAGTCTACTGCTGATGGAATTATAGTTGTTAATCAAGATTTTAATGTAGCGGTCTTTAATCAGAAGTTTCTGCAAATGTGGTCAATTTCTGAATCGTTGTTGCAACCAGATAAAAGCAAAGAACGATTCAAGTTCATGTCTGAACAAATGCGAGATCCAGAAGCTTTTATTGCCAGAGTCAAAGAGCTTTTTTATGAATATCCAGAACAGGCAGCTTTTGATTTGATAGAGATGAAAGATGGACGTGTTTTTGAGCGTTACTCTCAACCTCAATGGCAGGGCAATAAAATTATTGGACGTGTTTGGAGCTTTCGAGATGTTACAGAACGTAAACAGGCCGAAGCCGCTTTACTAAAAAGTGAGCAAAAATTTCGCCACCTGTTCGAGAACTCGCAATTTGGCATCTTACGCAGTCGCATTGAGGATGGACTAGTTTTAGATGCCAATCAACGACTGGCTGAACTATTAGGTTACACAACTTTAGCCGACTTAATTGGCAAAAAATTTACCACAGAGTTTTATGCCAACCTCAGCGATCGCCAGCGGATATTAACCCAACTGCGTCAAAAAGGTACACTCAACAACATCGAGTTACAGTTTAATCGGCGCGATGGCAAGGTGATTTGGGGCTTGTTTTCCTTACGTTGGAATGTGGAAGACAATTGTATAGAAGCCGTGGTTGCTGACATTAGCGATCGCAAACAAGCCGAAGCAGATCTACATCGCAGTCATGCCATCCTCAAAGCCCAACAAGAAGCTTCCATTGATGGAATTTTAGTCGTTGATGAAAATAATCAGATCGTCTCTTTTAATCAGCGTTTTTGTCAGTTATGGCAAATTTCCGAAACATTTGTCAGTGGTAACAATCGGCGATTACTAGAATTAGCACTAGCGAAATTAGAAAAGCCACAAGAGTTTCTCGCAAAAGTTGAGTATCTTTATGCCCATCCAGAAGAAGTCAGCCGTGATGAAATTCGCCTCAAAGATGGGCGGACTTTAGACCGCTATTCTGCATCTGTGCGATCGCTGACAGAAGATTACTATGGTAGAATTTGGTACTTCCGCGATATTAGCGAACGCAAAACCGCAGAAGAAGCCCTGCGTCGCAGTGAAAAAAAATACCGCAACATTTTTGAAAACTTTCAAGTGGGAATTGCTCGTATCCGCATCGAAGATGGGTTATTTCTCGAAGCCAATCAACGCCAAGCCAAAATTTTAGGTTACAGTTCTGCGGCTGATTTAATTGGCAAACAATTCACCACAGAGTTTTATGCTCACCCAAGCGATCGCCAAAAACTGTTAGCAGAATTAGAACAGCAAGGTGAGGTACGCAACTTTGAAGTCCAACTACGTCGTCGAGATCAATCTCTGGGTTGGGGGTTATTGTCGCTGAGACGGAATGTTGAAGAGGGCTGTATAGATGCAGTCATTACAGATATCAGCGATCGCAAACAAGCCGAAGCCGCACTGGAACATCGCGCCAGGATGGACAACTTACTCACCAGCATTTCGCGCCAGTTTATCGATCAGGATGCAGATACCGCCATTAATTTTACACTCCAAGCGATCGCCGAATTTCTGGGGGCAGAATGCAGCTGCATCTTTGAATACTACGACCAACAACAGCAATTTCACATGGCCCATGAGTGGCGTAATCCTAGCAGCACCTTATTATTAGCTAATATCAGCGCATCTGAGCCGTTACCTTGGTTTTATCATCAAATTCTCAACGGTAATCCAATTCAAAGTTTACAAGCATCCCGCATTACCCAGATGTCATCAACAGCACACGCCGAGACAGAATTAATCAAATCGGTAGTGGCTGTACCAATGATTTACTCTGGCAAAGTTGTGGGACTACTAGAATTAGATGCTATTAATAAATCTAAAACTTGGAGTCAAGAAGAAATCAACTTATTGCAACGGGTGAGTGAACTGATCGCCATTGGGCGATCGCGGCATAAAGCTGAAGAAGCACTCAGAATTGCCAAAGAAGCCGCCGAAACTGCCAACCACTCAAAAAGCGCCTTCTTAGCTAACATGAGCCATGAACTGCGAACGCCACTCAATGCAATTTTGGGTTTTGCCCAGCTAATGGAACGAGACACTACCCTTAGCAAACGTCAGCGAGACTCTCTAGCAACGATTAACCGCAGTGGCGAACATCTGCTCAACTTAATTAATGATGTGCTAGAAATGTCCAAAATCGAAGCTGGACGCATTGTTCTGAATCCCACAGCCTTCGATTTATACGGGTTATTGCAAAATCTCCAAGAGATGTTTCGGGTACGTGCTGAGGCTAAAAAGTTATCACTCTCATTTGAACTTGCGCCTAATTTGCCGCAATACATCTTCACCGACGAAAGCAAGCTCCGGCAAATTCTGATTAACTTATTGAGCAATGCTATTAAATTTACCGATACTGGAGGAGTGACATTGCACGTCAAACTGGCAACAACAGCGTTAGCCAGCAACCAGTATCAACCTGTGAGTGACGCTGAGGATTCTTTACCTCATAACCAATTCCTCATCTTGTTTGAAATTGAAGATACAGGATTAGGCATCGCCGAAGAGGAATTAGATAATCTATTTCAGCCTTTTGTTCAGACTGCCAGCAGTACAAAAGTTAGAGAAGGAACAGGACTGGGGTTAACAATTAGCCGTCAATTTGTGCAGTTAATGGGTGGAGATATTCGGCTGCAAAGTGTAGTAGGACGTGGTTCAACTTTCTATTTCGATATCAAAATTCAACTAGCACAGCCATTAGAAATTGCACCACAAACAGTGCCACGCAAAGTAATGGCACTAGCACCAGGCCAACCTGTCTATCGAATTCTCGTAGTTGATGACCGCAAAGACAATTGCGATTTATTAACGCAGTTGTTTAATATGATCGGTTTTGAAACTCTTGCCGCAGCTAACGGCCAAGAAGCGATCGCACTTTGGCAAGCATGGCATCCCCACCTGATTTGGATGGATATGCGAATGCCTGTGATTGACGGATATGAAGCAACACGACAGATTCGTGCTATGGAACAGGCGGCAAAATTGTCTTCAACTTCCCAGTCTCGCACTGTGATTATTGCCCTCACAGCCAGCGCTTTTGAAGAACAAAGGTGTAATATTTTAGCAGCTGGTTGTGATGATCTCATCCGCAAGCCTTTTCGAGAAGATGTCATCTTGAGCAAGATGGCTGAATTTCTAGGAGTTAGTTATGTTTATGCCCAAGAACCAGAAAATATTGACCAGATGCGATCGGCTACATCTGAATTAGAAACGCTCAAACCCCAAGATTTACTAATTATGCCAGAAGAATGGCGGAATGCTTTGTACCAAGCAGCTGTTCAGGTGGACGCAGAAATAATTTTACAGCTAATTGCCCAAATTCCCAAAACTCATTTAGCTTTATCTGAAAGGCTGACCGATTTGGTAAATCGTTTCTGTTTTGATGAAATTATCGACCTAACTCCAGGTAAAGATAATGTATAGCCAGCCATTAGAGAAACCAAAAGCTAATATTTTAGTAATTGATGATACTCCAGAAAACTTGTATCTCCTAGCTTCCATGTTGACAGAACAGGGTTACAAAGTGAGAAGTGTCACCAAAGGTACGGCTGGTTTACGAGGAGCGCAAGCAGCACCACCAGACCTGATTTTACTGGACATTAATATGCCAGAAATGAATGGTTATGAGGTTTGTCAATGTCTAAAAAATCATGCTCTCACCAGCGACATCCCAGTGATTTTTATTAGTGCTATGAATGATGTTTTAGATAAAGTCAAAGCTTTTACAGTTGGAGGAGTTGACTATATCACCAAACCTTTTCAAGTCGAAGAAGTGCTGGCACGGGTGGAAAATCATTTAACAATTCGCAGTTTACAAAAACAACTTCAAGAACAAAATACTAAACTCCAGCAAGAAATTATCGAACGCCAACAAGCCGAGGAAAAATTTGCTAAAGCTTTCCGTTCCAGCCCTAGTCCAATTGCAATTACTACCTTAAATGAAGGATACTTTATTGAAGTAAATAGTAGTTTTCTCAAAATTAGTGGTTATAGTCTAGAAGAAATTATTGGTCATTCAGTAGCTGACCTCAAGCTGGGAATTACCCCAGAACAAAATGCTAATATCTGGCAAAAATTACTAGAAACAGGCTCATTACAAAATCAGGAAATAGAGCTGCGTACTAAATCAGGTGAGTTTAGAATTGTCTTATTATCTGTCGAACTCATTGACTTAGAAGCTAAACAATGCGTGTTAAATATTTTTCATGACATTACCGAACGCAAGCGTTTAGAAAACGAATTTATCTCTTTAGTCAGTCATGAATTGCGAACACCACTAACTTCTTTAATTGGCTCACTAGACCTTTTAGGTACAGGACAATTAGGAACACTAACTGTCAAAGGTCAGCAAATCCTCAATATTGCCACTAGCAACATCGAGCGTCTAAATCGTCTGGTCAACGATATTCTGGACTTAGAGCGGATGAAATCGGGTAAAATCGCTATGCAACCATTACCCTGTAACATTGGCGATTTACTGATTCAAGCCGCAGAAGCGATGCAGGCAATGGCAGAGCGATCGCAAATTAACTTAGTTGTGGAACCAGCCACTGCCCAAATTTTGGCAGATCCTGACCGCATACTACAAACTCTGACAAACTTGATCGGCAATGCGATAAAATTTTCCCAAGCGGGTGGTACTGTTTGGTTGCGTGTAAAACTGCAAACCAATTACCTGCAAATTGAAGTGCAAGACCAAGGGCGAGGCATCCCGACCCATAAACTACAGTCAATATTTGAGCGTTTTGGGCAAGTTGATGCATCTGATTCTCGCAACAAAGGCGGTACAGGATTAGGACTTGCTATTTGTCGCAACATTGTTGAGCAACATCATGGCAAAATTTGGGCTGAAAGCACTTTAGGACAAGGTAGTAGCTTTTATATCATTCTGCCATTATTAAACGGAGCATGATGAGCAAGTGTATCTTAATCGTTGACGATGAAGAAGATGTCAGAGCGATCGCGCAAATGGGCTTAGAAATGTCAGTAAATTGGACAGTACTGAGTGCTAGTTCTGGCCAGGAAGCTTTAGCGATCGCAACTAACAATCAACCTGATGTAATTTTACTGGACATGATGATGCCTGATATGGATGGTCGCGCCACACTCCAACAACTCAAGGCAAATCCTCTTACCCGTCGTATACCAGTCATTTTGGTAACAGCAAAAATTCAGCCGTTAGACCAAGAAAGTTTTGCCGAGTTAGATATTGCCGCCGTATTTGTCAAACCTTTTCGGCCGCTAAAACTGGCTGAACAAATCAGTAGCGCATTAGAAAATATAGCAGTCGAATCATAGATGAAGACATTTTGAAAACCTGAATGTCAGCAACAGTAATAGCCTTTTTCTCTCACCAGAGTGATAGAAAAATAAGGGTTTGGGATTTTTATCTAGCGAGAGTGACTAAAGAGGGTTAGAGTGATTAAAGAGCGTTATTTTTACCTCCTGTTTTCTGGAGACAGCGCCGTGGGCGGCTCTGCCGACTTGAGGCGACTGTCGTCCTCCTGAACTAACTGCGGTTATCTATTTGGGCGCGTTGTAAACTACCAGAAAAGTCAACATACACACTCTTCCATTCTGTGAATACATCTAAGGCAGAGGTTCCGGCTTCCCTGTGGCCGTTACCTGTTTGTTTGACACCACCAAACGGCAAGTGTACCTCCGCGCCAATAGTTGGGCCATTGATGTAAGTGATACCAGCTTCGATATCGCGCATGGCAGTAAAAGCGCGGTTGATATCGCGGGTATACACTGAAGAAGACAGACCGTAATTAGTATCGTTGAGAACAGCGATCGCTTCTTCAAAGGAATTCACCTCTATTAATGCCACCACAGGCCCGAATATCTCCTCACGGGCAACGCGCATATCAGAAGTAACGTTATCTAGAATAGTTGGTTGAAAGAAATTACCCTGTTTTAGTTGTCCAACGCTTGCTATTTCCCCACCAATTAATATCTTTGCACCTTCCTCACGGGCAATGTTCATATATTCATTCACCCGTTGCAGTTGTCTTTGATTAATTATCGGCCCAATCTCTGTATCTGGGTCATAACCAGCACCCAAGCGTAACTTACTGGTACGCTCATAAAGCATAGCGGTAAACTTTTCTTTGATGTCGCGGTGCAGTATTAGGCGACTTGTCGCAGTACAACGCTGCCCAGTTGTACCAAAAGCACCCCACACAGCACCATCCAAAGCCAGTGCTAAGTCTGCGTCTTCCATCACAACTTGAGCATTTTTCCCACCCATTTCTAGACAGACACGCTTGTGTGTCCGTCCGCAAGTTGCACCAACAAAAGCGCCCGTTTCCGAAGAACCAGTAAAAGAAACTAAATCAACACCAGGATGTTCTACTAAAGCTTTGCCAACTTCTTCGCCAACACCATGCACTAAGTTAATTACGCCCGGTGGTAAACCTGCGGCGGCGAAAATTTCGACAAGTTTAGTTGCACAGGCAGGAGTATCTTCCGCTGGTTTGAGGATGACTGTGTTACCGCATACCAAAGCTGGCATAGCTTTCCAGCAAGGAATAGCCACAGGGAAGTTCCACGGAGTGATTAAAGCACAAACACCGATAGGCATTCGCACCGTCATGGCGAATTTGTTGGGCATTTCTGAAGGTGTCGTTAACCCAAACAGTCGCCGTCCTTCACCAGCACTATAAAAAGCGCAGTCAATACCTTCTTGTACATCTCCCCTCGCTTCTGTTAGGGGTTTACCCATTTCCCGACTAATTAATTGAGCGAGTTCTTCTTTATGCTGGAGTAATAATTCTCCGACACGAAAGATGTATTCGGCTCTAGCTGGGGCGGGAACTTTGCGCCAACTGTTGTAAGCTTGACGGGCGGCGGCGACGGCTTTTTCAACATCCGCAGCTTGAGAACGAGGAAAGGTAGCGACAACTTCACTTACCAAAGCTGGGTTACGACTTTCGAGTGTATTTCCTGTGGCAGCATCCAGCCACTGACCATCGATATAGTTGCGACAAGTTAGGGACATAATTCGTAATACTTCGGCTACGCTCAGTACAAGTTTGTAATTCGTAATTAAAATTTCTTTTAGAGAATTGGGATAATTTAGAGCGATTTATTTGTGAGGTCAATCTAAAATTGTTTGATTTGTTTTCTACATTAACGTCAAGTTAGGAGAATGGGCAGAAGACGAAAAAGTTATACACAAAAGTTAAGGCACAAAAGCTAATACTCCCACAGGAGAACCGGAACCACCACGTAACCTGAGAATTGCGATCGCTAATGTCGTACCTTGAGGAGGCAGTTGATCTAAATTCGTCAGATTCTCCAAAACAATGCCTTGCTGTGCCAATACTAAGCGGTTAGTAGTAAAACTGTTATCTTGTCCAGGGTCTACACCGTGAGTATCAATTCCTACACCTGCAATTTGCCGTTCGTTGAGTAAAAACTGCGTAGCATAGCTACTAAATCCCGGAAAATGCATAATTCCTTGAGCATCCTGGTTAAAAAATGCGTTTTTATCCGACCACTTGCGCTGCCACTCAGTGTAAAGTAACACTACGCTACCGCTTTCGATTTCACCGTATTCTTCCTCCCAAGCCAGAATATCGGCAATAGTCAAAGCGTAATCAGGATTGTCAACTACAACTTCGCAGATATCTATCACTACCGCCGATACAACCAGTGATTCAGCAGGATATTCATGAATTGCTGCACCATCAGCGTAAAAACTGTTAGGAGTGTTGATATGAGTAGCACTATGTTCTCCCAGAGAAAAACGCCGCAGATAGTAGCCATCATCTGGAATATCGGCAACAGTGGTAAATTCTACTGATGGGTCGCCAGGCCATAGGGGAATATTTCTATCAATAATATGGCTCAAGTGTATTATTCGTGAGTAAGTAATTTGCATAAAAGTGCAGGAACATTCTTTGCTTGAATGTCAACTGAATATACTCAATAATAAAAATAAACATCTCTGGCAGGCACGCTTATGACCGAGCTTTACGGAGGAATTGACCCTAGAGACATTCCCACAGACTCCATTAGCGATGCTGCCCGTTATTTACGCATTCCAGCAGGCACGATTCGATCTTGGACAGTTGGGCGACATTATCCTATCTCAAACGGTTCTAACTTCTTCAGACCCCTGATCCCAATTCGACATCTTAAACCACGACTTCTTTCTTTCACTAATTTAGTGGAAGTACATATTCTAAGAGCAATTCGCAAACATCACCAAATTGAACTAGATAAGGTACGGATTGCACTTGATTTCATTGAGGAGCAATTTCAAATATCCCACCCCTTAGCAGGTGAGCGCTTTCGTACTGATGGCGTTGATTTGTTCATTGAGCGATACGGTTCTCTCGTTAATGTCTCTAAACGTGGACAAACTGAAATGAAAGATGCGTTGAATGCTCATCTTGAACGAATTGAACCTGACGATACTGGGCTTGCAATTAAACTGTATCCCTTTACTCGCTCTCACGAAGAAGATAATCCTCGATACGTTGTCATGGACTCTCGAATTGCTTTCGGTCGCCTTGTGATTGCTGGAACAGGAATTGCTACTCGTGTTTTGCTAGAGCGCTATCTAGCAGGTGACTCAATTGACTTTCTGGCTCATGATTACGGCTGCGATCGCCTCATGATTGAAGAAGCAATTCGTTGCGAGAAGTTCGCCGCAGCATGAGACAACCCCAGTCCATCATTTTTTTATTGATCGATGCCTATGTTGCGGAATCATTATATCAACGCTTAAAGGCGCAGGACTTACTATTGAAGTTCATCATGACCACTTTGATGATAATGCCCAAGATGTAGTGTGGTTGCCAGAGGTTGGCAAAAGAGAATGGGTTGTTCTGACCAAAGATAGCAATATTATTAAGTCAAAAAATCTATAAGCTTCCCAAAAATCACTTGTCGTAAATGATTTCATTAATATCCTTGACCTTTTTAGCTTCAATATCTGCTTCTGCTTTAGCAAGGAGACTATGTGAATCAAAATGAGCAGGATAAAGGGAATGAGGAAAACTATAACTATTCCTGTGTTCTTTAGCTTCCTGATTCCCACATTTCTTGAAACACAACATTTCACGTTGTCAAAATCACAACCTATTACCGGAAATTACCAGGCTTTAAGATAGTCCGACCTTGAGATTGAGCCGGAGATTGACGGCGAATTGCTACACCATTACGTAACTTTGTCCCAGTTCCACCATCTTTGCGATCAAGGAAAGGCTTGAGATTAATATCACTTCTTGATGAGCTAACTTGTCTATTACGTCCACCTAAAATAGTGCGGCCTATGTTGTAGATTTCGTCTACTCCGCCTCGGCTGTTGCGATAAGTGTTCACCGCCGTAGTTTGTTGACCGTCATCAGCAGAAATTAAGTTTTGGAAAATGCTATTGCGGACAACATAAGCGTCTTTGTCTCGTGGTACGGTTAGCACAATCCGACAGCTAGGGTTAGCTTCAGTTGTAACGCAGACAATGTTTTCATTATTCAAGAAACCTGTTTGGAGTTCTTGCAAACCATCAGGACGATATTGTTCTAAGCGTTGAGCAATGGTAACACAACGTTTGTATGGATCCCAACCACCGCCTAAAGCCGCTGGAGCCGCCCAAGGAAAGAATCGTCCTGGTTGGCTTTCGGGCTGATACATTACTACGTACTGACCATTATCGCTTTGGCAGCTAAACCTAGTACCAGTGACTACACTACCAGTAGAGGAAGTGGGTACACCTGTTGATGTATCGACAGGTGTTGATGAACCTGATGGATATGGATCGGAAGTGGTGGGTACGACAATACCACCACCATCATCAACTTGGGCAAAGGCGGCGGAATTACCTAAAAACAAGGACAAGCCCAAACCACTTAAAAATAACAACTTCAAGGGTTGTAATTTCATAAATGCTCCTCTAAGAAAAACACATTTGGAAACTGATATTTAGAGTGACGCAAAAATTTTAGGTTTTGATTCATCAAGAACGACGCTTTTTTTCTTCTCGTTCTTTTTTCTCTTTCAACAGTTGTTTCACTTTTGCCTGAATAGTGGTGTGACGTTCGACTCCTTCATAGCTGTAGCGGTTGTAGTTACCACGAGTAATCAGGTTTTCTAAATAACTGACTCGTTCTTTACCGCCTGGGTGCGATGATAACCAACTGGGAGGGGCATTTTTCTTTTGTTTGTCTAGCGTCACCATTAAGTTACGTAACCCATCCGCAGCATAGCCGCTAGCTACAATTAATCTTGTACCGAGGCTATCGGCTTGACGTTCCATCTCGCGGCTGTAGCTGAGGGCGAAAAGTTGACCAACAGTACCGCCTAAAGGCAGATATTGAGTAACGTTAGAAATCAAATTGCCTTGGGTGACTAGTTGAAAACCGTGAGATAAAACTACGTGAGATAATTCATGACCGATTAATCCAGCTAGTTCGGCTTCGGAGTTACTTTTAGCGATCGCACCTGCATTAATAAAAACTTTACCTCCTGGTAAGGCAAAGGCATTCAATTCTTCTTCGGGAATCACAAAAAATTCGTATTTAAATTCGGTGCGTCCTGAAACCTTTACTAGTTTCTGCCCAATTTCGTTAACATAGGCCAGCACTTCTTCATCTTTAACTAAAGGTAGCTGTTTTTTAGCCTGTTTAGCTACCGACTCACCTACTGCACCTTCTCCTTGTAACAGCAAGATGGTAGAGTCAAGGGCAGAAAATGGCCCCAACAAACTACCAGTGACGGCGTAACCTACTGCACCTGTGATGATGTTCGCTAAGGTGTTACCTCTAATTTCTTCACGGATGTGGGATTTGTAGCGTTTGAGATTTTGTTCTGCAAGTTTGGTAAATTCTTCTGCTCGCGGATCGTTAGGATAGAGGATGGCAAACTGACGCGCTGCTAAAGATGCTTCCATCCATTTCTTTTCACCAGCCAGTGCTGTGACTTTGGCTTTAATTAAATCTGGTTGATCTGGATATAGTGATGATGCCCGTTCTAAAATATCTAAAGCTTCTTTTGGGCGATCATATTGTTTGAGAATTTCGGCATAGCGAATATGTCCAGGAATAAATTCAGGATACTGCTCGACTAGTAATTTTAGCGGTACTTCGGTTCTGGTTTGCAACTTTGCAGCTATCCCTGCTTCTGACTCCCGCCAATAAACTTTGCCGCCTGGCGATAGTTGCGTGGGGTCAAGGATGGCTGGTTTGCGTTCTTGGCGTGATATATCTGTGTTGCTAAATGGTGGTTTTAACTCACGATAGAGTTTTTCCGCCTCGGCGATGTTTCCAGCAAGGTATAGTTTGTCTGCTTCGATAAACTTTTGTTGACGGGCAATTTCTTCT
Source organism: Nostoc sp. CHAB 5844 (assembly GCF_020829595.1). Taxonomy (GTDB): domain Bacteria; phylum Cyanobacteriota; class Cyanobacteriia; order Cyanobacteriales; family Nostocaceae; genus Nostoc_B. Next base: position 74,143 of record NZ_JAIVFW010000021.1, read on the forward strand.
GGAGTAAGTGCAGGTTCTGCCGCTGCATCTGGTTTTTTTGGTTCGGCGGCTTCTGGTTTTGCTGTCTGGTTTGGCTGTGGAGTGGGTGCGGGACTTTCTGGATTGGCTGTATCTGTTGTTTCTACAGTTGTAGTAGCAGGTTCTTGTGCTGGAACGGGTGCTATTGGTTGTGTCAGAATAATTAAAACTGATGTACTAACTGACAACAATATCCAACTCAAGGTGAGCAGCAGAGACTTCCTGGTTCGTTTCATGCTGGAGTGAATTTATGCAAGGGGCTGTTTTAATGCTATGTGTAACAAGCCCCATCCGCCTAGAGCGATCGCTTTTGTTTTACCACCAGTCAGAATCTTATATCCTCTTTTAAATCAGAATTATTACAATTTAATAGTTAGAAAATAGTAATAAATACTCTATTACATTTATCTTTCTGAAGAAATATCAATGCTGAGAGAGGAAACCTTATAATAAGGATCTAGGTTTGTTAATGTGATTCAAGTAAATGCTATGCAGCAAAAAGCTGATGAGATTGTCAAAACACTCAAAAGCAAAGGATTGCGAGTGACTCCGCAGCGCTTCGCAGTATATGCAAATCTACTGGCGCGAGAAGACCATCCCACAGTTGATCAAATTCTGACAAACTTGAATCAGGATGCGCCGACTTCATCTCAAGCTACGGTTTATGCTGCACTGCAAGCATTACGCGAAGTGGGCTTGGTACGAGAAGTGCTGTTAGAAGAAGGTGTATCTCGTTATGATGCCAACGTTGGGCCGCACCATCATTTTCGCTGCAACTGTTGCGGTGCAATTGAAGATATTGATTGGAATACTTTTCAGTGTGTTGACTTGAGTAAACTGCGGTTAGGGCTGAAAGCAGAACGCTATGAGGTAACTGTTCAGGGAATTTGCGATCGCTGCCAACAAAAGTATGAAGTGTGAAGTATGAAGTATGAAATTTGAGAAAACTTCAGTGCGATCGCAATCTTCCGTAGGTTGGGTACCTCAGATCTTGCACCAAGCCCGAACGACTGGAAGTCGCAGCTACACAAACGAAGTCCGCACTTCGACAGGTAGTAATTGGTTGAAGTCGGAAGCATGAAATTTCAGACTTCACACTTCATACTTCAGACTTTATCACGGCATCCAATAACAAACCAGCGCCAAAACGGACTGCATCGGTGCAAGGTAAACCTGTTTCTGCTGTAGTTTGTGCGATTGCTTCGTGGGCTGCAAACTCATCTAAATGTGCAGTGTTCAAAGCTACACCTACCACAGGTACTTTTCCAAATGCACCCCCTGCACTGGCAACAGATTCATACATTTGGATTACTTTCGTCAATGGCGGAATCGGGACATGAGGATTATTCCGGTTATGGGTTTGTCCAGCGCGATGTACTAGTATCAGTTGGGTTGGTTGGGAACCGCGAATTAAGGGTAAAGTAGCTGTCGAACCAGGATGTAGCAACGAACCTTGTCCTTCAATGTGCAGGATATCGTAGTCCCGACCATAACGCATAACTATTTGTTCAACAGCACCAACTGCAAAATCTACTCTGACTGCATCTAAAGCTATACCGTCACCTTCTAACATCAAACCAGTTTGACCTGTAGCGATAAACTTAGAACGCCAACCCCGCAGTTTTCCTGCCCATTGTAGTTCTAAACTAGTAGACATTTTGCCAATCGCCATATCTGTTCCCACAGTCAAAACTCTGCGACAGGGGAGAGTCCGCGCCATCCCACTAGCCACATCTAGATTCGGTGGTTCTTTGCGAACATCCCAAATTAATTGCCCTGGTTTTAGGAGTGCATTTAACTCTGCCACAGTGGCCAATGGTGTGTGTAAACCATTCACCAAAGACATCCCAGCTTTTAGCGCATCTTTGATTTCTATCCAATAATCATCTGGTACAGCACCACCTTTTGGCGCAATCCCAATTACTAAAACTTCCGGTTTATACTCTAAAGCGGCTGCTACTGATGCCACAATTGGCACATCACGCTGGATACCCGTCAATTCTGGCAAAGATTTGCCAGCAGTTACCTTGTCAATCACGGCTACGATTGGGGCTTCACTGTAGCGTAAAATTGCCAATCCTGTTTTGCCCTGAGCGCCAGTAACTCCATCATGCAGTAGAATAGCGATTCGTTGATTAAGCGGCAAACGCACTGTATTGTACCCCCAAGCCTGGTAAATCGTTTGGTAAAACTCTCCCCTCTACCACCAATGCACCCATAAACGGATCATCAATTAAGTTCAGGTGACTGTCTAAATCTAAATAATCAGCGAGTGGTGCTAACTGCGCGGCGGCTGTGTTAGCTAGTGAACTATCAGAATAGCAGCCAAACATCACTTGCAACCCATAAGCCCGCGCTGTGTGTACCATCCGTAATGCCTCAGTTAAGCCGCCTGACTTCATCAGTTTGATATTAATCCCATCCACGTAGTTTGCCAAATGGGGAATATCAAAGCTGGTAAAGCAACTTTCATCGACAAAAATCGGTAGGGGCGACTTTTCTTTGAGTTGTGCTAAACTCGCTTCTTGGCCCCGTGCCAGCGGCTGTTCTACATACTTTACACCTAAATCAGCCAACCAATTGCACATGGCGATCGCATTACTCAAACTCCAACCACCGTTTGCATCCACAAAAAATTCTAGATGTGGTGCTTCTTGTTGTACTGCTAATAGCATTTGCCGATCTGCATCAATGCCATCCGGGCTACCTAGCTTCACCTTGAAAAGCCGGACATCCATGAACTCTAACCAGTCTCGCGCCCTAGCTTTAGCCCCTGCTGGTGAATTGATACCTATTGTCACCGAAGTTGGTACTATATTGTGGCGATCGCATCCCCAAATCTGCCACAGTGGTAAACCGACACGCTTACCTAGCCAATCGTGCATAGCCATATCCAAAGCAGCCCGCACCGATGAAGGAACCTGCTTTTGAGTTAACAGTTGCTCAACTTGCTGTCTCTGCAAAGGGCTAAAAGATGTTAACAATGGTACAACTTGCTCTAAAGCGTCTTTGATTTGTTCTGTTTTTTGAGCATGATTACCTACACCAAACGGTGATGCCTCACCCCAGCCCTCAATGCCATCTTCAGTAATCTTTACCCATACATTCGTCGTCTGTGCAGTTGTACCCCGACTAATAGTTAAGGGAAATCGTTTATTGACAGTAAATACATTTACATCTACTTGCATAAGTATGCTCTATTATGGCTAGGGCGGAAAACAGTGTAAAAGATTTTAGCTTATTTCTGGCATCTGTTCTACTTTTTTACATTTATCAATTAGCATCTATGAGCAATCTCAAAAAATGGAAAATTTTGCAATCAGAAATGGTATTAAACCATCGCTGGTGTAAGGTAAGACAAGATAAGATTGAATTACCGAATGGTAAAGTTATTAATGATTACTTTGTCAGTATTAAACCAGAAATTGCGATTATTTTACCGATTACAAGCAATAGAGAAATTATTTTCGTCCGTCAATACAGACACGCAGTAGAAGATTTTTTTATAGAATTACCTGCGGGACATTTTGACCCGACACAAGAAAGTGCCGAAACAGCAGCTATTCGAGAATTACAAGAAGAAACTGGTTATTTAGCTCAACAGGCGAGAAAAGTAGCTGTATTTTACGACAAGCCAAGCAAAGACACAAATCGCATCCATTTATTTTTAGCAGAGAATGTCATTAAAGTTGGCGAGCAAAATTTAGATATTACAGAAGAAATTGAAGTTATTTTAATTCCTATAGAATCAGTATTAGATAAAATTACTCAAGGCGAAATTTCTGTATCAGGAACTATTGCGGCTCTTTTTTTAAGTTTACAACTTATTAAGTAGATAGACACAGTTAAATATAAAATTCTAAAGTACGTTTGATTGAATAACGAAACTCAACGCTTACAACCTTATAGTAGGTTTATCTATGACTATAGCCTTATTATAAATAGTTAAGTTTGTCTAATTATTTGATTTATTATCGAACGTGGAGACGGCACCAAAAGGATCGGAGAAATTGGGTATGGACAGGTGTCACATCTGGTTGGATGGACACATGAACGTTTTGCTCAAATTTGGGTTGAGTCACACTTAAAAAACCAATGAAGGTGAATGAATACAAGCATTAAGTTCTGATACGCTACACTTGGTGTAGCTCTGGGAGTTTCCAATTGCCAACGCAGCAATAGTTAGTAACCGCAGCATTTCTCTGTCAGTTGCTTTCCAACTTGTACCAGCCAATTCAAGTTTTTCGTTATGACCAGAGATTTAAAACTATTTACATCCAGGCTGGAGTAAACGACGAGATAGTGCTTGTGATTGATGAAGATGGAAGTTGGGAGTTTGTTCTATGATGCCGAATTTATCTCAAATGACTAATACTGAACTTAAGCGTTTTATTTCTGAAAATCGTAATGATCATGAAGCTTTTCAAGCAGCAATGGAAGTTTTAATGAGCCGTCGTAATCCAGCGAATCGTCACCCATATCCTTTTGATTTAGAAAATCCTGAGACTGAAGTGGAAGCTATCTTAAAACAAAAGCTGAATCCGGCTGAATAGTTACCTGTTTAAAATCTATTTCATCTGTTCTCAAGGTTTTGGTAGCGCACAGTCGTTCCGAAACATATATGTATCTGGTAGACTTCTAGTGACTAAAGTTGCCAGAAAATTTTTTATGGTGTTATCCCGTATTTTCAATGGCGCAGAGTTCGTTCAAATGTCAGACGGCGAACCTATACGATCTGTAGTCACAGAGTCAGCTGATGCTGTGGTTGTGATGTGGTACGTGTTGCCTGGACAAACAATTAACCCACACATTCACCCCTCTGGACAGGATACCTGGATCGTATTGTCTGGTAATGGTGAGTACATCCTCGATGCTGAGGGTAAGACTATGCCTATTTCCTCAGGACAGATTGTGGTGGCGCACACAGGGCAGGTTCATGGCGTAGTAAATCAGGGTAGTGAACCATTGCAATTTGTATCAGTTGTCGCCCCGCAGGATGCTGGTTATCAACCACTGTAATTACTATTGTTGATAGGATAACAGTTGAGGAAGGAAAAGACATAAAAAATCAGGACGAGGAATCAACCCAGCCCCGAAATAAGGCAAAAAAAGCGGGCTAACCGCTATGATGTGGTTAACCCGTGCAGCTTTGGGAACGCGCAGAGAAATACTATTGCAATACCAACTTAACGTTGGCGTTTTGCAGACCGCGCTGTTTTACTTCAGCCAAAGTCTTGTTAACTGCATATTTTTGATTGATGGAGTTGATTAACTCGGTTTGGTTATGCTTTTTAGCAACGCCCCACAGATCAGCGATGAGGTCGAAGGAACCATCGCTATTGCGAGACCAGCCGAGATCATATTCGCCTTCCAAAACAGCAACGATGTCAGAACGAACACGCTGACCGTTATAACCACGTACATCAGCTTCTGTCTTTACGGTAATACCCAAGTCGCGTAAAGAAGCTTTGAGGATTTCTGCATCGGTGATTTTGGTGCGAAGAGTGCTAAAGTGAGACATTTGGGTTTCCTCCAATGAGAAGATTGAGAAAAAAACAACGGTTTATCTTCGGCAAGCCGCGCTTATCGAGAGACGGCTTTTTCTTTTAACTGCTAGTTTTTGAAACTAGCCTTTCCCCCTGGGTTAGCAAGGGAAAGCTTTTAAAACTCCATTCGCTGGTATTCAGCAACGGAGGCTGCGGCTGGTCTTGCCCGCTGTCTAGCCCAGTCTCTTAGGGCTGTTACCTGTTCTTGCATCGTGCGAGACAGGGGCAATGTTGCCTTCAGTGCAGCAATAATATCTAGCTGGGTGAACTCGCGGTCTTGGGCAAAAGCTTCGTACATTGCCGCGATAATCGCTTGTTCAATTTCTGCCCCAGAAAAGCCATCAGACATCTTGGCTAGTTGCTCTAAATCAAACCGCGAGATGTCTTCACGACGGCGCTTGCTTAGGTGAATGTTGAAAATATCGCGCCGTTCTTCAGGTGTAGGCAGATCTACAAAGAAGATTTCATCAAACCGACCTTTCCTCAAAAATTCTCCAGGTAAGCGTTCGACTCGGTTGGCTGTTGCCATGACAAACACTGGAGATTTTTTTTCTTGCATCCATGTGAGGAAAGACCCAAATATCCTGCTTGATGTGCCGCCATCGGAGTCACCAGAACCAGCACTACCAGCAAAGGATTTATCTAACTCGTCAATAAACAGAATCGCTGGAGAGATGGATTCTGCTGTTTTGAGGGCGTTACGCAGATTTGCCTCACTTCGTCCCACCATTGAGCCGTCGTATACGCGTCCCATATCTAAGCGCAACAGCGGTAAACCCCAAAGCCGAGATGTTGTTTTGGCTATCAATGACTTACCACAACCAGGAACTCCTAAAATCAGCATCCCTTTTGGTTGGGGTAAACCATACTCTCTTGCTCTTTCGGTAAAGGCATTGGAGCGTTGCTTGAGCCATTTCTTTAATTCTTCTAAGCCACCTACAGCATCAATGGTTTCATCTTCTTCGATGTATTCTAGTATCCCATTCCGCCGAATTAGCTGCTTTTTCTCAGATAAAACGATGTCAACTTCTTCTTCTGTCAGCCGACTTGTTGTGACTTGCGCTTTCCGATATACTTTCTCAGCTTCATCTTTGGTTAAACCTAAAGCGGCTCTAAGAAGTTTTTCGCGTGCTTCTGTGGTCAAACGTCGCCCACGATAATGATCTAAATGGGAAGTTAAAACTTTATTCAATTCCGCCATATCTGGCAGTTGGAAGTCTAAAACAACTACTTCCTTCTCCAATTCTATGGGGACTTGGTGCATTGGCGACATTAAAATAATATTTTTTTGCTGCCCTTTAAAACTAGCGATCGCATCTCGCAACGATCTTGTAGTTGCAGGCGCATCAATAAATGGATGTAAATCTTTAAGAATAAATATACCGGGTTCTCTTTGGCGAATTATCCAATCAATTGCCGCTTCTGGGGAAACAGTATTGTGTTGGCTTACATTTCGGGGTTGACCATATTCCACGATGCCATGAGTTACTGTCCATACGTAGACTCGGCGCTGGGGCTTTAACACTTGAGCGATTGTGGAAATTGCTTGCTCGGCCCGCTCTTCCTCGGAGGTCACAAGGTAGATTAGAGGGTATTGAGCTTGAATTATAATGTTGAGCTCTTCTTTCATACAATCGACCTACTTGAGACCTTATACAGTAAAGAACAGACTTCGTTTGTAACGATGGCTGAATTATGAATGAGTAATCCATAATTCTTATCTAGCAAGGGACTAGCTCTTCCTCACTCTTGGGATGGGTTTCGACTTGCTCCATTTCATCAATGGAAAGAGGCTCTTGCCCAATCAATCCTGGTTGATTACCTAAAGCAACTAATTCACCATCACGCAATGCTAATGAACTTTCGCAAGTGGGACAGGAATACACTCTATGAGTTCTCCCATATGTAGAAGATTCTAATTCTTCTACTAATTCTGGGTTCGCCAAGTAAAAGTAGAGGGCGCGTTCGGCAAGATCTGACATTGGCTCAGAATCAATTGCTGAACGTATCTTCAACCTTTTGTGCAGTTCTGGCGATATATAAAAAGTAACCTTTTGCTTAGTTTGCATATAACTCTTTGGCGGTCTTACCCGGGTATGTATATCACGTTATCGGCTCCTTGATTTGTTGTCAAGCTGTTAAAACGTTTTGACGGCTCTTTTGTTACATTTATTTATATATGTTTTGATGGTTAAAAAAAGCTAAGTTATCTTTAAAACATTTATCTAATTTGAGTAAATACTAGTGAGCAGCAGAGAAAATCTTCTAAAATCTCGGTAAAGTTAAATACTAGCAATACTTTTATAAATTTAATAAGATTAAAAAAAAGATGTAATTATGTCTGCTACTTCAGTGAAAACTTGTAGTTATCAACAAAAAACTTATACAAAATATCCCAGTGTTGCGGGTGCGATCGCTTTCTCTTTACTGTTGTGGGGATGCAGCAAACCTTTCAGCGTTTCCGATACCCAATGGCAGACTTATAGCAATTCTCGTTATGGCTTTGAATTTCCTTACCCTAGTAATTGGAATGTTTTAGCAGTGCCAGAAAATGATGACGGTATTGCCTTAGTTTCACCACGTAGCCAAACAGTGCAAATTAGGGCATGGGCCAGTAATCGCCTACCAGATGCCGCAAATAAAGTCCAATCCAACTTTCAGACTACTCAAGGCGTATCTGGGGTTTTATTAGTAGAAGTTGGTCAACAAGTCGGTTCTATGAAACTGACCATAACTACAGGTAAAATCACGTATCACTGGCAAGGACAAAGCTCAAGCCAAGAATTTTCTAATTATTACCCTTTGTTTTATTACATTGCCCAGCAATATCGAATTAAAGTGTGAAGTGTGAAGTATGAAGTATGAAGTATGAAATTTTATCTTCCTGCCTTTTGACAAAGGACAAATGACTATTGACGAATGACTAATCACTACTTTTGGTGGTTGAGGGGGTACACAAACCTGATAGATTTAGCTATCAGCGAGTAAAAACTGGTGAAAATGAAAGTCCTGGTTATTGGTGGCGATGGGTATTGTGGTTGGGCAACCGCACTTTACCTCTCTAATCGAGGTTACGATGTTGGAATTTTAGATAATTTGGTGCGTCGGCACTGGGATAACGAACTTGGTATCGCAACTCTAACGCCGATCGCACCGATTCAGCAACGTATCCAGCGCTGGCAAGATTTGACCGGCAAATCTATCGACCTGTTCATCGGCGATATTACTAATTACGAATTTCTGCACAAAGCTTTACATCAATTTGAACCAAATGCGATCGTGCATTTTGGCGAACAGCGTTCTGCACCATTCTCCATGATTGACCGCGAACATGCAGTTCTTACACAGGTCAATAACGTAGTTGGTACACTCAACTTGCTGTATGCTATGCGTGAAGATTTCCCAGACTGTCATCTAGTCAAGCTGGGAACAATGGGTGAATATGGCACACCCAACATCGATATTGAAGAAGGGTATATCACCATTGAACACAATGGGCGCAAAGATACACTACCTTATCCTAAGCAGCCCGGTTCAATGTATCACTTAAGCAAAGTGCATGATAGCCACAATATCCACTTTGCTTGTCGAATTTGGGGATTGCGTGCCACCGACTTAAATCAAGGTGTGGTTTATGGTGTCTTAACTGAAGAAACGGGAATGGACGAACTGTTGATTAATCGCCTAGATTACGACGGCATTTTTGGTACAGCATTAAACCGATTCTGTATTCAAGCAGCGATTGGTCATCCCTTGACTGTGTATGGTAAAGGTGGACAAACTCGTGGATTCTTGGATATTCGGGATACAGTACGCTGTATGGAATTAGCGATCGCAAATCCAGCTGAACCTGGAGAATTCCGCGTCTTCAACCAATTTACCGAACTATTTAGTGTTGGTGACTTGGCATTGATGGTGAAAAAGGCAGGTAACGCGTTAGGATTGAATGTCGAAATCAACAACATAGATAACCCTAGAGTTGAAAAAGAAGAACATTATTTCAACGCTAAAAATACTAAACTGCTAGACCTCGGATTACAACCTCACTACCTCTCAGATTCCTTACTTGATTCGCTGTTAAACTTTGCCATCAAGTATCAGCAACGAGTCGATAAAAAACAAATTTTGCCAAAAGTCTCTTGGCATAGAAAATAGATTTAAGCCTGTGTGCGGCTGATTGTAGAACCTCTCATAACTCAAGTCAGTAAATGATCAAAACTTGGTCGTCGCCATCTTGGCTGAGGCGACCAAGTAATTTTTGTGTATAGCAAGGAACAGAAAGTGAGCCACCTTAAAAACTAATGCGACGATAGATTTCAGTGAGGGAAATTTCTACGTTTAAACTGTGGAGAAAGATTGTCTGCCCAAGGTGAGAGTAAACTTGCCATTGCCAGCGATCGTTACTTTGACGCTCAAGGTTGTGATAGTGTTCAATGTAGGGTTCAGTTTGGCTCACCAGCAGATATTCACAAAAGCTGGCAAGAGACGGCTTCTGAACCTCCCGACATTGTAACAATCTCTCCATTGCGGTATTCATGGCGTTCTGGGTGTGTTTCTTCCATTGCTCGATACTCGTCTAGTGTGAGGCGAGTTGTTATTACGTCTGGGGGACTAGTATGAGCAAAGACCACAATCAGACCTGCCTTGAAAATGGGTGTAGGGGTATTAGGGTGTAAGGGTGTAAAGGGAAGAAATTTTCATACTTTCGTTGTGAATTCTGTTCATGGAGTCTCTTGCAATGATTACCTCCAAAATTATTATCACCAACGAGAGAAAGAATTGCCAATTTAATGAGAACGTAACATGACTTGGGCGATCGCCGCTCTTGTAGGCTGCTTTAGCAAAGCGTAACGCATCAAGATAATTTTTATTTAGTCAGAGCGCCGATCCGTAGGGCGAGAGTGCGATCGCGAGAATCCCTCAATGACCAAAATTCCTGGATTTCTGAAAGTAGAGCGATCAGGTAAGCTAGAAGTACCCAACCGATTGGTTCCCAAACCTTGATGATCATGATTCAAGAGATTTCAATCCCGGATTCTCTCTACGAACAGGCTTCTAATCTAGCGCAGGAAATGCAAATTTCCCCCTCTGATTTATTTTCGTTAGCCCTTGAGGAGTATCTACATCGTTACCATAGTCAAAAGCAGCTTTTAAGTATCAATGATGCCTATGCTGATGGATTAGATGACAGCGAACAGGCAATGCTAGAAGGAATGCGGCGACACCAAAGACAACTAGTAGAGAATGAATGATTCACCAGGGAGATTTTTATTGGATTGATCTGGGGCAACCGATTGGGTCAGAACCAGCGTATATTCATCCCTATGTCGTCATCCAAAACGATGTGTTGAATCGTTCGATGATTAGAACTGTGATTGTCTGTGCATTAACCACCAATTTACGACGAGCTAAGGCATTCGGCAACGTACTACTTGAGATTGGTGAAGCAGATCTACCTGAGCAAAGCGTTGTGAATGTGTCTCAAATCTTTACAGTTGATAAATCATTGCTCACAGAGAAGATTGGCTGTCTTTCAAGACAGCGTGTTCAGCAAATTCTGGCAGGTTTAGCATTGGTTACAGAGCCGGAGGTAATCGACTAACTTGATTTAGCTTGCAAATCACAAAAGGGTGATGGCAATATGCAGGAAGTGCGATCGCCTGATCTTGTAGCTGGCTTCCCGGACAAAACCCAATAGTCGCTACGCCTTGACTCAGCACTCAATATTTCTGACCATACACAATTGATTCTGCCACGGGAGACAGTTTACTCTGTTGTAGAACCCGAAATTCAACAGCAGTTGAGATTATCTGCTTGGACTGAATAATTTTTGTATGAGAATAGCCCTATTCACCGAAACCTTTTTGCCGAAAGTAGATGGCATAGTAACACGCCTACGCCACACCGTTGATCATCTCCAACGCAATGGAAATCAAGTTTTAGTCATCGCCCCAGAGGGTGGAATCACAGAACATAAAGGAGCGAAAGTTTACGGCATTAGTGGCTTTCCCTTGCCTCTGTATCCAGAGTTAAAAATGGCACTGCCCCGCCCAGCAATTGGTCACGCCTTAGAAGAATTTCAGCCGGATGTGGTTCATGTTGTCAATCCAGCCGTTCTAGGATTATCAGGGATTTTTTATAGCAAAGTGTTGAAACTGCCTTTGGTAGCTTCCTACCATACCCATTTACCGCAATATCTCCAGCATTACGGTTTAGGAATGTTAGAAGGATTATTGTGGGAATTGCTCAAAGGCGCACACAATCAAGCATTGTTGAATCTTTGTACCTCTACAGCCATGATGGAGGAACTGTCATCACATGGCATCGAACGAGTAGACTTGTGGCAACGGGGTGTAGATACAGAATTATTTCATCCTGATTTAGCAAGTTGGGAAATGCGATCGCATCTTTCGCAAAATCATCCCGAAAGTCCCTTGCTGCTTTATGTTGGCCGCTTGTCTGCCGAAAAGGAAATTGAACGCATTAAGCCAATTTTAGAAGCAATCCCCCAAGCGCGATTAGCTTTAGTGGGAGATGGGCCGCATCGTCAAGCACTCTTAAAATACTTTGCTGGGACAAACACTAATTTTGTTGGCTACCTCATTGGGCGTGAGTTAGGTTCTGCCTTTGCCAGTGCTGATGCTTTTATTTTTCCTTCCCGAACCGAAACCCTAGGCTTAGTATTATTAGAAGCGATGGCAGCTGGGTGTCCAGTAGTTGCCGCCCGTTCTGGAGGCATCCCTGATATTGTTACAGATGGCGTGAATGGATATCTTTTTGACCCCAAAGCTGATATTCAAGATGCCATTTCTGCAACAATTCGTCTCTTGGAAAATCAACAAGCACGAGATATCATTCGTCAAAATGCTCGTAAAGAAGCCGAAAAATGGGGATGGGCCGCTGCCACATGCCAGCTGCAAGATTACTATCAAAAAATAGTCTTGGCAAAACAGCCGACAGCAGCAGTTTAAATAGAGGTTTAAATTATATACAGGGCGGGAAAACCCGCCTACACTTCCTGACAATAGCGATTAATGATCAATACAAGCGGAATTACTGCTTTAAAGTCTAAAATCATACCAATTCTCTAAAATACAGCAACAGATTCAAACCCCCAAACCTAATCGAAATCTGACTTTCTTAATTACGAACTACGAATTACGAATTGGTATTACCATGACTCTTCCCAATCCTGGTAGCGTCTTGGCTACATTAACCGAACTTACGCAAGTTAATCGCACTCACGCCTTACTGCGTCGTGTCAAAGACCTTTCTGTTAACGAATTTGTTTGTTTGCTTGATTTTATTACTGCTGAGTTTCAACAATTTCTCAGAGCAATTGAATTGATCAATAATGAAGCTCTAGAAACAATGTTGGAAAAGGTTCTAGAAGCAATCACCCTGAAAATTGGTCAAATTCTCCAAGCTGAACACACAGCGATTTTTTTAGTTGACTATGATAAAGGCCAACTATGGTCAAAAGTTCCTCAAGACAATAGTCAAAAGTTTTTAGAAATTCGGACTCCGATTACTGTTGGTATTCCTGGTCATGTTGCGAGTACAGGCCAATACTTAAATATTGCCGAAACTGCTACTCATCCCTTATTTAGTCCAGATTTAGAAAAACAAATGGGCTATAGAATTCGCAATATTTTATGTATGCCTGTTGTGAGTAGTAAAAATCAAATTGTTGCCGTAGTCCAACTAGCAAATAAAGAAGGCAACATTCCATTTAATCACGAAGATGAAAACTGTTTTCGAGATTTTGCTGCTTCGATTGGAATTATTTTAGAAACTTGTCAGTCTTTTTATGTAGCAGCCCGCAATCAACGGGGCGCAACAGCACTATTACGGGCAACTCAAACACTAGGGCAAAGTTTAGATTTAGAAGCAACTTTGCAAATAGTCATGGAACAAGCTCGAATTTTAATGCAAGCAGACCGCAGTACGCTGTTTTTGTATCGCAAAGAAATGGGGGAACTCTGGACAAAGGTAGCAGCTGCTGCTGATCAAACAGAATTTATGGAAATCCGGATGTCGGCGAATCGTGGCATTGCTGGCTATGTGGCATCTACAGGCGAAGCATTGAATATTCCTGATGCTTATAAAGACCCCCGCTTTGACCCCAGTACAGATAGAAAAACTGGCTATGTAACTCGGAATATTTTATGTTTGCCAGTATTTAATTCTGCTAATGAATTAATTGGAGTGACACAGTTAATTAATAAGCAAAAGGGAAGTTTTACTGCTTCAGATGAAGAATTTATGCGAGCTTTTAATATCCAGGCAGGGATAGCTTTAGAAAATGCTCGTTTGTTTGAAAATGTCCTGCTAGAAAAACAGTATCAAAAAGACATTTTGCAAAGTCTTTCAGATGCTGTAATTTCTACAGATATGATTGGTCGCGTTGTCACAATTAATGATGCAGCATTAGAGTTATTAGGTTGTCCTCTAGGGGATGCTAATAACAAAAGTAATAAATTATTATGGGAACAAAATTTAATCGGTCGCTTTGTTTGGGAAGTAGTGCCGATTGAAAATTTACAAATGCGTTTAGAAGATAGTTTGACAGTTGGTGCTAGACATTATATACCAGAGCAAAGTCTTATAGTAGGCTTATATCAAGCACTGAGTTTAGACGGGCGAGTTAGTAGTGATATTCAGGATTCAGTACTTAGCGATAAGTTGCCAGTAGGGTTTCCCTCTGGGCAAACTTCGATGACTCACCAGTTAATTTTGGCAGTACGCGATCGCACCAACCCCGATTTTTTCATTCCCTGGAATTTACCCCTGACTCCCCAATCGCAGTTAATTCCTACTAGTCAGGTACAACAATTAGAACGCAGTATCAATCTCACTGTTAACCCTCTAACCAACCCAGAAGGCGGAGTCAGAGGTGGTTTAGTTGTTTTGGAAGATATTAGTCAAGAAAAACGCCTCAAAACAACAATGTATCGTTACCTCACTCCCCATGTGGCTGAACAAGTATTAGCTGTGGGAGAAGATGCCTTAATGGTGGGAGAACGTAAGGATGTAACTATCTTATTTTCCGATATTCGCGGCTACACCACTTTGACAGAAAATTTGGGAGCAGCGGAGGTTGTATCGCTGTTGAACCAGTATTTTGAAACAATGGTGGAGGCGGTTTTTAATTACGAAGGCACTTTAGATAAATTTATTGGCGATGCTTTAATGGCTGTGTTTGGTGCGCCGTTACCATTAACAGAAAACCATGCTTGGCAAGCGGTGCAGTCAGCTTTGGATATGCGTCAACGTTTGGAAGAATTTAACCAACGACGTATTATTGAGGAACAACCACAAATTCGCATTGGGATTGGGATTAGTTCTGGAGAAGTTGTTTCCGGTAATATTGGTTCTCACAAACGCATGGATTACACGGTGATTGGTGATAGTGTGAATTTAAGCGCCCGCTTAGAAGCCGTTACCAAAGAATATGGCTGTGATATTATTTTGAGCGAATTTACTTACCAACTGTGCAGCGATCGCATCTGGGTGCGTCAGTTAGATAAAATTCGGGTCAAGGGTAAACACCAAGCCGTAAATATTTATGAATTAATTGGCGATCGCCACACTCCCCTTGATGCTGATACCCAAGAGTTTTTATTTCACTACCATGCTGGCAGGGCTGCTTATTTAGCACGGGATTTTGAGGGGGCGATCGCTTCTTTTGCCGCCGCTAAATATATTCGACCCAAAGACCAAGCAGTGTATATTCATTTAGAACGCGCTCATAATTACCATAAAACACCACCTTCAGATTCCTGGGATGGTGTTTGGACAATTGTTAGCAAGTAAAAAAATTTATCTGTTTTTTAATCCAAAATATGTCTATTTACTTGAATCTAAGAGATGTTGCCAGGGAATAGATAAAGTGTCAAGTAATAACTAAAAATTAAATTTTCGCTTTTTACTATTATCGCTCCCTGTATTTTCCCTTATTCCTCTGATTCTCCACCTTCATTTTTAAAAGGATTTTCGCCAATTTGTAGCTGTTTTTTACTTTGTTTTAGCTGTTTCCACAAAGCTTTGATTTGTTCGTAAGCATCTTCTGGCGGGATTTTTCCACCTGTTTCTAAGTTACAAACGTAACTAACTTTCTGAGCAAATTCCTGAAGATTTGCATTAAAGACTAAATTCTCTGGTTTAACTTGACCGTAATAGCGACCATGAGGGTAAAGAAAATCATCTTTATTCACTAATCTATGCTCCACTTGTTAAACTCCATTGTTGTTTGAATTTCAAAAGTTAAGTTATCAGCTATGCACATATCCTGCGTCTAAAAGCAAAAGCAATTTATCAGCATCTATCTTGAAACAAGGGTTGTGCAAGAATTGCTACTAGTGTACCCTTCTGCCAATTGCTAACTTACATTCTCCTAGGTTAAATACTGATTATATTTAAACCACTATTTACTTAGTTATTTTTTATACTAAAATTCTTGGTAGTAGAAAAAATTAGCTATTAATAGTAAAAAAATCTACAGTCAAAGTTTACTAATTTTCCAGGAAATTAACCTCTGCTAGAGGTTAGATTTTATATACCTGAGATCAGCATTATGCAATCAACTTAATCAAAAATCGCTGCTCTTGGACTAGCAGACGTTCATTTGCTAGAAACTTCTTTTGTCAAGGTCTCTAGAGAATAGAAACAAACTTCCAAGACAATAAGTTGATTGACAGACATAGTAAAAATATTTACGGATAAATACTCAGTAACAGCCAGAGAAAGCTACTGTAGAAAACCCTGATTATTTCATGAGTTGAGTTTAACCTTTTCATAGCTCACTTACGATTGATTGGCTAATCTTTGTTAACTAAAGATAAAATGGTGAAGCCCGAAAAGACACAAGTCGCCCATTGCTAAAACTTTACTCCTACTATGTCTGTTCATTCCAAGCTATACGAAGGCAAAGCAAAGATACTCTATACAACAGACAATCCAGAAGTCTTGTTGGCTGATTTTAAAGATGATGCGACTGCTTTTAACGCCCAAAAGCGTGGCAGTATCCTTGGCAAGGGGAGAATTAACTGTAGTATTTCTAGTCAGTTATTTAAACAATTGGCAGCAAACGGTATAAAAACCCACTTTATTGACAGCCCAGCCCCAAATCAAATGCTGGTGAAAGCAGTCAAGATTTTACCATTAGAAGTAGTTGTCAGAAATATTGCTGCCGGTAGTCTTAGCCAACAAACAGGGTTACCAGTAGGTACAGTTTTAAAACAGCCAATGGTTGAATTTTATTACAAAAATGATCAATTAGGAGATCCGCTGTTGACACGCGATCGCCTATTCTTGCTGGAACTAGCTACAGCGGAACAAGTAGACACAATTACGAATCTAGCATTGCAAGTCAACGAGTTTCTGCTTAACTTTTGGCGACAGTGTGGCATTACTCTAGTAGACTTCAAACTAGAATTTGGTTTGGACTCACAACAGCAGATACTCTTGGCAGATGAAATTAGCCCAGACACCTGTCGCTTATGGGAAACAGCAGAAGCTGATCCTAACCGTCGGGTAATGGATAAAGACCGCTTCCGCCGAGATTTAGGCAATGTAGAAGATGCTTACCAGGAGGTTTTACAACGAGTGCTACAAGTAGTAGAAACTAAAAATTAAACTTACTGGTGAAATTGTTCTTTGTCATTGATAATTTATTCTTTGTCAATACAAATGACTATTGACTATTGACTAGTGTGTGATGGTGTGCGGAAGTGAAGAGGAATATAAGTAAAATGCGTTTATCTCCTATATTAGTAGCAGTTGTAGCAATTACAACGCCATTAAGCGGTTCTCTCAGTGCAGAAGCCCAAACTACTAAAGATTTACAACAGACAGCTAAAGTTTTAACACCGACAAATCAGCAACAAGAGAAAGACGCAGCCCAAGGTTTGTCTAAGGAAAGATTAAAATCTGATATCAACGTCACAGAAGTTAAGGTACTCGAAGATACTCAGCCTCAAACTGTTACTGTTTTGACAACACAATCAGCAGCGAAACTGAAACCAGAGCTAACAGTACCTACTGTAACAATACCAAAAATTGCCCAAACTCCAGAGACAATCCCAAATCCTGACACTCAACAGCCCAATACCATTCCAGGTAGCCCACCTTCAACGACACAACCAATACCTGCACCATCTCCTACAGCAGAACCGGAGAATACCAACCCGCCGACAATAGAACCAGTATTTCCCACATCGCCAGGGAATAATCAACCTAATGGTACTCAACCAGAGAATACCAACCCACCGACAGTAGAACCCGCGTTTCCCACATCGCCAGGGAATAATCAACCTAATGGTACTCAACCAGAGAATACCAACCCGCCGACAACAGAACCCGCGTCTCCCACATTGCCAGGAAATACTCAACCTAATGACACTTCCGAAACAAATGAACCTAGAGTGTTAGTGTCAGAAGTAGTTGTGAGATCTCAGACAGGACAATTAACACCAGAACTAGAAGATAAAGTTTATCAAGTGATTCGGACTCAGCCAGGACGAACTACTACCCGCACTCAATTGCAAGAAGATATTAATTCTATCTTTGGCACAGGTTTCTTTTCTAACGTCCAAGCATCGCCCGAAGACACTCCCTTGGGCGTGCGGGTAAGCTTTATTGTGCAGCCTAACCCTGTACTGACAAAGGTGCAAATCGACGCTAATCCTGGCACTGATGTTACTTCTGTTCTTCCTGCTAATACTGCGGATGAAGTTTTTAAGGATCAGTACGGCAAAATCCTGAATTTGCGTGACTTGCAAGAAGGCATCAAGACCTTAACCAAACGCTATCAAGACCAAGGTTACGTTTTAGCTAACGTGATTGGTGCGCCCCAAGTTTCGGAAAATGGAGTTGTGACTCTGCAAGTAGCAGAAGGTGTAGTAGAAAATATTAAAGTCCGATTCCGCAATAAAGAAGGTCAGGAAACAGACGATCAAGGCAGACCAATTAGAGGTCGAACACAAGAATATATTATTAAGCGCGAAGTAGAATTAAAGCCAGGACAAGTATTCAACCGTAATACAGTACAAAAAGACCTACAACGGGTATATGGACTGGGGTTATTTGAAGATGTGAATGTTTCCTTAGATCCTGGTACTGATCCCAGCAAAGTTGATGTTGTGGTGAACGTAGCTGAACGTAGTAGCGGCTCGATCGCAGCTGGTGCTGGGATTAGTTCTGCCAGCGGACTGTTTGGTACGGTGAGTTATCAACAGCAAAACCTCAACGGGAGAAACCAAAAATTAGGTGCAGAAGTACAAGTCGGCACACGGGAGTTACTATTTGATTTGCGATATACCGACCCTTGGATTGCTGGTGATCCCTACCGCACTTCCTACACAGCCAACATTTTCCGCCGTAGTTCTATTTCCTTGGTTTTTGAAGGAGATGAGGACAACGTAGAAACTTTTAGAGTCGGAGAGACAGATGGCGATCGCCCCCGTGTACTGCGGCTAGGTGGTGGTGTCACCTTTACCCGTCCTTTGTCTGGCAATCCCTACGAAAGATCAGAATGGACAGCTTCGGCTGGTTTGCAATATCAACGAGTTTCCACCCGTGATGCTGATGGCAACCTGAGAAGATTTGGTACAGTGTACGACGACAATGGCGTACCAGGAGAATTAATTCCTTTAAGCTTCTCCGGTACAGGGCAAGACGACTTATTGTTATTACAGCTGGGAACACAGCGCGATCGCCGTAACAATGCTTTACAACCCACTAGTGGTTCTTTCTTGCGTTTCGGTCTTGATCAATCACTACCAATAGGTGAAGGTAATATTTTACTCACTAGATTACGGGGAAGCTACAGCCAATACATCCCCGTCAGCATTCTTAACTTTTCTAAAGGCCCTCAAACTTTAGCTTTCAACATCCAAGGTGGAACTGTTTTGGGTGACTTACCGCCCTACGAAGCGTTTACTCTAGGTGGTAGTAACTCTGTTCGTGGCTATGAAGAAGGCACATTAGCCAGTGGGCGCAGTTACGTGCAAGCATCTGTTGAGTATCGCTTCCCTGTATTTTCCATTGTTAGTGGCGCAGTCTTTGTCGATTTTGGCAGTGACTTAGGTAGCAGTACAAGGGCAGCAGAAGTCCTCAACAAAAATGGTAGTGGCTATGGTTATGGCTTAGGTGTGCGCGTGCAATCGCCCTTGGGGCCAATTCGCATCGACTACGGTATTAACGACGACGGTGACAGTCGCATCAATTTCGGCATCGGCGAAAGATTTTAAAAGTATGAAGTATGAAGTATGAAAAAGCTGATTTCATACTTCACACTTTACACTTCATACTTCAGTTGACTCTTGACTCTTGACCCCCAACCCTTGACTATTTATTAAGGTGTATTAAATTTTCGCCTATGCAACAGCACACCATAGCAGGGGAAATCTACCAAACTGGAGTTGGGCTGCATAGCGGTATCATTACCAACGTGCGGATATTACCAGCCCCAGCAGGGAGTGGGCGTTATTTTGTGCGGGTAGATTTACCAGATTTGCCAATTATTCCTGCCCAACTTGCAGCCGTAAATGAGACGGTTCTCTCAACTCAGTTGGATAAAGGTGAAGCATCTGTTCGGACAGTAGAGCATTTATTGGCAACATTGGCAAGTATGGGCGTAAATAATGCCCGCATCGAAATCGATGGCTCAGAAGTGCCACTGTTGGATGGTTCAGCACAAATGTGGGCTACTAGTATTGCTGAAGTTGGCTTAAAAGCACAACTAGTGAGCGATCGCCAAGATGACTTGATAATTAAAGAACCAATCTGGGTTGATCAAGAGGATGCTTTTGTCTGTGCCTTACCAGCAAAAGAAACCCGTTTTAGTTACGGGATTGATTTTGATTTGCCTGCAATTGGTAACCAATGGCACAGCTGGTTATTGGCTGCTGATGTTGGTGACGCTGCTGTTAGCTTTGCTGCGGAAATTGCACCTGCCCGTACCTTTGGTTTATTACATCAAATAGAATACTTACAAAAGGCTGGATTAATCAAAGGTGGCAGCTTGGATAATGCCCTTGTTTGCGGGCCTGAAGGATGGATAAATCCTCCATTAAGATTTGCAAATGAGCCAGTCCGTCATAAGATGTTGGATTTAGTAGGAGATTTGAGTTTATTGGGAATTTTCCCACAAGCTCATTTCTTAGCCTATAAAGCCAGCCACAATTTACATATTCAACTTGCGCGAAGGATTTTAGCGGCACAGCAAAATCCAACTGACAAAATCTGAGGGGGGTTTCAGCGCCATCCCAATTAAATTTCTACAGCCAAAGTCAAACAAACCGCCAATGTCAATTCTTGCAGAAGTAAATAGTAAAGATGCGATCGCATCCTCACCTGTTGCCACACAAACCCCGACTGCATCGGAAGTGAAAAAAACTTTCACTAGCGAAGAAATTCAGCAGTTGTTACCGCACCGCTATCCATTTTTACTGGTAGATAAAATTATTGACTATATACCAGGAAAACTAGCAGTGGGCGTTAAAAATGTTACTATTAACGAACCTCAATTCCAAGGACATTTCCCCGGTAAACCACTCATGCCAGGCGTGCTAATTGTCGAAGCAATGGCACAAGTAGGCGGAATTGTATTAACACAACTGCCAGAATACGATGCAGGTGGACTGTTTGTGTTTGCTGGTATCGATAAAGCCCGCTTTCGTCGTCAAGTTGTTCCCGGAGATCAACTAATCATGACAGTGGAACTGTTATGTATCAAACAGCGTCGGTTTGGAAAGATGCAAGCCCGGGCCGAAGTTGACGGACAGCTCGCTGCTAAAGGCGAATTGATGTTTTCTTTAGTTGGTTAACAACTTGCTTTGGGTCGGTACAACCGTGATGTATCCCGACTCAATCCTGAAGAAGGATAGCAGGTAAAAAAATCACCCACAATAGTATTTTAAAATTTCTTGATTTTCGCTGCCCTCACACTTAACTTGCTTTGCCCGACACTTCCCTTCGCTGAAGTTTTCAAAACTCAGCAATGCCAGTTGCCTTAAAGCACTGGCTTCTCAAGACAGTTCTGGAGATTCACCCTTGAAGACTCTTATTCATCCAACGGCTGTAGTTCATCCTAAAGCGGAACTCCACCCTACAGTGCAAGTCGGTGCCTATGCTGTGATTGGAGCGCATATCAAAGTCGGCCCTGAAACAATTATTGGCGCTCATGTAGTGCTAGAAGGGCCTTGTGAAATTGGGGCGCGAAATCAGATTTTTCCAGGTGCAGCTATCGGCATGGAACCCCAGGATCTCAAATTTGTGGGAGAACCTACCTGGGTCAGAATTGGTGACGATAATTTAATTCGAGAATACGTCACCATTAATCGTGCCACAGGCGAGGGCGAAGCCACAATTATCGGCAGTAACAACTTGCTGATGGCTTATGTCCATGTGGCGCATAACTGCGTAATTGAAGACCATGTAGTAATTCCCAACTCGGTGGCTTTAGCAGGCCATGTCCACATCGAGTCTCGTGCCAGACTCGGCGGAGTTTTAGGAGTTCATCAATTCGTCCATATCGGTAGACACTCAATGGTGGGTGGGATGTCGCGGATTGACCGGGATGTACCGCCATATATGCTAGTGGAAGGGAATCCGGTACGCGTCAGAACCCTCAATTTGGTTGGGTTGAAACGCTCTGGAATGTCAGCTAGTGAATTGCAAACTCTCAAAAAAGCTTTCCGCATTCTCTACCGTTCTAACTTAACTTTTAAGGAAGCATTAGAACAGTTAGAACAGCTAGGAGATACAGAAGAACTACAACACTTACGTCGCTTTATCCTGCTGTCTCAAATGCCAGGAAGACGTGGCTTAATTCCAGGAAAGAGTAAAGCAGGCACGAGTGATGAGTCTTAATTTATGTCTGATACCATTTCATATTAATCATGATCCAAATCAATCCTGTAGAGACGTAGCATTGCTACGTCTCTACAACAAAGATGTGTTTCATATTTGTAGGAAATTGGGATGAGAAATTAGGAGAGAATTCAACTTCTAATTTCTCGCTGGAAAATTGTTACTAATTTTTGATAAAAATGCGGATATTTATCAGCACTGGCGAAGTATCTGGCGATTTGCAAGGGTCGCTGTTAATTACAGCAATACAACGTCAAGCCATTGCTGCTGGTTTGGAATTAGAAATTGTCGCCCTCGGTGGCGAAAAAATGGCAAAGGCAGGGGCAAAAATTTTGGGTAATACCAGTGCGATTGGCTCAATGGGTCTTTTAGAATCCCTGCCCTATATTTTACCGACTCTATTAGTACAACGAAAAGCGATCGCCTACCTGAAGCAAAATCCGCCTGACTTAGTTGTGCTGATTGATTACATGGGGCCAAATCTCGGTATTGGCACTTATATGCAGCAGAATCTGCCTGATGTACCAGTGGTATATTATATTGCCCCGCAAGAGTGGGTTTGGTCAGTGAGTTTGCGTAATACATCGCGGATTGTGGGATTTACAGACAAACTCTTAGCCATATTCCCCCAAGAAGCACGTTATTTTCAGGAAAATGGCGGAAATGTTAGCTGGGTAGGACATCCGTTAATTGATCGAATGCAGGACGCACCCAATCGTCAGGCGGCGCGTGCCGAATTGGGAATTGCACCAGAACAAACTGCGATCGCACTTCTCCCCGCTTCTCGTCAGCAAGAACTAAAATATCTTTTACCCATCATTTTTCAGGCGGCTCAGACAATTCAAGCTAAATTACCAGAAGTTCACTTTTGGATTCCCCTGTCTTTAGAAAGCTTTAGGCAACCAATTGAGGCAGCAATTCAAAGTTACGGTTTGCAGGCAAAAATCGTATCTGGTCAACAAAAAGAAGTGTTTGCCGCTGCTGATTTCGCCATTACTAAATCTGGCACGGTTAACTTAGAATTAGCCTTGTTTAATGTGCCGCAAGTTGTAGTTTATCGGCTGAATGCCATTACTGTGTGGATTGCGCGGAAAATCCTCAAAGGTTCTATTCCCTTTGCTTCACCAGTTAATTTATTGGTGATGAAGGAGATTGTGCCAGAGTTATTACAAGAAAAAGCTACAGCAGAAAATATTATCCAAGCAGCGATAGATTTACTACTGAATCCTGAACGCAGACAACAGACATTGACAGATTATGCCCAAATGCGACAATGTTTAGGAGAAGTTGGTGTATGCGATCGTGCTGCTCAAGAAATTTTGCAAATGCTTAATTAAGTCTGAAGTATGAAGTATAAATTATGAAGTCTGAATTCTGAAGTGTAGATTAAAAAGAGGCTAAGAGAAAATTACTTCTTACTCAGCACTCAGCACTCAAAACTCAGCACTCAGCAACGCCAGTTCGCTCAAGTCGGCAGAGCCTTCCTGTGCGACTGGCTCCTCAGCACTCAGAACTGAATGAGAAAACGACGACCAATCGCAGTTGATTTGTTCGCAGGTGCAGGCGGCATGACCCTTGGCTTTGAACAAGCTGGCTTTGATGTATTGGCAGCCGTAGACATTGACCCCATCCATTGCGCCACCCACGAGTTTAACTTTCCTTTTTGTACAGTATTGTGCCGAAGTGTAGAAGATACAACAGGAGAAGAAATTCGCCAGCGTTCTGAAATAGGCGATGGTGAAATTGACGCAGTTATTTGTGGTTCACCCTGTCAAGGCTTCTCTCTCATAGGTAAACGGGTTTTTGATGATCCGCGAAACTCTCTAGTATTTCACTTTCATCGGTTGGTGTTGGAACTACAGCCGAAATATTTTGTGATGGAAAATGTTCGTGGTATAACAGTTGGCGAACACAAACAAATCCTCAAAAGTTTAATTAGCGAGTTTCAATCTCACGGCTATCAGGTAGAAGAAAATTATCAAGTTCTTAACGCTGCTCATTACGGAGTTCCACAGTCCCGTGAGCGATTGTTTTTGTTGGGAGCGAGAGAAGATGTCAACTTACCAAAGTATCCCCAACCAATTACCCAACTAGCAAAGCCAAATCAGCCAACACAACAAAACAATTTACCACTGAGTCCGACAGTGTGGGACGCTATTGGCGATATACCAGAAGTCGAAAACTACTCAGAGTTGTTAGACAAAGATTGGGTAATTGCTGAGTATGGCAAACCTAGCGATTACGCATTGAAGCTTCGCGGTATCAGTACTTTAGCAGATGATTATGCCTGCGATCGCCAATTCGATTCCCGGATTCTTTCTTCTAGTTTTAGAACTAAACACTCACCAACTACAATTCAACGCTTTCAAGACACTCCTCAAGGAGAAAGAGAACCCATCAGCCGCTTCCATAAACTGCATCCAGCTGGTGTCTGCAATACTTTACGAGCCGGAACAGATAGATACAGAGGTTCTTTCACTTCTCCACGACCAATTCATCCATTTACTCCTCGTTGCATCACAGTTCGGGAAGCAGCACGACTGCATTCTTACCCAGACTGGTTTAGATTTCATGTCACCAAATGGCATGGCTTCCGCCAAGTCGGCAATTCTGTACCGCCACTATTAGCAAAGGCTGTGGCAACTGAGATTATCCGCAGTTTAAACGTCATTCCTATTAAACCTAGTTTTCAACAGCAGCTAGGAGATGAAAAGCTGTTGCAACTGAAAATATTACAAGCAGCACAACGTTATTTAAATGCTTAAATCCAAAAAGAAGGTAGATTATTGAGCGATCGCTTTACTTAGTATTAGTTAGTAGCATTTTTTTGAGCATAGCTAAGATTACGCTGATATTCCATAATTTTTTGCTGCGCTACTGCATAATTAGGACTAGATAAAGGTACTGATTGCATCATTGATATAGCAGCTTCCCATTGTTTAACAATGTTTTGCCATTCTGTTTGAGATTTAGCTGATTGCGTCAGGTTAGCTGCACTGATGGCTTGATTCACAGCATCACGAAAATTATTAGACTGAGGTGATACCGTAGACAATTCAGAATTGACTGGTGCAGGTGTTGATTTTGGTGGTGTTGATATTGGTGATTGATTGTTAGAGGATGCAGAAAATACAATTTTATTTTGAATAGTTGGTAATTGTATTATTAAGTATAAAGCTGCAATGATTAATAGGATTAATAGAAATATTAACCTTTTTTGCTTCACGTTCCAGGAATTTTTCTTGTTTATTCGATTAACTTTTAGCTCCGTTTTAGGATTTATATTTGATGAAGTCGCATTTATTCCCATCTCATTGCGTAATTTATTAAGCTCTGTATTTACTTCTGAAACAGTATCAGTTTTATTTGTAATTAATTCTTTATTAACAGAATAAGCTGAGATATATCGTCGTTTAACCAAGTATTCGATCTGATATATTACAGAACCAAGCGAAATGTAAAACAGTCCAAATAATCCCATAATATTTCTTTGATATTTTGTATAGTAAATAATAGGTACATTATAGCTAAGATTAAATGTAGGCAGAAACAATGTATACAAAAGAAATGCTATTAGCAAAGAAATAATAATTACGAGCCAGCCATATAACCCTTCCCACCAACTCATTAATCCTGGTAATATTCGTTGTGTTTTACCTATTTCTGGTGCTTGAATTTGAGAAATAAAATGACTAATAAATAAGTGTAGAAAGTGATGCGTAAAAGCAATTACTGGAATTGGAGATAGAATAATTAATATAGAGAAAATAACAAATACTTCTATACTTTTTGTAAAATTAATGATTGGGTAACTTACATTTCCAGCTTTTTCGACTACAAAGATAATAACTCGTAAAAACATTGCTAAAATTAAAGCTTTTAGCCACGAAGTAGGATAAGGAAACCATGCAGGCCAGTGTAAATTTTGCTGCTGTTTGGTAAAGTCCAGAAGATTTGGCTTTTTCATAACCTATAAAAGGAAATAACCTACATTTTTAAAATTCCCACTTTATAGGCAAAATCAACATTTTTACCTGTTTGCTACATATTTGAAGGCATTTAAGTGGCAAATCAGACTATGTATTATCTGTAACAAATTTATCTAGTTACTCTACATGACTAGCCCTTTCACGGCGTAGTTAGATTTCTTTTATTCATCTTAAATTTTTTACATTTTTTAACAAAAATACAAATTAGCCTTTACAAAAAAATTCAAAGAACTCGTCTTAAATTAACTAAAAATCCGTTGATTTTTTAGATTTACGCCAAAAAAACTTATTACGTCAGGTAGTTTATGACTTTGCAAGAATATGCTGTTGCACTCAAGCTGTTATCTCAGAAATTTGTAGCGATAGCTTAGTTTGGTTGAAAAATATACCACATTTTACTATTTACATCCTATATCTCAAGATAGAAAATAATGTTTAACCTTTGTTTGGGCAACCTAAGAAAATTTCTGTCTTAAGGGTGTTTGCTCAAAAAAGCCTGCCTAATTTATCTCCAGTGCAACTGAGGTCAAATGACGCAATCATTCAATCCAGTCCAAGAGTGGGAACAACGTCGTGATCAAGCAACCCGCTATTACCAGCAAGGTAAACTTCAAGAATCGCTCGCTCTGGCCACCGAGAATCTAGAATTAGCTAGAACAATTTCTGATCGAGCCAAAGAGGGTTATACATTAAACGACATCGGTTTAGCTCACCTTGGTTGCTGGCAACCTCAAAGAGCATTAGAGTGTTTTGAGCAGGCGCTTTTGGTTGCTCAAGATATAGGTAACGTAAAAGCAGAAGCAACCGCTCTCAGTAATTTGGGTTCTACCTATAGCCGTCTCGGAAAGTTTTCACAAGCGCTGAAATATCTGGATAAAGCTCTGGAAATATTTAGAAGATTGCAAGACACTCAAGGTGAAGTTTCAACTCTCAATGATGTGGCACTAATCTACACTAAATTGGGAGAACCCAAACGAGCGCTGTTGTTACAACATCAAATTCTCCCGATGCGGCGATTTTTAGGAGACTTTTCTGGTGAAGCCACAACATTAAATGGTCTTGGGTTTGCTTACAGTGTTTTAGGTAAACATGGACAAGCTCTAGAATATTTGCAAGAAGCACTTTCTATTCAACGAGCCGTTAAAAATTTGGTTGGTGAAGCAACGACCATGAATAATATTGCTTCGGTTTACAGTGATTTAGGACAACCTAAACAAGCTTTACTACTTTACTATCAAGTACTTTTGTCTCGTCGCGCACTTAAAGACCGTTCTGGCGAAGCCACAACCTTGAACAATATTGGTTATACATACAGCATTCTGGGGAATAACTGGCAGGCTATGAAATTTTATAAACAAGCCATTGCAATTTATCAGGAATTAGGCGATCGCCTTGGAGAAATTTCGACCTTGCTGAACATGGGCAACTTGTACGCCTCAACAAAACGCAAAAAAATGGCGCGATCATGCTACCAAAACGCCCATGAACTAACGCAGCACATCGAATATCAACCACTTTCAGAGAAAGTACAACAGCACATAAATTCTCTCTAGAGGTTGATTGAAAATGGGAGGTAGAGGAGTCGAACCTCTCTGTTGCGGATTAAAAGCCCGCTGCACCGCCGCTATGCCAACCACCCATGAATAAGGAATGATAAGTTCATCAATCCACCAGGAAGGTACTGCCCCTCCTGTTTCTGTGTTATCAGCACAGCGCCTCACTTTTCGGCTTCTGGTGGAAAGCGGAAGACGGAGGAATCGAACCCCTACAGTTACCTGTACCCTGGTTTTCAAGACCAGTTGCCAGCCATTTAGCGGCATCTTCCCTGAAGGGGTGTCCGACGGGGCTTGAACCCGCTATTACTGGTTCCACAAACCAGCGCCTCGACCGCTTTGGCTTCAGACACCATCAGTGGAATCAATGGGAATTGAACCCATAACCTCCTGCTTGCAAGGCAGGCGCTCTAGCCATTTGAGCTATGACCCCATGAAAAAAGTAAAAAGTGTAAAGTAAAAAACAAAAAGAACGTACTTTTGCTTTTTAACCCTTCGCTTTGCTCAAGGGCGTGCTTTTAACTTTTGACTTGTTCAGGCGAGAGTGGTAGGACTCGAACCCACAACCGTCGAGGTAGAAACTCGATGCTCTCTTCCATTGAGCTACACTCTCAAGATTTGGTAGTCCTGGCAGGATTTGAACCAGCAACCTCTTCGTTCTAAGCGAAGCGCCTCTTCCGGTTGGGCTACAAGGGCATAGTTTGATTTTGGTACTCCCGACAGGATTTGAACCTGCAAAAACTAGATCCTCGGTCTAGTGCGTCTTCCGTTCCGCCACGGGAGCTTGCCTATACCAATTCTCTAAAAACGAAACCCAAATTAAATTTCTTAATTACGAATTACGAATTGGTATTAGTACCCCTGACAGGATTTGAACCTGCTAAATCTGGACTCTGATTCCAGCACGTATGCCAGTTCCGTCACAGGGGCATATCGGGATGGCAGGATTTGAACCTGCAACCTTCAGCTCCCAAAGCTGCCGCGCTACCAAGTTGCGCCACACCCCGTTGGTACTCCTGGTGGGAGTCGAACCCACAACCAGACAGATTTTAAGTCTGCCGCCTCTGCCAGTTGGGCTACAGGAGCGAGTTTTGTTTTGGTACTCCTGGTGGGAATCGAACCCACAACATACCGTTTTTGAGACGGCAGCCTCTGCCAATTGGGCTACAGGAGCATAAATAAATTGGCTGCCTCGCTAGGACTCGAACCTAGAACTTCTGATTCAAATTCAGAAATGTTGCCATTACACCACAAGGCAATAAATGGTTACCAGGGCAGGGTTTGAACCTGCAACCTCATCGTTCAGAGCGATGCGACTTACCAATTCGTCTACCCGGCAATCAATGGCTGCCTCGACAGGACTTGAACCTGTAACCTCGCGGTTAACAGCCGCTTGCTCTGCCATTGAGCTACGAGGCAATGCAGCCCCCCAGGTCGGAATCGAACCGACGACCTCCTGTTCTTCAGACAGGCGCTAACTACCAACTGAGCTACCAGGGGATAGAAAGGAGAGATGGGTAATTACCTAGTGGACTGGTTTAATTCAACTTGAATCAGCCACTCCACCATCTCCCCTATGTAACGAGAGCGGAGGGATTTGAACCCCCACGTCTTCAGTTTCGTAGACTGAGATGTTATCCAGTTACACCACGCTCTCAAAAGGGTCTAGGGGCTAGAGGGTGTAAGGGTGTAAGGGTGCAGGTTTGCAAGGGAAAATAACCATTGACTATTGACAAATGACCATTGACCATTGACTCAGCACTGTCAAAGCGGAGAGGACAGGATTTGAACCTGCGTACAAAATAGAACAGTTTTACAGACTGTCGCCTTTAACCAGACTCGGCCATCGACCCATAATTCCCCCGACGAGAATTGAACTCGTATCTCCGCTTTGAAAGAGCAGTGACTTAACCATTTGTCCACGAGGGCAAAAATAATTACTAATTCGTAATTCGTAATTTTTTTGTAATTACGAATTATTTTGACGCAGGGACTAGGATTTGAACCTAGAACATCGGATTTGGAGTCACGAGGTGTTGCCGTTACACCATCCCTGCATTGGTGGCAGCGACGGGATTTGCACCCGTATTTACCAGGGTATGAACCTGGTGCTTTGCTAATTAAGCTACGCTGCGATCGCACCAGAGGCTGAGGTGAGATTTGAACTCACGATGTCGGTTTTGCAGACCAATGCCTTCAACCACTTGGCTACTCAGCCATGAGGGAGCCTTGACGGGAGTTGCACCCGCTTCTGAGTGCTTGAGAGGCACACTGACTTATCTAGTCGCCTACAAGGCTACACGGGAGTAACGAGAATCGAACTCGCAACCTATCGCTAGAGCGGCGATCGCTCTGACCGTTTGAGCTATACCCCCATGTTTGGAATCTGTGCCTAATGTTTAGAAGGCAAAAGTAAAAAGTCAAAGAGCAAAAAAAAGATTCTTTTTACTTTTTACTTTTATCTTTTTACTTTTTAAAGGCACAGATAATTGATGAACTTGCCCATTCCTTATTCAGTTTTCAAGGTTCGGAATAATTAATTTAACTGAGAAAAACTGTTAGCTAAATAACCGACGTTCTAAGTAATAAACCTGATGTGTATTACTGATGTATTCGCTGGTTTTCGCCTGAGCTAACTGAGCATTTTTAAATTTGATTGCTTCTACTTCAGTTTGTTTAGAAGTAAGAGAGGCTTTTTCTAATGGAAACTTTCGTTGATTCCAGTGCCTATCAGTTAGTTGGATGTAGAACATGACTTTTACCTTTAGGAAGCTTTGTCTTTCGCCTCACTACAAGTATACTACAAAAATACTACAAAAAATGTCAAGGGGTTGGGAAAAAATTTTTGGAAAATCGCTGAAACTCCTAAATTACTGGTTTGTAGCTTATTAAGCTTCCTAAAAAGTAAAACTACAAGCTTATGATTGGCTGAATATTTTGGAACCTGATGTGACAGATAAAAACTTCAAGCGACCAAGGATATTTAGTGTTGTCGCGATCGCCTACTTTGTAACAGCCTGTAGTACGCTCTCACAATTAAGTATTCACCAGCCAATCAGCAAACTCTTAGCAGCAAAAGTTCTAGATAGTTTGATCAAAAGCCAAGAAGGAAATTGACCGCACATCTGACTTGATTTATCAAACTACAGGAGTCAAAACAACTTTATTTCGACCTCCTGGCGGCTTTTTAAACAACGGATTAGCTGCTTATGCGAAAAGTCAGAAATACTCTGTAGTTATGTGATCTTTGACATCAGCCGATACTGATCCTCAGGCCAAACCCCAAGCATAAGTAAATAATAGACTTCTTGCAAAAGTCCCCAGTGAGATGAGATAAGTAGGAGAGAGTGGAGTGACATGTATGACCTACGAACAGGTAAAAAACCTGAAGTCTTCTGACTTCAAACGCTTGTGTGGCGTTCGTCCA
>NZ_JAIVFW010000022.1 GCF_020829595.1 Nostoc sp. CHAB 5844
TTGTCCCAAATGTACCGCCTTCCCTTGATGGACAAACACGACGTTCTTATGTACTGTGGCGCGAGTATATTTCCCCATTAATTGCCTTAGAATTTGTCTCTGGCGATGGTAGTGAGGAGCGAGACAAAACTCCTTTGAAAGGCAAATTTTGGATTTATGAGCAAGTAATTCATCCAGCTTTTTACGGCATTTATGAAGTAAATAAAGCTAGTGTGGAAGTTTATCACTTAATTGAAGGACAGTATCAGCCCTTACCAGCAAATGAGCGTGGGCATTATCCTATCCATCCTTTGGGTGTCGAGTTGGGTATATGGCAGGGAGAATATCAAAATATGGAATTACCTTGGCTGCGTTGGTGGGATTTGCAAGGTAATTTGTTGTTGACTGGTGAAGAACGCGCCGAACAAGAAGCTCAACGCGCTGAACAAGAAGCTCAACGCGCCGAACAAGAAGCTCAACGCGCTGAACAAGAAGCTCAACGCGCTGAACAAGAAGCTCAACGCGCCGAACAGGAACGCCAAAGAAATGAACGCCTGATTGCCCAATTGCGATCGCTCGGTGTTGAACCAGAAATTTGATCAGCTGCAATAAAACCCCGACTATGGAAAAAAGCCGGGG
Source organism: Nostoc sp. CHAB 5844 (assembly GCF_020829595.1). GTDB lineage: Bacteria > Cyanobacteriota > Cyanobacteriia > Cyanobacteriales > Nostocaceae > Nostoc_B. Next base: position 619 of record NZ_JAIVFW010000022.1, read on the forward strand.
TGGTTGTGGTTAGTTATGCAACTAAAATCTGACGGATTAAAATACTCATCACTTGATCAGAGTTGTCGGTTGGGATTAGTGGACTCCAATCTCCCACCTCGGCATAACCGATCGCCTGCAAATAATGTATTGTACTGGTGACAGCTTTAGGAGAACCAATCAACAAATGTTTAATGGGTTCTCTTTTGGGAAATGGCTGTTGAGTAGATGCTTTGGGAGTGGGTGCATCAAAGTTTTCACTTCTGAGATACTGTTCTAATGGTGTTAGCTCAGTATTTTGCTCATCTCCAAATTTATCTTCTTGTGCCATGATAATAATCGACTCCTATTTAGGTGTTGGAAGAAAGGCGATTGCGGACTCTGCCAGGAGGGCGATCGCCTTTCTCATACTATTTATATTAAAGTATATTTTTATACTTGTCAACTACTTGACAAAAAATTTTTGCAACTGATTAAATCTAAATCAATTGCGGAGTATACAAGCATTTAATCAAAGATAAGAAAATAATTTTTGTGGTTTATCTACTGTATTAAAAGTAAAAATATGTTCAGCAATTTCATGTAGGTAGTGATGTCTACGAATAGCCTCATATCGTGTCCGGTGAAAGACTTATCATTAAGGCAGCAGGGGAGCAGAGGGGAGGGGTTTTTGGGTTCTCTGCATAGATTCGGGAATTATAACTAATTACCCGGACATGATATCACCTACGCTACGGACAAATTTAGTTATAGCCCAATACGGTTCTGACTTTTCACGGGATCTGGAAAACCTCTCTCTAAATCTCTCTCCTACAAGGAGAGAGACTTTGAATCTTCCCCCTTCCCGCGTCGGGAAGGGGGCTAGGGGGTTAGGTTTTTCGTCGGCTTTTCCACATGACGTGAAAAGTCAGAATACGGTTCAGTTAGCGCTAAAAACCTGATTTGATGTAGGTTGGGTTGAGGCTTTGCGAAACCCAACAAATCCCGGAAATGTTGGGTTAAGGAACGAAACCCAACCTACTATTATTCTTAACTGTTGCCGGATTTTAGAGAATTAGTATTAGTGTCATAACGACAGCAACTTGTGTCGTAACGACAGAACTTAGTGTCGTAACAACAACAACTTGTGTCATAACGACAACAACTTGTGTCGTAACAACAACAACTTGTGTCATAACGACAGATTATTTATTAGATAATGCTGTTGATGAGCGATCGCTTGATATCATGTCCGGTTAAACACTTGTCATTGCGTAGGCGTAAGCCTTCCCGCAGGGTACGAAGTGAAACAATCGCAGAGTCCGCCGTGATTGCTTCGCTCCACTTCGTTGCGCTTGCAATGACATATCATAAGTGATTTAGCGGACATGATATGACTTTTAAGACAGTCGCTGCTTTTCTGCGTAAATTAATGTCAGTGTGTAGCTAAAGTAACATCTGGTGTTAACCTCTGCAACACCTGTTTCAATACCATCGCAGTCCAATCGATATCTGCTTCAGTTGTGTCTCGCCCTAATGTTATGCGAATTCCGCCCAAGGCAGCTTTCTGCGAATAACCCATTGCTAAAAGTATCGGACTAGGGCTAAGTTTACCGCTATGACAGGCTGCACCAGCACTAATCCCAATCCCAGCTAAATTTAATTGCCGCACTAAGGTTTTACCGCTGAGTTTTTCCCCGTCGGCGTATTCGAGGCAGAAACTAACATGATGTGGTAGACGATGGATGCGATCGCCTGTAGGAATTAAACCGGGAACATCTGCTAACAACGCAAACAAGCGATCGCGCAACCCAATTAATCTTGGTGTTTCCGTTGCTAGTTCTTTGGCTGCTAATTCTGCGGCGACACCAAACCCAGCAATTGCGTGTACAGCTTGCGTACCAGAACGCATTCCCATTTCTTGCCCACCACCAGTTAAGTGAGGCATTAATTTTACACCAGGACGGATATACAATGCGCCTGCACCTTGTGGCCCGTAGATTTTGTGGCTAGAAATGCTGAGTAAATCAACTGGTAATGTTTGCACATCAATTGGTAAACGTCCAGCAACTTGCACTGCATCGGTGTGGAAGATAGCACCGTGCGATCGCGCAATATTGCCCAATTCGGTAATCGGTTGAATTGTTCCAACTTCACTTTGTCCGTAAATTATCGATACTAATATGGTGTTATGTCGCAATGCAGCCTTCAAATCTAAAGGATTCACGCTGCCTTTGTCATCTACTCCCAAACGTGTGACTTCCCAACCCCACATTTCCAGCAACCGCACCGTTTCCGAAATTGCGGAATGTTCCACACTAGAAATAATGATGTGTTGCGGCACAGCAAACAACCTGACGACACCAATAATTGCCAGATTATCTGCTTCTGTACCGCCTGCTGTAAAAATAATTGATTCTGGATTAGTAGCGTTAATCAAGTCTGCAACTTGAACCCTTGCTTGTTCAAGAACTAATGCAGCCCGTTGTCCCCACTCATGCAAGCTAGAAGGATTGCCCCACTGTTGAGTGAGGACTGCTTGCATCGCGGCGATCGCTTCTGGGCGAGTTGGAGTAGTGGCACTGTAATCTAAATATATTTGCATATCAGGTTGTCATTGGTCATTTGTTATTTGTTATTAGTAAGGGGTTTCAAGCATATTGCTTTATATATAAATGAAATAATTTCATACTTCACACTTCACACTTCATACTTCACACTTCACACTTCACACTTCATACTTCATACTTCAGCTTGGGAACTATAACTATGTTCACTACCAATTCACTTTTAGCAGATTACCGTGCAAATTTTTCGTAAATCAAGGCATTTTGGAATATTTTTCTTAATATTTGTCATCACTGCTTGTCAACAAGCTAAATCATTGCATAAACGTTTATCACCTTTACCGCAAGATCCATTAGTTCAAGTCTATTTAAATCATTCTGAATCTTCAGAATATCAAGAACCTTATCGTCAGCAAACCCGCCTAGGACATGACTTAGAAAATCTCATTGTAGATGCTATTTCTCAAGCTAAATCTACAGTAGATGTGGCTGTGCAAGAATTACGCTTACCTAAAGTTGCCCAAGCATTGGTAGACAGACAAAAAGCAGGAGTAAAAGTTCGGGTAATTTTAGAAAATACCTATAGTCGCCCTTGGAGTAGCTCTACACCAGATGAAATCAAAAAACTAGCGCCTAGAGAACGAGAAAGATATAACGAATTTCATCAATTTATTGACTTAAACAAAGATAACAAACTCAGTCCTGAAGAAATTAATCAAAGAGATGCATTAGTCATTTTACAAAACGCCAAAATTCCTGCGATAGATGATCAAGCTGATGGTTCCGCAGGCAGTAGTTTGATGCATCACAAATTTGTGATTGTCGATAATCGGATTGTAATTGTTAGTTCGGCTAACTTCACTCTCAGCGATACTTCAGGCGATTTCACAAATCAAAACAGTTTAGGTAATGCCAATAATTTGCTAAAAATTGATAATCCCGAATTAGCATTTGTTTTTAGCCAAGAGTTTAACATTATGTGGGGTGATGGCCCTGGAGGTAAACCAGATAGTAAATTTGGTTTGAAAAAACCACCGCGTGCCGCTAAACAAATGGTTATAGGTGAAAGTAAAATTACAGTCCAGTTTTCTCCGACTTCTCCCACTCAACCTTGGAGTAAAACTAGCAATGGTTTAATTGGTGAGACTTTAAATTCTGCTACCAAATCAATAGATTTGGCCTTATTTGTCTTTTCTGAACAGCAGCTTGCCAATATTTTAGAACAGCGCCATCAACAAAGTGTAGCCATTCGAGCTTTAACTGATGCTCAATTTGTCTACCGTTTTTATAGCGAAACCTTAGATATGATGGGAGTTGCTTTAAGTAATCAATGTAAATATGAAATTGATAATAAACCTTGGTCAAACCCCATTACTAGTGTCGGCGTACCTGTGTTAGCCAAAGGCGATTTACTACACCATAAATTCTCCGTTGTTGATAACACAATAGTAATCACAGGTTCACATAATTGGTCAGATGCAGCTAACAATGGTAACGATGAAACATTGATAGTAATTGAAAATCCTCAAGTTGCTGCTCATTATGTCCGGGAATTTACTCGTCTTTATGCTAAAGCTCAACTTGGTTTACCTTCAGAAATTCAAGCAAAAATCCAAGCAGAAGCTAAAAAATGTCCTAAGATAATTACTCCAACATCTATTCAAAATCAAATAATTTCAAAAGTCAATCTCAATACAGCTAGTCTTGAAGAATTAGCAACTCTCCCTGGTGTGGGTAAAAAATTAGCACAGAAAATCATTCTTGCCCGCCAACAACAAAAGTTTACATCATTACAAGACTTAGAACGAGTTTCGGGTGTGAGTGCAAAAATGCTAGATAAATGGCGTGATTATGTAACTTTGTAATATAGTGACTTGACATTTGATTTATTATCTGTGTTTGCTTCATTTACCAAGAAAAGCTAAATATTTTGGGAAATCAAGAAAGCTTCACTGTAAAGTAATTGAGTATTTGATTAGCAATCACTTATTGACTATAGGACTCTTATTTGATTTTTGAAATATACGTAGCAAAAAAATGTAGGTTGGGTTGACGTAAGGAAACCCAACATTAATCTTGGTGTTGGGTTTCGCTGATGCTCAACCCAACCTACGGCTAATGCACAACTTTAGCCTTGCCACGCCAGTAGTGGACTGTTTCAGCTAAAACAGTACACTACAGATACTTAGATTTTTTCAGAAATCAAATCGGATTCCTATAACAGGTATACTAACACCTGCAATATGGAAGCTGTTCTGTATTTCGTTTTGAGAAAAGAAAGCGTTCTGACGCAGTGAAAGGCTAGATCTCAAGCCTGAGTTACATCAGTATTTTCAAGTAAAAAATTAGGCGGCGATCGCAAAATCCCTCTAAAAAAGCAGCCAACAATCATAACCCGAATTGTTTCCAAAACTCAAAAATAGGAGAAATATCTCATGTCAACGATTAATATTCCAGGCGGAACAGTCGTTACAGAAGGCGTAATCCTTGATGAATTTGGCGAATCTTTGAGAGTTGCAGGTCAGTTAGTGACTGCTGGAACTCAGCCAGCTGTACTCACCCAAAACACCTTCAATCAAATCGATGTCAGAAACAGCGGCCTAATTAACAGCGAAAATACCGCCATCCAAGTCACAGGAATTGCCAGCGTCATCAATAATAACGGTACGATTAATGGCGGTTTTAATGGCATTAACATTGTTAATGCTAGTGTAGCTTCGGCACGAATTAATAATACTGGACTGATTACCAGTGCCAGCCGCGCCATCAATATTGGTAGTACTGGTGGCATCTTGATTAATAGAGGACTAATTACCACCACTGCCGATCCGCGTAATGGCGCAATCTATGGTGACTTCACGGCTGACAATGTCATCATTGAGAACCGCACAAATGGAGTAATTGAAGTCGGTGCAGGCTTAAATGGTGATGCGATTTCCCTAGAATTAGGCGCACAGGTGAATGGTTCGATCATCAATCGCGGCTTGATTCAAGGTCGTGGTTTACCCGATGGCGCACCGAATAATCAAACAAACCAAGCCGCCGCTATCCGACTTTATTGGGTGCCAGAATCAGGTTCTCATACCTCAATATTTAATGGCAACATTGAAAACTCCGGCACTTTAGCTGCTGAAAATGGGGCTGCCGTAATTATTGAACGGTATACTCAACTGAATGGTTCGATTATCAATAGAGGTGTAATTGAGAGTACTAACCTGAGCAATGGTACGGGTATTCTGTTGGTAGATGGTAGTGAAGTCACGGGAAGAATTGTCAACAGTGGCATTATTAACGGCGGACGCGATGGTGTGAACTTTGCTAACGGCGGTCAAGTCAATGGAGTGCTGTACAATACTGGCATCATCCTCAGCACCAGCCGCGCTGTGAATATTGCTGGTAATCAGGTCAGGGTGATTAATAACGGGTTAATCGCCACCACTGCCGAGCCGCGTAATGGCACAATCTATGGTGATGTAACAGCGCGTAATATCTTCATTGAGAACCGCGCGAATGGAATAATTGAAGTCGACACAGGCTTAAATGGTGATGCGATTTCCCTAGAATTAGGCGCACAGGTGAATGGTTCGATCATTAATCGCGGCTTGATTCAAGGTCGTGGTTTACCCGATGGCGCACCGAATAATCAAACAAACCAAGCCGCCGCTATCCGACTTTATTGGGTGCCAGAATCAGGTTCTCATACCTCAATATTTAATGGCAACATTGAAAACTCCGGCACTTTAGCCGCTGAAAATGGAGCTGCCGTAATTATTGAACGGTATACTCAACTGAATGGTTCGATTATCAATAGAGGCGTAATTGAGAGTACTAACCTGAGCAATGGTACGGGTATTCTGTTGGTAGATGGTAGTGAAGTCACGGGAAGAATTGTCAACAGTGGCATTATTAACGGCGGACGCGATGGTGTGAACTTTGCTAACGGCGGTCAAGTCAATGGAGTGCTGTACAATACCAGAAATGGCGTAATTACTAGCACCAGCCGCGCTGTGAATATTGCTGGTAATCAGGTCAGAGTGATTAATAACGGGTTAATTACCACCACTGCCGAGCCGCGTAATGGCACAATCTATGGTGATGTAACAGCGCGTAATGTCTTCATTGAAAACCGCACGAATGGAGTAATTGAAGTCGGTGAAGGCTTAAATGGCGATGCGATTTCCTTGGAATTAGGCGCACAGGTGAATGGTTCGATCATTAATCGAGGAGTCATTCAAGGTCGCGGTTTACCCGATGGCGCACCGAATAATCAAACAAACCAAGCCGCCGCTATCCGGCTTTATTGGGTGCCAGAATCAGGTTCTCATACCTCAATATTTAATGGCAACATTGAAAACTCCGGCACTTTAGCTGCGGAAAACGGGGCTGCCGTAATTATTGAACGGTATACTCAACTGAATGGTTCGATTCTCAATAGTGGTGTAATTAATGGTGGTTTAACCGATAATGGACAACTAGCGATCGCTGCTAGTGAAGCTGTAGGTAGCGTCACAGTCCGCAACCGTGGCACAATTAATGGAGACATTCTGCTAAGTGCCAATAACGATACATATAACGGTCAAGGCGGCAGTGTTAATGGCACTGTCTATGGTGGTGATGGCAATGATACTCTCATAGGTGGTAATCAGAGAGATATCTTTGTTGCTGGAGCCGGTAACGATAGTTTATACGGTAACGGCGGCAATGATCTTTTAGATGGTGGTGCTGGTAGTGATATCCTGCGCGGTGATGGTGGTGCCGATACCTTCCGCTTTGCTGGAGATATTTTCCAAGACGGCTTGCGCGATTTAGATACCATTGTGAGTTTCCAATCTGGAGACACCTTTGACTTTAGCCAATATTTTCAAGTTGGTGGTTCTGTCAGCTTTATTCGCAATCAACAAGACTTACTTGTTAATCTCAGCAATGAAGATTTTGTTGTTGTCCGTGGCAACATCAATGCTGCTGAACAGCAACTTTCAGCTTTATTTGCAGGTTAAGTTTGTTTGACGACAATATTGTAGCGATCGCTTGCCTAATTTTAGGAGCGATCGCTTTTTTATGCAAAATAAATATTTCTGTTGACTTATTTATATTTATTTTCTATTTCTACTGAAAGTAGGAGGAAGTTACATTCATAAATTTTTTAGGATGTAGCCAGTTAATGTTACTGGAGTTGGTTTATGGCTTATAACAAAATAGAAGAATTACCTCAAGATATTCAAGAAAAACTTCCTCAATATGCGGTTTGTATTAATTACAAACCGCGTTTTGCTTTTGCATATTTTGAAAAACTATTGATTTGTTCATTGGTGAAACTAACTATTGGAATCGAGGAATTGGAACAAAAATTTTAACGATATTGATAAACTATCTTTTTGTAGTGTTGGCAGCTGATCAGATTGTCATCGACCCGCACGTTGATAATACTCGCGCAATCCGCTGCTATGAAAAATGTGGTTTTGTAAAAATCAAGTTATTACCTACTCATGAACTGCACGAAGAAAAATACTCTGATTGCTGGCTGATGGCCATAGAGCGAAATAAATCATTACACTGAGAGGTAGATGCCCTGCTGGGATTGACCGTCCTATACAAATGATGACTAAACAAACTACGAGAATTGTGATCCTTGGTGGAGGCTTTGGTGGTCTCTACACTGCGTTACGCTTAAGCCAGTTACCTTGGGAATCTCAGCAAAAACCCGAAATTGTACTGGTAGATCAAAGCGATCGCTTTCTATTTTCCCCCTTACTCTACGAATTGCTCACAGGTGAACTGCAAACTTGGGAAATTGCGCCCCCCTTTGCCGAACTCCTTCAAGGTACAGGTGTGCGCTTTTACCAAGCAGTAGTGTCAGGAATTGATCCCGACCAACAACGGGTACAATTACAAGACGGCCCAGAACTTCCCTACGACCGATTAGTGCTGGCTTTAGGCGGAGAAACACCACTAGATATGGTTCCCGGTGCTACATCTTACGCCCTGCCTTTCCGCACCATCGCAGATGCTTACCGCTTAGAACAACGGTTGCAAATTTTGCAAGAATCCGATGCTGATAAAATTCGTGTAGCAATTGTTGGGGCTGGTTACAGTGGTGTCGAACTAGCTTGTAAATTAGCCGACAGATTAGGCGATAAAGGACGCTTGCGGTTAATTGAAATCAGCGACCAAATTTTACGCACCTCCCCAGAGTTTAACCGCGAAGCTGCCAAGAAAGCTTTAGATGCCAGGGGTGTATTTATTGATTTAGAAACCAAAGTCGAATCAATTAGTGCAGATACTATTTCACTGGAATACAAAAATCAGATAGATACAATTCCCGTCGATGTAGTAATTTGGACTGTAGGCACGCAAGTAGCACCTGTAGTCAAAAACTTACCATTCAAGCAAAACCAGCGCCATCAAATCACTACCATACCTACCTTACAAGTTCTTGACCACCTAGAGATTTTTGCTTTGGGAGATGTAGCCGACTGTCGTGATGCAGAAAATCAACAAGTTCCGGCTACAGCCCAAGCTGCTTTTCAACAAGCTGATTATACTGCTTGGAATATCTGGGCTTCTCTGACTAACCGCCCATTGTTGCCCTTCCGCTATCAACAACTAGGGGAAATGATGGCACTCGGAACAGACAACGCCACTCTAACTGGTTTAGGAATCAAACTAGACGGTTCTTTAGGATATGTCGCTCGTCGTCTTGCCTATCTGTATCGGATGCCGACTTTAGAACATCAACTCAAAGTTGGTTTTAATTGGCTAGTCCGTCCTATTATAGAGACACTTTCTCAGTCAATCTAAACCTTACATTCAAAATACATAATCACAAACAGTTTGATGGAACGACCGAAAGTTATTTTTCTGGATGCTGTCGGCACAATATTCGGCGTAAAAGGCAGTGTGGGCGAAGTATATAGTCAGATAGCCAAAGAATTTGGTGTAGAAGTTTCTGCCACCAGATTAAATCAAGCATTTATCCAAAGTTTTAAAGCGGCACCACCACCGATATTCTTAGATGCAGAATCAGCAGATATCCCGCAACGAGAGTTTGATTGGTGGCGCTTAATTGCCCTCAATACCTTTGAGACGGCTGGCGTTCTCCAGCAATTTTCAGACTTTCCGGCTTTTTTTAGCGAACTTTACATTCACTTCGGCACGGCTGAACCGTGGTTTATCTATTCTGATGTTTTGCCATCTCTAATGAACTGGCGACATTTGGGTATTGAATTAGGGATCATCTCTAACTTTGATTCGCGGATTTACTCAGTGTTGCAAAGTCTAGGCATCAGTGACTACTTCACCTCGGTGACTATTTCTACTCAGGTACGTGCCGCTAAACCCGATCCCCAAATTTTTGCCGTTGCTTTAGAAAAACACGATTGTCTACCAGAGGCCGCATGGCATATAGGTGACAGTATTATTGAAGATTATCAAGGGGCAAAAGCTGCTGGGATGAGAGGTATTTGGATAAATCGGGAGAAAAAATCGAAAAAAGTAGAAGAAAGATTTCAGTAAGAGTCTGAATTCTTCAAAGATTGCATTCTGACTTCTGAATTTTTCTTCAATACTATGTTCTGGATTCCGACAGCAAGTACTGTTACAAAATGTTCTAATCCTGGCTAAATTTACAGCTATGTGTCCTAAGACAAACTACTATAGCATCGATTCAGTAATCAAAAACCTAACCTCCCAGCCCTGACAGGTGTAGGTATTTTACAAACGTGGCTGAAATGAGGTTTTTCCGTTAGTTGAAAACTCAAATTTTAGTCTTTGATTTTCCACCTAAGAACAAAATGAGGTATTAGAAACCTCTTTTCTAGTTCCTAACACCTAATATCATGTCTGGCAAAATAACCATAATTCTTGTTTTACCCCTCCCCTTGGGAAGGGGAGGATGCCGTCAGGCGGGTGGGGTAATTTTATTATGGGTAATTAAACGGACATGATATAATTCCTATTTTTTACTTGGTTTCAAAGCCAACAACATCTCCAATTGACTAGTAGATTTGTCGGGGCTAGTAGCAGTTGCCGCAAAACCACGAATAGAACTCAAGATAGCATTAGCATCTGGGGGAATCGGTCTACCTTGGGCTGCAAAACGATTAACTAAAGATACAGTTTTATCCATATCCAAATATAAGTAACCACCGTTAGGCTGTTGCAATGAACCTGTAACAGTTTTAAAGGTGTCGCTTGTATCAAGAGATGAGCCTTTAGAAGCTGCTAATGCATCAGCGACGGGGCCGCCAACTGCCAAAAAGACGGTATCTTGATCTAACCAACCGTGGGCTAATAATGCACCTTGCTGAGGTATTTGCCATTCGGTGACATCTTTACCGCCGATATTTCTTTTGGCAATATTAATTCTTTGGGCTTTGGCCAAGTTATCAAGTTTAGAAAAGGTGGCTTCTGCGGTTTTGCGATCGCTGGTATCAAAGACAAAAGCGCCGCCAAAGCCCACACTTGCTAACACGCCTTGATTGGATGGAATTGCACCAACGCCAAATTCTCCATCCATCCAGCCAAAAATCTCTTTATCTAAGTCAATATTGACGAAATTTAACTGTCCGCGTACTTGTTGCAGTGTTTGCTGAACTTCTGGATAATCTTTTGACTGTTCTACCAGTGTTTGCCAACCTCGGCTAATACCGTTACCACTGATGAGTGCAAAGGTTTCACTAGGAAATTGGGCCAATATTTTAGCTGGGGTGTTTTGATACTGAAATTTGTTCAGTTGTGGATCTAAATTAGCGATCGCTTTTACCCGCACTCCCATATCATCCACACCGACACCTGCCACCATTGATTTTACCTGTTTCAATTGTGACAAAGTTTGTGGTGGTAGAGGTTTGCCTTGGGGGCTGGCTGCTGCTAATTGCTGTACCATGCCTGCGTAGTCTGGTACATAAATTTGCGCGATCGTGTTTTGCAGATTTACGCTCTGACTGAGAAGATTATTAGCGCCTTCTTTACTAGCAAAGGAAGCTTGACCTTTATATGTATCAACTGCTTTTTCTACAGATTGTTTTTCTGGAGCTAAGAGCAAATAACTATTATTTACAACTACGCTATATGTTGGTTTCCCATTTTCTAAAGTTTCTGTAATTTTTTCACCTTTATAGACAATTTCTTTACTTTTCACACCTTTTTGACTTTTCAATTTATTGGCAAAATTCAAAGCAGTCAGTTTATCTTTGATCCCTACCACCATTAAAATATTTGTTTCTTGTTCTAATTTGAGTGGAGGATTCGCTTCATTAGCAGGAGATTGCAACTGAGCAGGTTTAATTTTACTTGGTGGTAATACTGCAATCATCACACCACCAACCCAAGGCTTGATATCTTTCTCATAAGAAATATCACTGCCCTTAAACACATCTTTGTTAAAGTCTTCTAGACTTTTTGTGAGTAACTTTTGTGCTTCTGGTGTGCCGAACTGCTGCAATTTTGCCCAAGCTTGTCCATCAGTAGAGACATAAGTAGCCATCAATGCTGATGCGGGAACTAATTTAGCACTACCTAAAGCCCCGGAAATATCTCCAGCAGGCCCTTTAATAAAATAGGTATAGACTGCTACACTTCCTGCTACAGCGACAACTGCACCAATAGCAGGTAATAAAAATTTGGAATTACGTTCAGGCATTGTTACTGTCCTCTTTTTCCTCAGATTTTTACCGAGGTTAGTAAAAACGTCATTGTTGAGTTCTCGGAATTAATCATAAACTTCACTAATTCTTCGGTTTTTACTGATAAAGTTAGCGAATCTACACATGAATTTTGCAAAAAAACTCCAAAAGAATACTTCAAACAGATGAAGGGCAAGTCCGTAAATGCTAGGTTATTCATCTTGAGAGATAGCTTGTAAGAAAGAGGCAAGCTATCCTAAGCTAATAAGAAAATTTGTCGAGTATTTGTACTCAAGGAAAATTCCTCAAAAATATCCACACAGAAGATGTAAAGGTTCAGAAGAATTGATTAAACAATTGCCACGCTTTATCCGCTGTTTGGATTTCCAAACACAACCAATAGTGTTATTCTCATAAACTTACTTAGATTTCTTAGGATTAAAAGGTCAGTCAGCATCAATGACACATTCCTATTTTGATACAGATAATAACGGACACAAATCTTTTGAGTTACCAGGAGCCAGACCACACTATAATCCAGATCGCCCTGGACAGGTAGAGCATATTTTTCTCGACTTGCATTTAGATATCCCTAAGCAAAGTTATCACGGCAGTTGCAGTATTCGCTTGTTACCGATTCGCAGCGGGATTGACCGTTTGACACTGGATGCAGTCAACTTAAATATCCAATCTGTGCAAGTAGATGAGGTGGCGCAAAAGTTTGACTACGACGGCGAACAGCTTTCTATCAAGCTTTCTCAACCTACAGAAGTTGGTAAAAAGATATTGATTGCGATCGCCTACTGGGCAGAAAAGCCCCAACGCGGTCTATACTTTATCCAGCCAGACAAACATTATCCCCACAAACCAACCCAAGTCTGGACTCAAGGCGAAGACGAAGACTCACGTTTTTGGTTTCCCTGCTTTGACTATCCCGGACAACTCTCAACATCGGAAATTCGTGTTCGTGTCCCCAAACCATTAGTCGCCATTTCCAACGGCGAATTAATTGACACTGCTGAGGAAGGGTCTGAAAAAATTTATCATTGGTCACAGCAGCAAGTTCATCCCACATACTTGATGACTCTGGCTGTTGGTGACTTTGCCGAAATTCGAGATGAATGGCAAGGAAAACCAGTCACCTACTACGTCGAAAAAGACCGAGAAGCAGATGCTAAACGCAGCATGGGCAAAACTCCTCGTATGATCGAATTTTTGAGCGAAAAGTATGGTTATCCTTATGCTTTTCCCAAATATGCCCAAGTTTGCGTCGATGACTTTATCTTTGGTGGGATGGAAAATACTTCCGCCACCTTATTAACAGACCGTTGTTTATTGGATGAACGCGCTGCCTATGATAACCGCAACACCGAAAGTTTAGTTGTTCACGAACTGGCGCATCAGTGGTTTGGCGATTTGCTGGTGATTAAGCATTGGTCTCATGCTTGGATTAAGGAAGGTATGGCTTCCTACTCAGAAGTCATGTGGACGGAACATGAATACAGTGCCGAAGAAGCGGCATACTATCGCTTAATAGAAGCGCGTAGTTATTTAAGCGAAGATAGTAGTCGCTACCGTCGTCCAATGGTGACTCATGTTTACCGCGAAGCCATTGAACTTTATGACCGCCACATCTACGAAAAAGGGTCTTGTGTTTATCACATGATTCGGGCGGAATTAGGTGAGGAATTATTTTGGCAGGCGATTCACACATTTGTGCGGGATAATGCTCATAAAACTGTTGAAACAGTAGACTTACTCCGCGCAATTGACAAAGCCACAGGACGTAATTTAGCTTTTCTATTCGACCAATACGTTTATCGTGGCGGTCATCCTGATTTCAAAGTGGCTTACTCTTGGGATGGCGATGCAAATTTAGCCAAGGTCACAGTTACCCAAACTCAAGTCGATAAAAAAAGTAGTAAAAATTTATTTGATCTAAAAATCCCTATCGGCTTCGGCTACATCCAAAAGGATTCCTCTGAGAAACTCAGCACTTTCACTGTCCGGGTACATGAACCCGAACAAAGCTTCTACTTCCCGCTGTCAGCCAAGCCTGATTTTATTAGCTTTGATGTCGGAAATCATTTTTTGAAAACTGTGTCTTTGGAATATCCTGTTCCAGAATTAAAAGCACAGTTAGAATTTGATCCTGACCCAATTTCCCGGATTTATGCAGCTGGTGCTTTGGCGAAAAAAGGTGGTTTGGAAGCTACCAAAGCACTATCAGCCTCACTGGAAAACGAACCATTTTGGGGTGTGCGGGTAGAAGTGGCGAAACAACTAGCAGAAGTCAAGTTAGACCAAGCTTTTGATGGGTTAGTTGCTGGATTAAAAGATAAAAATCCTTATGTGCGCCGTGCTGTCGTCACTGCATTGGCGACAATCAAAACCCATGAAAGTTATAAGGCTGTGAAAGAGGTGGTGCAGGAAGGCGATCGCAGTTACTATGTAGAAGCTGCCGCCGCCCGTGCAGTTGGAGCGATGTCTGCGACGGGCTTCGCCTACGCAGCTGCTAATCTGGACGACAAGCCCAAGGAAGAAAAGGTTATCAAGCTGCTGAAGTCTGTTTTAGAAGAAAAAGCAGGCTGGAATGAAGTTGTCCGCAGTGGTGCTGTTGGCGGTTTAGCTGAACTCAAAACCTCAGAAGCCGCTTTAAACTTGTTGCTGGAATACACAAAACTGGGAATTCCGCAAGCATTACGTTTAGCAGCCATCCGGGCTTTAGGTAAGATTTCCGTTGGTCAAACTCCTGTAAACTTAGAACGCATTTTAGACAGATTAGCCGAACTCGCCAAAGAAACCTTCTTTTTAACCCAAATGGCAGTAGTTGCAGCCTTGGGACAGATGGAGACACCAAAAGCGATTGGGGTATTGAGATCGCTTTCTGACCAAACCCCCGATGGCCGAGTGCGTCGCTATGCTGACGAAGAAATTGCCAATGTCCAAAAGCATCTTGGCCCGGAAACAGCTTTGCGACAAGTACGCGAAGAACTCGACCAACTCAAAAAACAAAACCAAGAACTCAAAAGTCGTCTAGAAGATTTAGAGGCGAAATCTAAAAAAACCAACTCATAGTAGTCCAGTAGGGTGCGTGACATTTCATTCACGCACTTTTTGCATGATGTTAGTCTGAACTGATACATATTTGGTCTATTCCAACGTGGATTTTGAGATTGTTGGTGACATAAGTAATATTGAAATTATTGCTGTGGGAAAAAGTATTCGCGATCGCACTCGTTTGCAAAAACAGTATGGTAAAGGAAAATGGAGAAAGTTGAAGGGGATAGCACAAGTACGCTTCCCTGACGATACAATCCGTTTAGCAGAGATCCACTGATACGAAGCTCACGGCATCGGCAAGAGAGAATTTAAACTAAAGTTGCCATTTCTAGATTAATGATGAAAGCAGAACAAAACCAAGTAATTCACTTTGCTCTATGTCTCAACAATGAGGGATATAAAGCATCGCTAGAGGTGGGAAAACTTTACCGCATTGTTTCCGATGAGCAAGCAACAGCACATGGATTGATTCGGATCATCGATGAAAGCGGCGAAGACTATGCTTTTTCAGCTGAACGTTTTTATCCAGTTCAATTACCGCAAAGTGTGGAACAAGTTTTGTTGACAGCATCATAGAATTGCGATCGTCTAACAAGTCGGCTTTACTGGAATGTTATTAGGCACACACTGGCGATCCTAGCTACTTATAAATAGTAGGGTAGTGAGATCGCTTGAGTTTTCAGACAAGTCGCTTAAATGAGAAGCGCCGCACTACGCATCAAGTATCGCTTAAAAATGTTTACTTAACAAATATTTAACTATTGCTGGTTTGTTTTTGCCTGATTTCCGGGAATTTTTTGTACTTTTATAAAGTATAATTAAGAAAAAGATAAAAAATTTAGGTATCACTGTAGGCTTTTATGGCCGTGTGCGTACCTGAAAAAAGTTAAAGTTTAATAGTTTTTTATAAAAAACTACGGTTTCCCAAAAGGGATACCACAAAGCAACAGTGTAGATTTCCCAGTTGAAGAGGCAAAAAAAAGCGTGGGTCAGTATCAACCTGCTCAGCTAAAGCGCTACAATCCAGAAGCGATCGCTCGTCACTATCGTTACCGCCCCTGGCAGGCATGGGGACGCTTGCTGAGAATTATTTGGTCTTTTGCTAGATTCATTTTGAGTTTAAAGTGGGATGAATGGCAAAATCAAGTTGAGCAGAATCGGGGAAAACGAGCTACCCAGTTGCGACAACTACTCACTAGCCTAGGCCCCACCTTTATTAAAGTTGGTCAAGCCCTCTCTACCCGGCCTGACCTGATCCGCAAAGATTTCTTAGAAGAGTTGGTAAAATTACAAGACCAACTGCCACCTTTCGATAATGCGATCGCCTATGCAATTATCGAAAAAGAACTCGACTGTGCCATATCAGACGTTTACAGCGAATTATCATCAACCCCCGTAGCGGCCGCTAGTTTAGGTCAAGTTTACCGTGGTCGTTTGATTAGCGGTGAAGAAGTGGCAGTAAAAGTGCAACGCCCCAACTTACGCCCCATTCTCACCCTTGACCTTTATTTAATGCGGTGGGCTGCGGGCTGGCTGGCACCTTGGCTACCCCTAAATCTCGGTCACGATTTGACTTTAATTGTGGACGAGTTCGGCACTAAGTTATTTGAAGAAATTGACTACATCAACGAAGGTCGCAACGCGGAAAAATTTGCGAATAATTTCCGTAACGACACCCAGGTGAAAGTCCCAGCAATTTACTGGCGTTACACCAATACCAGGGTTTTAACTCTGGAATGGATTAACGGCTTCAAGCTAACAGATACGAAAAATATTCGCGCCGCAGGGTTAGACCCAGAAGGCATTATCCAAATTGGAGTAACTTCTGGTTTAAGACAACTTCTAGAATTCGGTTTCTTCCACGCTGACCCCCACCCAGGTAATTTATTTGCCATGCCTGATGGTCGAATGGCTTACATCGACTTTGGCATGATGGATCAGTTAGAAGAAACAACTAAAGAAACTTTAGTAGATGCCTTAGTCCATCTGGTAAACAAAGACTATCTCGACTTAGCTACAGATTTTGTCAATTTGGGCTTTCTCACTTCCGACACGAATATTTGCCCCATTGTACCGGCATTAGAAGCCGTGTTGGGCGATGCTATTGGTAAGAACGTTGGTGATTTTAACTTCAAAACAATCACCGATGAATTTTCGGAATTGATGTATGAATATCCCTTCCGGGTTCCGTCCAAATTTGCCTTAATTATTCGGTCGTTGGTGACACAAGAAGGAATTGCCCTCAGCCTCAACCCAAATTTTAAAATTGTTGAGGTTGGTTATCCTTACATTGCCCAACGCTTACTCACTGGTGAGTCTCCTGAATTACGGCGACGGTTGCTAAATGTATTATTTAAAGATGGGAAATTCCAGTGGCAGCGCTTGGAAAATCTAATTGCGATCGCCCGTACCGATGGTAGCTTTGATGTACTACCCACAGCCCAAATGGGCTTGCAATTCCTGCTATCAGAAGAAGGCAAATTCCTGCGGCGACAGTTAGTGTTAGCGCTGACAGAAGATGACCGTCTGCATACCGAAGAAGTACAACGCCTATGGGATTTAGTCAAAGATGACATCAAGCCTAATCGTTTAATAGATGTTGCGATCGGCTTATTAACAGAGTTTTCTAGAGAAGGAGTAGCCGCTATTTTACCAAAAGCTACAGCCTTTGTTAATTTAGGGAATCCTGCATCCGGAGTCATGCACTGAAACTGAAAATTCCGATCTTGGGTAAGGAGGTAAAATCACCTCCTACCTTTTGAGTAGCACATTATTACAAAAAACAAATTTTTCTACCTTTTAATATAATTTGGAGTGTGCATGTACTACTTTCCGCAACAACCACCTTATTTTCTCCTAGCTATTGGATTATTTATAGGTGTAACTTCTGGCTTTGGTTTATCTGGTACGCTCAAAGTTATTGTGCAGAAATGGCGAAAAGATAGTGCAGAAAAAGCTGAATCTAGTTTTTCCTCTAGACAATTATTAGTGCCATTTTTAGGCATAACTATCGGCGTTAGCCTCTTTCTGTATTCAGGTTTAGCAATATTTGGTTTTCCTACCCTTCTTGCTTTAGGGGTTGGTTTACCACTCAGTTTGTTGACTTGCTTGCTGGTATGGTTGCAGTTGAGTAGTATGCTGACTTTTGTCAAAAATAAAGGAATGCAAGCTCTCGATTTAGATTCTTTGTCTTAAACAAAAGAAAATAGAATAATCAAAGTAACTGCTCACTACTACTGAGATTTGGATAATCAGGTAGGGTGACAGTTTTTTAATTCCTAAAATATTTCTACGTATTTGTGGTAGAGTTCAATAAAAATACTGATACGTTCAGTTAATACCAATTCTGTATGAAGATGCACAAAATTCAATTCCCAATTCTGACTCCTGAATTCTGTTTTGATAATTAGCCTTGGTGAAGATTAACTAATTTAGTAACATCTCTGTTTAGCGTTTTTCTTCATATCAACTACGTCTGATTTCCTAATTCCAACTGACTTATGCGACTATTTCACCGCTAACTGAACTGTATTCAATTATATGTCTACTTCCTTAAATCAAGATTTCTGCTTTTGCATCCTTGCTTTTAGAGCTAAGTATCGTATTTTAGCCAAAGAACTCGCAGAAACTCTAGAAAAATATTCTCCAGGAACTACATTAGTAATTGGTACAGATCAACCTGAAGAATTTCAAAACAGTCCTAATGTATTTGCTTTCCATCTGCGGCAAAAAGGCATTCTTCATTGCTATCACGACAAGCGATTTGTAATTCAAGAAGCTTTAAAAAAGTTTCCTACAGCCATCCAAATTGATGCAGATACAAAAATTGTTGGTCACATATCTCCAGAAATTCCGCAGTCAGAGGGTTTGGCAGCAGGTCACATAGAAGATATAGTAGAACATGCACAAAAATATAATCCTGAAAGGTTGATATATCTTCGTAAAATAGCCAACAAGTTAGATTTATCTTTAGATGATGTTAGCTATGTTGGAGAATCTTTATTTGCTGTTACCGCAGATAGCAAAAAAACTGGAGAGTTTATCAAACATTGGGATTCCATTGCGCGTTATTTAGAAATACATGGGATTCATGCTGGTGAAGGCAATGCTATTGGACTGGCAGCTGCTAAAGCTGGATTAAAAGTATATAATCCCTCCTGGCTAGAGAAGATTAATTCAGTTAGAAAACATCTTGATGCTTCTGATCGCAAATTTCAACGAACTCAATGGCAGATTCTACAACGAAAATTGGCTTACCATTACCGCTTAAACAAAGCCAGAATTATTTCTCTGAAAGACTTTGATTTTTTCTATAGTTAGAGGATGTCTGAAAAGTAATAGGCGAATATAATTCGCTACTACACAAACGAAGTCCCTGACGCTCGTGCCTCGCTACCGCTTCGCTAATACGAATTACCCTTCGGGTTCGGCAGTTCCTCTTTGGAGAAACCACCAAGACCGGACTGCCTCACGAATTACGAATTAGCAGCACAAGAAACCGGATTAAGTAATGGACTATAAGGTGTAACAGAGAGTGCTTGTGCAACTAAAGTCACATTACCTTTGCCATCTGTTACCCAGCCTTGAGCGGGGATAAATTGAATTTCTTTATTGACAGAATCTAATCTTTGTGTAATTCGATGGGGAGAGTTACTAACGCCATTCTCAGTCTCACCATCTAGAGTAATCCAATTTACTAAGACTGTATCATCCATTAATGGGTCTGTGGGACTGGGTGCAATTCCTCCCCTGCCTGTGGCAGTAAAAGAACCTCTTTTGAGTTTACCGCCTGGTTTACAAGCTGTGACAATTTGCTGCGAAGCATCAATCGGATTTGCGGGTAGTTCTAATAATCCCTTGCTGGGGTCAACATCGGGTGTGGTGATTTGGATAGTACCGTTTAATGAAGGGTTTTGTTGAGAAAAGGCGGTAACGTCGCTGGTTGGTATTCTGCTGGGGTTTAATTGTCTGGGATCTTCAGTACCTAAGAGGCGGATGAGGTCGGTGCGATCGCGCTGAACAAATCCAAATATACTATTAGCGTTGATGATAATACTACCACCAGCACCAGAGAAGGCATTGGCTGTAATATCGTTATTTCCTTGGGGAGTAGCGACCAGGAAACCTTTTGGTGCATTAATAGTAATATTGCCACCATTCCCTGGAGCATTTGCTGTACCAGCATTAGTGGATATTTGACTATTGCGACGCAATAATAATACATCCTGCACTTGTAACCTAATATCTCCACCTCCGCCCCCCTGGCTATTAGAAGATAGTTCTCCTTTGTTATCCAGCAGGATATAACGAGCATTGACATTGATTTCACCTGCTGTACCTAATTGATCAACATTTCCTTGATATCTAATAGGAGGTTGAAGTCTTAGAATTCGACTAGTTACAGCTATTGCACCGCCGTTTCTCACAAATAATTTTTCTGTATTAACAGTCACTTTCCCTGCTGCGCCAGGGCCTAAAGTTGTAGCTGCCAATTTGCTTGGAAAACCAGCTGCTATAAAACCAGTTATTTCAACTGATTTTGAAGCATTGATTATTATATTTCCGCCATCTCCTGTAGCTGGGATAAATGTCAACGTTGAAGGGTTTACAAAACCACCAGAGTCTGCTGAAATTTCTGCGCCGTTTTGAAGACGCAACCTGCCAGTTTTAACTGTGATATTACCTGCATCACCATCACCAGCAGTTACACTGACGAACGCACTAGGTATAGGACGATTAGTAACTGGCTCAAAAATACCACCAATTAACTCCACTGTATCAGAGGCATTGACATTCAAATTTCCCCCATTACCCTTGTTGAAAGCAGAAACACGAATTTGTGCGCCATCTCGAAGAATTAAGTTTTTAGCGTTAATCGTTATGTCTTGGCCATTTCCGCTACCTTGAGTTTGGCTTGTAAGGATTGCACGGCGGCTAATTAATTCCACAATGTTGCCTTGTACCCTGATACTGCCACCACCATCTATGCCATTAACAAGAGAACTACTATCTATAACAGAACCAACCTCCGTATTACCTACTGTGCGCGGAACAAGTCGAATATTTTGGAACTTATTTACACTTTCATATCCTAATACCCAACCCTGGTTAGTAGGCTTGATACTAACTAAACTATTAGGTGCAACACTTCCTAATTCAATGTTGCCTGATATAGCTGTGAGATTTCCGCCATCAAAGAGCAAATCACCGCCCACTAGTGCTAAAGTTTTGCCTAAACCAACCTGTAAACCAACAGGTTGATCAATGACATTCTTTGCACCATTTGGGCTGGCTTGAGATTGATTACGCATAGGAGCCGCAGTTGCTCCAAATTGTAATCCAGTGGGAATAGTTACAGACAATAAAGATGAGCTTTGTGGAGCTTTGGCACTAAATTGCTTCCCATCAGCAAAGTTAATACTAGTAGCTGTACTTGCTAGGAAAGAACCACTAATATCTAATGCAGCGTTAGGTCCAAATACAATTCCATTAGGATTAATCAAAAACATATTAGCTGTTCCTTGAGTTTTCAAAGTGCCATTAATATTAGAAATAGAATTACCAGTCACTCGACTAATAATATTTTGAATATCGACAGGATTTTGAAAACTAACTGTATTACCAGAAGAAACAGAAAAATTCAGAAAACTATGAAAGAGATTATCTCCAACACGAGTACCACCTGTAATTGCTGTATTACTACTATTTAGGGGTGTTACTTGAGAATTAGTAGGTAATGTCCCATCCTGCATAATTTGAGCAAAAGCTGAGTTAGCAGAACAAACTGTAATACTGCCTATTGCACTTCCTAGAGTTCTCAACCACCAACCAAGATTACTCATATTTCCATAAAACACACAGAACAACTGTGATTTTACTTTTTTTTCAAAGCAATTTTTCCGCTCAAAAGCTAAAATTTTTACTGCTGAGTCAGCTATATATAAAATACATTAAAATTCATATTATCGTTATATAGCGTTTCTTAATCTGCTGAGATGCATTTTATTAAGGTCAGAGACTAGAGACTAGTACAATAAGGCAAAAGTAAAAAGAAAAAATACTTATACTGCCAGCGTTTGACGTATTTCAAATGGTAGCTTTATTTCCGCCGTGACTTACTAGCTAGGTTATATAGCAGAAGGCAGGAGGTAAAAACATTACTGTGCCTTACATTCACCCTCTCAAAACGTCCTAACCTATCTGGCTAAGGTTATACTTCATATAATAGGGAATTGCTAGAATTTTTAATTCAAATTACTTTGATACTATTAAAAGGTATTTATAAAGTAAAAATAAAATTACCGCTGAGTAGTATTATGTGAATAAAAAGCGGTATTGTCAGTATTAAACATTAGACAACACCGCTATTCTTTTTGCTTAGTAAATAATTTTTAGGTGCTTATAGTAAGTTACTGGTAATTAGTTAAAAAGGTTTTATAAGCTCCAATACTTACTATAAAAACTTCAACTTTTTCAAGCCCCATTTTGGGTTCGTATGGTCAAGTTGGAAGTGGATTTTTACGGATAACCACAGCTATAGTATTGTCCATTATAGTAATACCCCTGTAATTTAACTTTTGGAGGAGTAATACTAGGCAATATTCCTTGATTTGGCTGGCTGTCGGCTACTCCATCAGAGTTAACTTTACTTAGATCGATGAGAAATTGTAATTCAAATGAATCATCATTTGATAGACCATATTTTTCTAACAAATGAACTACATTAACCTGAGCGAGGCTATTGTATATTTCTTTGGATAAATCAGCATGTAACTGCTGTACTTGTTCAGAAGCAATCACTGTTGGTTCTGTTTCTTGAGATGGCATAGATTTTGGTTCGCCTTTTAATTTAGTAGACAAATGAATTTAACTGTTTAGCATTGCTGAGTTACAAGTCACTAGTTTGAAGTGTGAACTTGTTCGCTCTATTTATGAAGTCAGTATGTTTCCCAAGAGTTACGCATGACTTTACGAAACTTTATATTAACCCTGTGAAATTACTTAAATACACGTAAAATATCGGGTTTAGACTTTCTCATGAAGTGTAGGGTGGGCAGACACCAACCCTACAAAAATCTAGTTATCAACAGGATTACAAGATTTAGGATTGCCGATATGCTCCTGGTTGACCATCTTGGACAACGAAGGAAGCTAAGGTTCTGATAGAAGCATTCGGGTCAACTATGCTAGAAACAGCCCGATAATCACTTTGCCACTGTCTGGGAGTGACTTGACAACGGACATAGCCCCGGAATGCACCATCGAAAAACTTGGTATGGGGATTATTTCTCAATGCAGCTTGCACTGGTGCAATGAATTGGGTGGGAAAGTCGGAGGTAATGGAAGTACCGACAAATTCAGTAGCCACAGTTGCTGAGGACGGGTTATTAAAATCAAGCTTTACGTCGTGTACCCAACTGGAATGGATATCGCCAGTAATCACCACAGGGTTAGAGGGTCGGCGGTAGTTGAGGAACTTCACAATTCGATCACGTGCAGCTACATAGCCATCCCATTGGTCTAAATTGAACAATCCAATTTCTGGACGTGCATCAAAATCATATTGAGCAAACATTGTCTGCTGGGCAATAATATTCCAACGAGCGCGAGATTGGTCTAAACCTTGGAATAGCCAGCGTTCTTGCAGTGAGCCTGTCATTGTGGCATTTTCGTCAAAGGCTTGCAGACAACGCGGCTTGAGTCCATCATTACAAGGTTGGTCTGTGCGGTATTGACGGGTATCTAAAACATGAAACTGAGCTAAGTTCCCATAACACAAGCGCCGATAAAGCTGGAGATTAGCACCATTAGGCAGTGAAGACAGGCGCAATGGCATATGTTCGTAGTATGCTTTGTAGGCGTTGGTGCGTCGTCGGGCGAATACTTCTGGGTTAGCGTTATCTTCTGAGATTAAGTTGGCATAGTTGTTTTCTACTTCATGATCGTCCCATGTGACTATCCAAGGAAAGGCTGCATGAACCGCTTGTAGATTTGGGTCGGTTTTATAAAGTGCGTGACGGTTCCGGTAGTCACTCAGAGTTATAATTTCGGGACTATTATGCTGACGCGGTCCTCCAGTTTCTGGCCCGTATTCGTAAATATAGTCACCAAGATGTACAACTAATTCAATATCTTCCTCTGCTAGATGTCGGTAAGCTGTGTAAAAGCCATTTTGCCAATCTTGGCAAGACACAAAGGCATAGTTCAGTTGTGGGATAAAACTATGGAATGCTGGCGCTGTCCGAGTCCGACCGATGGGACTAAGTTCATTTCCTACCCGAAACTGATACCAATACCAACGGTTAGGTTCTAACCCTTGAACATCAACGTGTACTGAATGCGCTAAATCTGCGATCGCTAAAGTTTTACCACGTCGGACAACTTTTCGCATATTCTCGTCTAAGGCGACTTCCCAATGTACCACCACATTTCTGGGTGGCATTCCACCGCCATTCAGGGGGTCGGGTGCTAACCTTGTCCATAACACCACACTATCCGGTAAAGGGTCGCCAGAAGCTACACCCAAGGTAAATGGATAGCTAGAAAATCTCGATTTTGCTAATGTTGGCTGCCATTGGCTAGTTAATGCTAAACCCGTGAAAAATCCTGCACCGAGTAAAACACTCCGCCGTTTATACCGATTTGATAATAGGCGATCGCAATTGATAAAATCCATATCCACTCTTAGTCAGTTCCGCACAAATGCAATGAACCTACCAACCGACAATCAAGCGGAGATTAAGAAAGTGTTAAAAAGTCTGAAGTCTGAAGTCTGAATTATGAAGTCTGAAATTCTATTGTTTGTGTAATGCTCAACCAAGACCAAACGCCTTTATTAGATGCGATAAAAGCTTGTACAGCAAATCCTCACGCGCCGTTTTACACGCCTGGACACAAGCGGGGCCGGGGAATTTCGCCAGCATTGGCTGATTTACTGGGCAAAACTGTCTTTCAGGCAGATTTAACAGAATTAGCTGGGTTAGATAGTCTATTTTCACCCCAAGGCGTGATTGTAGCAGCACAAGCATTAGCGGCTGAGGCGTTTGGTGCTGCACAAACATGGTTTCTTGTCAATGGGTCTACCTGTGGCATTGCAGCGGCAATTCTCGCTACCTGCGGTACAGGCGATGAAATTATTTTGCCGCGAAATGTGCATTCTTCTGCGATCGCTGGTTTAATTCTCTCCGGTGCGATGCCGATTTTTGTGAATCCAGAATATGACTCAGTTTTTGATATTGCTCACAGTATCACGCCCAATGCTGTAGAAGCTGCACTACAACAGCATCCTGATGCTAAAGCAGTGTTGACAGTTTATCCTACATATTACGGTGTCTGCGGAGATTTAGCGGCGATCTCTCATATTACTCATCAATATAACATTCCTTTACTGATAGACGAAGCCCACGGCGCACACTTCGCCTTTCATCCAGAACTACCTACGCCAGCTTTAGCCGCTGGTGCAGATTTAACAGTCCAGTCAATTCACAAGGTACTTGGTGCATTGACCCAAGCATCAATGTTACACCTTCAAGGACAGAGAATAGATTGCGATCGCGTGAGTAAAGCTTTGCAACTTGTCCAGTCTACCAGTCCTAGTTATCTACTGTTAGCTTCCTTGGATGCCGCACGTCAGCAGATGGCGCTGGATGGGGAAAAACTCATGTCCCGTACTTTGCAACTGGCAGATGTAGCGAGAAGCAAAATCAGCCAAATTCCGGGTTTATCAATTTTGCAACCACAAATATCGCCTGGTTTTGTGGAATTGGATAGAACCAGGTTAACGGTTAACGTAACTAAGTTAGGTTTAACTGGATTTGAGGCTGAGGCAATTTTAGACGAAAAGCTCGGCGTGACTGCGGAATTCTCCTCATTGCAGAATCTGACTTTTATTATTAGTTTGGGGAACACCGCCAGTGATATTGAGCAACTAGTCCAGAGTTTCGAGGTTTTGGCTGAGAAGTATCGCCGCAACAGAGTAATTGTCAATAGACAGAATCTTGTGCATAACTGGGAGTATGCTGTGCAGATATCTCCCCGTCAAGCTTTTTTTGAGAAGAGTGAAACTTTACCAATAGAACAGACGAGCGATCGCATTTGTGCCGAAATTGTCTGTCCTTATCCTCCGGGAATTCCTGTTTTAATGCCAGGAGAAGTTATTACCAAAACAGCTTTAGCAGAACTGCGACAAATTCAAACAATGGGTGGTTTTATCAGTGGATGTGCAGATCCCAGCCTGCAAACTTTAAAAGTAGTTAACAATTAACAAATATACACTTTTACTGCTGACGTTTGCGGTTACAATACAACACCAAAAGTACAAATAATCCTAGTCCAGCAAGATATTTGATCGGATCTGGCACATTAGGATTGGGAGAAAAAAAGCCTTCAATTGTACCAGCAATAATTAACATTGGCACAATCCCAAACACTAATTGTGCAGCTTGGGAACCATAGAACTTTAACGCATCACCACGGCGATATTTACCTGGAAATAAAATTGCCCTTGCTAATAACAAACCAGCACCACCAGCAAAAAATATAGCTGGTAATTCCAAAGAACCGTGAGGAAATACAAAAGCCCAAAAAGGATAAGCCAGATTATTTTGACCTACCAAAGTACCAACAGCACCAATTAATAAACCATTGAACACCATTAAATAAGTTGTGTATGCTCCCGCAGTAATGCCACCAGCAACCGCACCAAAAGACACAGAAAGATTATTAATCATGATGCTGCTGGATGCTAAAGGCTCAATTCCCACAATCGACCCCATCCATAATTTATGCTCATCTCTTACTTGAGAAATTAAATGTTGTGGCACTATCAGCGACATAAATGTTGGATCTTGCCAAGCATACCACCAAGCCACTACCGCCCCCAGCAGAAACATAGCTGTAGCCGTAGCAATGTAAGAAAACGTTTGCTGCACCACAGATGGTAGTCCCCAACGGTAGAACTCCACAGCCGCCCGCCATTCTTGGCGACGCGAACCTTGGTAAATCTGCGTGTAAGCACGAGTTGTTAAAATTTGTAGACTTTGGATTAAAGTATGACCAATTTGTTGTGTACGGGCGCGTGCGAAATCAGCCGCAACTGAACGATATAAACTTGCTAACTCTCTAATTTCCTCTGCGCGTGTTGATTTCAGCCCTTTTTTTTCTACTTGCTTTAATAAGGCATCTAAACGCTGCCAATTTGGTTCTCGTCGTGCAATCCAACGTTGAATATTCATAAATTGTAGCAATATTAGCCATTAACACCAATTTTCTAAAATTCAGTCACAGATACAGCCCCACAACCTCGATAACTTCGATATTTCTTAATTACGAATTACGAATTACGAATTACGAATTACGAATTGCTATAACCTACCTTAAGATAGCCACAAATTCACAACTGTACTTTCAAGGAAATTTAGCATCATGTCTGGAAACATTAGTTCTCCCAGCCCTATGCAACCACTCAGCGTTGGGAATGTTGTCAGTGCAGGAATGCGGCTGTATCGTTCTCATCTTAAAGATTATTTTTTACTGGCGTTGAGAGCTTACGTGTGGCTATTGATACCCATTTATGGATGGGCAAAATTTTATGCCCTCACAGCGCTGATTTCCCGTTTGGCTTTTGGCGAATTAGTCAATCAACCTGAGAGTATTTCATCAGGCGAGCGCTTTGTCAATTCTCGATTGTGGCAGTTTTTGCTGACGATTTTGTTAATGTTTCTTGTAGGTATAGGTATTGGCTTAGGTGCGTTGATTGTATTTACGCTGTTAGCGGCTTTATCCGCAGGATTTATTGGGGGAGTTGGTCAACAAGGAAATCCTGCCAGCTATATTTTATTTGTTGTCATAGGTGTTGTGCTGGGTATTGCCGCTTTTGTAGCAGTTTTGTGGCTTTTAACCAGATTTTATTTAGTAGAAGTACCGTTAGCTATTGAGGAGAATGTTGAGGCGACATCAACTATTAGCCGCAGCTGGGAACTAACCCAAGGTTATGTTTGGCGGATTTTATTTATTTCCTTTGTGGCTTTTTTGATTACAATACCTATTCAAATTGTAGTTCAAATTATTTCTAGTATTCTTCAATTTGCTTTTCTGCCATTGATTAGAGAAAATTCGGGATTTTTTACTCTAGTTTATTTTGTATTAGTTCTGGCTTTAAGTTTTGCTGGTGGTGCTGTGATTGTGCCGTTTTGGCAAACAATCAAAGCAGTGATTTATTATGACCTACGCAGTCGCCGTGAAGGGTTAGGCTTGCAACTACGCGATCGCGAAATTTAAAAACTAGTACAAATATTATTATGCACATTTTTAACCGCATTAAATTCCGTACCCCCGAAAGTGTAGAACTAGAATTTACCCTCGCTGGCATAGGTAGTCGTGCCTGGGCTTTACTAATTGACTATCTGGTGTTAGCAGTAATTTTGGTAGTGTGTATCTATACCTGGATTACAATTTCTGGTCAGGTAGCCGAAGTTTGGAAGGATCAAGATAATTTTGGTTCACAAGTTGGACTTTGGTTGATAGCGATTACCTTTTTACTGCTGTTCGGAATTTATGCAGGTTATTTCGTATTTTTTGAAACGCTGTGGCAAGGACAAACCCCAGGAAAACGCTTTACTAAAATTCGCGTTGTTCGAGATGATGGTAGACCTGTTGGATTAGCGCAAGCCACATTACGTAGCTTACTGCGACCTTTAGACGAATTTTTCTTTTTGGGAGCTTTTTTAATTATTTTTAGTCGCCGTGAAAAGCGGCTTGGTGATTGGGCGGCTGGTACAATTGTGATTGAATCTCAAACAGCCACCGCATCAGCGACTTTCACCATTTCAGAACAAGCTAGGTTGCTTTATGCAGAATTACCAAACACTGCCGATTTATCACAACTATTACCCGATGATTTTGCGATAATTCGGGAATACTTGCAGCGACGTAGTGCAATGGCTGCAAAATCTAGAATTGCCTTGGCTTCTAAGTTAACTCAACAAGTTGCTGCTATTGTTAATTTGGACAAACTGCCAGAAGTTCCTCCTGATGTTTTTTTAGAGGCTGTTTACTTAGCTTATCAACACAAAGAGTTATAGTACTTTCTGTGCTAGATGCGCGGATGGGTAGGTGTAGAAAATCCACTCTCAGGAAAAATCGGTGTACTCTCGATGGTACAAGCTTTTGCCGAAAAATTTAATTAAAACTATCCGCGCACCTTATCTAAACTGGGTTTTAGCGTTTTTGCGTAAATTAATTAAAATTTTGAGATGTTAAAATTAGACCATCCGCGAAATCGAACCTTGAAAACCAAATACAGATTAGCTTTCCGGTTTCCGCTGTTGAAACTTCAATTAATCCCTAATAGGGATTGAAACTGGTGAAATTTACTGCACTTGCTGCACTAACACTGGTTGAAACTTCAATTAATCCCTAATAGGGATTGAAACCAGTATTCAGTTGGTCGATATGTTCAATATTTAAAGTTGAAACTTCAATTAATCCCTAATAGGGATTGAAACACTAGGGGGAGGGGATGAACAAACCGCAGACGAACAGTAAGGTTGAAACTTCAATTAATCCCTAATAGGGATTGAAACGAGTGCTGATGGGTTAATTAGTCGCCAGCCCGGTAAAGTTGAAACTTCAATTAATCCCTAATAGGGATTGAAACTTGTATGATTCAGGGTTAAAACCTGTACCAGAAAAGTTGAAACTTCAATTAATCCCTAATAGGGATTGAAACCAAAATTTATTGTATTCACGAAGAATTATGATAGTTGAAACTTCAATTAATCCCTAATAGGGATTGAAACTGGATTGGCCGCGATCGCAGCCATTGGTGCGATGTTGAAACTTCAATTAATCCCTAATAGGGATTGAAACGCCATACATTGAAGGTCACAATACAATGATGAACAAAAGTTGAAACTTCAATTAATCCCTAATAGGGATTGAAACGGTAACGGTGAGCGATCGCGGTTGCAGTAATCCTGTTGAAACTTCAATTAATCCCTAATAGGGATTGAAACTTAAACGTGGTGTCTATTTTCAAAAAGTAGAAAGTGTTGAAACTTCAATTAATCCCTAATAGGGATTGAAACGCAATAGCCTACAAGGGTTTATTGGCTATAACGAAACCGAGTTGAAACTTCAATTAATCCCTAATAGGGATTGAAACTAAACGTGGGCAAGTGGTCGCGTCTCGCTATTTAACGTTGAAACTTCAATTAATCCCTAATAGGGATTGAAACCAATTTCTAGTTGGTCGGGTGGTTTTGGGCGCTCTAGTTGAAACTTCAATTAATCCCTAATAGGGATTGAAACAACATCATTAGTCCACTTATCCCAAAAAGAATTACGTTGAAACTTCAATTAATCCCTAATAGGGATTGAAACACCGTATCGGCAACTCCGCCACCTCCCCCACCTGAGTTGAAACTTCAATTAATCCCTAATAGGGATTGAAACGACATTCATTCAATTGATGGCGAGTTTGCAGCTGGGTTGAAACTTCAATTAATCCCTAATAGGGATTGAAACTTTAGCGATCGCCCTAGCTCGGTATCACTACAAGTTGAAACTTCAATTAATCCCTAATAGGGATTGAAACTTAAGCTTAAAAATACACTCCCGCCACCAACAAAGTTGAAACTTCAATTAATCCCTAATAGGGATTGAAACATAAAATATACTTATACAGTCTTTTTTGAGATAATGCCACGGTTGAAACTTCAATTAATCCCTAATAGGGATTGAAACAAAGATGAGTCTCGAAGCCAAAAAACAGATTTTTGTTGAAACTTCAATTAATCCCTAATAGGGATTGAAACTTCTGGCTGTAGCTACCGATACTTGCGCTTTAACGGCAGTTGAAACTTCAATTAATCCCTAATAGGGATTGAAACACCTTGGCACTAATCAATACTGTACTTGGCTCTGTTGAAACTTCAATTAATCCCTAATAGGGATTGAAACAGGTATTCCAACCAAGCTAGAGAAATCTGGATATAGGTTGAAACTTCAATTAATCCCTAATAGGGATTGAAACACTGCTACATCAACTAGAACAAGACTACTTACCGAGTTGAAACTTCAATTAATCCCTAATAGGGATTGAAACCAGAGCAGTCGCGATCGCTCCCTATGTCGAAGGTTGTTGAAACTTCAATTAATCCCTAATAGGGATTGAAACGTAGTTCTGCTGTGTTAGCGCTAAAACATCCAGGTTGTCTTGGAGTTGAAACTTCAATTAATCCCTATTAGGGATTGAAACACGCGGACAAACGAAATTCAGAAGCTTTCCGCCACTCCTGAGTTGAAACTTTTATTAATCCCTATTACTCTCTTCCTGATTATTACCGAAATAATTTTTAGGCTCAGAGGTTGTTTGAAAAGTCTAAATTAATACTAGCCCTGGCGATTGGAAATCGCGGCTATACAGACAAAACCCGCCTGCGAGGGTTAAAAAACCTTGATTTTCTGTTAGTCCGCGCAGGCGACTGGCGAACCCGAAGGGACTTAGTTTGTGTAGTAGCGAATTATATTCGCCTAATACTTTTCAAACATCCTCTCACGCAAAGGCGCAAAGACGCAAAGAAAGAAATTTATAGGTATTCTTTGGTTGGGAAGGGAGTAGTAAATATTAAGTAGGGTATGTTACAGCTATGCAAGGATTTGTGCGATTCGTTGGCTAGAAACCAAACATGATAAGGGTTTTGGAGGATTAGCTGCAAGGTAAATCTACCCAAAAGGTAAGAACCTTGACAACTTGATAGTCATGTTGGTGACATCGAAATTAACAAAGGTCAAATCATAGGAATATCCAATGGTTAACACAAAAGACATAAGCAAACTCGATGAAGTCCAACCCCCTGAGTGCAAGGGTGAAAGCACTTTCCCCACGGTAGCGACTAGTCATCAATCCGTGAAGCGGGAATGAACGGTGGTAAGAAGCTAGTCCAGGCTTCGACTCCAACTAGCAGGAGAATATGGTTAGCGAAAGCGAATCTACGTCTGAATCATCGTGAGTATGAAAACAGCCTAGTGGACTAACAGGCTGTGCCAAAAGGCAAGGGTAGAGTGACCGGAATTGTCTCCGTCCGGTCTGCACCACTCGTAACCCCGGTGAACAGTAGGAACCTAAACTCTCAACCAATGGCTATCAGGAACGAAGTAACCACATAGATTCTCAGGTACAGACACCCTAACAAAGGTGCTAAATGGGTAGCTGATAAATACTGGATAACAGTAGATGGGGATCACTGGGTGTTTGGCTACATTAACCCAGACACAGAAGAGAGATATATCCTTTCAAAGCATACGTGGACAAAAATCGTCCGCCACACTAATCGCCTATAACGTGTTGTCTACCGTTCAGGCAGCCCTCAGAAGTGTTCATGGAACCGAGAAGATTGAAGCCGAAATTTCCAGCTACTATTTAGCCGATGAAATCAAGGGTACTTACAGAGGGATGATGATTGCGATTCCCCCTGATGAGTGGTGTGTTTTTCAGAACATGACCTTCACAGAATTATCACAAACTCTCAAACATCTGGCAGGCCTTGTTAAACTGAGAACTTTTCGCCGTCATCCGCGAGATCCGAAGAAAGCTCAACCAAAACGAACTTACCTCAAGAACAAGCCCCATGTCTCAACTTTTAAGATTCTAAACCAGAAAAAGCTGCAAAATAACACACCTTGAAAGGGCTACTCCTCTGCCTGATAAAAGAGATGATTATTTTTGCTCTCTTTCCTTAAGAATAAGAGGATGAGGGTTTACAAGGATTTATATGAAAGTAAGAGGCTCACTGATAAAATAACCCTTAAAACTCAATAAAAATTGTAAACACAATGAAAAGCCATTTTATTAAAGGGATAATCTCCACATTTTTTAGTGGAGTAATTTTTTTGCCTAATCAAGTTAATGCGGCTGAATGGAATGACGCAATATGCTTATTTAAGAATAATGAAAAATCTCAACTGTGTAAAGCAACTAAAGGAGAGGCCATTTTCAAAGGCAAGCAAGGCTACCTCCACACGTTTACTTTTCCTAATGGCAAAAAGTATTCCTGGTTTTATAGTGAGCAAAGTGTATTGTGTACTTGAAAAGATAGTTATCTTAAAGAAGAAGGGAAAAATGCCTGGTTTGAATTAATTCCTTCATGTATAAATGATGGTTGGATAGATTTTTCCTTACCTTCGGGTACTAGATTATTTAGAATAAGTCAGTCAGACTAAATTGATAAATTTGCATGAGGAGAAATGAGTCAAGAAAAACTCAGGACTTACGCAAAAAACCTCTCAATCTCTCATTACTCTGTGTCGCGCCAGTTGCTTCAAGTCGGCAGAGCCGCCCAATGCACTGGCTTCTCTGCGTCTGTGTGGTTCGTTTTTCCGTGACTTATGCGTAAGTCCTAAAACTTTAGTATTTAAGAGAGGAAAAAATAAATGGACGTAATTCCAGCAATTGATTTACTCGAAGGTCGTTGTGTGCGACTGTATCAGGGAAACTATGAAAAATCGCAAGTTTTTAGTGAAAATCCGGTTGATGTTGCTAAACAATGGGTAGATCAAGGTGCAACTAAATTGCACTTAGTTGATTTAGATGGAGCAAAAGCAGGTAAAGTAGTAAACTTGAAAGCTATTGAAGCGATCGCCCAAGCAATATCAGTACCGATTGAAGTTGGTGGCGGATTGCGCGATCGCTCTAGTGTGCAACAACTGTTTAACTTGGGTGTAGAATGGGCGATTCTCGGAACTGTCGCCGTTGAACAACCCCAGCTAGTCCAAGAACTCTGTCAAGAATTTCCTCAACAGATTATTATCGGCATTGATGCCCGTAATGGGAAAGTAGCAACGCTTGGTTGGTTAGAAACTTCTGAAGTTTTAGCCACTCAACTAGCTGTACGAATGCAAGAATTAGGTGTAGCCACCATTATCTACACAGATATTCACCGTGATGGAACTCTCAGTGGCCCCAACATTGAAGCCTTGCGTGAACTTGCTAATGCTATTTCTATCCCGATAATTGCTTCTGGTGGTGTCAGTTCTGTGACTGATTTGTTGAGTTTGTTAGCTTTAGAACCGCAAGGTGTCACAGGTGCAATTGTGGGACGTGCTTTGTATACTGGCGATATTTTACTCAAAGAAGCACTGCGAGCGATCGGGCCAGGACGCATTCAAGATATTCCACCAAATCTTGGCTTTTCTTCCTTCGCCTAAAAATAGGGTGATTGAAAATTGCGGCTAGACAAACTACGTTGTGAATATAGAAAGCAGGTTATGTCTGTTTAGCCGCGCATAATTTCCGGAATAACTATTTACACTGTTGTATTTCAAGTAGTAAAGATTTTACAAGCAGTCAGTGTATTCTTATGCCTCGTAAAAAACCACTTAATAATGGTAAACCAATTAAAACAGAACCTGGTGCTATCCGGTTTATCGGCAAAAATGACAAAATCGATCAACCACATCTGAAAAAACTCGATAAACCAGAATAAATTTGTATAACATTTAACTACAAATTATAGCAATTATTTTTAATATAAACTTTAATTTTTGACAACATTGGGTTTCTTCTCTACATAGAGACGCATTTATTACCGCGTCTCTTTTTATTTTTATGTGTAAATTTTTTAACTAATTTCTGGATTCAGTAATATTCTTGTTGTATGTAATCTTATAGTTAACTGCCACAATCTTATGTCTAATCAAAAATCGAATGCTAACCAGCAACCTAGTAAAAAATCGAATGAAGCCAGTCCTCCCCGCAAGAAACCTCTGAACAATGGTAAACCAAATAAAACAGATCCCTAATTATCAATAAAAACTTATCATCAAGTATGTTTAAACAATAGAGATGTAATAGTAAATACGTCTCTAAATTAATTTTTTATATAGCATTCTTAAATGAGTGACTTATTTCTACAAATAGTTTATACATCAAATAGGAATGCTATATTTTAGTACAAATCGGCGTAAATAAATCATCCATCATCAGTACTGAAAAGTTCACTATACGGATTGATTCATTTCAGACTTCAATTCATACTTCAGACTTTCTTTACTAACTATTTATTTTTCACCTGACTTTTTGCCTGTTCTAACGCTATCTCTTTAATTGCTTGGTATGAATTTATATTTGCAGTACCTTCAATAGCTTTAACTGCCAAGTCTTGAACTTGTTTTAGTGCAGATTCTAGTTGTTTGGAGAGGTTTTGTATCCGCATTTCTTGATTAGTAATAGTTTGTTCTAAAGATTGTAATCTCTGCTCATAAAAACGCTTTTGTCCTTCTACTTCTTTAGCATATAAATCTGCTTTTACCTTGGCTTGGTAATGAGCAATACCTTTACCTTCTTCTGTAGCTTTTTTCAAGGCTGCTTCTTTCTCTTTCGGGAATGCTTCTACCTTAGCTTTAGCTTCTTCAAATTGCTTTTCACGTTCAGAAATTTGTTTTTCACGTTCAGCCCACTGCTTTTCTGTTTCTTGTTGAAATTCTTCCAACTGCTTGTAAAAAGTTTTTTGGCTTTGTTCATATTCATCAGCTGCCAACTTCCGTTGGAGTTCTAAATCATATTTATACTCTGCTGTATCTCTTTGTCGAGTTTTATTTAAATTATCATTGCGTTCTTTAATTGACTGCTTATATTCTTCCTGTTCTTTTTGCCAAACAACACGTTGCTCAATTATTTCTTGTGACAATACTTCATAACGTTGACTATACTCTTCCTGATACGTCTTAGAATTATCTTCATAGGCGGTAATCAACGTGTCTAATGTATTTTCCGCAACTTCTAAATTATGTAGCTGTTTTAAGGCTGTAATTTCTGTTTCTACAGATTGTCTAATTTCTCCTAATTTAGAAGCTTGTGTAGTTAACTGTTCTGATAGCTCATTTGCCGCACTACCAAAGCCTAATTGAATTTTAGCTAAGCTTTCAATTGTAAAATTCATCTTTTGTTGGATAGTGACTGGCTGATTCATGGTTGTATTTTGTTCTACTTTAGGCTTATCTATGTTTACAGTTTGACTAGCTTTTACGGCTTGATTTAATTGAGTTCTTAGTCCTGATGTTTCTTTAGCCAACTCTTCGTATGCTTGCAAAATTTCAGCTTTGGTATTCTTATCTGTTAGTTTTTTACTCGCCATATTAAACCTCCAAATACTCTCAATGATTCAGAAAAAACTACCTATTTAGCGGCAGAAGTACCAAAAGCTCTCATTGCCAAATCTTGCGCTTGTTTCAAAGTGGCTTGTAATTGCGTTGAAATACTTTCTATTTGCTCTACTTGTTTCT
Source organism: Nostoc sp. CHAB 5844 (assembly GCF_020829595.1). Classification (GTDB taxonomy): domain Bacteria; phylum Cyanobacteriota; class Cyanobacteriia; order Cyanobacteriales; family Nostocaceae; genus Nostoc_B. The sequence continues at coordinate 37,112 of NZ_JAIVFW010000022.1, forward strand.
TAATTGTCTCTTCTAAGCTTTGGATTCTTATTTCATAGCTTTGCTTAGTAGACTCCCATTCTTTTTCAAATAAATCTGCTTCAATTTTGGCTTTTTGGCTGGTTTCTTTGATTGCTTCTTCTCTAGCCTTTTTAATAGCTTCTTCCAATTCTGCGGGGAATGCTGCCACTTTTTGTTGATATTCTTTAAATACAGCTTGATTACTAGAAAGAATTTTCTCCCGCTCAGTCCAGTCTTTTTCTTTTTGCTGTGTCTTTTCTTGAATATCTCTTTCTAAGTTGCGTTTCTTCGCTTCATAAGCATCTGTATTTAGCTTGCGAGTGGTTTCTAATTTATATTGATATTCTTCTTGTTCTTGTTGACGTTCTTTAGTTGTCGTATCATTGTATGCTGTTACTGCTTCTTCATACTCTGATTGTTCTTTTTGCCATTCTTTACGCTTAAGAGCAATTTCTTTTTCAATGGCTTCTTTTTTACTGGCAGTATCTTGTTCTAGAGTTTTTAATTTTTCTTGATGTTCTTGAGTTAAAATATCTAGGGTATCTGCTACAATTTTAATTCTTTGTAGTTCTTGCAGATGTTGATTTTCAATTTCTATAGCTCGGTTCAGTTCATCTAATTTAGAGTTTTCTTTAGCTAGTTTTTCTGATAGTGAGTTGACAATACTACCAAATTCCAGTTGTAAATCTGCTAAACCTTTAACAATACTATCAACAGTATATGTAGAAGCCGCAGTTAAAATTTCTTGGTTTTTTGCTTTTTCTGCTTCTTCTTGTTTGGTAGCAATTTTAGATTCTAATTTTTTTCTTTCAGCTAAGATTTGTTGAAATGCTTGTATTAGTTGCTGTTTGCTGTCTTTAACTGCAACTGAAGTCATACTCAAACTCCCTTAATTATCAATAAATTGATTAGGTAGCAAACCATACCAATAGCTATCCCATGCAGACATCAGAGTAACCTTTAAAACAGTAGTTTTTGTTCAGTACAAATACTGGAATGAAGAAATACTGAAACTTGAGTACGATGTAAATTAACCGTACTGCTTTTTTGTAGGTATGGTTTCTACGTTCAAATGCTATAGTACTCTTGTACTAACAAATATACTCAAACTCATTCGCCCTTGTCAATAGAGAATGGATGCTTTGATGAGAATATGTGTCGGGGATGCGAAAAAGCTTGTTTTTATGAGATGTTGCGGTGTAAAATCACGTAATCTGCAAATCAGAAAAGCTGAAAACAAGCTTCACAATACTGAATCTTAAGGTTCAACAAAGATTTTTTCTTGTCAAATTGCAACAAATCTGCTTTATAATATTGTACATATGGCTGTTACATATGTTACTTTTTGTAAAGTTATTGGCCACGGCGCAACTGTAAATGCACCGAGAAGATAGATAATTGACTCGTTTCTCATACTGATACAAGCACGGGGCAGACTTTTGTGATATCAATGTACACCAGTGAATCGACCAAGTATTCTGCCAGAGCAGATATCGGACATACAAGCCAGATTCTAGTGGTAGAAGATGAAGAGCTAATCCAAGAGATGCTCGTTGTAGCATTGGAAGAAGAAGGTTATGGAGTCGTCACAGCCCCAGATGGGCGGGTTGCGGTCGAGTATCTCAAAAGTTTTGAACCCAACTCAGGTGAGTTTCCCTTTGATTTGGTGATTCTTGACTTGATGTTGCCGCAAATCAATGGTTTAGATATTTGTCGTTTGCTACGGCATCAAGGCAATCCAGTGCCGATTTTGATGCTCAGTGCTAAAGGTAGTGAAACTGATCGCGTGTTGGGTTTAGAAGTAGGCGCAGATGACTATCTCACCAAACCCTTTAGTATGCGGGAATTAGTGGCTCGTTGTCGCGCACTGCTGCGTCGTCAGCGTTTAAGCACTTTACCGCAGTTACCAGTTCTGAAATACAAAGACGTTAGCTTAAATCCTCAAGAGTGCCGTGTTTTAGTGCGGGGTCAAGAAGTCAATCTCTCCCCGAAGGAATTCCGGTTGTTGGAGTTGTTTATGAGTTATGCGCGGCGAGTTTGGTCGCGGGAGCAATTGCTGGATCAGGTTTGGGGGCCAGATTTCGTTGGGGATAGCAAAACTGTGGATGTTCACATCCGTTGGTTGCGGGAGAAGCTAGAGTTAGATCCTAGTCATCCTGAATATATTGTGACTGTGAGAGGATTTGGCTATCGTTTCGGATAATTGGTGAAGATAGTTGTTAGTTTTTATTAATCACGACGCAACTAGCAACTGGGAATCACATGTTCTTATTGGGATTTATTCTAGGTTTGGCGCTAGGTATCGGGTTTTGGATTTGGCAACAGGTTCAACTAAACCGTTACTTGGGCAAAGTTCTGCAACCCTACTCTAGTTCGAGCGAGGTAGCTCTACCGCTGCTACCTCGTTTGCGTCAGGAAATCAAAACATTAAAACAGCAGCGCCAAGATTTGGCGCGATCGCTCCAAATTTATCAAGATTTGTTGGATTTTGCGCCGATGGGATATTTGCAAGTCGATGAAGAAAATCAACTGCTGTGGTGCAACCAAAAAGCACAAGAAATTTTATATCTGCAAAGATGGCAGCCAGGACAGGTGCGCTTGTTGCTAGAGTTGGTGCGGTCGTATGAATTAGATCGGTTGATTGAGCAAACGCGCGATCGCCAAAAACCCCAAACTAAAGAATGGTTATTTCATCCCTCATCCGACAATGCAGCAGAATTACCCACGATCAAATCCATGACTTTACGAGCATCTGGTTTGCCTTTACCCAATGGCCAAGTGGCTGTATTTCTGGAAAATCGTCAACCACTGCTGGACGTAAATCAGCAACGGGATCGTTCCTTTTCTGACTTAGCTCACGAACTGAGAACGCCTTTAACTTCAATTCGACTAGTAGCAGAAACTTTACAACACCGCTTAGAACCACCCTTAAATCGCTGGGTTGACCGCTTGATGCAAGAAGTTGACCGACTAATTAGCTTGGTACAAGGCTGGTTAGAACTGACGCAAATCGAAGCCAACCCAACAATGCAATTGCACCTTGAGCCAGTAGAATTGCGATCGCTGATTGCGTCTGTTTGGGAAAATTTAGAACCATTGGCACAAAGACAACATTTATCTCTTACTTATTCTGGCCCAGAAGACATTTGGGTGAAAGCAGACCAAGCACGTATTTATCAAGTTTTTCTCAACTTGCTAGACAATAGTATTAAGTACAGTTGTCCTAGCACTAGTATTCAAGTCGAAGCGAAAATAATCTCATCAGAAGATAATCACAAGCATAGTTCTGGATCTCCCACCATAGAAATAAATTTAATTGATTCAGGAACAGGTTTTTCCGAAGCCGACTTACCCCGTATTTTTGAGCGATTTTATCGTGGTGATCAAGCCAGAACTCATTCGCCCTTATCAGATAATTCTATTGGATCAATTGTGGGCAACGGTTTAGGTTTGGCGATCGTGCGGCAAATCCTGTTAGCTCATGGTGGTTCCATTAAAGCGATGAACCATCCCAAAACGGGAGGAGCTTGGATGCAACTGATACTTCCCGAAGTTGTGGCAAACTCTCAAAGCCAAGACTATAGTTAATAGTATCTTCACTTTTGAGAATACAAGTGTGGAAGCTGTCGTTTATAATCCCAACCCAGACAGTTCTCAGTTGGCACGCGCTATCAGGCGCTTAGAACGAGATGTTTTACGCATGGGAGCTTTGGTAGAACAATCATTTCGCCTTAGCCACCAAGCGTTATTTGCTCGTAACCTCACAGCTGCTGAAGAACTCCCGCAATTAGATAAAAAAATTGACCGTTTTTATAGACAAATAGAATCAGACTGTACAGCAATTATGACCCAAGCACCAACAGCCCAAGATTTGCGCTGTTTGAGTGCTTTTATGCAATTAGTGCGAGATTTAGAACGTATTGGTGATTATGCCAAAGATTTAGCCAAAATTTCGGTGAAACTTTTTCCTTATCCGCCTCATACGTCTTTGCCAGAAATTGAAATTATGTCACACCATGCACAAGCAATGTTAGCAACTAGCTTGGTAGCTTTGGCAGATTTAGATGAAGCTGGCGGCAGAGGAATTAAGCACCTAGATGATGCTGTAGATAATGCTTACGATCGCCTTTATCAAACCTTAGCTCAACAACGGGATGTTCCAGGAGTAGTAGAGCCAATTATACTGCTGGCCCTGGCAATTCGTTGTCTAGAACGTATGGCAGATCATGCTACTAATATTGGTCAGCGAGTAGCATATATTGTCACTGGTCAACGCGCTTAAACACAATTGGCAATAGATTTTTCCCAATTATGGAATTGATTATTTAGCAAATTTTTTGTTATTAAATACCAACAATAAAAAATTGAGAATTGGAAATTTACACATCCCAATTCTCGATTTTTTTAGCTAGTGAACAATGAGAGCCCCAACTTCTTCAAGAAGTCTGGGATCTGAACCTTTTTATACTATAGGACTCATATAGCAAAGTGCTGAGTATAAATCTAGTCAATTCAAGTCTTTGAGTAATCAACACTGTCCTAAACTAACGTGAGTTTGTGCTGTCAGTGATAGTCGATATTTATTTTGATTGCCTCATTACCAAATTCATTAAACTATCTAGCAGGCGATCGCGAGACAAACAGCTTAATTCTTTTCCATACAGTATTTCCTGTATAATTACATAGGAAACTAGCGAACCCATAAAAATATGTGCGATCGCTTCTGGATCTGTAATGCCTAATTCTGGATGCGATGCAAAATACTGACTCAACAACAACCGACCGCGCTGCACAACTGTTTGATTATAAAGTTTAGCTAGTTCGGGAAAGTTTTGTGACTCAGTAATAATCAAGCGCAACAGCGCCAAATAATCAGGATTATCGGCAACTTTGGTTAAATAAGTTTCGCCAACTTGACGCAATAAAGTTGCAGGTTCGCCGTGCAATTCTGTGTTAGAAAAAATACTTTGAAAGCAACTGAGCGTTAACCGTTCCATTAACGCTTTAAACAGTCCTTCTTTGTCTCGAAAGTGGCTGTAGATTGTTTGTTTAGAAACTCTAGCTTCTGTACTTACCCTATCCATACTGGTTCTGGCATAACCTTCTCGCAAAAATACCCGAATCGCTCCTTGCAAGATTTGCTCCTGCTTTGGAGTAATTGCGGGTAACACAATTTCCAGTGGGGAAGTAGAAGTTTTAGGCATGAAAAGTAAATTTTTTTGCATATCTCTTGCTATATCATACTGGACAGTCTAGTATGATGACCAAAATATTTTTTACTATCTAGGATGCTAATATGACTCAGACTGCCCCAATCCCACCGGAAAGTCTTACAAATGTCCCAGTATCCAAACAGCAGCGCCGCAAGAAACCAATTCCTTTACTGATTGGGGCGTTGTTGGTAATAGGTGGTATTGGCTATGCAGTCTGGCTAAATCGTCCCCAAGGTACAGCAGATGTGCTGAAAGTTAGCGGTCGGATTGAGGGTTATGAAACCGAGATCGGGGTGAAGCGTTCTGGCAGAATTGAGTCAATTGCCATGCGGGAAGGCACAGTAGTCAAAAAGGGGCAAGAATTAATCAAAATGGATGACAGCGATGATCAACTGCTGCAAGACCAATTGCGTGGTGCTGAAGCCAGGATAGCATCGGCTCAATCAGATGAACAGCAAGCCATCTCAGACGTTGAGCGAGTAGAAAGAGAAATTCAAGAAATTACCAGCCAAATTAACGAAGCAAAACTCAATTTGCGGCAGTCTCAAGGTGATACCCAAGGACGAATTGAACAGGCACAATCGAACGTAGCAGCCGCCAAAGCCCAGTTAGTGCAGGCACAAGCCCAAGTTAAACAGGCAGCAGCAGAAGTAAATTTAGCACGAGTAAATCGCGATCGCTATGCCAAATTAGTCAAAGAAGGAGCCATCAATCAACAACAATTTGATCAAACACAAACTACCTTTGATACAGCTGTCGCCACCCTAGAAGCGCGACAAGCAGCAGTTAACGCCGCCCGCCAACAATTAAGTGCAGTCGAAGGGGCGCTAACTCAAGCCAAAACCACAGGCTTTAACCCAGATATTCGCAACGCCCAGTTAACAGCATTAGTCAGAAAGCAGCAGCAAAGCAATGCTCAACTTAAATCTGCACAAGCAAAAGTCAAATCTGCACAGGCTAAAGTCAAAGATGCCCAAGCCTCAAAACAACAAATCATTACTCAAATTGCTGACTCTAAAAAAGATTTAAACGTCCTCAGTCCGATAGATGGCGTAGTTACAGCCCGGAGTGCAGAACCAGGCGCAGTAGTTAATAGTCAAACGAAGATTTTGACAATTGTTGATCCCAAAACATTGTATTTTCGCGGTTTTATTCCCGAAGGCGATATTGGGAAAGTACGTCTAGGACAAACAACTAAAATTATTCTGGATTCTGCACCAGATAAACCCTTGCAAGGTAAAGTCATTGCAATTGATCCGCAAGCTTCCTTCACACCAGAAAATATTTATTTCCAAAAAGATAGAGTCAGACAAGTAGTAGGAATTCGTGTGGAAGTCAAAAACCCAGATGGTTGTTTTAATCCTGAAAATCCCTACAGTGAATCAGATTTACCTTGCGCCAAAATTGGAATGCCAGCAGATGCAGAGATTAATTTGAAGGCAGGAGGCAGTAGGCAGGAGGCAGGAAGTTAAAAGGCATAAACTTCTGGTAAAAATCACAGTTTGTTTATTCAAAAAATAACTCTCTCAAAACGCTCTTTGCGTCTTTGCGTGAGACATAAAAATTATGAAACAACAACTTACTACCTTACCGCCATCATCCAGTCTCACAACTACAGCAATCAACGTACAGAGTTTACACAAGCACTATGGAAACTTAGTCGCTGTTCGGGGGATTGATTTCAGTGTCCACAAAGGCGAAATGTTTGGATTAATTGGCCCTGATGGGGCAGGGAAAACTACCACATTTCACATCTTGGGCGGTGTAATGGAAGCAACCGCTGGGGAAGTGCAGGTATTTGGACAGCCTGCGCGAGATGCACGGTTAAAGACTGGTTACTTGACTCAACAGTTTTCGCTATATTTAGATTTGAGTATTGATGAGAATTTGCGTTACGCAGCAGGATTGCGGCAAGTAGCGGATGATTTACGGAGTGAACGTCGCCAGAAATATTTAAAATTAATGAATTTGGATAGATTTGGCGATCGCTTGGCAGGGCAACTTTCTGGTGGAATGAAACAAAAGCTGGCATTATGTTGTGCTTTAGTTTCCCAACCGGAAGTTTTGTTATTAGATGAACCTACCACAGGTGTTGACCCCGTTTCCCGGAGAGAATTTTGGGATGTGTTAGCTGAACTGTCAGCCGAGGGGATGACAATTGTGGTGGCGACACCTTACCTCGACGAAGCCGAACGTTGTCACCGCGTGGCTTTAATGTACAGTGGGCAAATTCATGAAATTGGCACACCCGCAGAATTACGCGCTAATTTAGGTTTGCATCGCTTGGAAGTGCGGACAGCAAAGTTGGAAGCCACAGAAGAGATACTTTCGCAGACTCCACAGAACAATATTATAGATGTGCAGATTTTTGGCGATCGCTTGGATGTCTTAGTTCCCGATTTAAATACTGGAGAAACTGAAGTCCGCCAACTCTTGCAACAACATCAGTTACCCTCACCCAGTATCGAACGTGGTGAACCCACATTAGAAAACGTCTTTGTCACCCGCCTGCGCCAACAAGGTTCCGTACCGCAGTTTTTTCCATTCCCCCGTTCTCGGATGAGGGGGGTAGGGGAGCAGGGGAGCAGGGGAGCAGGGGGGCAAGGGAGTGTTAATTTATCACCTATACATAAAAATCAACAGACGCAGGGACTGGCTATATACGCCCACAACCTTAGTCGTGTGTTTGGTAAATTCCAAGCTGTTAAAGATGTGAACGTTGAAGTGCGCTACGGTGAAATTTTTGGGTTGTTAGGTGCTAACGGTGCAGGAAAAACCACCACAATCAAAATGCTGTGCGGACTGTTAGAAGCCAGCGGTGGCGAGATTTCTTTAGGCGGTGAAACGGGAAATCTGCGGAGTTCAAACTTACGACGACGCATTGGTTACATGAGTCAGAAATTCACCCTGTACGATGATTTAAGCATTCTGCAAAACCTAGAATTTTATAGCGGAGTTTACGGCGTACCGCGCAAACTGCGGCGAGAAAAAATTGATTGGGTAATTGCTACCTGTGGTTTAGAAGGGCAAGAAAATATGATCACTGGACAATTACCGGGTGGTTGGAAACAGCGAGTCGCTTTTGGTGCTTCCGTGATGCACGAACCAGATATTTTATTTTTAGATGAACCAACATCAGGGGTAGATCCCTTGGCACGTCGCCAATTTTGGAAGCTAATTAATGACTTCGCCCGCAACGGTACAGCCATCTTAGTGACAACTCATTATTTAGAAGAAGCGGAACAGTGTAACCGCATGAGTTTTATGGTTGCAGGCGAAACCGTCGCCGAAGGTTCACCCAGTTCTATTAAAGCCGCGCAACCAGGAAAATTAATTGAAATCATCGTTAACCAAAACCAAGCCGCTTCTAAGTTACTCAAACAAAACTTCGACTCTTGGCGTGTTTCAATTTTTGCCGATAGTTTACACGTTGTTCTCGACAATCCCGAACAGGAAATCAACCAAATAACTCAACTATTAGAAGCAAATCAAATTACCATCAGTTCCTTGCGTCCTATTCCTTTTTCTTTAGAAGATGCCTTCATTGGCATAGTACAGCGATCGCCAAAATAAAAAACTCCGCGCCCCTCTGCGTTAAAAAAATGAAAAGAATCATCGCCCAGTGTATTAAAGAAATAGCCCAATTCCGCCGCGATCGCCTCACCTTAGCGTTAGCATTTATCTTACCATTTATTACTCTCATAATCTTTGGCTTTGCTATCAGATTAGAAAGTAAAGATATACCTTTAATTGTACAAGATTTTAACCGGACAAATCTCAGCAGTAGCTACATTGAGCGATTGTACGCTACTAATCAATTTATCCCTAAACAATGGTCAGGTGGAAATCCTTTAAGAGATGCTTTAGATAAAGGAATCGCCAAGGCCGCTGTGATTATTCCGCCGGAATTTAGTCGTGATATTCAAGCGGGTAAAAATACCACAGTGCAAGTTTTAATTGATGCGACTGATGTTAACAATGCGCGAGTAATTAGAAATAGTATTCAAAGAGTCACAAACTTTTTTATGCAGGAGCATGGATTGCTACCACCTATTAACAGTATTACAGCAAGAATGCGTTTATGGTTTAATCCCGGTAGACTAGAATCACTGTATATTGTACCGGGAGTATATGGCGTTGTACTGTGGATTTTTCCTTCATTACTTGCTGCGATCGCAATGGTAAGGGAAAAAGAAAAAGGTACAATTTTACAAGTCTACGCTTCCAGTATTAGTGCCTCTGAACTATTACTCGGCAAAGGATTAGCTTACTTATTAATTGCCATAACAGAAACATTAATAGTTATGACATTAGGCTCAATTATTTTCCAAGTTGGTATAGTAGGCAACCCCATAACATTATTACTTGGTACTTTTCTATTTCTAACAGATAGCGTTTTTTTTGGGTTACTTTTAGGAGTACGCAGCAGTAACCAAAACGCTGCTGTTCAAGGCGTTTCCCTCGTTGGTTTTATCACATCATTATTATTATCTGGATTTATTTACCCACTCAACAATATTCCTTTCCCCCTCTCATTAGCGCCTAATGTAGTTCCGGCGCGTTACTACATTGATATTACTCGTGATGCTTTCGTGCGTGGTACAGGCTTTGCCGGAGTTTGGTTTGATTTACTCATGCTTACACTCTTGGGTTTATTCTTTTTCAACGTATCGCGCCGAGTTTTAAGCAGAATGCAATTACCTAATTAACCTCTCTGTGTCGCGCCAGTTGCTACAACGGGGAGGCAGTCCGTTGGGGAGACACTGCGTTGCACGGGTTAAGAGCGTTGAAGCAAGTGTCGTCGGCTTTGCCGACAGTCACGGAACTGCCGTGGGAACCCCCCTTCGGGTGACGCTCCTAACGTCGCTAACGCTGCGCTAACACAGTTGCCTGCGGAGGGAAACCCTCCCTCCGCACTGATTCACCGCAACGCACTGGCTTCTCCGCGCCTCTGCGGTAGCCTGCGGCAAGCCACTTACGTGTCTACGTTAAATAGTAAAATTATGAAAATTATCCAACGATTATTCGATAGCCCATTTTGGGCATTAGTCCGAAAAGAAATTAATCAAATTTTACGCAATAAACAATTAATAGTTTTACTAATTGTCCCGCCCACAATTCAACTATTACTTTACGGATTTATCCTAAATCCTGACGTGCATAACTTACGATTAGGTGTCATCGACTATGCCAACGTCAGCGCCAGTCGTGAGTTAGTTTCAGCTATGACATCAAATCGAATTTTCACACTTGAATCTGTACCAAGTAGTGAAAAAGATTTGAGTCGGCAAGTAGAAGAAGGCAAGCTAGATGTCGGAGTCATAATTCCTCCCGATTTCCCTCGTCAACTGACACAAAAATCAGCAGAAATTCAGGTATTTATTGATGCTGTAAATGCAAATACAGCCGGGATTGCTGGAAACTATATGAATCAAATTATCCAGCAATATAATTTGCATTTAACTCAGGCGCGAGTTATTCCTCCAGTTTCACCTGAAGTTGTATTTCTTTACAACCCTGGATTAACTAGTAGCTGGTTTTTTGTACCGGGAGTTATGGGTTTAGTTCTAACATTAATTGGCACATTAGTTTCCGCAATCACAGTTGTGCGGGAGAAAGATACCGGAACATTAGAACAATTATTGATGACTCCGGCTGCCAACTGGCAGATTTTGCTGTCAAAAATTGTGCCTTTAGCTGTTTTATTATTGGGAGATGTTTTACTCGCTTTAACTCTGGCAATAGTAGTATTTCGAGTTCCATTTCGTGGTAATTTCCTGCTGTTTTTTGGGTTGTCGAGTATGTATGTGTTTGTAGGAATTAGTTTGGGAATTATGTTGGCGACTGTTTGCCGTTCGCAACAGCAGGTTGTACTAACATCTTTCTTTATTAATTTACCAATGGTACAGACTTCTGGCGCGATCGCACCTATTGAAGCCATGCCATCTTTCTTTCAAGTGTTATCTCTACTCAACCCCTTACGTCATTACATCGCCATTGTCCGAGGAATTCTACTTAAAGGAGTTGGGTTAGATGTATTATGGATTAATGTTTTGGCCTTAATTGTCTTTGCTATTGTTTTATTAACTATTAGTATTAACAAGTTTCGCAGTCAATTAAGCTAAACACGTTTTTACATTGCTTGCACTGATGGAATTTGCAGCGTTTTTTTGAGCGTAAAAAAGAAGGTACTGCCTTGATCAACTTTTGATTCTACCCAAATACTGCCACCATACATCTCCACAATCTTTTTGACTATAGATAAACCAATTCCTGTGCTTGCTGAATCTTGAGTAGTAGATAATTGTTGAAAAATTTGGAATATTTTGGTAAAGTATCTTTCTTCAATACCAATTCCATTATCAGCAACACTAATTTTCCAATAATCATCTTCTTCTGTACAACTAACTATAATCTTTCCTTGAGGTTTATCCAAGAACTTGATGGCATTACTCAGCAAATTCTGAAAAACTTGTTCAATTTTAGTTTTTTCCCAGTAAATAATAGGTAAAGAATTATTTATTTCGATTTGAATATTTGGTTTTGGCTCAAGAATTTCAATTATATCTCTAACTAAATCATTCAAATTAACTTCTCTTTTGTCCTCTCTCATCCGCCCTACTCTTGAATATTCTAAAATGTCATCAATCAAATTTTGTAACTTATTAACTCTATTGATTATTCTGTTAACTAAATCTTTACCTTCTTCGTCAAATTTATCTGCATAGTCATTTAATAACCATTCCGATAATAAACCAATACCTCTTAATGGAGCTTTCAAATCATGAGAAACTATATGAGCAAAATCATTCAATTCTTGATTAGTGTTTTTTAATTCTTGCAATAATTCACCCATTCTTTCTTGAGATTTCTGGCGTTGTATAATCTCCATCTGAAGTTGTTGATTCGCAGCAGCTAGTTCTGTAGTGCGTTGTTCTACCAGTTCTTCTAAGCGTTCTTTGTATTGACGTAACTCATTTTCTACTAACTTACGTTCTGTAATTTCAGCTTGTAAAGCCTTATTTGCTGCTTCAAGTTGTGCTGGACTTGGTAAAGCTAGTGCTTGAGGCACTAAAGGTATTAACGTCAAAGCAGCATAAAAAGAAATAATTGCAGTAATTGCTTTTATCGTTCCAGATAGCCAATAATAAGGATGCCAAAGTGTCCATATTTCCATCAAATGAGTTGTTCCACAAGAGATTATGAAAGCCCCGAATAAAATAAAAATATTTTTAAATGGTATATCTTCTCTTTTACGGACAAAATACACCAACGTCAGTGGAATTGAATAATAAGAAAAAGCGATTATAGAATCTGACAAAATATGTAGCCAAACTAAATCTGTTTGCCAGAGGTAACAATGTCCATGAGGAATAAAGTTATTTGATGTAAAAAAATTAAGAACAAATGCCACTTAAACACACCCCTTATTTATTCCACCTTTTCATACCATATGTCTGTTAAATTTTAACTTATATGTAAAGAAAATATTACAAAAATAAGTAGAAGTGCAAAGCTGTGATTCCCGTTCATCTGTGGTTAATAATTTCTTCTTTACCTTACCTGTGGGATAACAGCTATATTGCTTGATTACTATGGTAAATATTGCTCAGGATGAAAACAGAAGCTTTTTGGCAAGATCCTTAATTGTTTTACTCAACAGCTATTGTAAGTTAAGTCAGGCGATCGCACTTAGTTCAAATCGCACAATACACAACCTTTAAGTAGAATGATAAGCTGTTGATCAGAGCTAATACCAATTCACGAAAAATTTGATGCACATAAAATCTGTAGAGACGTTGCATTGCAACGTCTCTACAAAAAAATTCGTTTCATCTTTAAAGGAAATTGGTATAAGGTTAAAAAAATGGAGAAAGCCGCAACCCTAGAAGACGCTCTTGCATTGGTAAAGCAACTTTCATTAATAGATAAAATACGCTTGATTGAACAAGTTGCACCGCAAATTGAAAATATATCGCACAACAGATTTTTAAACGCAGAGTAACACTGAGGCAAACGCAGCGAAAAGTTCTGAAGGAGGGTCTCCCTCCGTAGGAAACTTTTCAAGACAAAGTTATGCGGAGATAATTAATATATTATCGCTTCGTTGCCGAATACTGTTGCAACACCTGCTGTAAATATTGCCCAGTATAAGACTTAGAATCCTTCGCCACATCTTCTGGTGTACCAACTGCAATTACTTCGCCGCCTTTATCACCACCTTCTGGCCCCAAATCTATCACCCAATCTGCACAACGAATCACATCTAAATTGTGTTCAATTACTAAAATTGAATTGCCTTTATCGACCAATCTTTGCAATACATCCAACAATTTATGCACATCATAAAAAGATAATCCTGTTGTTGGTTCATCGATTAAATAAAGAGTCTTTCCAGTGGCGCGACGAGATAATTCTGTGGCTAATTTTACGCGCTGTGCTTCACCACCAGATAAGGTAGTTGCGGGTTGTCCAAGTTGAACGTAACCTAAACCAACATCAACTAATGTTTGTAGACGTGTAACTGCTTTAGGAATATTTTGAAAAAAGTCTAAACTTTCCTCAACTGTCATATTAAGAACATCAGAAATAGACTTATCTTTGTATTTTACCTGCAACGTATCGCGGTTATATCTTGCGCCTTTACAAACTTCGCACTGAACATAAACATCAGGGAGAAAGTTCATTTCAATGACGTTCACACCTTGTCCACTGCAAGCTTCGCAACGTCCGCCTTTAACGTTAAAAGAAAATTGTCCGGGTTTATAACCTCTAGCTTTGGCTTCGACGGTTTGAGAAAATACATCTCGAATTACATCGAAAACACCTGTATAAGTTGCCGGATTAGAACGTGGTGTGCGTCCAATGGGAGATTGGTCAATTACAATAGCTTTATCAACTGCATTTAATCCTTGAATTTTTTCTAATTCTTTTGGTAAAGGTACTTTTTTTGTTAAATGATGTTGCAGAGATGGGTAAAGTAATTCGTTAATTAAAGTAGATTTACCAGAACCAGAAACACCAGTCACAGCAACAAGTTTACCCAGTGGAATTTCGACATCAATATTTCTTAAATTGTGGCGATGGGCGTTTTTAATTATTAAACTTCTCCCGTTACCTTCGCGGCGTTCTGCTGGTGTTTGAATTACTTTTCTTCCTGATAAATATGCACCAGTTAATGATTTTTCTGCTGTGATTAATGCTTGTAAATCTCCTTGAGCAATAATATGACCGCCGTGAATTCCTGCACCAGGGCCAATATCAACTAAATGATCAGCAGCACGGATAGTTTCTTCATCATGCTCAACTACTATTAAAGTATTACCTAAATCACGCAATCTAATTAATGTTTTGAGCAATCTACCATTATCTCGTTGATGCAAACCAATACTTGGTTCGTCCAAAACATAGAGAACTCCTGTTAACCCAGAACCAATTTGTGTGGCTAGGCGAATGCGTTGTGCTTCCCCACCAGAAAGAGTCATTGCCGGACGGTCAAGAGTGAGGTAATCTAAGCCAACATCTAACAAAAATTGCAATCTGGCTTTAATTTCTCGCAATACTAAATCAGCAATTTGTAACTGACGATCGCTCAATTTTAACTGATTAATTCTCTCCTGTGAATCTCGAATTGATACACCTGTTAAATCCAAAATTCGGTATTGTCCCAACCGCACCGCTAAGGCTTCTGGTTTTAACCTTTTTCCACGACAAACTTCACAAGGTTGGTCGATTAAATACTGTTCTAATTTTTGTTTAATTAACTCTGAACCACCCTCATACTGTCGTTGTAATATTGGCAAAACCCCTTTAAAACTCTGTGTCGCGCCAGTTGCTACAACGGGGGGAACCCCCGCAACGCACTGGCGTCTCTGCGCCTCTGCAGTTTGATCTTCTCCATTTAAAATAATCTGTTGTTGTTCTTCCGATAACTTGCTCCAATTCGTTTGTAATTCAAACCCGTGCGCTTGTCCTAAACTATAAAGTAACTCCAAATAATAAGAATTTTCCTTTTCTGACCAAGGTGCGATCGCAGCGTATACTGGTGCTTCAGGGTCAGGTATCACCAACTCTGCCGAAAATCTTCTTAAAGTCCCAATTCCATGACAGTGAGGACACGCGCCATAAGGAGAATTGAACGAGAACAACCTTGGCGATAATTCTTCCATCACTGCGCCGTGTTCAGGACAAGCAAAGTTTTCCGAAAATACCAGTTCCTCTTCTTGCGCTTCTGGGTTATCAGTAGCCGGACTGACAAGGATGGTTGCAATACCATCAGATTGCTTAAGACACGTAGACAAAGAATCAAATAAACGCTCTTGAATTCCGTCTTTTTTCACCAAACGGTCAATGACAACTTCAATTGTGTGTATAAAATTTTTATCTAATTCAATTGAGTCTGACAGTTCACGTACTTCGCCATCAACCCGTACCCGCACAAAACCTTGGGAAGCCAAACTGGATAACAGCTTGCGGTGTGTACCTTTTTTACCCCGAACCACAGGCGCAAGAATTTGAAATTTGGTACGATCTGGTAAATCCATAATTCGGTCTACCATCTCATCAATCGTTTGGGGTGCAATACAGCGATCGCATATGGGACAATGAGGTTCACCAGCCCGACCAAACAACAGCCGCAGATAGTCGTAAATTTCTGTTACCGTCCCCACAGTGGAACGGGGGTTATGCGAGGTAGATTTCTGATCAATGGAAATCGCCGGACTTAAACCTTCAATTGCTTCTACATCTGGTTTATTTAACTGTCCTAAAAATTGCCTGGCGTAAGCACTGAGAGATTCTACATAACGCCGTTGACCTTCAGCAAAAATCGTATCAAATGCCAGCGAAGACTTACCCGAACCTGATACACCAGTGAATACTATCAGGCGATCGCGTGGCAATTCCAAGTCAATATTCTTCAGATTATGCTGCCTCGCACCCCGAATCCTAATAGTATTTTGGCTGTTGTGATTAGTATCGGGAAGATGCCCATTGAGGAGGGATGCGGCTAACTTATTATCTGGCATATTGGCAGGCTGATAGTGAGAGGCAGTATGAAACAGTTTTTAATAATACTATTTTTACTCTGCTTATACTAGAACAATAGTACTATTTTAAGTAGGGATTGCCCTATATTCAGACTACAGACATCTTCCCATGTCTGCTAATTTAAAAGCATTACAATTAAACATCCTGCTGAGGGCGAAGCTATGGTAACGCAAATCCAATCGCAGACCCAATATGAAATTACTTGGGAAAAGTTACCGGAAGATTTTGTTTTAGACGATGAGCCAGTGGATAACATTAATCAGCCACTCCTAGCAGCGGCGTTAACAGAAAGTTTGCAAGTAGCTGGCAAACTACCCGCCAACGCCTTAACTATAACTAACTATGGCATCTGCGCCACGTTGAACAGTCAATTTGTCGTCAAAGCGCCAGATTGGGGATATGTACCATCGATTGAAGTTTCACGACAAGAAGTGAAACGCAGTTATACGCCTCGGCTGCAAGGTGACATTCCCGTAATTTTAATGGAATTTCTCTCTGACACAGAAGGTAGCGAATATTCCAATAAACCAACTTATTCCCCTGGAAAATGGTTTTATTACGAGCAAGTTTTACAAGTCCCGAACTATGCAATTTTTGAGCCGGACGCAGGAGTGTTAGAAGTTTATCAGCTGAATGATTCAGGACATTATAAACTGCAACCAGCAGATGCAAACAACCGTTATTGGATTGCGGAAATGAACCTGTTTTTAGGCATCTGGCAAGGAAGCCGAGACAATCGTAATGGCTATTGGCTGCGCTGGTGGGATGAAAACGGTGAATTATTACTATGGGGTTCAGAGTTAGCCGCGAAAGAACGTCAACGCGCTGAACAAGCCGAACAAGCAAGACGCGATGCTGTGCCTCAATTGTTGCAAATGGGTTTGAGTGTGGAACAGGTTGCCCAAGCTTTGAGTCTATCAATAGAAGAAGTACAAGCGATGTCTTAAGACATCACCCGCCAGTGTTGAAAATTCTTCGATAACCTATAACTGCAAGTTGCTTGGCAAGCACTAAAGTAATTGGGTTATTTACAGCCAGATTATCTAATTGTTAGTCGATCTGTCTCGACAAAATTTATCTATCTGCAAATTTCTCTCTGTAGCTGACGTTTATATCTGCGGAAAATACAGATCCCTATTGTTATATTAAGTTTTGTAACTATTACTCCAAATTCTGTCCAAAGATAGATGTCTTTATTAAAATTTAAACTGTGTCAAGTTATAAACAAGATCGGATTATCACACTACCGTTTCCGAAAAAATTGCGATTTACTTAACGTAGTAAGAAATAGGTTCTGACGTAAATAGTTACTCTAATGTCTTATTGTATCTCTGTCAGAACAAGATTTTTCCGGTAAATGTGGTTGTCACATTGTATATATTCATCAGAAAGGTGAATACCCTCAATAATACAGAGGCTGAACCATGAAGGTATTCGATAATACCACAAAAAAGATTTTTCTGGCAAGCTGGGTTTCAATAAGTCCGGCAGAGGTTAGCAAAACTCATGTAACCCAGCTGCTCCATCCAAATTCCCAGTCAGGCTTTGATATTCTCCAACCCCTACGGCGGCGATTAAACAACATTCAAATCCGCGATCGCCAATTAGCTCATCGTTTGTGCCAACTGATCCCCGCTCAATGTCCTTTTGAACGCGATGTTAAATTATTTGGCAAAACCGTATTACACATCCCGCCAATGTGCAAACTTAATCCTTTATATGAAGAAGTCGTAAGTTTGCGTTTCCGCGCCCTGTGTTATTTAGCTGATGAATGCGGCGAAGACGTTTCGCAGTATTGCTAATACAAGCAGGTGACAGGTGACATTCTCATCTATTACTGTCTGCTTTGATTCCTATACAAGAAGTCATTAGTGAATAGTTCATAGTCAAGAGTAATTAGCCTTGACTGTGGACTATTGACTTTGGCGCAAACGCATCTAAAGTACATGGATTACGACAAATGGTATCAGATCCCCGACTTCTTAAAGAAGTCGGGGATCTTGTTGTTCACGAATGATTTAGTAAAAGAAAAATAAATGTAGCGACTTTCAAGACAGTCGCTATGCCTTAAAATGCTTTTTATGAAATGCCACTAAAAAATGGCTTAGACAAACTTAATAATTTCACTCAATTTCTAACTCACCTAATAAAGGCTCTGGGACAATATTGACTAATTTGACTGATTCTGTTTTGCTCTACAGGCAGAGATTGTGACTGAGCGGTGGTTGCATTCATCCAAAACAATAATGTGGAAAATAAAATTCCTATTAAAGTTTTTTTAATAATTCTATGCTTCATCAGAATTCCTTAAAATGCTTTTTATGAAATGCCACTAAAAAATAGCTGGGACAAACTTAGTATTTTTCACTCAATTTCTAACTCACCTAATAAAGGCTCTGGGACAATATTTGCTAATTTGACTGACTCTAAAAGACTTTGCCAATCCCTCTGTAAAGCAGCATCGTTAGGGCGTTGACGACGTAACTGTGCGAGGATAGTCAGACTATCGTACCAAATGCCATTAGCTGCATATAAAGCCGCACGTTCTCTTGGCGAAGCTTTCTTTAACTTATTCGTCAACTTTTTGTCAAGAACGATTCGTTTGACAGTTCCACCCACAACCAGATCACGAGAACGATCTGGGCCTGGACAAATAACTGCTAAATACCAATTATATTCCTGAGCAACTTCCAGCAATCGTTGATTTTTATTCGCGGGTAAATCAAGGCTAAAAATTCCTGGTTGCTGATTAACCTTATATTTTTGCCGATAAATTACTTTTTGAGCAGCATCTTCTACAAACAACTCAAATCCTTGTACGGTGGTTTTGGCAGTTTTGGGAATATAAAAAAATAACTTTGGCTGTTCAACAGTAGTCAATATAGGATTATTTTCTGGGACTAAAATAGTCAGATGATTTTTACCTCTGCCTCGCAAACAATTGCTTCCTGCTTCTCCTGGTATGCGCCTCATTCGTTTTCCATTGCCAAAGTGTTGATATTTGATTGGCGCTCCTGGTACTATCTTTGTGTTATCTATGTTTTGCTCTACAGATATAGACTGTGACTGAGCAGGTGTTATATTCATCCAAAACAATAATGTTGAAAATAAAATTCCAATTAAAGGTTTTTTAATAATTATGAGATTCATAAGAATTTCTTACAGCCCTATTTGTGAAACTAAATTATGTAAATTTTGTTTCTTTAATTATAGCTAATTGCCCATAAAGCTTTTTTATGGACAGATTAAATGCAAAATTTTTTTAGATATTTTTATATAAAAAGCCACTAAAGATGACTCATACAAATTTAGTGGCAGAAATAGATAAATTTTCATGTTTCAGGTTTTACGTATCAGTTTTGCTGACAGCAAAGCCAATTGCTTCATACCCTACACTTGCTCTTAAATTATGAATCAATGCTGTGTAGCCGCTAGAACAACTGCCAGCCGTAAACTCGACAATTTCAAAGTTGTTGTCATAAGATTCAGAACTACCAATGAATGTGTTACCACAATAAACGTTGAGATCCAGGTCAGTAGTAACTCTACTTTGACCCTCTCCAAGAGGCATTTTGTGTGTCCAAGTTATAACAACCCGAACTTTCTGACCGTTTGTAGCAGTGAAAGATTTAGAAATAGGAAAGTTTGAGACATTACCATCATTAAACAAAAAGTCTGACTGACCATTTGCTACTACTGTATCAGCAGCTGCTAACATAATACCTCCTACACCATCTCTATCGCTCAAGCGGCTACTTCCTTCTAAATTGTGGCGAGCCGAAGCCATAATAATAGCGCGAGCCTCAGCAGCAGAGTAGTATAAATCGGGTTTTCTTTGATTAAGCAGACCTATACCAGCAGTGACATGGGGCGCAGCAAAGCTTGTTCCACCAGTTGGTGGATCAGCATCCTGAAAGCTTCCGTTCAGATTAGTTGTCTTGATACCAACACCAGGAGCTACAACATCTGGCTCTTCCCTATCTGAATTTGGACTAGCGGGATTCAAGTAAGAACCAGCAATACCATTAGTACACGGGACAATATCATCAGTAAAAGAAGTCGTGTTGTTATCGCCAAAGGAACCCACATTTATAACATTGAACGCAAGGTCAGGACTACCAGGCTTTAGGTCACATCTATTGGAAGCACTAACAACAATAGTTGCACCTGTCGAATAAACAAGGTCATCTACATATTCAGTGAACGCATCAGAGAAGTCACCATTGGTGTCAAAACCAAAGCTCATATTGATTATACTAGCAGTGCCAACAACGCAGTCAGTAGCTGCGATAAGAGGCCCATCCGTAAGTTTGGATGCAATACCATCAATAATATCAATATCAGGAGTTATTCCTTTGTATGTAGCATGAGTACTTTGGATGATTCCAGCAACCATTGTTTTGTGTGCAGTGATACCTGTAGTGGCATTTGAATTACAGAGACTGCGCTGGTTAGCAGGTAAGTTAGGATGAGATGCGATTCTACCGACTTCAACAATTGCTACAGGTCGCTGCTGAGGCCCACCAGTAAAACCTCTGCTGTTTACTGTATTAGCTTGGACAACAATTCGAGATGTGTTCAGTCTTGGTTTACTGATCTTCTCGATATACATTCGTTTCACATCAGCACGAGAAGTAATTTTTTCAATTACAGAAGGAGTAACCCTTGCTGTAATCATGGGTGTGTAAAGCGACTGGTAGGTAACTTGTTGACCATCTGCCTTCAACTGTTCTACAAGAGGTTGTTGAACTTTGGCATAAAAAGATCTCAAGTTATTTAAATAAGTTTTATACTCTTCGTCCGAAGTCCCATGAAAAGGTTGAAATACTTCCTGTTCTAAGGAAATCACAACATCAATAGGGCTATCTGAACCGCTCTTGATCAGTTTATCTAATCCAACTTCTAACTTCCCAAAAAAGCCTCGATTACTCAGCTTCTCCACAATCTGGTTTACTACTTCTTGACTAACTACGTTACCAGCTGCATCAAGAGCAACACTATGAATCGTACCTTGAGGATCTGTCACTTTAAATCGCTTGATACCAGTATTAGCTAAGGAAACTGTATTACCTACTATCAAGCGGTTAGGTGATATACCTGTAGTTCTGAAAACTTCTGCTTTTGCCTTCTCCACTAAATTTACAGGTATTTGAGCAATAACTATTGGCTTGAAGGTATTTAAACCAAATAAAACTGCAACTGTAAAAATAAATGGCAAGACAAATCTGATCAAGTTTTTATTCAACATACTTAACTTTAGGCATCCTGGTTTGATTTTTAAGTAGCTGACAATAATCTTAAGCAGAGACTAGTATCAAAGTTAACTCTGCTAGTTTATGGAATAAATACTTGATGTACTGAGTTATACAAAACTCAAACTTAAGATAGCCTAAAGATTTTTAACTGTCACTATTGTTACTGTAAGTAGGTAAACATAATTAAACATAAGATGTAATTGCATACTCCTTTGGAGAAGTAAGCTACGCGTAGCGTCTCCGTTAGGAGAAGACAGGAACGAAGCAATCACAAAGACTTAGATTGCTTCGTCGTTCCTCCTCGCAATGACAAAATATATTATATTTATTCATGTCCATTTACTTATCTGTTAGTGTAGGCTCATAATTCACTCTTTCTAATTAATTATTTTTTCTGCCATTTGCGGATTGCTTCTTGAGCATCTTCGTAAACAGATGTGACCTCTGGAACTAAGGTGGCTGTTGCAATTGCTGCTTGGGGATCACCTTCAGCAGCACGGCTTTTCGCCAGTTCTAAAATTTTTTCGCTCCATTTATTGATTGATTTTTGCGCCAAATCAAATCCTGGCTGACCTTGGGGGACTCGCTTGGCAACTTCAATCGCGCGATTATAAGTAGATGCTTGTCCTGGCTTAATTAAGGCATTAGCTGCATCTAACAAAGTTTTGTTAGCCAGATATTGCTTGGCTTCTTGTCGCCACTGCTTAATTGCTGCTTGCGCTTTGGGATAAAGCGATCCTTCTTTGCTGATTAATTGAGCCGCAGCGATCGCATTGGTGTATTGTCTTTGTTTAGCACGACCCTCAGCTAAATTGAGGATCATGTTGCTCCAAATATTGATATTTTCTTGCGCTTGTTCGTAAAGCGGTTCACCTGGCTGAATTTTACGCGCCGTAGCGATCGCTAAACTTAAGTCGGTGGCTTGAGTTTGTCTCAGAGACATTTTCGCCAAGTCTAATACTGCTTGATTTCGGTTCTTGGACTCGGAAAGAGAAGCTATTTGGGCATTGGACTGATTTTTTTGTGGCATTAACCGATCATCAGGCGAGGCCGATAACATTTCTCGACCGGCAACAAATTTTGCTTGATTGCGAAGAAAAACTACTGTCACTAAAGCTACTATCAACATCGTTCCACCTCCCCAAAAGACGAACTGCTGCCACAATGAAGTGTTCGTCTTTTTCTCAGGCAAACGCGAGATGTAGGGTTGAGGAACATCTGGAATGAACCTACCTCCCATACCTGTCTCTGGCGAGGAAGTGGCTAATTGGGGTTGTTGATGCTGTTCTTTAGCTACTAAGTCTGGTGATTTAGATAGTTGTTGTTCTGCCAGAGTGTTTGACGACCTCAGCTGTGACGATTGCCCTCCAATAAAAGATTGTAGAGAAGAAGATTCTGCCCAAATCCCGACTTGAGGAGAATTCTCTGGATTTTTTGGTGTTGGTGCTAAGGGGGGAGCAGCCAAAGCTACAGCAAAGTTTTCTTCTGGAAAAATACTTTCTTCTGCTTCAGTTGTCTCTAATTCATGAGGTGCAGCTTCAGTTGGTTCCAGCGTACCGGGAACTTCTGTAATGGCATGATTTACCTTTGGATACGGCAAAATGACAGGGGGATCAGCAGGTATGATCGCTACTGGATTTTGTGTAGGCCGCCAATAGTGTTGGCATAATTCAGGCGTGAAAACATTTAAATAGCTGTCTAAATCTGCCAAACGGCTGCCATGACCAGAACGCAAAGCTGCTAACAAGGCAGCGGTAAAAAATCCGTAACCTAGCTCACTACTTTCACGCGAAAATTCCTCTGGTTCGCAAGAAAGAATTGTTGCTAGTTGTAATTCTTGGGCTAGTTCGATGGTTTCTTGTCCAACGGTCGCGTCTGCTTGTGTACTGGAAGCGCGGTTAATATCCAGCAGCACCAAAACATTTAGGTCGGTTAGTTGCAGGCTTTGCATCAGCGATCGCACTTCTATGGCAGTTTGCTGCACCAACTCTGGATTACCTGCCACTGGCATTAGGTAATCTTGTCCTGCGTGGTTGACACCATAGCCGCTAAAGAAAAACCACAGATAATCGCCTGGTTGCCAACACGCCGCCGCCAAATCCTCCAGCAACAGCAGAATATTTTCTTTTGTGGGATAGGTAGATCGATCGCCAATCGGTGGCGAAGTGTCTGTCATCAATAGACAGCGTTGAGGTGTAAAACCAGCTTCTTGAACCAGAAAATCTTTTAACGCCTCGGCATCGGCTTGGGCGCAACGTAAAGGTTGAAAGAATTGATATTGATTGATGCCGATCGCGATCGCCCAGTAATTTGCCATCCGCTCTTTGTAGGTTGTGGTTGACTTGCCTAAAATTGCGGTTGGCTTTGCTGAAAAAACAAAGCTAACCTATGTCTTATAGTCTAGGAGTTTCTGATTGAACTCTATAAACTAAGTAATTTTTATTGCCTTTAATTTCAGTAAAAATTCTCAGACAATTTCAATTACAGGCCATTAATAGTAAGGAGCTTTAAGGTTATGACCAGGAATGTTGCTTACCAACTATCATCGATCATTCCCTGTTTATTTATTAGCCAAGTTGCCAAAAAAATCCGGATATTTCCCTTAATATTTTTGCTCTTTTCGTCTCTACCTGTATGGATTGTGGCAGAAGCAATTGCACCGCAGATGGTAAGAGCTTACACCGCCAGAGTTGACTTAATTATTGATAGATTACCGGATGAAAACTATGAAACTACACTGCACAGAGCCGAAGCAACAGCCAGAGCAGCCGCGCAACGCAGTTTTGACCAGGATATATTAGCTACAGATGTATCGATTATCGTTTCCGTACAAAGTTACGGTGCGATCGCGCCAATTTTGTCCTTAGAAGTTAGCCGTCCCCAATGGCGTTCTCGTCCTGATGCTCAACGTTGGGCAACTTACTTTAAAACAGCGCGATCGCTTTTATTCTTTGAAAAAACCCCAACCAACCCCGTTAATATCCCTCCTATTACCACAGTTGCACCAGCAGCTACCACACCATGACAAGAAAGTGCTGAGTCAAAATACTAGTTCCTAGCCTCTAATGAAACTCGTTATGGGAATACCATTGCAGATACCAATAGATGACTTAGAATAGAAAGGTTGTCAAAAATTGCGATATCCGCTACTATGGCTGTCCCTAAGAAGAAAACTTCCAAATCTAAACGTGATAAACGTCGAGCTACTTGGAGACGTAAAGCTGCTGTTGAAGCTCAAAAAGCTCTCTCCCTTGGCAAGTCAATTTTGACTGGACGTTCCACATTTATATATCCTACGGCTGAAGACGAGGAAGAAGAATCATAATTTCCAATTTGGGAAAAACATTAGCATCACCGAAGATTTGAGCGGTGACTTCTACCGCTCAGGCTTTTCGGCAGTTTATCACAAGTGTTTCCTAAATTGTCTGAATAAATTAACAATGATACGTAGTGTGCAGAAACTAATCTGGTAAAAAAATCGGTAATGAATAATCAGGAAAATCCATTATCCATTACCTCTTACCCATGACTGATGATCAGATAATCATAATCAAACAGTAAAGTATCTGGATATCCTAACGATTAGGTGTTCAGCAAAATTAATATTTATTTCTCTTCCTGAGTCTATAGCAATCCTAAATCATTCGTGAACAACAAGATCCCCGACTTCTTTGAGAAGTCGGGGATCTGAGATACTCGATTTTCAAACATCAAATTTGCTGAGAGTATGTTAGGAAAGTTTTTTCAGAAACCAGATAAAGAACAGGGAGAACGTGTCCCTCCAGGACAACACCTAGCTAAGGGTTTTCCTGTATTAACCTATGGTGCAACACCCCAAGTCAATATGGAAGAGTGGGAATTTCGAGTTTGGGGTTTAGCCAAACCTGCTGTCTTTTCTTGGTCAGATTTTATGGCGCTACCACAGCACGAATTTACAGCAGATTTCCACTGTGTCACCCGTTGGTCGAAGTTGGATGTCAAGTGGACTGGTGTTAAGGTGACAGACTTCATGAATTTGATAGAGGTTGAGCCAGAGGTAGCCCATGTGATGGAACATTGCTATGGCGGCTACACTACTAATATCGCAATGGAAGACTTTGTCCGCGAAGAAAATTTCTTTGCTTTCCAATTATTTGGTGAGCCGTTACCCGCAGAACACGGTGGCCCAATGCGGTTAGTTGTACCTCATCTCTACGCTTGGAAAAGTGCCAAGTGGATTAACGGTTTAGAATTTCTGAATCAAGAAGAACTAGGTTTTTGGGAACGCAACGGCTACCACCGCCGAGGTGAACCTTGGGCTGAAGAACGCTATAGCGGTGGTTTTTGATTTGACGATTTTGTAGAGACGTTGCATTGCAACGTCTCTATTTAATTAGTCGCTTCAAGAAGGATAATTTGTCTTGATATGGAGCGTAGCGCCATTTTAAATCCAGCCAAAAGGAGTTGCGTAGTACACTTTTATGGTGGGAAAAGGTGTCAAAACCAGCCTTGCCATGATAGTTACCAATACCACTATCGCCTACACCACCAAAAGGTAAAGATGAGACACCAACGTGCATTACTGTGTCGTTAATACAAACACCGCCAGAGGAGGTTTCTTGTAAAACTCGCTGTTGCAGGTTTTTGTTTTGAGAGAATAAGTATAAAGCTAAGGGTTTTGGTTTGGAATTAATTAAGGCGATCGCTTCTGTAATATCTGTATATTCAATTACAGGTAAAATTGGGCCAAAAATCTCTTCTTGCATCACAGGGTCTGTTAAGGAGACTTGATCAATTATTGTGGGAGCAATGTAGCGTTCTTCTAGTTTGCTTTCTCCACCAACAACAATTTCTCCTTGATTGAGAAGATTAATTAACCGTTCACAATGTTTTTGACTGATAATCCTGGCATAATCAGCACTATTTTTTGGATTATTTCCATAAAATTCTGTGATAGTTTTTTTCAAGCCATTAAGTAAATCTTGTTTGATTTTTTTATCAACTAACAAATAGTCAGGTGCAACACAAGTTTGTCCAGCATTAATAAATTTTCCCCAAGTAATCCGTCTCGTTGTGTGTTCTAAATTGACATCAGCATCGACAATACAAGGGCTTTTGCCACCTAATTCTAAAGTAACTGGGGTGAGGTGTTTTGCTGCTGCTTCCATGATAATTTTGCCGACGGCTGTACCACCGGTAAAAAAGATATGGTCAAACTTTTCTGCAAGCAGCTTTTGGCTAACTTCTACACCACCTTCGACTACAGTAATAAACTCTGGCTCGAAATATTTAGCCATCATCTGGGCTAACAAACTAGAGGTAGCAGGTGCAATTTCCGATGGCTTGAGAATTGAGCAATTGCCTGCGGCGATCGCACCTACTAAGGGTGCGATAATTAAATTGAAGGGATAGTTCCAAGGGCCGATAATTAAAACTACTCCTAAAGGTTCGGCATAAATTTTAGCTGAGTAAGAAAAAAAGTCTAAGGAAACTTCTGCTTTTTGAGGTTTAGTCCATGAGTGGAGATTTTTGATAGCATAATCAATTTCTTTGATCGCGCTAATTTCTGTTGCGTAAGTCTCGAATTCTGGTTTATATAAATCTGCTTGTAAAGCTTGGACAATAGCTGTTTCGTTTTCAACTATCGCTTGCTTAAGAGTTCTAAGTTTTTCTATACGAAAAGTTATATCTTTCGTTTTCCCAGTTTGGAAAAATTCACGTTGCTTGTGAATAATCTCAGTAATGTTAGATAATTCAGCAGTAATCATTATGTTATCCTCTGTAAGAGTTTTTTTAATAAAAATCTATTTTAACAAATAAAATATTTTTAATTTTTATTAAAAATTAAAAGCTATTTTTTTATAATTAACCTAAATAAAATAGGACTTACGCACAGGTTACGGAAAATCGAACCACAGAGACGCAGAGAACCCAGTGCGTTGGGGAGACAGTGCTGTGGGTGGGTTTCCCGACTTGAGGCAACTGTCGTCGGCTCTGCCGACTTGAAGCAACTGGCGCGACACAGAGGAATGAGAGTTTGAGAGGTTTTTGCGTCAGTCCTATAAAAAATAATAAATTACAAGTTAAGCAATCAAAATCTTACATAACTTATAATTTATCATTCATTATTCTTTAAGGTTTAAATGGTAAACGTACAATAAATTCACTACCTTTACCTAATACGGAATTGACACTAATCTGCCCTTGATGTGCCTCGACAATCCGACGAGATAGATACAATCCTAAACCGCTGCCAGAACTTTTGTGGCTGCCTTGGCGAAATCGTTGAAACAATGTGCTTTGTTCTTCAGGCGGAATGCCTGAACCAGTATCGGCTACCACAATATTAATATAGTCACTGCTAGGGATAGATGACGAAACTCCAGAGGAGGAAATTTCGTGATTTTCTTGTACAGGCGAGAGACTAACTGCTACATAGCCAGATTCAGTAAATTTGATCGCATTACCTATCAGGTTAGTTAACAGACGATGCAGTTCTAAGCGATCGCCCATAATGTTAGTGGGAGTTAATTCTTCAGCGTAATCTCGTTTGATTGTCAGTGCTTTAGCTTGTGCTAAGGGTGTTAATTCTCCTACAACTTCTTCGACTAACTGCTTTAAATCAACTGGTTGAAATGCCAGGGTTTTACGCCCAGCTTCAAACCGATAAACTTCTAGTAAGGTATTCACCATCGACAGCAAGTTAGCATTGCTACGCGCCATAATGGTGAGTGCTTCTTGCATTTGCGGTGATAATTTACCTAAAGCACCTTGCTCAAACAGCATTAACATTCTATCTGCGGCAACTAGAGGAGTACGTAAGTCATGGGTGAGACGGGAAACAAAATCTTCTCGCTGACGGGCAATTTCATCACGTTCATCCATACTATGCTTTAGCCGCAGGAGCGATCGCACTCTTGCCATTAATTCATCTACCGTCACAGGTTTACGAATAAAATCATCAGCGCCCAAATCTAAGCCATGTGCGACGTTGGGTGCATCGTGAGCCGTAATTAACAGAATTGGAATGTATTGCTGCAAGTTCATCTCTCCACGGATGCGCTTGGTGACTTCATAGCCATCCATTCCTGGCATCATTAAATCCAGCAATACTAAGTCGCAAAGAGATGCTTCTAATTGTGCTAACGCTACAATACCGTTTTCAGCGGTGCTAACTATATAACCTTCTTCCTCTAGTATGGTTTTAATTAAAAAAACATTATCTGGAGAATCATCAACAACTAAAATTTTGTCAGGGCGAGGCGATAGTGAACTCATGTGTGAGGAAAGTTGCGGGTAGATGTGAGTTTTTCGGCGAAACTGCTATATTGCTACCACTTTTTGGTTATTTGGTTTTTAGCTTACATTCCGCCATATAAAGTGGCACAGTCAACGATTTTACTTGAAATGTAGAAAATTAAAAGTCAGTTAAATCAATAGTTACAGCTTTGGTAACAGCGATCGCTACATTTAAAGCAAATCTCTGGTGAATGATTTTTGTTATCATCCTCAGATAATATTTATTATCAGGCTGCTAAATATAGCAAGCAAAAAATTCCTATTAAAATTCCTGTTAAAAGATATAAGTTTTTTATATGAAAAATATCCGGCTATGAGACTAATCTAGTTCAATAGCCGGATATTTTGAAGAAGAATACAGAATTCAGAATCAGGTATGAGCCTTATCGCTCTAGTAAAGCTCGGTATATATCCTCATTTCAGACTTCAGACTTCAAACTTCAGACTTCAGACTTCAGCTACTACCTTCTCTAAAATCAATTTAGAGCGTTTTACTTGTTCAGGAATGGCGACTGGGTAATCTCCAGTAAAGCAGGCAGAACAAAAACTATTGGTATCTTCTCCTGTAGCTGTGAGCATTCCTTCCCAACTGAGATAGGCGAGGGAGTCTACTTCCAATTGCTTGGCAATTTCTTCAACTGACTTGGTAGCAGCAATTAGCTGATCTTGACTGTCAGTATCAATGCCATAGAAGCAAGGATGAGTCACAGGTGGAGAAGAAATTCGCATATGTACTTCCGTTGCGCCTGCATCACGCAAAGCTTTGACTAGTTTACGGCTAGTAGTACCCCGCACAATCGAATCATCCACAATCACGACTCGTTTACCCGCAAGCACATCTTTCAGGGGGTTGAGTTTCATGCGGATACCCGACTCGCGCATATGTTGGGTTGGTTGAATAAAGGTTCGCCCTACGTAGCGATTTTTAATCAATCCTTCACCGTAGGGAACACCTGAAGCTTGGGAAAATCCAATGGCGGCGGGGATACCGGAATCAGGCACACCAAAAACAATATCAGCTTCGACAGCAGATTCGGTGGCTAGTTGCCTTCCTAAGCGCATCCGATAGCTATATAAACTCTCGTTGTGCATAACGCTATCAGGACGAGCAAAATAAATCATTTCAAAGATACACAATTTACGTTGCGGCTGTTGGCTCCAGTGGTAAGAAGCCAAACCTTCTTCAGTAATCCAAACTAACTCTCCTGGTTCTACATCTCGCAGGTATTCAGCGCCAATAATGTCTAAACCGCAAGTTTCAGAAGACAATACGTAACGGATTGGATTACTACCGACTGTCCCAATCACCAGAGGACGAATACCATTAGGATCACGTGTACCCATAATCCCACTCGGTGTACCAATGACTAAACTAAAGGCTCCTTGACAGCGGTGAAACGCTTGAATTGCACCATCTAACCAGTCTGCACCAGCATTGATTGCTTCGGCGATCGCAAAGGCAATCATTTCTGAGTCTGTGGTAGTTACCAAGTTAAAATTACTCTTGAGTAATTCTTCTCGTAACTGTGTTGTATTGACAAGATTCCCATTATGTGCAAGCGCAATTGAGCCTAAGCGAGTTTCCACCACAGCAGGTTGAGCGTTGACTCTGCGACTAGAACCAGTGGTGGAATAACGAGTGTGACCAACAGCTAAGTCACCAGGCAACTCCTGCAATATAGACTCGTTGAATACTTGAGACACCAAGCCCATATCTTTGTGCAGATAGACTTGTGTACCCTCAAAAGTGGCAATCCCAGCTGATTCTTGACCCCGATGCTGAAGGGCATACAATCCAAAATAGGTCAGTTTAGCAACGTCTTCTCCTGGTGCATAAAGTCCAAAGACACCGCAAGCTTCTTCTGGCTTGTCAGGACGATTTTCTTGACTATGAGTTGGGTATTCATCCGAAGTGACGGAATGGATAGGAATCATGCTGGCTTTGCTCCTGGTGGGGGTGTCAACGCAAATTACTAGTTCGTAATTCGTAATTCGTAATTAAATCAAGGGTTAGAGGAAGCAACCTCTAGAGGTTGTTTTGTTACGGGTAGAGCTTAAATCTCCACCATAATATAATTACGAATTGTTAAGTCACTGGGATTATAGCTGTAGGTGGTTACTTGTTCTTAACAAATCTTTAACCACTTATTAAAAGAGTACCTTAAGAAGTATGAAGTATGAAGTGTGAAATTTTAGACTTCAGATTTCACTCTTTATACTTTTTCAGGCTGTGGTGTGTGCAGCTAGACGTTTTGCGATCGCATTATTGTAACGACCCTTCATATCTTCAATACTAACTGCGATTAAGGTTTGATTATCAGTAGTTAAAACCGTCAAACCAGCATCGAAATTACTAACCATGCCGAGTTTTTGCCAATCTTGTCCCAGATGTGCCTGTAAGTAGGATTCCCACATTTGTTGTTGTTCTGATGCCACCGAAACTATAATTCTCGCGCCAGCTTCACCGAACAGCACTTCATCAAGACGTTGTGACTGGTTTGGCGAAATTTCTAATTTCACTTCTGCACCCAGGTTGCCAGCAATAGAAGATTCTGCCAAAGCTACAGCCAATCCGCCCTCAGCACAATCGTGGGCTGAACGCACCCAACCCTCACGAATACCCTCACGGCAAACCTGCTGCACACGGCGTTCTAAGTCATAATTGACTCGTGGCGGTCTGCCAGCCACAGTGTTGTGGATAGTAGCTAAATATTCTGAAGCTGCCAATTCAACTTTGGATTGTACGGTTAACCCTAATAAATAAATGACATCGCCAGTTGCTTGCCAAGCTTGGCCGCAAATTTTGGTGAAATCAGGAATCAAACCAACCATTCCCACCACAGGAGTCGGATAAATGGGTTGAGGGTTCCCTTGGGAATCGAGAGTTTCGTTGTAGAGAGAAACATTACCGCCTGTGACTGGTGTAGCTAATTCTTGACAACCTTCTGCTAAACCCCGACAAGCTTCGGCCAATTGCCAGTAACCAATGGGTTTTTCAGGACTGCCAAAGTTGAGGTTATCAGTCACGGCTAACGGTTCTGCACCCACACAGCTAAGATTGCGTGCTGCTTCTGCGACTACTGCCTTAGCACCCTCATAGGGATCAAGGTAAACATAACGAGGATTGCAATCAACCGTCGCTGCCACAGCCGATTTATAAGTTATTGTCCCTGGCTCCCCTGCTCCCCTGCTCCCCTGCCCTTCTAGCGGGCGTAAGCGGACTACAGCGGCATCTGCACCACCAGGGAGAGAGACAGTATTATTTTGTACCTGATGGTCGTATTGACGGTATACCCAATTTTTCGAGGCGATCGTGGGTGTATCTAGTAAAGTCAATAAGATATCATTCCAACTGTGGCTGCGCCCTTGAATTTCGATACCCGCAGTTGTACAAGCAGGTAAAGCATCAGGTGTCCATACCCAAGCTTGACGGGCATACTCTGGCGGTTCTGCCAACAACTCACGTTCATAAAGTGGCGTATTTTCTGCCAAAGCATCAGCCGGAATTTCGGCGGCAATTTTACCCCGAAACAAAATTCGCACGATGGGTTCAGCAATCACTGTTCCAGCCACAACAGCATGAAGTCCCCAACGATGGAAAATATCGATTAATTCTTGTTCTCTACCTTTGTGGGCAACGAACAGCATTCTTTCTTGAGATTCCGACAGCAGATATTCATAGGGAACCATCCCTGTTTCTCGCACAGGAATTTTATTTAAATCTAATTCAATGCCGACACCGCCTTTAGCAGCCATTTCTGAGGTGGAACAGGTGATCCCTGCTGCACCCATATCTTGGGCGGCGACAACTGCGCCTGTTTTAAAAGCTTCTAGACAAGCTTCAATTAAAGACTTTTCTAAAAATGGGTCGCCGACTTGCACCGCCGGACGGTCATCCATTGACTCATCACTTAATTCTGCACTGGCAAAGCTTGCGCCACCCATCCCATCGCGTCCCGTAGTGGAACCGACATACAACACAGGATTACCTAAACCCGATGCCCCAGATTTAACAATTTCTGGAGTTTCCATCAATCCCAACGCCATCACGTTAACTAAAGGATTACCAGCGTAAGCAGGGTCAAAATAAACTTCACCGCCAACAGTGGGAACGCCAACACAGTTACCATAATGGCTGATCCCAGCTACTACGCCAGTGAATAGCCTTTGAGTTTTAGCATCTTCTAAAGAACCGAAGCGCAGGGAGTTCAATAAAGCAATGGGACGCGCACCCATTGTAAAAATATCTCTAAGAATACCACCCACACCTGTGGCGGCTCCTTGGAAGGGTTCGACGGCGGAAGGGTGGTTATGAGATTCAATCTTAAATGCTAGGCGTAATCCTTCGCCTAGGTCAACAACTCCGGCATTTTCACCAGGGCCGACGAGAATGCGAGGGCCTGTAGTCGGAAACTGTTTGAGCAAAGGTCGGGAATTTTTGTAGCAGCAATGTTCTGACCACATCACCCCAAACATTCCCAGTTCTGCTTTGTTAGGATGACGGCCTAAACGTCGCACAATTTCTGCATATTCTTCTGGCTTCAGACCTTCGGCAGCAATTTCTTGGGGAGTAAACGGATCTCTTGGGGTGGTGGTCATGGGAATAATGCACCAAGGGGACAGAAGATTATTTTATAGTCAATAGTCATTTGTGCTTTGTTTTTCCCTATTTCGGCCGACTCTTTTAGCTCTTGTTTCTATCCGTTATGACTCACTTAAGTAGATACCGCTCGATAGTAACACTCAAGTGACGAAAATCACATAGAAACATGATTGAGATCGTGTCTCTCCTCTAGCGAAATTGGCATAATTACATACAACTGAACTCTAGCCGAGTCATTAATAGGGAACACACTAATCGCCGACAGCTTTGATGAAAGACTGTCGGCTTTTTGTATCTAAAAAGTCTGAAGTCTGAAGTCTGAAATTCTCTCCTCCTGCCTTTTGACCATTGACCAATGACTAATTACCAATAAATAAAATTTCCCCACAGTTGGTTGGTAACTTGACAACAGAGATTGCCAAAGCCACTACCAAATGTGGGGAGGGTATGATCAAAATTTAGAGATCTTATCTTTGAGTGCTAACACTCTGCACTCACTTTAGTAGAGCGGAAAGCACATCTAAAGAAGCAAAACTGACTTTGGATTATGACATCGCTTGAATGATGTAATCAAAGTATGGTGATGCTGCTGCTGCGTCTTCTCCACTTAGTAGGTCAAGGGAGGCTTTTTTCAAAGAATTGATGGCCTCTACCATCCCTGGAACGGGAACTCCAAGAGAGTTGTACATTTCCCGCACACCAATCAAACCAATTTTTTCGATTGGCTCTTTATCACCAGCAAGTACGCCATAGGTAATCAGGCGTAAGTACCAGCCAAAGTCGCGGACACAGAGAGCGCGTTGGCGTTCACCATAGGCATTGCCACCGGGTGCGATAAAATCAGGGCGCTTTTGCCAAAGTTGTTTGGTTGCTTCCTGAACTATCTTTTTTTCATTTTCAGCTAAGGTCGCAGCAATGCGCGTCCGTTGCTCGCCAGTTTGCAAAAATTCTTTGATACTCTTGAGTTCGCCACTGCTGGGATAACGCAGTTCGTCGTCGGCTTTGAGAATAACTTGGCTAATTACAGTCATGATTATTGTAATCACGAGAAATATTATTTGCTAGTTTAACGAGTTGGAGGTACAGAAGGGAAGCAGGAGGAGAAGAGGCAAGGGAGCAAGGGGGCAGAGGTGCAGGGGAGCAGAGGGGAAAATTAACTAATGACAAATGACTACTGACTAATGACTAATATTTGGAGACAAGGTGAATTAATTGAAGTGGCGATCGCCGACCTGAGTGATACTGGTGATGGTGTCGGTCGTTATGAGGAGCTTGTGGTATTTGTACCGGATACTGTACCAGGCGATCGCGTCCAGGTACGCTTATTACACGTCAAACCTAAATATGCTCATGGCAAACTAGTGCAGCTATTGCAGCCATCGCCGCACCGGATACGACCGAGTTGTATTGTGGCCGATAAGTGCGGTGGTTGTCAGTGGCAGCATATAGATTATGAATATCAGCTAGAAGCTAAACGCAATCAAGTTATCCAAGCTTTGCAGCGCATTAGTGGATTTGCCGCACCACCTGTAGATCCCGTATTGACATCTGTCTCACCTTTAGGCTATCGCAACAAAGCCACTTATCCTTTGAGTGTTTCTACTACAGGTCACGTACAAGCTGGATATTACCAAAAAGGTAGTCACCATTTAGTTAATTTAAATCAATGTCCGGTACAAGATTCTCGGTTAAATCCAATGCTGGCTGAAGTCAAGCAAGACATTCAAAAGCGCGGCTGGAAAATATATAATGAACAGCGACACCAAGGGCAAATTCGTCATTTAGGTTTACGCATTGGCCGCCGGACTGGCGAAATGTTGTTGACTTTAGTAGTTACAGACTGGAATTTATCGGGAATTACTGAACAAGCCGAGGCGTGGTTGCAGCGGTATCCCCAATTAGTGGGAGTTTCTTTAAATCGGAACCCTGAGCGGACAAATGCGATTTTTGGTGCAGAAACTCGCGCTATTGCAGGTGTTCCTTATCTAAAGGAAAAATTTGCAGATTTAGAATTTCAAGTCCGCCCAGATACATTTTTCCAGGTTTCTACGGAAACAGCCGAAGCACTATTAGAAGTCATTCAGTCAGAATTGAACCTACAAGGGCATGAAGTGCTAGTTGATGCCTATTGTGGGATAGGAACTTTAACTCTGCCGTTAGCCAAGCAAGTGCGTCAAGCAGTAGGATTGGAATTACAAGCCGAAGCCGTAGAACAAGCAATTTTGAACGCCGATCGCAACAGTATATATAACGTTACATTTCAAGTCGGTGCGGTAGAGAATTTACTGCCGCAAATGGGAATAATACCAGATGTGGTCATACTAGATCCGCCACGTAAGGGATGCGATCGCCAAGTCATCGATTCATTACTGCGATCGAAACCTGCACGCATTGTTTACGTCAGCTGTAAAGTAGCCACACTTGCTCGCGATCTGAAATTGTTGTGTCAAGGAGGCACGTATAGACTTACAAGGGTGCAACCTGCTGATTTTTTCCCACAAACATCTCATGTAGAAGCTGCCGCCTTTCTTGTGTTATGACTTTTAAATGAGAGTACGCACTCTTTATCAAAATCTTAAATTGCAAATTTGTAGTCTCTTGCATAGTAAAAATGCTAAAATCGTATTAACCTAAAAATAGAAATGATTTTGTTAAAACAACTAAAGTTGCATAGACTCTCATTACTTATGAATCAGATTGTCTGACGTAAAATCGGCAATACAAAAGTTATCCTAATAGTTCTCAAAAATTTTCAGCAAATTTTAAGTTGCTAACTGCAATCGCAGTTTTTTAAGAGCCATTTTATGTATCAACAATCGAATTTCATAAACAGAGTAAATGCTCCCTAGCATTTTCAAAACTTAGTATAAAAGACGCAAGTTTGAAGGCAGCATGACCACCTCCAATTTTGTCAGGGTGCGCGTACAAGCAAACTGATGTCTAGCTAACTGAAAGCTATGGGGTTTCTCTTGTGATTAGTATTTCGCTTCGTCCAGTTGGACGTTATTGGGGCACACTTAGTTTTGCCTCTACTCTCTACCTTTGTCCCATATTAGATTTACTGCTGGCAGAAATTCCAGCCAAATTACAAGCAGAACTGCGGCTAGGACTCCAAGAAGCCTTAGTCAATGCCGCCAAACATGGCAATAATCTTGATCCTAGCAAAAGAGTTGTAGTCCGTTTTTCTCTGATAGATAATCAGTATTGGTGGGTCATATCAGACCAAGGTCAAGGCTTTACGCCATTACCGAGTTCTGAAGAAGATCCTACAGACTATTTACCACCGGATGAGTCAGAAAGTGGTCGCGGGCTGTGTCTCCTGCATCAAATTTTTGATCAGGTAGAATGGAGCCGTAAAGGTACAGAATTAAGACTTTGTAAACAGATGGAAAATCGCCCCCGTTTGTCTTTGAGGCGATAACAAGTAAAAAGTAAAAAAGCAAAAGGCAAAAATTTCTATTCTTTTTACTTTTAACTTTTAACTTCCCACTTTCTTATCCCCATGTGTTGGACAGGGTGGGGCAGAAATTGATTTATCTAACCAACCTGTGGCTTGTTGTAAGCGGGTTAGGGCTTCTTGTGGCTGATTTCTGAGGAGAAATACAAGAGCCGCAGCAACTTGCTCACTGGCGCGAGAATTGCGGTTAGACTTGAGGCGGTGCCAATCGTTAGGAGAGATGGTTAGTCTTTCCATGAGGGCTTGTGCTAGTTCCAGTGTACTAATGTCATTTAGTTGACTGGTTTTAGGCAAAAGATTAAGTTCTGATTTCTGGGTGCTGAGAGATTCCATATCGGTGCCTGTTAACTATTGGCATTACATTAATCTTAATTTACTACCAGTCAATGAAGCCGCCTAAAAAATCACATAATCCTTCGGCAGAAGAAAATCAAGAACCGGATTTTGAGCAAGAATTAGAACAAGTAGAGCGATCGCTCGTCTCAATCAAAGAACGATACACTCAAATCAAACGCGATCAAGAACAAAAGGCAGAATGGCAACAACAAAAGCAGCAATTAAAAGACAATAAACATCAGACACCAGAAATCAAAGCCCAGTTACGGCAAATCCAAAAGCAGTTAGAAGTGCTAGAAATTAACTTAGAAAGCCAGCTATTTTCTTGGAGAAGCCTGAAAAAACCTTTCTGGCAAGCCGTCCGCTTTGGTGGAATGGGCGTTATCATAGGCTGGATATTAAAATCCTGTGCTGGGTAAATATGGTAAATCGACGAATTGCAGAAATCTTGCGAAGTGGTCAACCTGATGAGTCTCTTGTAGTTCAAGGCTGGGTAAGAACAAAGCGTGACTTGAAAGGGTTTGCTTTTATTGAAGTCAATGATGGTTCATCACTAGCTAATTTGCAAGTTGTCATCAATCAGGATTTGCCAGACTATGAGGCGATTTTGAAAAAATTGAATACAGGTGCGTCGGTAGAAGTAAATGGCGTACTGGCAGCTTCTCAAGGGAAGGGACAGCGCATTGAATTAAAAGCCGAAGCGGTGAAAGTCTACGGTGAAGCTGATCCCGAAACATATCCTTTGCAAAAGAAACGCCACTCATTTGAATTTTTGCGTACTATTGGACATTTGCGATCGCGTACCAATTCCTTTGGTGCAGTTTTCCGCGTTAGAAATGCTTGTTCCACAGCAATTCACCAATTCTTTCAAGAACGAGATTTTTTGTGGGTACACACCCCAATTATCACTGCTAGTGATTGCGAAGGTGCAGGTGAACTATTTAGCGTTACCAGTTTAGATCTCAAAAATATTCCCCGAACCGACAACCAAGCTGTAGATTACACTCAAGACTTTTTTGCTAAACCTACATATTTAACAGTTAGCGGCCAGTTAGAAGCAGAAGTCATGGCGATGGCGTTTTCTAACGTCTACACCTTTGGCCCGACATTCCGTGCAGAAAATTCTAACACCTCGCGCCACCTCGCAGAATTTTGGATGGTTGAGCCAGAAATGGCGTTTTGTGACTTAGAAGGTGATATGGATTTAGCTGAGGCATTTCTCCAACACATTTTTAAATATGTGTTAGAAAAATGCCCCGAAGACATGGAATTTTTCAATCAGCGCATTGATGATACTGTTTTAGCCACAGCCGAAAATATTATTAACAACCAATTTGAACGCCTCACTTATACAGAGGCCATCAAGCTGTTAGAAAAAGCGGATGTTAAATTTGAATATCCTGTCAGTTGGGGTTTAGATTTACAATCAGAACATGAGCGCTATCTTGCAGAGCAACTGTTTAAAAAGCCAGTAATTGTTACAGATTATCCAGCGCAAATCAAAGCATTTTATATGCGCTTAAATGATGATGAAAAAACCGTCCGCGCAATGGATATTCTCGCACCGAAAATTGGTGAAATTATCGGCGGTTCTCAAAGAGAAGAACGTTTAGATGTTCTGGAACGTCGGGTAATAGCGCAAGGCATGAAACCAGAAGATTTGTGGTGGTATTTGGATTTGCGTCGTTTCGGTACAGTTCCTCACGCTGGTTTTGGTTTGGGTTTTGAAAGACTAGTGCAATTTATGATAGGTATGGGAAATATTCGTGATGTTGTTCCCTTCCCGCGTACACCACAGAATGCTGAATTTTAGTAGCAGTTTTACATAATTTGTGGACAACAATCACAACCCGCAAATGCGGGTTTTTTGTTTATGCATTAGATTGCTTGCACTAATGTTAGAACACAAGAATTTTATGTCTCACGCAAAGACGCAAAGGCGCAAAGAGTTACAGAAAATTTATTGGTTGAGAAAACTTCAATTGTAGAGAGATATGGTGCGTTACGGCTAATCCTTAGTCTCTCAAACTAGCCCTTTCAAGGTGTGTTATTTTGCCGCTTTTTCTGGTTTAGAATCTTAAAAGTTGAGACATGGGGCTTGTTCTTGAGGTAAGTTCGTTGTGGTTGAGCTTTCTTGGGATCTGGCGGATGACGGCGAAAAGTTCTCAGTTTAACAAGGCCTGCCAGATGGACTTGAAACAAGGTTTCGAGCTTCCAACGTTGGCGGTACATTCGGGCTATCAAGATTGCATTTGCGACATCAGATGGCTTTTTGACTATTTGTTCAGCCTTTTGTGCGCCTCTACCTAACCTCCAAAGATGGCGATCGCTAGTGATGATAGATATGGTTTTGAAACATATTTACGTATCGTAACCTAGTTCTGTTAATTTTCATCAACTTACTTATTTCTAAATCAATAAATTAAATTCTTGCCATGTATGATAAAAATCCTATAACTATTTGTTTGGCTGTACTTGTGTCACTAGCAGCCACAATTATTGGTATCAACAATTTGGTTTGGTTTATTCAAACAGTTAGTCCTGAAACGATAAAAATTGACCAACATCCCAGACAAAGATAAATAAAATATCAAAATTCTGCATCAGAGCTTGAACATGGTAAATAATCCTTTGAGAAAACAGCTTCACGAAGAGAATCGTTTGTCATGGAATGAAGCAACTAAGGCACATAATAGCCATAAAGGCAACCAAGCAAAGTTTTTTCAAAACGGTGGTAATACTCTGTTTCCAGAAGAGATAGAACTTTTGGGAGATATTACTGGTTTATCTGTGGTACATCTCCAGTGCAACGCTGGTCAAGATAGTCTGAGTTTATCTAGATTAGGTGCTGTTGTAACTGGTGTTGATATTAGTGATGAGGCTATATCTTTTGCCAAAAAACTATCACAAGAAACTGGGATTACTGTAACTTTTTATCGTGCAGATATCTTTGATTGGCTGGAAGAAACAGCTCAGAAAAACGAACAAGTTGACATAGTATTTTGTTCTTATGGGGCAGTTTGTTGGATATCTGATATCAGTCTCTGGGCTAAAGGAATAGCACTAATTCTCAAGCATGGCGGACGGTTAGTACTAATAGAATTTCATCCTGTAGCGATGATGTTTGATTCAGATTGGAGCCACAAATTCCCTTATTTTAGAGAAGGACAACCCCTAACTTGGGAGGAGGGAATCAGTGATTATGTTGCTGCTTCTAGTGAGGGATTAACTTTATCAGAGTATGAAACTGGAATTGAGAATTTTCAGAA
Organism: Nostoc sp. CHAB 5844; assembly: GCF_020829595.1. Lineage (GTDB taxonomy): Bacteria > Cyanobacteriota > Cyanobacteriia > Cyanobacteriales > Nostocaceae > Nostoc_B. The sequence continues at coordinate 77,572 of NZ_JAIVFW010000022.1, forward strand.
CCCTTACCGTTCTCACGAGTTTCAGTGGAGTATAAGTGAAATAGTTACAGCATTGTTACAAGCTGGATTGAGTTTAGAAGTTTTGCAGGAATACCCTTACTCCAACGGCTGCAAGCTTTTTGAGCGGATGCGTGAGGCTACGGGAAGGCGATGGATACCACCTGATGATGTGCCGAATCTGCCCTTGATGTATGGTATTGTGGCACATAAGCCGTAGTTGTTTTCATCAAGCATTGTGAAAAGATTCGGAATATCCATATGTTGTGTGCTAGGTGTGGGGAAGATGTTAATTGTTCACGTAATAATACTACTTCCTCAAGACGTGAAGACCGATCCAGTTAGTTGCGCTCCGCTTCATACAATAACCATATAAGAATTTTTTGTGCGCCTCATGTCGGGAGTGGTTATTCAAACAGCCTATGCAACCTACTAATCCTAACCAATTTACCGAAAAAGCCTGGGAAGCGATCGCCCACACCCCTGATATTGTTAAACAATATCAACAACAACAAATCGAAAGCGAACACCTGATGAAAGCATTGCTGGAACAAGAAGGTTTAGCCAGCAGTATTTTGACAAAAGCAGGTGTGAATCTGCAAAAAATCAGCGATCGCACTGATCAATTTCTCCAACGTCAGCCAAAGGTGTCTGGTACGAGTAGTTCTGTGTTTTTGGGACGCAGTTTAGATACCCTGTTAGATCGGGCTGATAACTATCGCAAAGATTTTAAAGACGAATATATTTCTATTGAACACTTATTGCTGGGTTATGCCAAAGATGACCGCTTTGGCAAGAGTCTACTCCAAGAATTCGGTTTAGACGAAGGCAAGCTGAAAAATATTATTAAACAAATTCGTGGGAGCCAGAAAGTGACCGACCAAAATCCAGAAGGTAAATACGAAGCACTGGAAAAATATGGACGCGACCTCACAGAAGCAGCCCGCAAAGGTCAACTCGATCCGGTGATTGGCCGGGATGACGAGATTCGCCGGACTGTGCAGATTCTCTCGCGTCGTACTAAGAATAATCCTGTGTTGATTGGAGAACCTGGTGTTGGTAAAACTGCGATCGCGGAAGGATTAGCCCAACGCATCGTGGCTGGTGATGTTCCTCAATCCCTCAAAGACCGCAAACTCATCGCTTTGGATATGGGTGCTTTGATTGCGGGGGCAAAATTCCGGGGCGAATTTGAAGAACGCCTGAAAGCAGTCTTAAAAGAAGTCACCGAATCTGGCGGTAATATTGTTCTATTTATTGATGAAATTCATACCGTTGTCGGTGCGGGTGCAACCCAAGGCGCAATGGATGCGGGGAACTTGTTAAAACCGATGTTGGCGCGGGGTGAGTTGCGTTGTATCGGGGCGACAACTTTAGATGAGTATCGCAAATATATCGAAAAAGATGCCGCTTTAGAAAGACGTTTCCAGCAAGTTTATGTGGATCAGCCCAGCGTTGAAGATACAATTTCGATTTTGCGTGGCTTGCGGGAACGCTACGAAAACCACCACGGCGTAAAGATTTCTGATAGTGCTTTAGTTGCAGCAGCACAACTTTCTAGTCGCTATATTAGCGATCGCTTCTTACCAGATAAAGCTATTGACTTAGTGGACGAAGCCGCTGCTAGGTTGAAAATGGAAATTACTTCCAAACCCGAAGAACTCGACGAAATCGATCGCAAGATTCTCCAATTAGAAATGGAGAAACTATCTTTGCAAAAAGAAAGCGATGCAGCTTCCCGTGAACGGTTGGAAAGACTTGAAAAAGAAATTGCCGACCTGAAAGAAGAACAAAGAACTCTCAGCGCTCAATGGCAGTCTGAAAAAGATATTATCAACAAAATTCAGTCTGTTAAAAAAGAAATTGAACGCGTAAACTTAGAAATTCAGCAAGCAGAACGCAACTACGACCTCAACCGTGCTGCGGAACTGAAATACGGGCAGCTAACTGATTTACATCGCAAATTAGAAGTAGCGGAAAGTGAATTAGCCAACGCCCAAAGAAGCGGTAAATCCTTGCTGCGTGAGGAAGTCACCGAAGGAGATATTGCCGAAGTTATTTCTAAGTGGACAGGAATTCCCATCAGTAAGTTAGTGGAATCCGAGAAAGAGAAACTGCTGCATTTAGAAGATGAACTGCACCGTCGAGTAGTTGGACAAGATGAAGCCGTGACAGCAGTTGCGGATGCGATCCAGCGATCGCGTGCGGGATTGGCTGATCCGAATCGTCCCATCGCCAGCTTTGTTTTCCTTGGCCCTACAGGTGTGGGGAAAACTGAGTTAGCCAAAGCCTTGGCGGCGTATATGTTCGACACCGAAGAAGCACTGGTGCGAATTGATATGTCTGAGTACATGGAAAAACACGCCGTATCTCGGTTAATTGGTGCGCCTCCTGGATATGTGGGTTACGAAGAAGGCGGACAACTGACTGAAGCAATTCGTCGTCGTCCTTATGCAGTGATTTTGTTTGACGAAATCGAAAAAGCCCACCCGGATGTGTTTAATATCTTCCTGCAAATTCTTGATGATGGGCGTGTTACTGATGCTCAAGGTCATACCGTGGACTTCAAGAACACAATTATTATTATGACTAGTAACATCGGTTCACAGTTCATTCTTGATATTGCTGGGGATAACGCCCGTTACGACGAAATGCGTCATCGGGTAATGGAAGCGATGCGGAATAGTTTCCGGCCAGAGTTCCTCAACCGCATTGATGAGGTTATCATCTTCCACAGTTTAGATAAGAAAGAACTGCGACACATTGTACAGTTGCAAGTACAAAGATTAAGAGACAGGTTGAGCGATCGCAAAATATCTCTCAAACTCTCCGATGCTGCGCTTGACTTTTTAGCCGAAGTAGGATACGATCCCGTGTTTGGGGCACGTCCACTAAAAAGAGCAATTCAGCGCGAGTTAGAAACGCAAATTGCCAAAGCCTTACTCCGCAGCGAATTCCACGACGGCGACACCATCTTTGTCGATGTGCAGAATGAACGACTAGCGTTTAGTCGCTTACCTGTGGAGGTATTTAGCAGTTAATTTAAGATTGTTTCACGCAAAGGCAAGCAGCGCGTTCGGTCGCCAGACTTGTAGCGACTGCCGCCGCGCAAAGGCGCAAAGATGTGTCTTTGCGTTTTTTTATGAATTATCTTCTGGTTTTGTATATTTGCAGAAAACGTTGATTCCGATTTTGAGGGTTCTAAATTATACCATTTCACTAAAAATTTGCTACAGATGTAGGTTGGGTTGAGGAACGAAACCCAACACCTCAAAGGCTCATAAATGTTGGGTTTCACTGCGTTCAACCCAACCTACGCATTTGTTTCATTTTTTTATGGAATTGGTATTACCGTTATTTTGTTATATAGCCGTAGCCAGATAGGTTATGACATTCTAAAACGCTAAAACCAATTGGTTGCAAGCATTTGACTTTTGACTTTTGCTATAGTTCTTGAATTTCTATCGAAGATAATTGGGGATTCATGCTAGATTCTCATTACAGAATAATTGGGATGCTCAGGATTAGGTACAAGTCGCTGATTTTTACAATCCACTAATAAATCTAGCGTTTCCAGCACTGTTTGCCCAATCAGCACAATATTGCCTGTAACTAATGTAGCTTCAGTAGTTTCTCGCCCTTCTAACTCTATAATTACAGGTTCCGTCACACCGATAGATTCTTCCATACCATTAGCGTATTCGGCAACCTGCTGACTGCGAATTCTCAAACCTAACTGCTGTACAATCGACATGGGGAAAACGGTACGCACAGGCCCAGTATCCACCAATGCTTCAGTTTCACATACGCGTAACATATTCGGGTTGAGCATTCCTCGACTCACAAGAGCTTCATCTATGGCATTTGTTAGTTTAACTTTGACACGAACTGCGCCCATAGAATCATTACTGGCATTATTGGCATGATTGAGATTTACCATAATCTCTCTCTTGGAGAAAATTAACTAGGGAGAATTTGTGAGTTCTTCATTACAATGTTGGTTCAAAACGTTACAACATTCATTCAAAACATTAAGACGTTGATTCAAAACATTACAATATTTGTGGCAAATGCTTATATGTTTGCAACCAAAAATTAAATAACACTTATGAATGAATCACACTAAATTTTCTAAAATGTTAACAAAGCAAAAACCAACCCAGATAGCAAATGTTAACAAACTACATTCAAGCAGCTTTGCACCGGGCTACTTATGAACTTTTAGAAGATGGGACTTTTTATGCAGAAATACCAGGGCTGCAAGGATTATATGCTAATGATACCACACTGGAAGCTTGCCGAGACGAGTTAAAAGATGCTTTAGAAGAGTGGATTGTCTTAGGTTTACAGTTAGGTCATAGTTTACCTGTGATAGATGGAATTTCTCTTTCTATTAATAAGGATGTGGCTTAATGCCTACTTTTGGTGCAATCAGTCGGCGAGATTTGATTTATTACCTAAAACAACTTGGTTTTGAAGGGCCATATTCAGGTAAAAAGCATCAATTTATGATTAAGGAAGAACTGAAATTAATCATACCTAATCCCCATGAAGGAGACATCAGTAAAAGTTTAGTGGCAAAAATATTAAAACAGGCACAAATTAGTAAAGATGAATGGGAAGCACTCTAAAAAATATTGTGCTTGTTATAGCAAAAGTCAAAAGTCAAAAGTCGCCAGTGCGTTGGGGAGATACTGCGCTATCGCGGGCAATGCCCGACTTGTAGCAAGTGTCGTCGGGTAACCCGACTCCCTCACTGGCGTTCAAAAGTGAAATGCTTGCAGTCAATTGGTTTTAGCGTTTTAGAATGTCCTAACCTATCTGGCTACGCTATACTATCTGCGTCGATTTTATCTTTGAGTTTGTCAGCTTGCATCGTGTTTTTCAGTTCCCATACTTAGTATGAGAACAATGAACCTGATAACTGATAACTGTTACAGCCTATCTCGTACTGCCCAAATATCCTTACGCAGATGATGGTGGAATCAAGCTGGCAGTTTTGGCGACACTGTCCCAAACTATCCAACCGCAAGAATTATCTACATCATCTGCATTGTTGGTAACTTTAAAATAGAGTTTTTCTCCACCTTTGGTTTCAATGGCAAAATCAGCATTTTGAGCATAAACAACTTTGAAACCTCTATCCCGCAAGCAATACATCGCCCAAGCTTTCAAAGATTGCTTGTATGGTTCGTGGGGAATGGGTGGTTTGGTAAGTGCGGCTTCGATGACTTGAAATATCTGCATTGCTATATGAAAAGGGAAAGGAGATATCAGGTTGAGATAACGACTCAATACTCAGGAGTCGGTATTTTCACTTCAGGTTGAGGATCGCAACGAATTTCAATCATAAAACCATCAGGGTCATAAAAGTAAACACCCTTACCCGTAGGACGGTTCACTGGGCCATGAGCGATCGCTACCTTATTCTCCTGCAAAACGGCTAAAGCTTTTTCAAATAATCGCGGATCTATATCAAAAGCTAGATGATAAGCTCTTGTAAAACTCTTTTCTGGGTCTGGATGTGGTGGATCGAGATCAGGTGTCCAAAATAAATCTAAAATTACGCCATCAGGAGTAACGAAGTTAGCAACTTTCCCTTCAGCGACCAGTTCCACTAGTGTTGCGGGTACTTCTTTAGCTGTCAGTTCATGCAAACCTAAAACACTACTGTAAAAGTGACGGGAAGCTTGCATATCTTTGACATTGAGAGCAATGTGATGCACTTTCCGCAAATGTCCAGGAGCAAGGATATTTTTCATAGGGCAGACTAAATTTCCTTACTAGGATAGAAGTTGAACTCTTAAAAAGAGTTTACTTTAAATTATTATGGCTTTTGATTATTCTTTAGACTTCCAAAAAATAGATTTTCGCCAGCATCCTGAATTATATCGTGTTGGTAAGGGTGAGCAAGGTGTGCTTTTGGTAGAACCGTACAAATCAGAAATTCTACCTTATTGGCGATTCAAAACACCTGAGATTGCTAGGGAATCTAGTGAAAAAATCTATCAGCTTTTTCTAAAGTATCTAGAACAGGATGATTTTGTCGGAGCAGATATGGCGCGGAAGTTTATCCAAATGGGGTATACTCGTTCTCGCCGTTATGCTAATCATAAAAGTGGCAGAAAATACAAAAAAACTTCCGAGGAAGGAAGTTCAAAAAAAGAAATATTGCCTTATGAGGTAGACCCCGTGAAAGCAGAATCAGCAGCTATTTTTAAAGCCAAATGGGTGGAAGCAAAGACAAATGCCAAATATTTCCAGCTTTTAGCCAGACATAAACAAATGTATGAAGTCTGAAGTATGAAATGAAAGAAATTGTATATAGCAAAAGTCAAAAGTCAAAAGTCAAAAGTCGCCAGTGCGTTGGGGAGATACTGCGCTATCGTGGGCAATGCCCGACTTGTAGCAAGTGTCGTCGGGTTCCCCGACTCCCTCACTGGCGTTCAAAAGTGAATTACTTGCAATGAATTGGTTTTAGCGTTTTCGGATGTCCTAACCTATCTGGCTACGGCCATATCAGATAATTGGTGATTAGCTACAGAAAATAATTACGAACTTGTACTGAGCTTGTCGAAGTATTAGGAATTATTAATTATCTTCGGTATTCGTCGCCACAATCGCCAATTATCTGATATAAATTTCTTGATTTCTGCGAGATTTGATTGAGGCGATCGCCATCTTCTTGGGCTAAACTAAAACTAAAGACTTTGGCGTTATTTTCGATATGTTCTGTTACACCCAGTCTTGCGCCAACAATTACACCTCCCACGGCTGGTTTATCTAAGATGTAACGCACTGCGACATTAGTAATACTTACACCATACTTATCAGCAATCTCTTGGAGTGTAATAAGCAATTCCTGAAATAATTGCCAACCACCCCAAGCATCAATCATATTCTTATATTTACGTAAACTGGCTGTGGCTAAATCAAAGTTTCGTGGTTCCATCTGACCCAAATATTTTTCTGATAGCAAACCACCACAAACTGTGCCGTAAGTAAAAAGTTTAATATCGTGCTGCTGGCAAAATTGCACCATTGCAACTTCCGGACGGCGGTCAACTAAAGAAAATTGCACTTGATTAGAAACAATTTTAATCCCCGCGTTGATGATAATTTGCAGGTGTTTAGTATCAAAGTTAGTCAAAGCTAGGTGCTTAATTTTTCCCTCACTTTGTAATTCTGCCATAAATTTGAGGGCATCTAGATAATTTTTATCGTCGTATTCCCACCAGTGAAATTGGATTAAATCTAAAGATTCAACATTCATTCGCCGCAAGGCAATATTAATATTTTCCTCAACCACTTTTTTCGTCATTTTGCGAGGACGAGGAACCCATTTTGTAAAAGCTTGTAAGTTAGCTAAAGCTTCTTTGCCTCTAGTAGCAATTAGTTGACGGCGAAATTCACCAATAAAATCTTCAGCAGGTCCATAATGGTCGGCTAAATCCCAGGTTGTAAAACCTGCATCTACGTATTGGAACATATCTTGAATTGCTACTCTGGGGTTAATATGTCCATGTGCGCCAGATACTTGCCACATACCATTTAAGATCCGGCAAATATTTAAATCAGGAGTAAGTTGAAGACGACTTTCTGCGGGTAGTACCATATTGTTTAATTCTGAATTATTTAACGCCAGTCTTTTGCAGCTTGTTCGAGAACGTAAGCTGCAACATCTTGAATTTCTTGTTCTGTGAGGCGGTCTTTATAGGCAGACATATTACTTTTACCATTGGTGACAATGGCTGTAATTGCCTCTATTGAATCCATACCATATTTCTTGAGCGCTTGCTTTTTTAAATTCTTGCCCCGTCTAATGATATTACTACCATTGATATGACAGCCTGCACAATGAACGCTGAATATTTGTGCGCCATTAGCTGTATCGTTTGCACTGGCAGGCAAGGTAAAAGTAGTGGTCAATAATAAGAGAATCAAACATAATAACTGCACGAATTTTAGCAATTTAATTCTCATACTCCTGATTTGTTCTTGGGAGACAATCATTGTTTTATATCAACTATGAATTAAAATTTATCTTCTCACAAGTATGTGCATAGTGAGCCACGAGATATTGATATAAATAAAACCGGAGATACAGCGGATAAATGTTGACTGTTTTTCACTTTTCTATCTAAAGGAAGTGCCTACTACTAAGAGAATACGCCAGAATATGAGTGTACCACCCTGTCTATAAATTTTTATCCAAATTAGCTAAATACCCAGAGTTGAAAATGGTTAGAAATATCAAAGAACAAATTCAAACAGACCTGAAGCAAGCTAAAGAAACTGGTCAGTTACGAACTGAACGAGTTCGAGAAATTGTGAAATCAGCAGTTTCTCAAGTTGCTTCTGAGTTTAAAGAAGGTTCCATTGAACTGCGGGGACTTGTAAAAGATGCAGTTTCTGCTGTAATTGAAAGTCTCCAAGGAAGAGGGACTGAAATTAAAGAAGAAGTGACAGCTTCTATTGAAGGTGCTTTAGAAGGCGTTAACCACAAAAGACACGAAAATATCATTCAAACTCAATCAGAACTCCAAAGATTGCAAGCTCAACTAGATAGTGAAGAAGAAAAGCTTCAGCAAGATGTAGATGTGATATTAGCAGAGATTGAGGAAACAGGTAAAGAAAAAACTGCTGATACCAAAACCATCATTGACTCGGCTGTTAACACTATCAAAAATAGTGATGAAGTTTCCTTGTTAAGAAAACGTTACGCACAATTGCAAGCACAATTAGCAATTGTCCGCGCTAATTTAGCTGCACGCTACGGTGGTCGTTCTGAAGAAATCCAAAACTACCTGAATGATGCAAAAACTTGGTATAACCAAGCTCGTCCGCAAGCTGAAGTTGTAGCAACCCAAGTAGCCCAAAAGCGATCGCAGTTAGAAGATAAACTAGGAGAAGCAGGTACAGCTATAGCTAAAAAAGAACTCCAAATTAAACAAACCTTACGGGAGTTACTACTAGCAACGGCTGATTTGTTTAAAGAAAAGGACACAGCAGATAAAAACTAGATAGAAATGTAGAGACGTTGCAATGCAACGTCTCTACTATTTTCGACTAGTCATAGCTATGACAGCATTAACTGTAAGTTCAGGGAGAATGCCTAAACTTGGCAGAAAATCTTCTCTTGCAAAGACTATCGGTAGGTCATCTCCTTGCCAAACCCATATTTGCTGACGACCGAGGTCGATTAACCAAGCTAGTTGCGTTCCATTACTGAGGCAGTGGAGAATCTTGTTTTGTAAATCTAAGGTGCTTTGGTCAGGCGAGCGAATTTCAATTAACCAGTCTGGCGCTCCATTAAATGGGCCATCTTCATCACTCAGCCGTGAACAAGCAACGATAGCAATATCTGGCACTGGTGAGTAAGGAGGTACAATGCAGCGTAGCTCCTGCACGGCTTCAAATTGATCGGTGCGATCGTTAATATAATTGACTAGGTTATGTTGTAGCCATGAGTGAAAAAGGGTTGGCATTGGTTTTTGAACAACTCGCCCATCAATTAATTCCCATGCCGGGGAAGCCTCAATCTTGGGTTGAGCCAGAAACTCTGCAAGCGAAATCCTAGCGATTGACTGGGACATATCTTACTGACAAAATTTTACTATGCTTGCACGAAATCTGATTATAATTCATATTTTATGTGTTGTTTAGGCACTCCCTCGCTGACATTAGTTAGCCGATCATTTTCCTCATTATCCAAATATTATTTCAGCAGATAACTGGTGGCTAGATAAAAAGGGTAGACTATGCAAGCCCACCCTTGATTCGTTGTCCTTATTCAGAGAGGTTTAGTCGAATTGGAGCCTATTATTAGTAAGTTCCGCTATTGAATGCTTCTTCTCTTTTAGCGACTACCCAAAGTGCATGAATACTACCGGGAAGCCAACCAAGCAGGGTGAGCAAAATATTAATTACCAAAGTGGGGCCAACACCAACTGTCAGAAACACGCCTAAAGGAGGCACTACAAGAGCGAGTAAAAAACGCAATAATTTCATGGGTTTGCTGTTACTTTTTCAAATTGATTAACTCACATTGTCCAGAATTAACATGACTACCAACTCTGCCTCAGGAATTATGTTAATTCTGCATTGATATTTAGAGAAGATATTACTTCTACTATTGCTGAGGATTTCCTTGAGGTAATTCACCTTGGGTTGAAGTGTTGCCTGTTAAAGACAAGTTTCTTTCAGCAAAGTAGTTACCAATGAAGGTACTAGCAAAAGATAGAACAACAGGGCCTAGAATAAAAGCAATAATTCCATGAGCGCTAAACCCAGGTACTAAAAATGCTGCTAAAGCAAAACAGATACCGTTAACAACTAGAGAAAATGCTCCGAAGGTTAGGAGGTTTAAAGGTAACGATAGAGTAGAAAGAACTGGCTTCACAGAACTATTGATTAAGCCAATTACAAGAGCAGCAATTAAGGCAGAAGGAAAATTAGCAATATTAACACCAGGCACAACTAAATCAACAATTAGTAGGCTGAGTGCTGTAGCTAGAGTTATTAGAAATGTTCCCAACATTTTTTTTACCTAAAAAGTCAGTGATAGTTTGTTTGAATTTCTTTCTACTATCATTAACAATGCGCTAAGATTTCCCCTCTCTTATAAGATAGATTCTGCTTCTACCAATTGACCGATTTTAGGAGAAACTACTACCAATTTACGGTAAATTCTCTAAATTATTACGGTTTACCCACAACCAAGGCAAAAACAAACTACTTCACCAGAAGTTACTGCTGCCTTCACATTCTCGCTTTGTTACATAATGACGGTAGCGAAACATTGCTTCTAGTTGAGTTTGTATTAGCCAACCACTGATAAATTCAACTGTATCTCCACCTGGCATCGAGAAAGATATTGCATCCGTCAACCTAGTTTTGCCATCTTCTAGCTGAAATTCATGCCGATGTACCCAAGTTTCAAAAGGGCCGGATATCTGTTCATCCACAAATAGGCAATATTGTTCACATTGGGTGTGACGCGCTAACCAAGTTAAAGGCAATAGCCCAAGAAACAAGCGAAACTCTGTGATAGCACCTACTTCTAGTCCGCCTTCCCGCCGAACTACTTTGACTGGTTGCCAAGGTGGAGTTAGCATTTGCAGGATATCTGGTCTTTCATGAAATTGCCAAACTACTTCTATTGGTGCATTAATTACAGATGAATGGTTGAAGTGCAGCATGAACAGCAATAAAAGATGATGAAACGGATAGATTGATACAACTTAAATGCAGAAAGCGATTTTAAATCCAAAATCTAAAATCTAAAATCTAAAATAGTATCAGCCTTCGTATTCGGTATCAATTTCTATATCTAAAGTGTCTTCGTCAACCCGGACATATAAAATATTGGGGTTACAGCAAACTTGACAGTCTTCAACATAAGATTGCTGTCCACCAGCACTCAAGTCAATAAAGGTTAAATTTGGTTCGCCACAAAAGGCGCAGTAATACTCAGCAGTTGTTTGCATTCAATTTTTGGCTATGAATTTAAGGGCTGTAGTTCTTTGGCGGATGAGCGAAAATGACTGGTCGCTTCCTCCAAGTGCTTTAGTAGTGTAGACTGCGGTAGCGGCCCTTGCAAGTGACTCCAAGGCAAGACTTGGGCTGTTGACCAATTAGCATGGACATAGAAATCTAAATCGGGGATTTGTCCTTTAAGTTGCTTGAAGGCGCGTTTATAACTACCCAAGGAGTCGCCAAAGTCGCGGGTGAGTTCGAGAAGTTGAGATAAGCGGCGATCGCCTCTGGATAACAAAGCCTGTATGATAGACCAGTTATAACTTTCCGGACGAAAATCTATTCCTTGTGGTTTGAGTTGTTTTTGTAAAAGCTGCAACCGCTTTTCGGCTTGACGATTTACCCCAAACCATTGAAATGGTGTATGCGATTTTGGTACAAAGGTGCTACAGCCAAAGCTTAACCGCAGTCCTGGCGCAGCTTTTTTGATACTTCGCATCATCGCCACAGTTGCTTCTAAATCTTGGGCTTCCTCACCGGGAATACCAACCATCCCGTAGAGTTTCAAGCCTGAAAGTCCGCCAGCTTTGGCATTTACCGCCGCTTGAATGATTTGTTCATTTTCTAGCTTTTTATTAATGATTTGGCGGAGTTTATCGGAACCACTTTCTACAGCAATGGTAAGCGATCGCGTGTCCCGTTTCGCTAAAGTTTGGGCTAATTGCACCGTTACAGTATTAGTTCTGACTGAAGCAATACTCAATCGCACATCATCATATTTTGGCTGACTAATATAATTTAGTAACTCCTCAAACTCTGGGTGTTGTGTAACAGAAGCACCCAATAATCCCAAGCGATTTGTTACTTGTAACCCTCGTTCAATCGCTGGAACTAATGAACCTTCAAAGCTGGCAGTTCTAAATGGTAATGTGAGATAACTTGCCAAACAAAAGCGGCACATTTCCGGACAGCTTCTCACTACCTCCACCATGTAAATATTTTCCCAAGCAGCTTTTTCAGTTACCACTGTTGATGCTGATAAAACATTGCCGCGATAAGTTTGCTTTTGGACAATGGTGGGAATATCTGAGGAAATCGGATTAATTGACTTTACCTCACCATCCGGCGTTTGATATTCCACCTCATACAAACTCGGAACATAAATTCCTGGTACTTGTGCTAATCTTTGAAGCTGAGTTTGTCTAGCAGCGTGTCTTACTTCTTTGTAAGCTTCAACAAAATTTCCCAGCAGATTTTCCCCATCTCCTAACAAGATGATATCAAAAAAATCGGCAAAAGGTTCAGGGTTAGCTGTGAGAACTGGGCCGCCACCAAAAATTAGCGGATGAGAATCATCACGTAAATTTGCCCGCCTCGGAATATTCAAAGTTTCCAATAAATTTAAAATATTCACATAATCTAATTCCCAAGAAATTGAAAATCCCACAATTTCCGACTGTCTGGGAAGTTGTTCGTGAATATCGGTAAATAGGCGGCTTATCTGCACATCATCGCGCATTGCCAAAGTTGCCCAAACTACTTGATAGCCAAGGCTAGTGATACCCACGCTGTACTCATTAGGAAAGGCAAAAATTAGAGGTATAGCATCAGTATCAGGAGTGTTGGGAGTGAATAAAAGACGTTCAGCAGCAAATACAGATGATGTCATGTCAAAATAATTTGTAATTCGTAATTCGTAATTGTTTATTTTGATAGTATATTATGGTGCTTTATGACAATTTAAGAGTTACTGCGTTGTCCACAATCAGTTTCATCTATATTTTTATAGCGAAAAAATTGAACCAAGACTCGGCGTACCTTTGTCTTGAAAAGTTTCCTACGGAGGGAAACCCTCCTTCAGAACTTTTCGCTGCGTTTACCTCCGCGAGCCTCTGCGTTTAGAGGATGTCTGAGAAGTCTCATTTCATACTAGCCTTTGCGACTGAAGTCGCGGCTACACAGACTCTCACCCCTCCGGGTTCGCCAGTTGCCTGCGGAGGGAAACCCTCCCGCAGCACTGGTCTCACCGCCTACGCGGGTTCAAAAACTTTAATTCTCTATTAGTCCGCGTAGGCGGACTTCGTTTGTGTAGTAGCGAATTATATTCGCCCATTACTTTTCAGACATCCTCTTAAAAGTCAAGCTTTAGCTATCTCTATTTTACAGTAAAGATTTATCTCTCGCAGAAGCGCACAGAGGCTAAACAGTTTGAGAGTTGATGATATCAAATTTTATTTTCTCATTTAGCAACGTCATACTAAAAAGTACAAGCGATCGCTAATTCTGCATGTTGTAGTAATGTAGCTTTATCCAACGTATGGACAATATATTGCGGTGTTTGTGCTAATAGTTTTTCAATCCTCTTTCTAGCTGCTGTAACTACCGCTTCCTGCAAATGACCTTTGCTGAGAGAGTCAGCAAAATCTGCCGCCATATAATAAGTACGTTCCAAAGACGATGAATTGATATTCCGCGACAGGATGAACAAGTCACACCCAGCATTGAATGCGCGGGCGACAGTACCACTTTGGGTAAACATATCGGAGATGGCTTTCATATCCAAGTCATCGGAGACAACCACACCCTTGAAACCAAGTTCTTCTCGCAGGATGTTTTGAAGAATAGGTTGCGAAATTGTCGCTGGTACATCTGGGTCGATTTTCGGAAACAAGATGTGAGTTGTCATAATTAAGGGAATTTGTGCTTCTATCAAGGCTTTGAAAGGTATCAGTTCGCGATCGCGTAAATCTTGTAGAGTTAAATTAAGTACTGGTAACTCAATATGTGAGTCTGTACTGGTATCTCCATGTCCAGGAAAGTGCTTGGCACATCCTAAAACACCAGCTTCCTGAAGTCCTAGGTAATATTCCAGCACACCCTCAACAGCCGTTTCCGGTGTATTGCCAAAGGCCCGCGGCCCAATTACGGGGTTATGAGGATTAGAATAAACGTCGGCTACAGGAGACCAAGATACGTTAATTCCCAGTGATTTCAGTTCTGTGGCTGTGGCTTTTGCTACTTCACGAGTATGCGATCGCAATAGCAAAGCATAGGGAAATCTGGTAATTGGTAAAGGTGTGCGTACTACACGTCCGCCTTCATGATCTAAAGTCATGAACATTGAATCACGTTCTGCATATTCTCGAATTTGGTCTATTAGTTCTTTAAAGCTGGCTAACCAAACCTCATAAGGAATACCATCTCTAAAATTTTTAGCAAAAAATATTACGCCAATTGGTTTTAATTCACTGAGCGCCCGTTTATCATCATCGCTCAATTTTGTGCCAGAAATACCTAGAATTACATGATTTCCGAATAACTTCATATCTTGTGTTTTCGACATAATTTATTACCTATTATTTCTATAAATTAAGTATTAATACTGTATTCATCAAATAGTGACTCTCTACATTCCTTTATAAATTGCGCTCAAGCTTACTATACGGGTTTCTTCATTTCAGACTTCATACTACCCTTCTCCCAAAGGGAGACGCTACGCGAACGGGAAGCCACCCAAAGGGTGTCTACACACTTCATACTTCAGCCTTTCACTGTACACGATATCTTAAATTCTTCAAGAATCTGGTGTTACTTACAAAGAAACTGTAAATTCACTATAGTTTTATAGCCCATTTGCACTGACATCAATTAAGATTTAGTGACTTATAATTACGAATTTTTACTTACGTATTTGTTAGGGAAAGCATTGACGTGATCGCATCCTGCTATTCTATGTTTATGAAAATTATGTCGCTAAATCTATTCAATGATTATTTTGAGAATTTTGTAACCAAAGTTCAGGATTTTTGTTACGAAAATTATCAAGGTTTGACTAAAAATCCTCGATGGTTGTTAATGCGGAAAATAGCAAAATTTCAACTAGTGAGAGATATAATCAAGTATTTTTCTAAATCTAGTCTTCACGCATTTTTACAGTTAATCAATGAGCAAAATTCATATTTTGCAGATGTAGAGGTAGATGAGGTTGTGAAAAATTTGCATGAGGAAGGTTTATTTTTAGGAATTAACTTACCTCAAGAGGTTGTCCAAGAAATAGTAATGTTTGCTAAATCAACAGCTTGTTATGCCAATAGGAAATCTCATTTAGGGTTTTATTATCATCAAAAAGAAGTAGCGCAAAATCAGGTAGGGAAACAATTTACTACAGGTTGTTATTTCAACACAGGTTTGTTTTGTTCAGCAATTAAAAAATTGCAAAATGACCCAAAGTTATTGGCGATCGCAGCTAAATATTTAGACGCTCAACCAGTGCATCAAGGTAATAAACTATGGTGGAGTTTTGCTGGCGAAAGTACATATAAGGAACAAAGTCAAGCTGCTCAATTTTTTCACTATGACTTAGATGATTATCGCTTTATCAAATTTTTCTTTTATTTGACTGATGTAGATTCTCAAAGCGGTCAACATATGTGCGTTCGTCGTAGTCACAAAAAGAAAAAAAGCACACATCTTTGGTTTCGTAAACGCGAAACAGATCAAGATATTATCAATTATTACGGTCAGGAATCTTTAGTCAGTATTTCTGGTCAAGCAGGCTTTGGATTTGCAGAAGACCCGCTATGCTTCCATAAAGGACTACCGCCAACGCACAAAGACCGCTTAATTTTACAAATAGAATTTGCAACTACTGACTATCAAATGCAGCATGACATCAAAGACACTGCTTTGTTAAAAATGGTCAATGTTTAAGCTGTCATTTCTCTCTAAATCTCAGCCTCGACCACAACTTGCTTAATTCAACAAAACTGACCGCTTCTTTTCATCATTTATAGAACTTACGCAGACTCTATGATTTCTTGGCGTTCTTGGCGACTTGGCGGTTCGATAAATTGAGCTTTTTGGCTATTTTTGCGTAAGTCCTGATTTAGTCCACTACTCAGTGTTGCTGGATCAACTGATAGCAGTTCGCCGTGATTGAGTGTCCAACAACGGTCGGCGATCGCTAACAAATCTCCAGCATCATGTGTTACTACTAACAGTGTCCAGTCTTTTTTCAGTTTCGCTAATAAATTGACTAGTTGCTGACGCATCGACCAATCTAAGCCAGCTGTCGGTTCATCTAACAACAGTACATTTGGCTGACGAATTAATTGCACTGCTAAAGCCAAACGCCGTTGTTGTCCTCCACTTAAAGCATAAGGTGCAGCAGAAAGCGATAAATGCTCTAATCCCACTTCAGTGAGTGCCTGCTTAACTCGTTCTGAGCCTAACTCAGGATGCCCTAAACGCAATTCTTCTAAAATCGTACCACCGCAAAAGTGCCGTTCGGGAAACTGAAACACTATACCAGCCAATTGTTGTAGCTGTTCGGCTATGAGTTCTTGTTCTCTCCAAAACACTCCGCCAGAAGTAGGTTCAGCCAATCCAGACAAAATTTCTAATAACGTGCTTTTACCAGAACCACTAGGGCCGATAATTAAACCTAACTGCTGAGGTGGTAATTCTAGGTTAATTGACTTGAGAATTGCTGTTGGGCAAGCTGTGGGATGATAAATTAAATTTCTGAGATAGAGCATTTGTTAAAATTACCAAAAATTGGCGAATTACTCACTAACTAAGGTTAACTACACCAAGTACAACCGGAGAATTCCGAAACGCTACAAGCATGATCTCACAGCCAGACTATCTCTCCATTTTGGCAGAATAACCCTTGATTCAGAGCTAAAACAATCATGGGAACTTGCAAAAATTAGCCAAGTCAACCTGTTTAGAATCTGGTAACTGAAATAAAACTAAATTGAGATGAAACATTTTTTGCATTTTAGGTAACATATAAGGCTATTTCAACCGCAATTATTCTGAGGTGCTAATGACTAAATTATTTCCCACTTCACAAATAGTATTTACTAAATTAACTAAGCTTGCTCAGGCAACTTTAACAGCTGCTGCCGCACTTAATCTCTGGGTGACTCCATCCCTAGCAGGCGATCCCTTCCGCAGTAGCGAACCCCATGAAATAGGTGCTAATACAGAAGCCGCTTTTAAAGCTATTTTCCAACAAGGCAATTATCCTGCTGCTGAACGTTACCTCAAACAAGCATTAGAAAAGGAACCAAATGAACCTCTAGCTTATGCCATGCAGGCATCATTAGCATACGCCAAGGGAGATTTAACAGGTTTAAATAACTACAGCAAGCAAACTTTAGAAACTGGGCAGAAGCTCATTGCTAATGACCCTTTGCGTGGTAATTTATACACTGCGGTTGGGCATTTCTTTGAAGGTGCTGTAATTCTAACGCGTGAGGGTACAGTTAAAGGTGCGCCCCAAGCTTTAAGTCGGTTGCGGCAAGTATATAAGTATTTGGATCAAGCAGAAGCGATTTCTCCTAAAGATCCAGAACTGAATTTACTCAAAGGTTACATGGATTTGATGCTATCTGTTAGCCTGCCTTTTGCCAATCCTGATGAGGCAATTGGGCGGTTAGAGACAAGTGCTGCACCTAAGTATTTGGCAGATCGAGGTATTGCAATTGGCTATCGAGATTTGAAACAATATTCTCAGGCGTTAGATTACGCTAATCAGGCTATCAACGGCACACCAGACAACCCAGAGGTGTATTATCTCAAAGCCCAAATCCTCAAACAACAAGGAAGACGAGAAAAAAGTCAGCAGTTACTTAGAGAAGCGATCGCTAATTTTGACAAAGCCTTAACGAAAAAATCTCAACTGCCAGCTAGTTTAGTCAAACAAATCGAACGAGAACGCACCAGTGCTGTCAACCAGTTAAATAATTCAGGTAGATAATGAGAAAAGTCTGAAGTCTGAAGTCTGAAGTCTGAAATTTTATTCTTCAGTTTTCATCCTTTAGCCTTCATTCTTGATTAGCCACCTGTTTGATATGCTTATTTTGAGTAACAGTAATTGAGATAATTGAATGCACATTCAGTTTCGTGAATTTAATCCGTTTGATGTCTGGATTTGGTTGAGATTTAGTACAATACCTTCTCAAAGGGAAAAAGAATATATAGAAGAAGTTTTTAACTCCTGGTTTTACTTGGGTAAATTAGGTGCATTTAATGCCGAAAACCTGCAAGTTCAGGAGACAGGGTTGGAAATTAGCTATATAGATTATGACTCACAAGGCTATGACAAAAGTTTGTTAGCGCTGATGCACAACATGGGTGAGATTGAGTATGAAGGACAATGGGCGCGGTGTTGGTTTGACTTAGGAACTAGTGATGCGATCGCTTTAGATATTTTCATCAACGCTCTCACCCAGCTAAGTGAAGAATACGTCACTATTGAACAATTGTATATTGGCGGCGAAAATGAAGATTGGCCTGTCGAAGATAGCGACAGCCGCTCTTACTCGATATACGATAATTAGTGACAAGAATGAATAAATCAGGGGAAATTCGGGTCATAGTTTTAGGACTAATTCGGGATGGCAAGCGAATTTTTGTTTCTGAAGGCTATGATCCGGCAAAACAGTCTACTTTTTACCGTGCTTTGGGTGGTGGTGTTGATTTTGGTGAAACTAGTCATGCAGCTTTACAAAGAGAATTTCAAGAAGAAATTCAAGCTGAGTTAACTAATATTCGCTATTTAGGTTGTATTGAAAACTTATTTATATATAACAATCGGCAAGGGCATGAAATCATTCAACTTTATCAATGTGATTTTGTTGATTCAAAGTTTTATCAAATAGAAAGCCTCATGTTTTCTGAATCAGGAACACATCATCATCGGGCGCTTTGGTTAGAAATTGCCCGCTTTCAATCTGGTGAACTTCGGTTAGTGCCAGAGGAGTTTTTTAATTATTTATAAATTTAATTAGAGCTTGAATAGTAGATGCGATCGCCACTCAACTTTTTTGCGAACATATCAGCAGCTATTGTATCTTGTGTGTTTACAGAAATAATATCTTCTTGGAAACAAAAGATAAAGTTAGTTTTGCCCCATTGTATCAAGATAAGCTAAGACTGATATCGTGTCCGGTGAAAGACTTATCATTAAGGCAGCTTCAGGTGCAGAGGAGCAGAGGAGCAGGGGAGCAGAGGGGAGGGGTTTTTGGGTTCTCTGCATAGATTCGGGAATTATAACTAATTACCCAGACATGATATGATTCACCAAAATCTCGATACGCATACAAAAACTTGTAGGGGCGAACGGCCGTTCGCCCCTACACCCATCCCACAAGAATTTGGGATGTTTTTTATTTGGAAGTGCCTAAGCCAAGAACCGTTCTCTAATTAAACCAAGCTGCGAACTGAAAGAATTGTCCCCGGAAAACCTGTATCAATTGCTGCCAAGTATTTGTATCTGTGAGTTTGCCCAACTCTAGATAAGGTGCAGCAGCAGTTCCTTGTACCCAAAGCACCAAATCAAACCCACGGGGCTGAGTGAATACTTTGTTTAAATTAATACCTCTAACTTCACGTTTTCTCCAGAACGGAACTAACTTTTTACCTGTCAGCAAAGCATCAGCTTCATTTAAAAAAGTTAACCAGCCATCAATCATCGGTTGAGTAACTACGGCATTGGGAATTATGCTCTTTTGTCGAGAGTTGGGTAGCCATTCTCGGTCATTATCAGTTTCAGCTAAAATCAATTTCCAAGATTGACGGCTTAAGGCTGTCATCGTTTGTAAATTTTGCATTGCAGCCTTTAAACGCTCTGGTTCCACAACCGGAAAATTGATCAGATGAATAAACGCAATCATGTCGCTAATATCAACATTACCCCAACCGAATGCTCCCGTACCATTAGTTAAAAAAGGATAAGCAGTTTGCGGTTTAGCAAAAACCAAATGAGCAGTTGAATCAAACAGTTTACTTTCATCATGTGCTAAAACCACCTGAGTAATTGCAGAAAGTAAATTGCAGTATCCTTTTAGCCAAATTACATCACCTGCATCAAATGCGATCGCTAAATTTTGTGCAGCTTTTTCCGTTGCTGGAATCCCTGTCAATAAGCTGAAAGTTTTCCAGAAAGATTCATTTTCTTCTAGCTTGCCATCGGCGTTGAAATCCATCCTTGTTAAACCAATCCGCAGCGGCAGCTTGACTTTATCATCTTTAATAGGTTCGAGAGTCTCTTTGATTTGAGTTAGATCATTGAGTAAGTCTTGCAGAATAGTTCGAGCATCTTTATAGGTGACTGGCTGCGGTGTGGGATTTATCGGCACAGGAAGACGTAAAATCGGGAAGAATTGCGTAACCAAATTTTGCTGCAAACCATAACGATACAATGACTGCATTAACCTTTGAGTTGTACCCATTAATTGCACAACTCCCAATTTAAATCGTGTCTGATCATCATTCTTGTTGTCCTGAAGCTTGGCTACAAAAGCTGCTTCTCCCTGTTGAAATTGGGCATTAATTAGATACTGCTCAATATCCGAAGAGGGCGTTGCCGATTTTACTAGCGGTGTGAATGAGAATAACAGACTAAGAATTAGTAACAAAGAACATACAAAAAGGCGCACAATATTTTATGCCATGAATTGAGATGTTTGCAATAATGTAACCCAAAAGGTTATTTATAAAGTAAAATTAAAAATCTTGTAGTGGTGTGGCAAGGCTAAAGTTGTGCATTAGCCGTAGGTTGGGTTGAGCATCAGCGAAACCCAACACCAAGATTAATGTTGGGTTTCCTTACGTCAAACGCCACTCGCGTGACTGCCACCGAAACCATGCGCGGCAGTTGCGTGACTGTCGGCAAA
>NZ_JAIVFW010000023.1 GCF_020829595.1 Nostoc sp. CHAB 5844
GGTATTAGCCTATTTAGTGAGTATCTATTTTACTAATGTACTTAAATTTCTGTTTAGCGCTCGCCAGGCCTTGGGGTCGAGCATTATCACTTGTTTTTGTCCGACTTCAGAAAATCGCGTTGCTCCCGTCGGAGCTTATTTAGCACAAGACTCAGATTTACATCTATATATAATGTTGGAGCGATTGCAAGCACGCAAGTTAGCTGAGGAAGCTTTACAAGACAGGGAAACTCTCAACTCAACACAACTAGGAGTCAAAGCCGCCTTTGCTTTAACTTGGGAAGAACTTGAACCACTAACGCAACAACTAGGCAGATTTTTGAGTTTATTTGCTCCCCAGTCAATTTTATGGAGTTTGGTGATGTCGGTGGCGACTGGTGGAGGAGAAGAAAATGACCCCTCTCCAAACCTCTCCCCCACGGGGGGAGAGGCTTTGACTCCCTCATTCCCTCGTAGGGAAGGGGAGCTAGGGGGGTTAGGTTTGTCAGCCGATGAATTAAACGAAGCGAAAAAGCAACTCTACAAGCGTCACTTGTTGCAACAGGTAGAAGACAGCGAAGGATTTTATAAAATTCATGCCTTAGTGCGGTGGTTTTTGCAAGAACAGTTAGCTGATGCTGATGAGATGCGCTCAATTTTAGAAACCACTTTTGCTTCTGCGATGATAAGCGTAGCTCAAAGCCTTCCCCAGTCAGCAACTTCTGAAGATATCGAACGTGTTAAGGATGTTATTCCTCATCTCGAAGACTTGGGACAACGGATAATTGCAGAAGTAAACCAACCAAGCGAAAAACAGATAATTTCCCCAGCATCAGTCCCCAATGATGAAGTATTTTGGATATTTGTGGGAGTGACAAGATTTTATGAAGGACAAGGACTATATCAATTAGCCGAACCTTGGAGTCAGGAATGCGTTAATGTTTGCCAAACTTTATTCACAGGCGACCATCCTGATGTGGCATTAAGCTTGAACAATTTAGCTGAACTCTACCGTAGCCAAGGAAGATACAGTGAAGCTGAACCGCTTTACCTGACGGGGTGACAAGACCGCTAAGAACTTTGCTGGGGAAGCTTTTAATCTATTTGACCTCCGAAAAGATAGAGTCTGATTGACAGGCTGATTGACAATGAAATAGCGATCGCTTTATGGATTCATGTTGTAGGCGATCGCAATGCTAACCTAGTTCATATCAGGACAAAATCACTACAATATTTATGAACCTTCCTCCCCAACTACAAGAAAAGATTGAAAAATGGGCAAGCAGTCAGGGAATATCAACTGAGCAATTTATTTTGCAAGCCATTACAGAAAAAATTGCAACTCTCAGTCAGCAAAAACTAGAAGAAGATACTCAACTAAACCTCAACCAAGCAAACCTCTATCGCCAAGATGGAATCTTAGTTGTAGACGCAGAATTCCCAGCAAATTTTGATATCAATACTTTTATAGATGAATTGAGAGAAGAACGCATTCAGGAACAAATAGTTTAATGAAAGTTTTGTTTGATACTTCAGCTGTAGTTCCTGCAATAATTGTCAATCACCCCCAACATTCGATTTGTTTTTCCCGGCTTCAATCTGCAAAATCTGGGCAAATTCAAGGGTTTATCTCAACTCACAGTTTAGCTGAAACATATTCTGTTATCACACGCTTACCCGTTCAGCCACGTATAAGTCCTCAATAAGCTCAAAGCATAGTTGTAGATATACTACAGTATTTAGAAGGAGTTCCACTGGTTGTCAATGACTATCAAAATGCGATCGCTCAAATGACAACTTTAAACCTCCCTGGTGGTGCTATTTTCGATGCTTTAATTGCTCAAGCTGCATTAAAAGCACAAGTAGATGTTTTACTGACACTAAATCCAAATCATTTTACTCGTTTGGGAAATGCGATCGCTCAAATTATCCAAGTCCCTACCTAAATGCGAAAAATCGAAATCGCCGACTTTTTCAAAAAGTCGGGGAGCTAATTGTTTATGAAGCGATCGCTTGTCATCAAAAATAAAGATGTGATGGTTTTGTTGTAGGCGATCGCTATGATGATAACGTTCGTTTTATAGATTAATTTGTTATAAAGCGATCGCTTTTCATCAAAAATATCAGGTGCGATCGCTATTCTGAACTCGTTTCTTTGAGATAAATCACGATTTGGCGCATGGGTTTGTCTGGATATTTTCGATACACGCGCACCCGATAATCTAACAGGCGAAACGGAATATTCTTTTTAGGTAAGGTTTGAAATTCTAAGTGCAGAACTGATTGCTCTGACTCTAGTAGAATTAACGCATCAGTGCGAATTGGTTCTAAAGAAAGTTCGGAAGGTTTTAGCTCCGTCATCGTTATCGATTCTCCCATCAGCCAACTAGCAAAGTCCGATGAGAAATGTTCAGCTAAAAATCGGCAGGTGTCATCATACATACATGGAGAATCACAAGGCTCTGATTCACGCGATCGCTCAAATTATCCAAATTCCTAAATCAATAACCTCACACCCCTAATTCCCCTGTAGTCTCACACCCCTGTTCCCTTAAAAGCAAGGTATTTGCTAAATTATATACAGCGCAGATGTTTGTCTAGCGCGTGAATTTCTGCCAGGCAGTTGTTACTACCAAATCCAAATAATTTTTGACCGAAACCAACCTAGATACAACCTTTGCTAGGCATCTATGCTGAAGTCCGTACACAGTAACATTTGAGCCATAAACCCTCATATAGCCTATGGTTGACGGGTTATCTGGTCATAATGTTATAACGTCATCAGTTCTAAATGCAAAATGGGAACACTAACTAACAACTAGTGACTCATGCTTGGGAAAGATTCCACTTGGTTTCTAAATTAACGCCGAGCGAACAAAGTTGATGAGCAATGCTTAACTGAGCATCGCCGAGTATCTTTAGGTGGGTGGGTCAAGAGTAATGAATGAAGCTGACACCTCAAACAACAGGGCTGTAATGGAATCTCTCAATTCTGCTAACTCGCTACAACCAGAGTCAGCGAGCTGTCCTTTTTATTCGGTTGTGCCTTCGGAAAATCTGGCTATCAGGCAATTGCCGCTTCTCAAACCAGCAGAAGAAAAACAACCCGATCCGCCAAATCCTCAATCCCCTGAAAACGTCACCCCAAAAGAATGGGTAGCAGAACCAGACAGTAGCCAACAAGCAGCAATTGACGATGAATTTCAGAAACTGCTCGCATTGAATGAAGAACTACGTTCAGCTAACAATGAATTGTACGAACAAGTAGAGCATCTCAAAGATGACCTAGCTGAGTCGGAAAAGGCTATGCAGTGGCAAAAAAGGCGTTCCAGTGTCACTGAGTCAATGCTCAACCAACAAGCGCAAGAACTGATTGCCGCCCAAGAACAAATTCAGTCCCTATTTCAACAGTTAGACACTACTACACAAACTGTTCAACGTCAAGAAACTCTGATTGAAACTTATAAAGCACAGCTACAAATTAGCCAACAACGCCTAGCTCAGTTAGAACGGGAATGTGCGTTATTGCAGACTAATTATCATGAACAGTCTCAGCAAGTATTGCAGTCAGAAACTACTTGTCGAGAGCTACGTACTCGGTTGATGCGCCAACAGCGTCAAACACTGCAATTTAAGGCAGCTTTAGAAAAATGTTTAGAACCACCCCCTGCTAACGACGACTCCCCAGAAGAGACAGCGAATAACACTTCTTATAACAGCGCTACTAAGCAAAGCAGATTCTCTAGAAAAGCGCGGTCTTTATTTCCTAACATACAACCAATTAGACCTTGGTCAGCAGAACCAGAATCTGCTTGTGAGAATGTTGAACATCCTTGGAGTGAATCTTCAGTACCACCTTCACCCAGCTATAGTAACCCTGCTCCGCAACCATCATCTCCTTGGAACTGGCCGACTCAGGAAGAAACACCAGAATCGGCTGAACCGGATACTGATTCAGAAACAGATGATGAACCAATTACATCAGAAACGGGTTCATCTAATGACTCAGCAAAACTAGATGAGCAAATAGATAGTCTCATCCAAATGTTTTTTGCTTCCCAGCCTGCAGCTTCACCACCTGCTACCAGTGAAACCAATGTCACTACCAATTCATCTGATGCACCGATTTGGGAGACTTGGGTGAACAATGATGAACAATCAGAACCTACGCTAGAACAACAATTAGAAGCATTAGCAACAGAAAGTGATGCTCCAATTACTGTGCCTAGTTCAGTGATTGAAGAGTCAACAATACTACCAGAAAATAATTTACCAATTTCTTTTACTTTACCGTTGACCAAGAAGACAACTGAAGAGCCAGAAAATTTCTGGTTAGAAACCACGCCACAGAATATTGAAGAATTGCCAGAGACAGAGTTACCTCAAGAAACATCTGGTGACTGTAGTAATGATTCTCTATCACCATCACCAGTAGTTTATCCCCAGCGTCCACCCAAGGGACGTAAATCTTTGGCATCAGTGGAATTACCAAATTTCCGTCCAAATAATTCGTAATTCGTAATTAAAAATTCAGTGAACAAAATGGTAGGTTAGGGATTAGAGACGTTGCATTGCAACGTCTCTACAGATTTATTGGTTTTGTACAATATCTTATCTGAACCGTATTGATTTTCAACTTACGAATTACGAACTGGTAAGCTTTTGTGCTTACAAGTTGCACAGTTGAAATTTTGGGGAAAAACTTCAAACCCTCTCCCCTGCTCACGCCAGTTGCTACAACGGAGGTTCCCTCCCTTCGGGTGACGCTCAAGAGCGTCGCTAACGCTGCGCTAACGCAGTTCCGTGACTGTCGGCAAAGCCGCCCAACGGACTGCTCACCGCAACACACTCGCTCCTCTGCTCAAGAGCCACGCCAGTCGCGCGGCTGTCGGGAAACCCGCAAGGGGCGCGCTGGCTCCCCTTGCGGTCTCAACAAGCAAACTTTTGTGATTATTAGCTTATGATTGCTTCTGATTGAACTGGTGCTGTTTGATTGAGCGATCGCGGTTTACCTGTGGTAATTGCGTAGCGAATTACTAATAATTGTAACCACAACGCTGGATGACGCGGTTCTAGCCACGGTTGAATGCGGCAGAGGAAACGTGGAAACCAAGGATTCAGCAAGGCATTGACTAAAGCATAGCGACCAAAGTTAAAATAATTACCCAGCCATCTAAATAAATCTCTGGGGCCAGCCAGTTGCCAAATCCACAACAACAAGGCGGGGTTTTTACGAGCGGCTATTAGTGCCAAGCGGTTAAAAGTTAACCAATCACACCTATCTTTGATGAAGTTATCCGCAACAGCTGGCGGTTCATCTGCTAATAGCCCAAAGAATGTATTCAGCATCGAGTTAATCCGCTGGGGAGGAATGAATTTCCCAGTGGGAACCATCATGCCTTTAGAAAATAGCCAAGTCACCGAAACATTACTTTGATAAGCGCGAATTTTATTCAAGTAGCGAGAACTTAATAAGTCATGCTTAAGGGCGGTATCCAACAGCGTTGTCAAACGTTCTAAGTTACGCACCAAGGAACCAAAACCCGTAAACACCAAGGGAGACTGAAGAGATGCCGCATCACCGATCGCAATTAATCTATCAAAGGCAACTTTGCGATCGCTACTACTCACACTAAAATGCCCTGGGATATATCCAAATGTCGGCTTTTTCCACACTAGTTTATCCAGATCGCAACGACGATACTCTGGCAAAATTGTGAAAAAGTCCTCATACATCTCTAACAAAGAACCGGGATTATCGGGGTGGACTTCGTGGTAGTGAAATAAATAAATTGTCAGTTCCTCACCCGCGCCGGGAAACAATTCCCAAATCAACTGTCTCCCTCGTGAAATATCGCCGTGACTGTACAGCACATCACCATATTGGGAATCCCAAACCTCTGGTGCAAATCCCCCATCAACAACTGCACCCACCGTTGGGCAAACACTATCAAAAGCACGACCACCATTTAATTGCCATGCAATGGGAGAAGCGGTTCCCATTGCATCTACTAATAATCGCCCAGTTACTTGCTTTTCTGACTGGGTGGGTAAATGCTTGACATTTACTACAACTTGTGTTTTATCAATATCTGCACGGATAAACTCGGTTTCGCCCCAGATGTCGCCACCAGTATTCCGCAGCTTTTGTCCGCACATTTGCAGCCATTTTTCTGAATCTAAGGCTACATTCAAGACTGTGGGTGTGTGCAGGATAGGCGATCGCAGTTTGGGCGGATTATTACCATCAAAAAATTTGTTGAATCCGTCTTTGTATTCTCTAACAATAATACTTTCCAATTCAGTGGTTGTTACCAAACCTAGATTTAATAAGCTTTGGAGTTCATCACGAGAAATATTCCATTCGCGGTTCATCCTGCCAAAAGGTAGACGTTCCACCAACAGTACTTTGTATCCCAGTTTGGCCATAACTGCCGCATGGACTGCCCCTAGTGCGCCGCCGATATAAATTAAATCGTATTGGGGATGGGGATTTTCTGTCTGCTTGTCTTTTGTGAAGATTACCTGACGCGGCTGTTTGGGATTACGTACACCGTCGCGCCATCGTTGTTCCCACCAATAAGCACGTTTGAGGTCGTATTCGCCATTGGGCATTTTCTGAAAGTATTTAACTGTAAGTGGGTAATATGGCGCTAATGCTTCAAAAATTGATTGTTGGGATAAATCAATGGCTGGCGGTTTGGGGTATTGATGGGGAAAGCGTTGTCTGATTTCTGTCTTGAGACGTAGCAAAATATCCTTCTCTTGAGGGAAAGGCTGATCTGCCCAGCGAAAGACCTTTAAATAGGTAGTTCTCTGCACCGACCACACAAAAATTGAAAGTTCCTTCGGTAAATTTTCGGAAATAGTCTGGATAGATGCTGTATAGTCTGTAAGTAATTTCAGGCAGAAGCCATCTGGAGTTAGTGATTTCTCGCCAATTCCTGGTTGAAAATCCACCTGCAGCCAATGACGTACTGCTGCTGTATCTGGAATTGGAACTTCTAAATAAAGGACTTCTTTCATGTTTCCTTGACAACTCCGCTTAAAATACTCATTTCGACAGATTTATTAATGGCGAAAATTCCGGTACACTCCGCCCTATTAGTCAAATAAAGATTCTGTAAAGAACTTTTAATAATTTGTCAAATTTTTTTCTTCATTTTGTAACTTTGTAAACCCACGCCATGAATTATCCCATTCCAGATAGCCCTCAAGATATTCTTGCCTTACAACAAAAGCCAGTTGATGAAGAACTTGTAGCTTCTGCGATCGCAGGAGTAATTAAAATTGTCCGCTCTCAAGGTAAATCTTTGGAAGACTTAACAGCACAAATTCTTGAAGATGATCCATTGCTAGATAGGCAGCAACGACGTTGGCTAAGTCAATTGCTGGCTCAAGCTTGGGAAAGTTTTACTTAGAAGGCAGAAGGCATAAGGGAAAATATTGTTACTCATCTAACCTTACACCCCTTATAAATCAATACGGTTCAGATAAAAATAATTAACCGCTAATGTACGCAATTCAACGACGAGATCCCCGACTTCTCGAAGAAGTCGGGGATCTGAGTCTCTAGTTTTTTGCTTACTTGCCACTTAAAGGTGTCCAATTACCAGAGGGAACAAACGCAGCCCAATGTTGAGGATGCTCATATTCCTTGCTGTTTTAGTTAAAGTTTGGCAAGATTTTAAGCAATTTGAGCAGGAGCAAAGTATGAGCTACGTAACCACTGGTGAGCGCATTGGCTACGAACGCGGACAAAAAGAACAAGCACAAAACCTCATCCTACGATTACCACAATCGGAGTGCGATGTCTACGACGGGCTACGCCTACGCATTCAGTCTCTGGCTCTAAATCAATTAGAAGCCCTTGGTGAGACTTTGTTAGATTTTACAGAACTAGACGATTTACTTACTTGGTTAGCAGCAAATTCTGTGGAATAGCAATTTTGGCACTAATTCCTAATCCTACGCCTTCAATGCTGCTTCTGCTTGGGAATGTAATAACAAACCATATTCCAATCCCTCAACCACTGCTTGATAGGAAGCAGCCAAAATATTCGCCGAAACGCCGATAGTTGTCCAACGTTGATGGCCATTTCCTGACTCTACCAAAGCTCTGGTTTTTGCTGCTGTCCCCGCATGTCCATCCAGAATCCGCACTTTGTAATCTGTCAATTCAAACGCGGCGAGTTGGGGATAAAAGTTCAGCAAAGCTTTGCGTAAGGCTGTATCTAACGCCGCAACCGGGCCGTTACCTTCTGCTGCTTCTAAAATATTCTGACCGTTGACGGCGACTTTCACCGTGGCTAAAGCACTGCTGGTTTCTTTACCTTCTACTAAGTCACAGTGTACTTGAAACCCTTTTACTTCAAAAAATTCTTGCCGTGCGCCTAAAGCTTCATACATCAACAGCGCAAAACTGGCTTCTGCGGCTTCAAATTGGTAGCCTTGACTCTCTAATTGTTTGAGGCGTTGGAGAATTTGTCGCGCTTGGGGTGTTTGTTTATCTAATTCAATCCCAAAAGTACGGGCTTTGGCTAATACATTGCTCAGTCCCGCCTGTTCGGAAATTACGATCCGCCGACGGTTCCCGACTTGTTCTGGTTGAATGTGTTCATAAGTGAGAGGGTTACGTTCAACTGCGGAGACATGCACCCCACCTTTATGAGCAAACGCCGAACGCCCAACAAAGGGCGCGTGTTCATCAGGTGCAAGATTTACTACCTCACTGATAAAGCGACTCGCTTCTGTGAGTTGAGTAAGCTGGTGTTCTCCGATACAGCCATGACCCATCTTTAGTTGTAAGTTGGGAATTAAAGAACAAAGGTTAGCATTGCCGCAGCGTTCACCATATCCATTTATTGTTCCTTGCACCATTGTTGCCCCAGCCATCACAGCAGCTAAAGCATTTGCTACTGCCAGATCACAATCATTATGAGTGTGAATGCCGATTTGAGGAGTTGTCCTTTGTTCTTGGTCATTTGTTATTGGTTCTTGACAAATAACAGATGACAAATGACCAATGACCGTTTGCACACTTTCGCTAACCTCATGAGGCAAAGTCCCGCCATTTGTATCACATAAAACTAACCATTCAGCACCTGCGGCGATCGCTGCCTCTAATGTCTTTAAAGCATAATCTCTATTGTGTTTGTAGCCGTCGAACCAATGTTCTGCATCGTAGATCACGCGTCGCCCATGTGAGCGAAAATACTCAATAGTATCGCGGATCATGGCCAAATTTTCCGCTAAAGTTGTCTTGAGACCTTCTGTAATATGTAAATCCCAGGATTTGCCAAAAATTGTCACCCAGCGAGAACCCGCAGTTAAAATTGCTTGCAGCATTGGTTCAGCCGCAGTAATAGTATTGGGACGACGCGTAGAACAAAATGCCACAATTTCTGCTTGTTTGAGCGGATCTTCTTGGAGTTGCCAGAAAAATTGAACATCCTTGGGATTAGCACCAGGCCAACCACCTTCAATGAAAGGAATCCCTAGTTGGTCGA
This sequence comes from Nostoc sp. CHAB 5844, assembly GCF_020829595.1. Lineage (GTDB taxonomy): Bacteria > Cyanobacteriota > Cyanobacteriia > Cyanobacteriales > Nostocaceae > Nostoc_B. The sequence continues at coordinate 9,489 of NZ_JAIVFW010000023.1, forward strand.
GTCTCTTGGCAATGCGTAGCTTGTCTTCAATAGACACCGATAGCCCTTCGCATTGAGTGCCATCCCGTAGCGTGGTGTCATAAAGCCAAATTTGGGGAGAGGATTTTGTGGTCATAAGACAAGATCATGCGAGACAACTGTAGAGGAAATGTGCCAATATACTACAAAAAGCCAGTTTGGTAATTTAAATATGCCCAAAGTACTAGATCAAAGTACAAAAAATCAGTGCGTCTGGCGCTGCATTCAACGCCGCGTTCAGTTAGATTAAGGCGTATGTGGACAATTTTGGGTTTAAATTACGAAAAATTTTGCTGCAAAATGGGATTGACCTCTAAAATGGCGGTGCTAAAGCAAAGAACAGTCAGTTAGTTGGTAGTGATGGTGCTGGTGCGCTCAGTAAAGTGATGTATTGACTGTGAATTAGCGTCACAAAGGCAGCGATCGCTTCCTTCACATTCTCCTACAATAGACCTGCGTTTAGCCTGTCGTACAGAGAATTTTATGAATTGTTGAGTCAGGGCGCTCGAATAGTTTGGAAATCAAAAGGTTAGGTTACAAAGGAGCAAAACAATATGGGTAGATGGACACCGCTTATTCTGATGGGTGGAGGCTTGGCAATTTTATTGGGTACATTGCTCGGCATTAACTTTCCAATGGGTGGAGGACAACAAACTGCCAGTAATAATACTCCTGGCGGCAAAACATCACGCGTTCTGCCAGCTAATATTAATGTTAATAGCACTGCTCCCAGCAGAGGTAGTCGTGGCTTAAGCGAGGACAGAGCCAGCACTCCTCAAGAAGATACTACACCCACAGAAACGAGAAGCAACAGAAGTGTTAGGCAGGAAAATCTGAATACAACCACCACTGAACGCAGAACCAGCGTTGCTCAAAATACCAATCCCAACGATTCCTTCTCATCTCCTGACAATACATCAGAGCCAACAACCAGAGAAGTACAATCAACAGAAACTCAATCCACTGATACATCTGTTAGTGATAACGAGTCTGCCAGAGAACCGATTCGTGCTTTGTGGTAGTGATGCAAAAGGCAGGGGAGCAAGGGTGCAGGGGTGTAATTAAGTAAAACTCTACACCCTTATACTCTTACCCCCCTTACACCCAATCTCAACAGACAACCTTTTTGCGTAAGTCTTAAAGTTATTAGTTATAAGTTATTTAGTTGTGTACTAATGATCAATGGCTAATAACCAATGACTAATGACTAATGACTAGCGATGTTTTAATTATTGGTGGCGGTGTTATTGGCTTAGCGATCGCCGTCGAACTCAAACTGCGCGGGACAACTGTCACCGTGCTTTGTCGTGATTTCCAGGCTGCTGCTACCCATGCGGCTGCGGGGATGTTAGCACCAGATGCAGAAATTATCCCAGATGAGATAATGGGTAAGTTATGCAGGCGATCGCGTGCCTTATATTCAGAATGGACACGCAAACTAGAAGATTTAACTGGCATAAATACAGGTTACTGGCCTTGTGGTATTTTAGCTCCTGTTTATCAAAAACCAGAGTCTCCTGCGTCGCGTGAATCACCTGCATATTGGTTAGATCAAACCGCCATTCATCAATATCAGCCAGGATTGGGAAATGATGTCGTCGGTGGCTGGTGGTATCCTGAAGATGCTCAAGTTGATAGTCGGGCATTAGCCCAAGCACTGTGGACAGCGGCTAAATCCCTCGGTGTGGAAATCAAAGAAAACATCACAGTCGAAGGACTAATTCAACATCAAGGACAAGTAATAAGCATACAAACCAACACAGGTGTAATTCGTGCTAGTCACTATGTTTTAGCTGCTGGTGCTTGGTCAAATGAATTGTTACCTTTGCCTGTGAGTCCACGTAAAGGGCAAATGCTGAGTGTCCGATTACCCGATTTTGTACCGGAATTACCCCTCAGACGAGTTTTATTTGGAGAAAATATTTACATCGTACCCAGGCGGAATCGTTCTATGATTTTGGGTGCGACTAGTGAAGATGTAGGTTTTACTCCCAATAACACCCCTGCTGGAATTCAATCTTTACTTCAGCAAGCTATTCGCCTATATCCACAATTACAGGATTATTCCATTCAAGAATTTTGGTGGGGTTTTCGTCCTGCAACCCCAGATGAATTACCCATTCTGGGAACTAGCCATTGTGAAAACTTGACTTTGGCTACAGGTCATTATCGTAACGGCATTTTACTAGCGCCTGTGACAGCAGCATTAATTGCTGATTTAATCTGCGAACAAAAATCCGATTCATTACTAGCTCATTTCCATTATTCTCGCTTCCACACCCAGCCATCTACCGCGCCTATGCTGACTCACTCTGCCAATTTTACCAACGGTCACCATCACTCCCCACTCCCGACTCCCAGCTTACTGAGCGCAGTCGCAGTAAACTCCCCACTCCCAGACTCCCCACTTGTCATAGCAGGCAAAACCTTCCAATCTCGCCTGATGACCGGAACCGGGAAGTATCGCAGTATAGAAGAAATGCAACAAAGCGTTGTTGCAAGTGGTTGTCAAATTGTCACTGTAGCAGTACGGCGAGTCCAAACCAAAACTCCTGGACATGAAGGTTTAGCTGAAGCACTGGATTGGTCAAAAATTTGGATGTTGCCGAATACAGCTGGTTGTCAAACTGCCGAAGAAGCAGTTCGCGTCGCCCGTTTGGGTCGAGAAATGGCGAAACTGTTGGGGCAGGAAGATAATAACTTTGTGAAATTAGAAGTTATCCCAGATGCAAAATATTTATTACCTGATCCGATTGGGACGCTGCAAGCTGCTGAACAACTGGTGAAAGAAGGGTTTGCAGTATTACCATATATTAATGCTGACCCAATGTTAGCCAAACGCTTAGAAGAAGCTGGCTGTGCAACAGTTATGCCTTTAGCATCACCTATCGGTTCCGGACAAGGACTAAAAACAACAGCTAATATCCAAATTATTATTGAAAACGCTAATGTGCCAGTCGTTGTAGATGCAGGCATTGGCTCACCTTCAGAAGCGTCTCAAGCAATGGAATTAGGTGCAGATGCCTTGTTGATTAATAGTGCGATCGCCCTAGCGCAAAATTCCTCAGCAATGGCTTATGCGATGAATTTGGCAACCGTCGCCGGTCGTTTGGCATACCTAGCTGGCAGAATGCCCATCAAATCTTACGCTAGTGCCAGTTCGCCCGTGACTGGGACTATTAATTAATATTGCAAACATTGACAGCCTCGCCCGATTTTTTCAAGAATGTAACTGCCAAATAAAGAGACAGAGAAGCAAGAAGATACTTGTGTTTTTGTATCTTCTTGCTTCTAAAAAACTATTGAGAAACACTACAATAAACGGCAACTATTGCGTGTGTTATTTCCAAAGCGATCGCATTGTTAAGCAATAAATAAAAGGTGGTTTATTTGAGCGGATAATTATGAATGGGGTTAATTGAAGCGAGATTTGAGCGGTTTTACTTGTCTGTGTGTCACAACAAGGGGCGCTTCTTCCACCAGCGGTAGAACTTATCTAAGTACACTTTTTTACTCCACAACATATTTGTTGATGAGTGCTGACACACCGCCATGACATTCTCCATCTGTGCAAACTGCTCCCCTGCCATACTGCCTGCCTTTTCACTTCCACTAAATAAGACAATCGGTACTTCCAACTCAGTCAGAAAGGCTTCCGTCCAAGCTGTTTCTACTCCGTCTCTACTCAAGTTTGCTTCAAGATATAGCAAATGTCTTGTTGGTATTTTCGTCACTGCTTCGCGTACAAAGGCTCTAAGAGCATCATTCGACATTCGGGCGAGATCGTTTTTTTCCCATAGAAGTGGGATTATTTTTAGCTTTCCGTATAGAAGTTTCTTAACACCTGTCTCTACGGCGTGGGCATATAATGAGCCTGTTGCTTTACCATGATGAGTAATGAATATCACCACCCATTCAAATTCTTCCTTGCGAAGAGCGATGTCATAACTATTTCGGATGGCATAATCTTGTACTTTGGTTAGTTCTTCCTCTCCCTCTGTTGCAAGCCTTTCTCCTTCTGTTGTTTCTGTAATCATGGTTTTTCGTGTGTCTTTGAAACAACTAAACATTTTTATACTCCAATTTTTTCTTCTCTTTATCTCTTTTTTGTCCTTACAGGTAGCTTTGATGTTTCCAACACCTTCTTATAGCTGTGTGTCTTTTATAATGGCTTTTTTTCCCCTATGTTTCTAATTTCTTTTTCTTATCCCTCAAAACTTCTATGTTTATGCAATTGCTCTACTTGTGTGTTCACCTTTTGCAGAATTTCTAATGCTGGTCTTGACTCTTTTCGATCCATACTTAATGTCAACAAGCATCCTGGACACTTGAACTCAGCCTGAGTGAGTAAACTATATATCGACATTTCTATAAAAAAACCGCACTCTGGACATGGCATTCCTGGTGTGCGTTGCTGACCTTGATTACCTTGCTTTCCTTCTCTATTTCTCATTTTTTTGACCTCTTTTATTCTTTGCTATTCTTCACTACTAGAATTTGTTTTCTTGCTGAATCTATTCTTTTTGTCGTTTGCTAAGCCGTTGCTGCCTCATTTTGTGCTGGATTCATAGGGGGTTGTTCCGTGAGTTTTGGTGGGTTTTCTTCGGCTTTTATTGATGTACTACTTTCAAAAACAGTCATCAATTTCATCAGCCCATTTGGTAGATCTGATTGTTTCATTTTGATTTTTACCTTCATATTGGCATCGAGACTTTGGGTTGATTTTCCATAATCCGATCGCCCTGTTGTAGGTGATAATCTCGCTTGAAATCCCTTAAATTCTCCGACTTCTTTTTTCTTGAATTTATCCTTATCTTCGCTTTCTCCTCTATTAGGTATGAGCGACCCTTTTTGACCACCTGGTTTATCTTGATATTCTACTTGTGTGAACAAGCGGATATCGAAATCAAACTCGGCAGTATCGATATGTAGTAAAGGGAGAGGAATCAGCGATAATAATGGTACTTTAACAGTGAAATTATGCTCTTTTCCATTTAAATCAGTCTGTGAATATGTAAAGATCAGCATTTTCATTTGTCTTTTTGACTGAGATGCGTCTTGTTGATTTCCATCTTCCAGTCCGTATTCTTCTAAAAATTGCACAAATCTTTCAGCAGCACTAGCTTCAGCATCGATTGTGGCTATTATGGGTTGAGCAATTAATTGCCCAAAATCTACCATTTTGTCGGGTTCTAAGGTATTCATTGTTATGTAGCCTAAAAAGAGTCGATATTTTAATATGAGAGGATATTTTAAAAGCTATAAGTCATAAATCAAATAATTTATCTTTCACTAAATCCTTCTTGAAAACATGAATTTGAGTATTTCTTCTCACATTTTTAAGGTGGAATAGTGAATATCTACGATAAGAATTATTACTTTACAAACATCCTCTAAACGCTGTCCTTAATTAGCACTTAATGTTATTCATGAACTTTTTCTAAACTTTGTTCTGCTTTAGTAATTAACCATCTATAATTATCCAATTCAGCTTTAATCTTCATTGAAGAAATCATTCCCATTTGCAGCTCTTTTAATGTACTAGGATTGACAATAATATTTGTATGTCTTTCATCAGTCAAAGAAATTAATTCTCGTATATCCTTGTCAGTCACATCATCATTGGCGACCGATTCCAACACTTCTTTTATACGTTTTTTTATTGTTCCTTCCTCCCAGTTATATAGTTCCTCTGTTTCTGTGATGAGATCTTGTATATCTTCATGTTCCATGAACCCGTCTAGTAGTTCTTCCGCAATAATCTCTCTCAGCCAAGCTATTTCAATAAATTCAGTTTTGCTATCATAATATTTATTGTTGACATAATCATAAAGACCTTGAGAAACTTTTGTTTCTAAATATTCAATGAAATTACTTCTACTTATATTCTCTAGGGTACTTAACCAGGATTTTCTGTTGTTTTCTTTCTGTTTATTTAGAGAGGATTCTTGTGGTTGTTGTGGTTGGTCTAAGGCTGGTAGTGTATTACTTGCGGGTGTAGTAGGTTGTGTTGAAACTGGAGTTACTTTCAGTTCCTGAGTAATAACTTGCTCAAATCTCTCTATAGCAGATTCAACAGAGATCTCGGCAATTTTGTCACAGTTACTATGTGTTTTATCGATATCAATTGTCTTTTGTGTTTCTAAGCTATCAATGGCAAACTTCAAATCGAATTCAATCTGCTGCACCCTGCCAACAGGAACTGGATAATTACTTAACTCATTTTCATCTGTATCTTCATACTTTTTATATTTTCTACTGAGTTCGCTGGAATATTTATTGGCATAGTCTTGAGCCGCTGTTAAATCATGAAGTATTGAACCAATAAGTTGGCTGAGTAGCATTTCTAAATATCCTCCTAATTCAGAGTAATAAATTTATGTTATGAGCGATTATTACTTTACTCCTAAATTACTAAGTTTGGACTGATACCAATTTCCGAAAATCATGAGACAAATGCGTAGGTTGGGGAGCCACTGCGTTGGACGGGTTTCCCGGCTTATAGCAAGTGGCGTTTGAACGCAGTGAAACCCAACATTTACATGACTTTGAGATGTTGGGTTTCGTCCCTCAACCAAGCTACATCTGCTAAATTACTAAGTTTGGACTAACAGACTTAATTTTTAAAGTCTGGTGATTTTTCCAATGTATTTATCAGCGAAAAAATGCTGGGTTGAGCAAAAGCTAGATAAACAAGCAGCAATCTACTTTTAGTTTTAAATTTAGAAGCTAATAGACTGCTACTTATTTTAGTATCTAGCTAACGCTTGTTTTCAAAGTTGCTTGAAAAGTGTTTAGCTATGATTTTCACCACGTATTTATCCTCTCCAAAAAAATGAGGATATGTAATCGAAGTCTCTTTAATAAAAGAGGCATTTAGAGGTAGCTAAAAACTTAGGAAGCTAAACAAAACAAATAGTTTGAAAACACACCGTATTGAGAGTTGGCACTCGTAGAGATGAAATGACACAGTTTCATTCAAAATTATACGAAATGATTTCGTTATAATTTTTCGTCGCAAAAACCCTGTATTTTAGGATTAACCTGTAATTGTCCCTCATTAAACACTAGGAGCAGCATTAGATTTAGAAGCAGGTAGCGCTTTAGTAAAAGACACGTCGAGGTCTTTCTTAACATCGCCAACCGTTAACCCTAGTTTTATATCTTTTCTCTGATTTGGATCAGTTATGGCTTGCTTACATTTAAAGGTCAACACTGCTTCACCATTTTCATCAGTTTTCTTACTTCCTACTATCTCAAACTTGTCATTAGTAAATGAAAATTCCTGATTTTTGATACGCCTTCCTTGGTTATCATAAGCTGTGGCTCTAACTGTAAAGGTTTCGTCCGCGCTTCCTGTTATTTGCAGTCTTTCAGGTGAGAAGCGAATAGTCCCATGTGTTTGTGTTGGTGTGATACTTTGTTCTAAGATACCGAGAACTTTGGCTAGTCCCGCTGGAATATCTTCTTGCGACGCGTGAACGTGAACATCCATTGTGTACTCAACAGAGTACTTTGATTGCTGGGTTGCTTTAGAATCTTTTTTACTGGAATAATTGGCGCTAAAGTTGGCTTGAGCCTTCCAAGGCCCCCAACCTACGCTTCCACTACCGCCTCCTGACTTGGTATCTTCTGTTGAAGAGTTATCTTCTTGATATGTTGATGCTTCAGCTTTAATGTTTGCTTTAAAGCGGATATCTACTTCATCAATTGCTAGGTAAGGAATAGGTACAATTGTCAGTAAAGGAACTACTAGTTTAGTTTCTTTACCATCAACATAGTACAGAAACTCAACTTGGATCGGACGACGATCATTTTCCGGCCCGGTTAAACCAACACCCTGAATAAAATCGTATGTTGATTTAGCTGCCTTAGCTTGAGCATCAATGGCTGCGTTTAATGGCGCTCCAATCAAAGATGAGAATGGAATACCTTGTAAAGCAGTAGTTGCTACGCTGGAAGGAGAAGAATCAATTGGCATAGTGGTAGTGCTTGGTTGAGTTATTTTTTTACTTTACATTCTTAGGACTTACGCACAAGTCATGAAAAAACTTAGACCTGGAGCGCCTTGTGGCAGCCTACTTGATGTACTCTGTAAATTTAACCTCTGTCTTAAGGAATACCCTCAGTAAAATTACATATATTAATTCCAGAATATAAAGTTATTGTCTGAAGATCAGAGCTACATATATTACCTGCAATTATCAAAATTACTAAGCAAATTTCTGCGTTTGGAAATACTACTTTCTAGACAGCACCAAACAGCTGGAAGTATCAGCTACACTAGCAAAACCTGCAATTCGGCAAGCTCAGTGACCACCTGTGCGGGTTCTAAAACCTAAAATTTACATTTGTTAAAAAATATATTTTTATTAGTCATAAAAATATAAAAAATAAATCTGCACAATTGCATTTTATGCTTTATACATTGAGTTGCTAGGTTTCAATTCTAAAATCTAAAATCTAAAATTCAAAATGGGATCACCGATTATTACAGTATCGCTGTTATCGGCTTTGGCAGTTGTTTCTCCTGCGGCTGAGACGAGCGAGCCTGCTGCATCTACTACGCCAGCGATCGCTAATATATTACCAGCAGATACACCATTTGTCGGCTTGGTAAACACCAAGCCAGAAGCTTGGACATCATTAAATCGTTTTTATTTATTTCAAAGAGCCTACACAGCTGTATCCAAATATTTACCACCAACTTTTAAATTCGACTATGCACGCGAGATAGAATCTTTGTTAGGTGAGCAAATAGCATTAGCTTTTTTGCCAAAGGTCGAGGGTACAACTGCAACTATCGATAATAACTTTGTTATGCTGGCTCCTATCAAGGATGAGTCACGCATACAGCCTTTTATAGACATACTTAAGAATGGCGATCCAAAACGGGTAAAGGTCAGAGATTATAAAGGTATCACTATTTTGGAACTGCAACCTCCAGAAACACCAAAAGCAGAACCTTTGCCAGAATCACCAGAATCAACTCCTACACCGGAAACTCCGGAATCAACACCAGCACCAGAATCACTTCCAGAACTCAAAATACCAGAAGAATTACCACCAGATCCAAATAAGCTACCCCAAAGCAAACCCATACCAAAACTCAAGCAAGTTGGTTCTCAGCGAAAACTCAACTTAGCTGCTGTACCGCCGATTTTGGGTAACCCAGATTGGTTTAAAAAACAACGAGGAATTGCGATCGCTACTTTACCAGGTTACATTGTCACTGGTATCACCGCTAAACCCATTGAGCAAATCATTGATGCTTCTCAAGGAAATACAACTCTTGCTCAAAATACCCAATTCCAAGAAACAATCAAGCATCCTCAGTATGCTAAATCTTTGTTTTCAATTTATGAAAATTTAGTAACTGTTGTGCCTCTAATCAACGACATCACCAAAGATCCTAGCCTGCCTTTTCCGATTATTGGTAGTGATGAGCTTAATCTTGACCAATTAAAAAACTTCAGCACGGCGAATGGTTTTGTAACTGTAGAACCAGAAGGATTGCGATTTCAAATTACTGCCTATCGCCAAACTCCTCAATCAGAAAAAAATGCATTTCAAAGCGAAAAGCCAGAAGCAATACTATCTAGATTACCAGCTGCTACCTACTCAGCTGCCACTGGTCGGAATCTCAATCAGAAGTGGCTACTTTTAACTGAAGCTTTTAGTACCAAGCCCAAACTCAAAGAATATCTAACGCAACTGCGTAGTTTTGTTCGTAGTAGTACCAAACTTGATTTAGAAAAAGACATCCTCAATTGGATGAATGGTGACTATGCTTTCTTTCTCTTTCCCTCCAAAGGAGGATTACTCGGCTCAATTCCTAACTTGAATTTAGGCATAGGTATGGCTGTGGAAACGAATAATCGTGCCGCTGCTGAAACTACCCTCAAGAAGCTAGATGAATTCATAACATCTTTTTCAACAGGAGAAGTTGTAGTTAATACTCACAATATTCAAGGTCAAACTGTCACTAGTTGGGATGTGGGAAGTGAAGCCTCACAAAGCTTGCTGGCTTATAATTGGACTGATGAAAATACTGTTGTGATCACAACTGGTTTTGGTGCAATTAAAGATTTAGTACCACAGCCTTATATTGCGTTACCTTCAACTTACAATTTCCAAACTGCGACTAATTCCTTACCACGTCCCAACTACGGATATTTCTATCTGAATGGTGGGTCTACTTTGTCATGGATTTATGGATTTTTACCCAGTTTCTTTGATGATAAAAACTTCCGACCTTGGAAACCAATAGTTGGCTCAGTTTATAGTTTTAGTGCTACGTCTTCTACCACACCAGATAAAGAACAGTTCGACTTTTTAATGGTATTGGCTCCTAGTAGAAAGCCAATTAATCCTGCTATTAAAGAGTAATTATTAGGAGGAGACAGGAGGCAGGAGGCAGGAGGGAAGAGATTTTTAAATCTCAAAGTTAGGTAGAGAGTTTTTCTGATTCTGATACCGTTTCTTTGTGAAGCTGCGCTTAATTTTCTTAATCTCTTCTGTCTTTGGGTTCTTTGCGACGGCAGTTGCTTCAAGTCGGCAGAGCCGACGACAGTCACCTCAAGTCGGCAGAGCCGCCCACGGTGCTGTCTCCCCAACGCACTGCCTCGTCCTTTGCGGTTCGTTTTTTTAAGCGCATCTTTATACAGAATTGGTATGAATTCTGCTCAACATCAACCCAACCACTCAGGATTCTTGGCTGTACTATCAAATTGACTAGTCGTTTTAAATAGTTCATACTGACCTTTGGCAGCAGCTTGACGAGTCCGATTTAGCAGTTCTTGGACTTGTTTTTGGTTCAGGGGTTCAAATGTGCGTACTGCCTCTAAAGCTTGGTCTAAGATTTTCATGCTTTCAATGCCTGTAATCACGGTTGAAGTTGGTAGATTCATGGCGTAGTGTAAGCATTCGATGGGTTTAACTGTGTTACTTTTGAGAATTTTTTGATCGCCCATTGATTTCATCCCCAGTACACCAATGCCATCCTTGACTAGTCTGGGTAAAACTTGGCGTTCAAAACTGCGAAAATGAGCATCCATGACATTTAGGGGCATTTGTACCGTATCAAAACGAAAGTTGTTTTGAGCGGCAACATCAAGCATTCTGAGGTGAACTAAGGGGTCTTTGTGACCAGTAAAGCCGATGTAGCGAATTTTGCCTGCTTTTTGGGCTGCGAGGACTGCTTCCATCGCGCCGCCAGGAGCAAAAATTCGGTCTGGGTCTTCCATTCTGATGATTTCATGATGCTGCAATAAGTCAATGCGATCGCTCTGTAATCGTTTCAAAGAATCATCAATTTGCTTGGCAGCCGCTTCTTTCGTGCGACCGTCAATTTTCGTCATCAGAAAGACTTTTTGCCGATAACCATCCCGGAGTGCTTTACCCATGCGAATTTCACTCCCGCCATTGTGATAGTCCCAGCTATTGTCCATAAAGTTGATACCACGATCAATAGCAGCACGGATCAGCCGAAGGCCTTCTTCTTCGTCTTTCGGTCTGCCAATATGGTGTCCACCCAAACCAATTACCGATACTTTTTCGCCAGTGCGTCCTAACCGTCGGTAAATCATTTCGCCTTTTTTGGTCTGAGTCGGCTGATTTTGGGCTAAAGCTTGTCTAGAAAACCCTGCTGAAGCTGCCAGTCCTACTGTACCTAAACCGGAAGCAGAAGCTATCTTCAGTAAATCTCGTCTGCTGATTTCCACAATGAATCCTTGAAATCCAACGATTACATCCTCATAGCTTTGCACTGTGCAGATTAGGGTGCATCTAACTGTTGAAAGAGAAGAGTTTTGAGCAAGAGGTATGTTGTACTAATTCGTAATTCGTAATTACGAAAGTCATACAGTAGCTAGGGATTTTAGAAGTTTTACCTAGTCTGAAAAATATTTTGCACCATTACTTTATCTGTATTTCCTGCGGCTTTATCCAACTCTGCTATTTCTGTTGAGTCGAGTTGCCAACCTAAAGCACCTATATTATCTTGTGCTTGAGCTAGGGATTTTGCACCGGGAATGGGAATAGTGCCTTTACAGATACACCAGTTGATGGCAATCTGTGACATAGTTTTATTTCTAGATTGTGCGATTTCTCGTAAAGATGCTAAAAGCGATCGCGCTCCTGGTAATAATTGTTTAAATAACAACCCGCGAATACCTTTGGGAAATGGCCCTTTTTCGGAAAATTTACCTGTTAATATCCCCAACGCCAAGGGACTGTAAGCAATCATTTTAATGCCTAATTCATCACAAACATCTTTTAATCCCAGTTGCGTCACTGGATAAGTAGACAACAGCGAATACTGGACTTGCAAGGTGGAAATCGGTACACCTCTTTCTGCAAATCTTTGATGTACAATTTTTAACCGCTGTGGCCCGTAATTTGATAGCCCAACTCCTTTAACTAAACCTTGTTCATAGAGGTCAGCTAAACCATCCAATAGTCCTTTTTCTTGCCAAGGTGCATAGTTGGCTGTAGACCAGTGCATTTGTACCAAATCGACGTTTTTGCCTAAGCGTTTAGCAGAAGACTGGCAAGCTTTAATCATTGAATGGCGCGTCCATCTCCAAGGGTAAGCAGCCAGTTTTGTCGCAATGCAAATATTTTCTTGATTTAAACCCTGATATTCTTGAGAAAATCGTCCCAAAAGTGACTCACTACGTCCATTCAATCGGCCAGTACCGTAAGAATCGCCTGTGTCAAATAAAGTAACACCATTACTCACACACAAGTTAAACACGGCTTGCAACTGGTCATCCATGCTTTCGTTGTATCCCCATAAAAGTTGGTTTCCCCACGCCCAAGTTCCGCAACCCATAGTTGATAGGGATAGTTCTCGACTAATTTGCATTTTGATTGTCATTGGTCATTGGTCATTTGTCACTTGTACTGAGCGAAGCCGAAGTATCTGTTATTTGTCACGAATGGTTAAGAATTTTGTAATGCAATCTCATTATGTATTATCAGCGATTCATTTCATCTCATTCATTTTGAATAACAAGTCAGTCTTACCAATGACTAAAGACAAAGGAGAAATGACACTTAAAATTAAGCCAAGTGCATAAATACAAGTTTCAGCAATTCGGCACTGGTAAAAGGTTTAGTTAGATAACCAGAGGCCCCAACTAATTTAGCTTTGACTTTATCGACAATTCCTTTATTGCCTGTGACAAAAATAATCGGAGTATGTTTAAACATGGAATTATTACGAATTATCTTACATAATTCATAGCCATCAATCCCAGCCATGTTGAGATCTAACAAAATTAAGTCTGGTTTATGTCGAATAATCGACATTACTGCTTTTAGCGGATCATCAATTGTCACTACAGAAAAATTCTCGCTTTCTAAAAAACGACTAATTTCTTTGAGAATTGTCGGGCTATCATCGACAGAAATGATTTTATAAGTCTTTTTGGCAGTTACGGTAGTAGTCGTTACTCTTTCAGGCGCAGAATTTATGGTATTCGGTATTGTTAATTCTGAAAGATTTTGTCTTGATGGTGGAGAAGTTTGTGGCGATCGCACTACAAGGTTAAAATCTTCTACAGCCAGATCTGTTTCTGGTTGAGCATAAAAATTACTAGGTTCTACTACCGTGTCAATGAACTGTCTGTTGAGTAATGCTGTGGTGTAGCGAGAAGATGCTGAGGCTTCTGGCTGATACTTCGGTAACTGATCAAATGGCGGATCTGGTTGGTGCATAATCACCCCGCCTTTCACAATATGAGGGTACAAATGTTGCGCCAGTTGCGTTTCATCTTGATTCATAATTACCGCCAGATGACGCAGGCTAAAACCCTTCATCCAATTAGTTAATTCTGGCGGGAGTTGCGGTAAATTTTTGCTGTGGAGTTTACTGTTAATTAACAAATATGGACGCTGATAAGGCGAAGAAATTTGGGGAGCGAAAGACTGCCAATTGTGTAATCGAATTTGGCAACTTTCTAAAGTTTTTTCGACATCCAGCCGACAAATCTTTGTTACTGTTTGCTGTCGATCACTTAATGTATAAGTACCTACTTTAACTAACAAAAATGATTCAATAACTTCTTTTACCAATTCTTGAATCAAGATTGTGGCTTGGGCATGATCTAAATAACCTTTGTTAATTAACCAGTTAATTGCTTGATAATCAGCCGATTGACTTGATAAATCGCTACTATTAGAAATAAATTGATTTGACAACTCTGGTTCAAACGTCATGCGTAATTGCACGCGGGTTTCGCTATTCAATAAGTTGAGGCGGCGCAGATGACGCTCTAACCTATCAAAAGGTTCGACGGTGTTGGTAGCATAGGTTATTGCGCCCTGTTCTAAATAAATCGACCAAGTAACTAAGTTACTAAAAGCCTGCAAACAAGTAGTGTCAACACCATTAGATAATTGTTTTAATAAACTTTGGGGACGTAAAACTGTAAATGTACCGAAATTATGCATCTTTAAAAATTGTTTTAGGAGATTATACAGAATTTATGTAAATTTGGATTCTTACCTATGTTGTACTTTATTAGTTTTAATATGTCTCCAAGAAAATTATTTTCTGCCCAAAGAATATAAATATATATTAAAAGTTATGACAATCCTCGCCTTACTCAGCCAACTGATCAGCTATTTCGACAACAAGGTAGTCGCAATCAAATAAGTTTTATTACCGTATCTGAAAAATGGGTGCATGGGCTGGTATTTTCACTTAGCCGAAAGCCGGAGTGGTAGTTTCACCAATACGTATACAAAAAATTTACAGCAGGAGTATCAAGCACAAACACAACTGAAAAAATTGCTAAATAACTAATCTTAAATTTGCTTGTGATCTGATGTTACCCAGCTACGCTAGATTCCGAACAGGCAAGATACCTCCTTCAAAAGATAGAAAATTCGTTTCTAGGAAATTTTGGGAAAAATGAAGAAAACATAAACTTTTTACTTATTCATCTCAGTATTAGGGTGAATGCCAGTTTCACGGTTTCCAGTACCGTGAACTTAGGTGAATCAATACTTTTATTTGGGACAAAAATGATATATTCCACATGAAATCTTTAAAATTTTATGTAGGCAAATTTTCACACTTATTATATTCTATGTTTGCCTTACAGAAATCTTCGTAGTTCCGTTCATGCCAGAAACATGAACTCTTCGTAAATTTTTTGTTTCTCAACCGGAACTTGATGAAAAATTTATTAAATGTATAGAGAATTTTGTGAAAAGTATTTGTTTAATAGTTAAATGAAGACTTGGCCAGCGATCGCCAAAAACCTATTAATTCCCTTTTAGGCTCCGGAAACTCAACTATATACTTTGAAAAAAGGAAAATAAAGCTTTGGACTATAACATAACACAAAAAGTTATGCAAGATACATTAACACTTGATGAAGTAGTAGAATTTGCGGAAAATCCTGAACCCCGTTGTCCTTGCGTGTTGTTACTAGATACATCTGGCTCAATGCAAGGAGAAGCAATAGAAGCACTAAATCAAGGCTTGCTGAGTTTGAAAGATGAATTAGTCAAAAATTCCTTGGCATCTCGGCGGGTAGAAGTAGCAATAGTTACTTTTGATAGTCAAGTGAATGTCATACAAGACTTTGTCACAGCCGATCAATTTAATCCGCCAATTCTGACCGCTCAGGGACTCACAAGTATGGGCGCAGGAATTCACAAAGCCTTAGACATGGTGCAAGAGCGCAAATCCTTATATCGTGCTAACGGCATTGCCTATTATCGTCCTTGGGTATTCATGATTACCGATGGCGAACCTCAAGGTGAACAAGAACATCTGGTAGCGCAAGCCGCACAGCGAGTTCAAGGCGACGAAGCCAATAAGCGCGTAGCCTTTTTCTCAGTTGGTGTGGAAAATGCCAACATGGCGAGGCTCAATCAGTTAGCTGTACGGACACCGCTCAAACTCAGAGGATTGAACTTCGTGGAAATGTTTATGTGGTTGTCAGCTAGTATGGCTGCTGTTTCCCATTCAAAAGTCGATGAACAAGTAGCACTACCACCAATTGGCTGGGGTTCTATTTAATCGCACGCGATCGCGGTTTAATACTTACACAGCCAGCAAAAGACTAAGAATCTATGAACACATCAAAACAGATTTCTCATTGGCGGGTAGTCGCCGCATCTGTATGTGGTGCTAGCCACATCAGAAACAAGCAGCTGTGTCAGGATGCTCACAACTGGCAGCTATTGCCAGACAATATACTAATAGCCGCAGCCGCAGATGGCGCAGGTTCTGCCAGTCAAGGGAAAATTGGGGCGATGGTAGCCACAGAAGCCGCTGTCGAACATTTATCTATCAAAGAAGTCTCACGTAATTTTTTAGCCGATGATTTGGTAGTGCAATCCTTGTTGAGTGATGCCTTGCTGGCTGCCAAAAAAGCAGTAGAAACTGAAGCCGCCGCATGTAACCAACAGCCCCAAGATTTAGCAACTACCTTAATAATTGCGATCGCCACACCAGAAATGGTAGCAGCAGCACAAATCGGTGACGGTATGGCAGTCGCAAAGAATCGTCAAGGAAATTTGATTGCATTGACCATGCCCAATAACGGAGAATATATCAACGAAACAACTTTTTTGACTTCCTTGGATGCTATAGATACAGCACAAATGAGATTATGGCGTGAAGAAATAGTCAACGTTGGTATCCTCACCGATGGACTACAAATGCTGGCTTTAAATATGGTAATTGGCGAACCTCACAAACCCTTCTTTTTTCCTTTGTTTGACTTTATCGAAAACGCTGAGGATAAGACATTAGCCAAAGAACAACTAGTGAGGTTTTTAGGTTCTGAGCGGATTACACAACGTACCGACGATGATTTAACGCTAATTATTGCTGCCTTCAACCGCTCATAAACAAGGATTCTGCAAGTTCGGTCTTTTATATAACCCCCGTTAACTGTGATTAAACATGAAGGTACTACGTTGTCTTCCCCAGCCAGAAATTATCAACCTCAGTGTCAGTTTGGGACGAGGTGGTGAAGCCTGTATTTATGCAGTGCCATCTGATGGCGATTTGGTGGCAAAGGTTTATCACAAACCCACAGCCAATCACATCAAAAAACTGCAAGCCATGCTGGCTAACCCACCAGAAAACCCCACAGCTAACTTGGGGCATATTTCCATCGCTTGGCCACAAGAGCTAATCAAAACGGCAGATGGGAGTAAAACCATTATTGGCTTCATCATGCCCCGGATTCGCGGGATGCGGCCGATTATTGACTTTTACAACCCCAGAACCCGCCGCCAACACTGCCCTTTATTCAACTACCAATACTTAGTCCGCACAGCCCGGAATTTAGCAGCCGCTTTTGCCGCTCTGCACACTAGTGGTTATTGCGTGGGTGATGTCAACGAGTCCAACATCTTAGTTAGCGACACCGCACTGGTGAGCTTGGTAGATACTGATTCCTTCCAAGTGCCAGATTTAAAAAACAATCTTGTCTACCGCTGTGCAGTGGGTAAAGCCGAGTTTACCCCACCAGAACTGCAAAATAAAGTGTTCGCGCAACACGATCGCGCTGTCACTCACGACTTGTTTGGCTTGGCAGTCCTGATCTTCCAATTATTAATGGAAGGTACGCATCCTTTCTCTGGAATTTTTCAAGGCACTGCCGAACCACCAGCTTACGAAGTCCGCATCGCCGCCGGACACTTCACCTATAGCCAAAACCGTCAAGTTCCTTACTTGCCAACTCCCATTGCTCCCCCTTGGGAGATGCTACATCCTAAGTTGCAGGAATTGTTTGTTCAGTCTTTTGAAGCAGGTCACAACAATCCGCAGTTACGTCCAACTGCCCAAAATTGGCTATCTGCCCTCACAGAAGCTGAAGATGCACTGATTACCTGTACTAGCAATCCACAGCATCGCTACAGCAACCACTTGCACAGCTGCCCTTGGTGTGAACGGTCTTTGCGCTTAGGTGGACGCGATCCTTTTCCATCACAACGAGCAATTGAAAATAAAGAACATCTCAGACCCCGCACCATCCCAACAAGACGCTATAACCAGCCTACACGCATACCACAGCCAGTAATGTCCTTTGCCCAGACAAATTCCTGGCGGCCAAATAATACTCCTGGTTATTTTCCTTATAAGCGTCCAAAGGTATCGAGATTTTACCCAATAGTTTTGGGTTGTCTGGGTTTGGGGATGTTGGGTTATTTGGATGTGATGGTGAAATTCACCCGTCCTTTAGTGTCGCAAAATGCCTACACCCAACAAACAATCATGGCACCTGCTGCACCCAGTCATCAGGCTCTCAATTTTGCGGATTATTACAAACAAGGCCATGCTGCTTATCAAGTGCGCGACTACAAGCAAGCAGTCGAAAGCTTTAGTCAAGCCATTCAAGAAGAACCAAAATACGCTAAAGCTTTTATTAACCGAGGTAATGCTCGCTACAACTTAAAAGACTATGAAGGCGCATTAGCAGACTATTCCAAAGCCTTGCAAATCAATCCGCAGGAAGTCAAAGCCTTAGTTAATCGAGGTAACTCTCGCTATATGCTGGCTGAGTATAGCAACGATCCAGATCGAGAATATCATTTAGCGATCGCGGATTTTAACAATGCCATCCGCCTCAACATCAAAGAAGTTGAAGCATACATTAGAAGAGGTATTGTCCGGGCGCAAATAGCTAGGTATAGTGGTGAATCTCTCAAAGAGTTCCAACAAGCCATAGGAGATTTTACAGAGGCGATTAAACTTAACGCCTCCAAAGCCGAAGCCTATTTTCAGCGGGGTTCGGTATACTATCAAATGGCACAATACAGCACCGATTACGCTCAACAATACCAAAAAGCGATCGCTGACTTTGACCAAGCATTACAACTGAACGCAAAACTGGCAAAAGTCTATCTCAAACGCGGTATGGTACGCTATGAAATCGCCCAATATGGCGGCAAAGAAGCTGAAAAAAATAATCAGCAAGCCGTCGAAGATTTACAACTAGCAGCCAAACTCGCCTTGGAACAAGAAGATACAGAAAACTACCAGCAAGCACTTAGCAGTATGTGCGTCATCATTGAAAGTCAATGTAACGCTTTACTGCAAAGCTCTAGTACATTGGGGATTGTAGGCACAAATTAGGGAGTCGTCAATAGTCAATAGTCAATGGTCAATCGTGTTTCTTGATTATTGATTATTGACTATAGCTAAACAACAAGATCCCTGACTTCTTTAACAAGTCAGGGATATGAGCATCTCAAAACACGTAAATTTTGGCACTAGTTTATTACTAGGAAATATTGCTTTTACTTTCAATAAAAGCCAGCAATATCAGGGTTATAAAAATATAACCCTGATTATTTATTTGGTAACATTTATATTTATTTAAGTTAGGAAATTTTCTGTGTAAAAACTATTCATAAACCTTTTACACATAAAATATTTTTATTTACTTCTTCTTCATACAAGTAACAAAAATTCTAGTTAGATTATGTACGGAGAAAAACACAACAAAATCAATTTTTCTTCAACCAAGTGCATCCTCTTCATCTCAAGAAATTCAAATTTAAGAATTCAGAATCCAGAATTCAGCAGAAATGAGAAGGTATATGAATCCTCTACTCATTGAGAGCCTCTAAATCTACCATTTAGTCAGGTGTTTCACCATTGATTCATCCACGGCTTTGCACAACACTCATACTGAAATCTGAATGCCAATTGCTCTACATTGGGAAACCCCAATATCGCACTGGCTCCTCCTGACTCCTGAATTCTATTTAGTAATAATTCTCTACAAATCTCCGAGGTAATTGCATGAAAGCGGTGATTTTGGCTGGTGGGCTTGGTACACGCCTCAGTGAAGAAACCAGTATCAAACCCAAGCCGATGGTTGAAATTGGTGGTAAGCCAATTCTTTGGCATATCATGAAGACTTATTCAGCACACGGCATTAATGATTTTATTATTTGTTGTGGCTACAAAGGTTACGTAATTAAGGAGTATTTTGCCAACTACTTCTTACATATGTCTGATGTTACTTTTGATATGCGTTTTAACCAGATGAATGTGCATTCTGGTTATGCAGAACCTTGGCGTGTCACCTTAGTTAATACAGGTGATAAAACCATGACAGGTGGACGCTTAAAACAAGTTGCTGAACATGTAGGAAATGAAACTTTCTGCTTCACTTATGGTGATGGTGTCAGTGATGTAAATATCACTGAGCTAATTAAGTTTCATCAACAACAAAAGACATTATCCACACTTACAGCAGTACAACCAGCCGGACGTTTTGGTGCTATCTCTCTAGAACAAGAGCAAACCAAAATTGCCAGCTTCCGCGAAAAACGCGACGGTGAAGGTGCTTGGGTAAATGGTGGTTATTTTGTTCTCGAACCAGAAGTTATTGATTTAATTGCGGATGACACCACCGTTTGGGAGAAAGAACCATTAGAAAAGCTGGCTGACAAGGAACAGCTTTCGGCTTTTAGACACAATGGTTTTTGGCAACCAATGGATACCTTACGTGATAAAAATTATCTCGAAGAGCTATGGCAGAGTGGTAAAGCTCCCTGGCAGGTATGGTAAGAAGTATGAAGTGTGAAGTGTGAGGTGTGAAATTTTATTCTTCAAGCTTCTACTTCCAGCCTTCTAACCAATGACAAATGACAAGTGACAAAGCGCAAAGTCTGAGCGGAGGCTTCTTCCGATCAGAACTTTGTAAGAGAGGACAAATGATATGTACGATTTTGCTATTGTTGGCGGTGGAATAGTTGGATTATCTACAGCGATCGCCTTGGGTAAACGCTATCCACAAGCACGTATTTTAGTATTAGAAAAAGAAAGCAACTGGGCATTTCACCAAACCGGCAATAATAGTGGCGTAATTCACTCTGGCATTTATTACAAACCAGGGAGTTTTAAAGCTAAATTTTGCCGTGATGGCAGTCGCTCAATGGTAGAATTCTGCCAAGAGCATGAAATTAACCACGAAGTCTGCGGTAAAGTTATTGTTGCTACCGATGAACAAGAATTACCGCGCTTAGAAAATCTTTACAAACGCGGCTTAGAAAATGGTCTAAAAGTCCAGAAAATCAGCCCAGAAGAAGTAAAAGAAATTGAACCTCATGTTAGTTGTGTAGCTGGCATTCGGGTATTTTCAACTGGTATTGTTAATTACAAACAAGTTTGTTTAAAATACGCCCAATTAATTGAAAAGCAAGGTGGAGATTTACATCTCAATACCAAAGTATTGAAAATCTCTGCCAGTGGTAAAAATCAGGTACTGGAAACTAATAACGGCAACTTTGAAACTAAATTTGTAATCAATTGTGCCGGATTGCATAGCGATCGCATTGCTAAATTAGGTGGAGTCCAACCCAAAGCCAAAATCGTACCTTTCCGGGGCGAATATTACGAACTCACCCCAGAAAAACGCTATCTGGTCAAAACCCTGATTTATCCAGTGCCTAATCCCGATTTTCCTTTCCTGGGCGTTCACTTTACCAAAATGATTGATGGAACAGTCCACGCCGGGCCTAACGCCGTTCTCAGCCTCAAGCGCGAAGGTTACAAAAAAACCGACTTCGACTTGAGAGATTTTGCGGAAGTTATGACTTATCCCGGTTTCTGGAAACTCGCCGCCAAACATGCCCCTGAAGGTATTCAAGAAATCATTCGTTCCTTTAGCAAAGCGGCGTTTGTGAGAAGTCTGCAAAAACTGATTCCCGAAGTTCAAGCCGAAGATTTAGTTCCCACCCATGCGGGAGTTCGCGCCCAAGCTTTAATGGATGACGGCAAACTAGTAGATGACTTTTTGATCATTTCCGGTCAAAATTCCATCCATGTCTGCAATGCCCCTTCGCCGGCTGCTACATCTTCTTTAGAAATTGGTAAAGCGATCGTTGCACAAATTGCCCAACACTCAGATATGTCAGCCGTCGTCACTGCATGTTAGATGACTGAATTTGACATGACTCCAGAGTTGCGAAGGCTATAAACAGCACTAGCACTCTGGGATAGCTGATGGCATATCTGTCAATTGTTGGAAATTAACCTAGCAGTAATTATCCTCAAATCTATGTCAGTTGCATCCAATCAGCAGCCCGTTGTTCTTGTGTGTGCTGCTGATAACAACTATGCCATGCCCCTTGCTGTCACAGTTCGTTCAGCATTAGCCAATTTTAAAAGCGATCGCCAGTTAGCTGTGTTTATCCTAGATGGTGGCATTAGCAAAACTAACAAACGTAAAATTGCTCAATCACTTGACTCAAAACAGGTTGATATTTCTTGGATTAGGCTAGATGATGCCTTGTTTGCCAATCTTACATTGAACAGGCATTTGACTATCAGTTCCTATTATCGGTTGCTCCTACCTGAAATTTTACCACCAGAGTTCACTAAAGCTATTTATCTTGATAGTGACATGGTAGTAACAGATAATTTAAACGAGTTATGGAATATCGATATAGGAGATTACTATGTCTTAGCAGTCCGAGATGATGTCTTATTGAACATATCGATGTGTCAATCTTTGCAAAACTATCGAGAATTGGGTATTTCTCCAGATTCTAAATACTTTAATTCAGGCTTGCTAGTCATCAATATTGCCAAGTGGCGGACTGAAAACATAGGCAATAAGACTCTTGAGTTTATCAAGAATAATCAAAAATATCGACCTAACGACCAAGATGGACTAAATGCTATTTTGGCCGATAAATGGGGAGAACTGCATCCAAAATGGAATCAAATGCCAAGAGTTTATGATGAATCTTTTCGGAAAGATAGCCCTTTTTCTGAAAATGTTTATCAGGAACTTTTGAATCATCCTTGCATTATTCACTTTACGAATACACCCAAACCTTGGTACGCCGGACTGAGATCCGAATGTCAACATCCTAAAAAAGATTTATTCTTTAAATATCTTGACATGACAGCTTGGTCAGGATGGCGAGATACAATTTGGCGGCGCTTAAGTCGAAAATTCCTCAAATTAGCATTAGTAAATAACTCAAAACTATAAAACTAATGTTGTAATTATTCTCTTGAGTTAGTTGAAGTGGTTGCATCTACCAAAGTAGTTAATTAACACAGAGAATTTGACACAAATGAAAATATTAGTAACTGGAACAGAAGGCTATTTAGGTTCTTTATTACCCCCTTTATTAATTGAACGTGGACATGAAGTTATTGGCGTTGATACAGGCTTTTATAAAGTTGGTTGGCTGTACAACGGTACCGAAATTACAGCCAAAACCCTCAACAAAGATATCCGCCACATCACCCCAGAAGATTTAGAAGGCGTGGAAGCAGTAGTTCATATGGCGGAACTCTCCAACGACCCCACCGGACAACTAGCACCTAATATCACCTACGAAATCAATCATTTAGGTTCTGTCCGCCTCGCTAACTTAGCGAAAACAATGGGTGTGCGCCGCTTCGTCTATATGTCTTCGTGTAGCGTTTATGGTGTTGCTACCGAAGGCGATGTCACAGAAGAATCTCCTATAAATCCGCAAACCGCCTACGCAGAATGTAAAACCCTCGTAGAACGAGATGTCACCCCACTTGCAGATGATGATTTTTCGCCCACTTTCATGCGTAACGCTACAGCTTTTGGTGCTTCCCCTAGAATGCGGTTTGATATCGTGTTGAACAACCTCGCCGGTTTAGCTTGGACGAGTAAACAAATTAAAATGACCAGCGATGGTACACCTTGGCGGCCATTAGTCCACGCACTAGATATTTGTAAAGCCATTATCTGCGCCTTAGAAGCACCACGTGACATCGTACATAATCAAATCTTTAATGTTGGCGATACTGCTAACAATTATCGAGTCAAAGAAATTGCCGAAATTATTGCCGATACTTTCCCAGGTTGTAAATTAAGCTTTGGGCAGAATGGCGCAGATAACCGCAGCTATCGTGTATCCTTCGAGAAAATTAATAGCATTTTACCTGGCTTCAAATGTGATTGGAATGCTCAACTAGGCGCACAACAACTGTTTAACTTATTCAGTCAAATTGATATGACTGAAGACACCTTTTTATTTAGAGGCTTTACCCGCTTAAAGCAGCTAGAGTATCTAATTCGTACAGAACAAATAGACAAAGATTTCTTCTGGAAGAGAAAGTAAGTCAAATATTAGAAAAATTAGAGCAATTCTCAAGCTTATGAAATACACCCCACCCGCCTAACGGCACCCTCCCCTTACCAAGGGGAGGGTTGGAGAGGGGTTATCTTGTACCTCACTGGAGTTGGAAACGCTATAGATACCCGACTTCTTAAAGAAGTTGGGTATCTGAACAACATCAGTAAACATCATCTTTTTTACAAAAAATGAATAAATTACTTACCATTGCCATCCCTACTTTTAATCGTGCTGCACTTTTAGAACAACAATTCTCCTGGTTAGAAAAAGCTATTAAAGGATTTGAATCTGAGTGTGAAATTATCATTTCTGATAATTGTTCGACAGATAACACTCAAGAAATCATTAAAAAATGGCAGCCTATCTTTAGTAAAACTACATTTAAATCTCAGAGAAATCAAGAGAATATAGGTTTAATGCCTAATATTGCCGCTTGTATTCAAGCTGCTACTGGTAAATATGTTTGGACAGTTGGTGACGATGATCCTATACAGGATAATGCTCTAGCTTTTTTGTTAAAAACAATTCAGCAGAATCCTGATACAGCATTAATCTTTCTTAACTGTTATGGACGCGATAAACTAACCAATAAAATCACTGTAGAACGTTGGTTTAATAGTGATAGTGATGCGCCATATACTAATGGCAAAGCTGCATTACAACGTTACCTAAAAGAAAGTTTCGGTGGCGTAATTTTTATGACAGCAACAGTTTATCAAACAGCATTAGTACAACGCGCTCTGCAACAGTGGCTATCTTCTTGTAAAAACTTAGCATCTCAAGCATATTGGACGAGCTTTTGTGCTATTCATGGCAGCGTAATTGTAACTAAAGATAATTATTTGGAATGTACAATGCACGCTAGTTATTTAGAACAAGATCCAAAATGGTCAATCATGATGAGATATATTTATATCCCAGAAGTTTATACCAGACTTTTAGAAATTGGATATTCTCAAACCTTCTGTTGGCAAATGATTTTGCAGAATATCATCACCAAAAGTGACTGGATAATTTTTTTAGGTGCTTTAAAAAGGTGGCCAATTTTAGCGACAAATATTATTATTTTATATTTAGGTTTAGTATTGGCATCTGCACGTAAATCTCTTTTTTCAAGAAAAGCATTAAAAACAAGCTAATAAAGCAAAAAATTATTCCTCAACTTATGAATAAACTACTGACAATTGCCATTCCTACTTATAATCGGGCGGAACTACTTGATAAACAGTTGTCCTGGTTAGCAACAGCCATCCAAGGCTTTGAATCTGATTGTGAAATTTTAGTATCAGATAACTGTTCTACAGATAATACTCAAGCTGTTATTCATAAATGGCAAGCAAAACTGAGTAATATCACATTTAAATCTCATAGAAATTTTGAAAACTTAGGTGTAATGAGAAATATTATGTATTGCCTAAGTTCAGCCACAACAAAATATGTTTGGACAATTGGTGATGATGATCCAATTCAAGATAGAGCTATTCCTTACGTTATTAATAAGCTCAAACAAATTGAAGATTTAGGGTTATTATTTCTCAACTTTTCTGGACGTAATAAAATTACTGGTGAACCAGTCCATCCCCCAACGATAGTTGGTAATCGCTGGTTTGATGCAGATGCAGAAGATGGCTGTGGAGATAGTAAAGCTATCTTTGAACACTGCTTTGCTAAAAGTGTTGGTGCAGTGATTTTTCTCACAGCTAGTATTTATCGCACTGACTTAGTAAAACGCGCCTTGCAAATTTGGTCAGATGCTGCAAGCAACTGGATATCTTTAGCATACTTAGCTGGTTATTGTGCCGCAAATGGCAAAATAATTGTCACCAAAGAGACTTATTTAGAATGTATTGTCGGTGTGAGTTATTGGCAGAAAGAGCCAAAATCTGCATTGTTAATGCAATATAAACACATTCCAGAAGTAATTTTGAAACTTGGAGAATGTGGATTTTCTAAGCAATTTTGCCGACGATTGCTGTTACAAAATAGCAAAGAAGTGAATTTAAAAGTTTTCTTTGGTGCTTTAAGAAGATGGCCTGTATCTGCCATTAAGGTAGCGATTCCTTTTGTGGCATTAGTGAGTCTTTCGGCTTTTGATGTGATGGCTATAAAAGACCTTAAACTCGCCGAAGCTAATGAACCAACACCTCAAGAAGTGCGAACCGCAAATAACAAGCGATCGCAGCTTAAATCAATGATCAAAATAAAGTAATCATGCCATGTTAAACAAAATTTCCGCCAAAATGGCAGCACTAAACTCAGAGTTAGATTATAGAAGAAAACTCTGGCAATATGCGCCAAAATTACCTGCACTAGAACCAGGCGATCGCATAATTGTTGATACTCTCAAACGTGAAGGTATTTGCATTACAACACTCGCTAATTTAGGATTTGATTCTACTCCAAAACTGCTGGATGCTGCTCATACTTTGTTACCAAACATAGGAAAGGATATCTATACAAATTCATCTCAAAATCCACCAGAAATTTATACTGTTACTCATCTACCTAATTTTTATACCTGGGGAAGTGAACAAAGACTGTTGAATATTCTGGAACATTATATTGGACTTCCTGTTGCCTATCATGGTGTACAAATACGCAAAGACTTTTTAAATACAAGTCAGTTCAGTACAATGCTATGGCACAGAGATTCAGAAGATCGCCGCATTATTAAAATCATTATTTACTTAAATGATGTGGAAGAAAAACACGGGCCTTTTGAATATGTACCAGCATCTTTTACTTCCATATATAACCCTAATTTTTATCGCCTGTATTACAAAATATATAACTCAGGCATTAACGATGAAACCTTAAATAAAATTGTGCCGAAATCAGCTTGGAAATCATGTCAAGGGCCAGCCGGTACTGTGATTATTGCTGATACGCAAAGGCTTTTACATCACGGAACAGTACGCACACAAGAGCGTTCTACATTATTTTTTGTCTACACTGCTAATCCTCCTAAACGACCAGGACTTTGTACTCAATATTGGGATGATACTTATCCCAAACCAGAAGTACTTCAAGAAATTAGGTAAGAATTTACTCAACTAACTCATAATTTTTTGCTCTTGAATAAGAATTCAGAAGTCAGAATACAGAATTTAGTAGAATTCTAACTCCTGAATTCTATTTAGATAATCACAGCCTCTTAATAAGGTATTCCTGCCATGCTAAATATACTTAAAGGCAAAATGGCAACACTAAACTCAGAGTTAGCTTATAGAATAAAACTCTGGCAGTATGCACCCAAACTACCAGCATTACAAGCAAGCGATCGCACAATTGTTGAAACTCTCAAACGGGAAGGTGCTTATGTAACCTCACTCACTGATTTAGGCTTAAAATCTACTTCAGAGATGCTGCAAGCTACTGATCATCAACTAGATAGAATGGCAGCTACAAATAACTCTCATCTTGCCAAAAGATTACCACAAATTTATACAGTCACAGATGTACCAGAATTTTTTAATTGGGGACAGGAAAACCGACTATTAAAAATCATTGAAAATTACCTAGGTTTACCTGTTGCTTTTCACGGTGTACATTTACGCAAAGACTTTCCTAATGAACACCAATTTGGCACATTATTGTGGCATAAAGATTCTGAAGACCGCAAACTGGTCAAGGTAATTGTTTATCTCCATGATGTCGAAGAAAAGCACGGGCCGTTTGAGTACATTCCTGTATCTTTAACATCTTTTCCTAACTTAAATTCCTATCGAGTTAACTACAAGCTTTGGCAGTCTGGTTACTTAGGAATTAACAATGAACAACTGCAGAAAATTATTCCCAAATCAGCTTGGAAATCATGCACAGGGCGAGCAGGTACAGTTGTGATTGCAGATTCAAGAACTGCTTTACATCACGGTACTCTCCGCACAGAAACACGGTCAGCACTATTTTTTGTCTATACTGCTAACCCACCTAAGCGACCAGAACTGTGTACTCAATACTGGGATGATACTTTTACTAAACCAGAAATACTTCAAGAAATTGGTTAGTAGCACATAGGCTCACTCAAGTACTTGAGGAAAAAAATCCCCAACTTTTGGCTTACCATTATCAGAATCCACCGACTAATGTTAAACATAATCAAATACAAAATATCTGCTGTATATTCAGACTTGGTTTTTCACCTAAAACGTTGGCAGCATGCAAAAAATTTACCTGCGTTAGAAAAACGCGATCGCATCATTCTTGAGACTCTCAAACGAGATGGCGTTTGTGTGACAACATTGGCAGATTTAGGCTTACATTCCAACTCAGAACTACTCAAAGCTGCTTACGCGCAATTGTCTCGGATGCAAAATCCTAACAACGAATATCTAGCAGAAAAGTGGCCGCAAATTACCACAGTTACAGGTTTACCAGAATTTTATAAATGGGCAACCCAGAAAAGACTACTAAATATTATTGAAAATTATATTGGTGTTCCTATTACTTTTCACGGTGTACATTTACGCAAAGATTTTCCTAGCGATAATCAGTTCGGCACACTGTTATGGCATAGTGATGCAGAAGACCGCCGCATTGTCAAAATCTTTATTTGCTTGAATGATGTAGAAGCAAAAACTGGGCCATTTGAATACATTCCTCGTTCTCTAACTTCATTATTTAGTTGGCAGTATTATTGGCTTTACTACAAACTTTTAAAGTCAAGCTATATGGGTATTGATGATAAAGATGTGAAAAAAGTCATTCCTAAATCAGCCTGGAAATCTTGCCCAGGGCCAGCAGGTACAGTCATTTTTGCAGATACCAAAAATACTTTACATCATGGCACAGTACGGACAGAAACACGGTCAACACTATTCTTTTGTTACACAGCTAACCCTCCCGAAAGACCAGACCTTTGTACACAATTCTGGGATGATACTTATCCCAGAGCCGAGCTTACTTCATCTGAGGTAGAAAAAGTTCTTGTTTAAAGAATTAGCTAATATTGTCCACAATCATATATCGAGGTAATTCATGATTTTCACCGCTACAAATCTCCAAGATGCTTACATTATTGACTTAGAAGAAAGAAGCGATCGCCGGGGTTTTTTTGCTAGAACTTTCTGCGCTCAAGAATTTGCTGCCCACGGTTTGAAGCCACTAGTAGCTCAATGTAACTTGTCCTATAACTACAAAAAAGGCACTCTCCGAGGAATGCACTATCAACTCCAACCCGCAGCCGAAACAAAGTTAGTGCGCTGTACTAAAGGTGCTATTTATGACGTAATTATTGATATGCGTCCTGATTCACCTACCTTTTTACAGCAGATTGGTGTGGAATTAACCGCAGATAATCATCGGGCTTTGTATGTGCCAGAAATGTTTGCCCACGGCTATCAAGCCCTCACCGATGATGCTGAAGTAGTTTATCAAGTTAGTGAGTTTTATACACCAGGATACGAACGTGGTCTACGCTTTAATGACCCATTTTTTAATATTGAATGGCCTTTAGAAGTAACAGAGATTTCTGAAAAAGATTTGAATTGGCCATTGTTGAGCATGATACCTATTGGAGATACCGACACAGTATCAATTACTGTATAAAGGCAAGAGGCATACTTCAACTTCCTTCGACTACGCTCAGGACAAGTCGCTCAGTAACCAGGAGGCAGAAGGGATTTTGTCGCACTAATACTCATTCTCTACTTCTGTCGAGTTTTAACTTCTTAATTGATTAACAGTAATTGTGAACATATAACAAATAGCAATCAGAGGAATTTCATGATTATTATTGATAATGCTTTAAAAGCTCGTGCTGCTGCTGGTAATCCTATCAAAGTAGGAATGATTGGTGCTGGCTTTATGGGGCGAGGTATTGCTAACCAAATTATTAATTCAGTTCCGGGAATGGAGTTAGTTGCTATCTTCAACCGGAGTATTGATGGAGCTAAACGAGCTTATACAGAAGCGGGTATTGAAGATATTCAAGTTGTTAGTAATGTCAGCGATTTAGAAGATGCGATCGCCTGTAACAGATATGCTATCACTGAAGATGCCAAGTTAATCTGTCAAGCGCAAAGCATCGAGGCGATTATTGAAGTCACTGGTGCAGTCGAATTTGGCGCTCATATTGTGATGCAAGCGATCGCTCATCGCAAGCATATCATTATGATGAATGCCGAACTCGATGGTACAGTTGGTTCCATCCTCAAAGTTTATGCTGACAAAGCCGGAGTCATCCTCAGCGCTTGCGATGGCGACCAACCAGGCGTAGAAATGAATCTTTACCGATTTGTCAAGAGCATCGGTTTGACACCATTATTGTGCGGTAACATCAAAGGACTGCAAGACCCCTATCGCAATCCGACAACCCAAGAAGGCTTTGCCAAGCGTTGGGGACAAAAAGCCCACATGGTGACCAGCTTTGCTGATGGGACAAAGATATCATTTGAGCAGGCGATCGTTGCTAATGTTACAGGTATGCAAGTCGCCCAGCGCGGAATGCTAGGCTATCACTTCACTGGTCATGTTGATGAAATGACCAACATGTATGATATCGACCAACTCAAAGAATTAGGCGGGATTGTTGATTATGTAGTTGGAGCCAAACCCGGCCCCGGTGTATTTGTCTTCGCCACCCATGATGACCCCAAACAACGACACTACCTCAACCTCTACAAGTTAGGTGAAGGGCCTCTCTATAGTTTTTATACTCCTTATCATCTCTGCCATTTTGAAGTTCCCTTATCTGTAGCTCGTGCTGTCCTTTTCCGAGACGCTGTCATGGCTCCTATTGGTAAACCATTGGTAGATGTAGTGGCAACTGCCAAAATCGATTTGAAAGCCGGAGAAACTCTTGATGGCATTGGCTACTATATGACCTACGGCCAATGTGAAAATTCTCCCATCGTTCAAGCACAAAAACTTTTACCAATGGGTTTAGCTGAAGGATGTCGTTTAAAACGAGATATTCCTCGTGATCAAGTCTTGACTTATGACGATGTAGAATTACCTGAAAACAGACTTTGTGACCAACTACGCGCTGAACAAAATGCTTATTTTACTTTTGAAAAAGTTCTCGCGGCAGTTGGATAATATTTGGGCTTAATATAGCCATACTCAATCATTTTTAGACAAACAGATACCCGATTTATGCAAAAAATCGGGTATCTGAGCCTTTCAATAAATCATTCTTGAATTTCACAAAATCTAGAGAGGTAGCATTGCGGCAGTTGTAGAGACGCGAAATTTCGCGTCTCTACAAGCTAATTTGTAAGTAACGAAGAATCAAACTTTGATCAGTTGGGGATCTAAGGCTCTCAAATTTTACAATTCAACTAGGCTTGCTGTATCTTGTCAATACTAGTAAGGCTCTTATTCTATATCAAAAGTAATATTTTTACTGAATAATGATTTCTGGAAAGCAATAACTATTATAAATAATTTAATCAACTTAAAAGCTGGATGAATTTTGAAAAAAAGTATTCTATTGAACTAATAACTTAATCTTGAAATTTTATAGTACTAAACACTAAAGTTTTAGCAGTATTTGACTAAAATACTTTTCTGACAAAATTCAGCGGCAGTTTGGATAAATTTTATGAAAATTGCTTTAGTCCATGATTATTTAACTCAGCGTGGAGGGGCAGAGCGCGTATTTGAATTACTATGTAAGCGCTACCCTAAAGCAGATGTTTTTACTTCTTTATATGACCCACAAAAAACTATTGATCTGAGTGAGCGGATAGTCAATACAACTTTTTTACAAAAAATTCCGGGTGCAGCCAAATATTTTAGAATGATGGCACCCTTTTACTTCCCTGCCTTTCGGGCTTTGGATTTACAAGATTACGATTTAATTATTAGCAGTAGCACTAGCTTTGCCAAAGCTGTACGCAAACGTCCTGATGCTCACCATGTTTGTTTTTGTCATAATGTCACCCGTTTCTTGTGGGATACAGAAACATATTTGCGAGAGTATGGAGATTATAGATATTTTGCACCATTAATTGAACAAATTTTCCAATTAATGCGGAAGGTAGACCTAAAATATGCTCAGGAACCTGACCTTTATATTGCTAATTCCAGCGTTGTAGCTAAAAGAATTCAACAGATTTATGGCAAACCAGCAATTGTAGTTAACTATCCAATTGATACCAGTAACTTTGTTTATTCAGATACCAAAGAAGATTATTATTTAGCATCTGCACGGATGATCAGTTACAAGCGGCTAGATATAATCGTCGAAGCTTTTAATTGGTTGGGGTGGCGGTTATTAATCTCAGGTGATGGCCCGGAACAAGCACGTCTAAAAGCCAAGGCATTAAATAATATCGAATTTTTAGGACACGTCAGCGATCGCCAACGTAAAGATTTATTTTCTAAAGCTAAATCTGTGATAGTTGCAGCCTTAGAAGACTATGGGTTAGTTCCTGTAGAAGCCAATGCCAGTGGTACACCAGTGATTGCCTATGGTGCTGGTGGCGTGTTAGATACCCAAATCCACGGCACAACTGGAGTATTTTTTAGCAGGCAAACACCAGACTCTTTACAAGCTGCATTATTAGAGTCCGGACGCATCACTTGGAATTATGAAAATATTCGTAATCATGCAGTGAACAATTTTTCAGAACCAGTATTTTTCAGGAAGGTTGAGCAACTTATTGATCAAACTTGTATAAAGAAGAATTCAGAAGTCAGAATTCAGAATCTAGAAGCAAATTAGCGGAGGATTCACACCCGCCGCTAATTCAAAACCTACAAATTTTCAATTTAAAGGAGGTTTTAAACCTGTTTATTCATCCACAGCTTCGCACAGAATTGATACTGAATTCTATTCTAATTATTCATCTGGCTTGTTAGTTGTTCGTGTAGCGTCTCGCAGACAAGGATAATAAAAGTGGTTCAGACTAGTCTTAATCCCAGTGTAAATACAATTACTGACACAGAACAGGGTTATGGACAACTATTAGCAGTTTTTATTCGTAGGTTTCCTTGGTTTGTTGCTGTATTTGTGACTTCAATTGCTATGGCAGCAATTATGACTGCTAAGACAAAACCTACTTACAAAAGCACTATGCAACTGTTAGTAGAACCTAACTATCAAGGTAAAAAAGAAACAGGTGGAGTAGAAAATCAGTTCACTGAACCAAATGTTGAAATAGACACAGCCACCCAGCTAAATCTCATGCAGAGTTCGGGGTTAATTCAAAAAGCAGTTGATAAACTTCGTGGAGAATATCCAGATATCGGTGTAGGTGATATTAAAGGTGCTTTGGCATTAAACCAATTAAGAAGCAAAGAAGATAATGTCGCCACAAAAATTTTCCAAGTAGACTACACCGATAGAGACCCAAACAAGACACAAAAAGTTCTGACGGCTATTCGGGAAGTTTATGTAGAATACAACAAACAACAACAAGATGCCCGTCTGCAAAAAGGTCTGCAAATCATCCGCGAACAGTTAAGCAAAGCTAGTGAAGAGGTGAATGCAGCTGAGTCAAACTTGCAAAGATTTCGCCGCAACCAAAATTTAATCGATCCGGTGGCTCAAGCTAAAGCGCTGGAAGACGCTTTGAATCTTGTTCAACAAGAACGACGCACAACTCGCGCTCAATATCAAGAGGCAGTAGCACGGCAAAAATCTTTAGAAGAACAACTTAACCGTTCTCCTCAAAATGCGTTAGTTGCTTCGCGTTTGAGTCAGTCTACTCGCTACCAAGGCTTACTCAACGAAATCCAAAAAACAGAACTAGCACTGGCTCAAGAACGCTTGCGCTTCACAGACGAAACTCCCAATGTCCAAAAATTGCAAGAACAACTTAGTAGTCAAAAAGCATTATTAGAACAAGAAGTAGGCAGGACTTTAGGCACAAAGTCGTCTGGGGTAGTTGGTTCTAGAGATGCGCTTTTACAACAAGGACAGTTTGGCCAAATTGATTTAACTCTTGCAAGTGAACTAGTAGAAACTCAAACAACCATAGTTGCACTAAGCGCTCGCGATCAAACTTTGGCACAAAAAGAAACCCAACTACGTTTTGAAATTAAACGCTTCCCACCTTTGTTAGCTTATTACAATCGCATCCAACCACAGCTAGAATTTAGTCGGGAAAGATTAGAACAGCTGTTAAGAGCAGAACAACAATTACGTCAAGAACTAGCTAAAGGTGGATTTAATTGGGAAGTTGTGGAAGAACCTCACGAAGGGATACAGTTAGGCCCGAATCTTCAGCAAAATCTCTTGTTAGGAGCCGTTGTTGGGTTAATGTTGGGAGGTATTGCTGCTTTCTTACGAGAAGCATCCGATGATGCTGTACATACAACCGCTGAGTTAGAGAAGCAAGTAGCTCTACCTTTGTTAGGAACAACGCCCAAACTACCACCTGCTAGAGCCAGAGATTCAATTATCAAGTTGCCTTTTGGTAAGCCTGAAACACCTGCTCCTTGGACAATTCAGGTGTTACAGTCGCCACCACGCTGGGAATCGTTGGATTTAATTTACAAAAATATTGAACTTCTCAATACCGTATCTAGTTTGAAGTCTTTGATGATTACTTCGGCTTTACCTGATGAAGCTAAATCAGGTATGGCTTTAGGTTTGGCAATGAGTGCGGCTCGGTTACACAAACGAGTACTACTGATTGATGCTAACTTACGCGATCCTAGTTTGCACGAACAGCTAAATCTGCCTAATGAACAAGGACTATCAACTTTACTAAGTAGCGAAGTTACTTTACCCAATCAGATTGGGATTCAATCTTTAGGTTCAGCCTACATTGATATTTTGACGGCTGGGCCTAAACCTACCGATCCTGCTCATCTGTTAAGTTCTCCACGGATGATGCAACTGATGAGAACCTTTGAAGATAACTATGATTTGGTACTGATAGACGCTCCCCCAGTGCTAGGATTGGTAGATGCTATGTTAACAGCATCATCTTGCCGGAGTGTGGTGTTGGTAGCCAGTATGGGTATTGTGACTCGCAACCAACTTGCTCAAGCTACAGGTATGTTGAGTAAGTTAAATTTAATTGGGGTTGTCGCTAATGGCGTTTCTAGCTCTGACAGTGGTTTTGTACAGTATCCCAAGGAATATCGTCTGGCTTTGAAACAAGCGGTAGAAAAATAGTAGAAAAGTTACATTCTAGATATGTGCGATCGCTCTTTTGGCGGATGCGATCGCACATATTTTTTTGAATATTTCTGCTCAAAGTTTTTTTGATTTTAAATGTCTTTATTAAACATTTTTAGCGTCAAAATTAAATCACTTTTAATAGGTAAAATTTAAGTATATTTATATCAACTTTATAATTATGATGATAAAGTCTGACTAATTTAAAGACTAAATAAAGAATCGAATTCAGCATATAGTCATTTCTACAGAGTCTTATATCCTAGAGATCAAAGCCCCTTCCAAGCAGCTAAAAGACAACAGTGGACTAGTTTTCTTCGATTGAATGACTCAATAATCTAGGTAGACAAAATTCAACAAAGTTATCAAGTATGAGGTAAAAGAGTAAGCGGATGATCTGCCTCTACATCTACCCAATATCTCTTCAACTCAGAAAACAGCGAGTTTACCTGCAAGAATTTCCCCCAATTATTGATTGCTATCTACCTAGTTATTATCTTTGTAGTTTCTACATCTTTACAGCAGCAAAATTCTGCAAGATAAATACTTGCTTTCTAAAGCAAGTTAAACAAACATATTTTTTAACTCAGTCATCTACTAATTTTTAGAGCAATACAGCAATACAGATGTATTCAGATAGGTTAGGAGATTTTGAAAACATGAATGCTAGGAATAATAATTTTCTTCCTGCTCCTGCCTGGTCACTCTGACTTTTCACGGGATCTGGAAAACCTCTCTCTAAATCTCTCTCCTTGTAGGAGAGAGACTTTGAATCTTCCCCCTTCCCGCGTCGGGAAGGGGGCTAGGGGGTTAGGTTTTTCGTCGGCTTTTCCACATGACGTGAAAAGTCAGCCTGGTCACTGAGCGCAGTCGAAGTATGCCTTCTGCCTCCTGCTATACAAGATTCAGATCAAAGTCTTTGGCATGAATCGCCTTCGAGATCAGCAACTTACTATCGTACTAATCCAAAGACACATGACTAGCTCATTAGTTCGTACTCTACAGACTTCTTATAGTGTAACTTCGCAAAATCAAAGCGATTGGCAACAAGAAGCAGAGCTTCTACGCGCCTCATACTGCACACTACAATGGCGGCGGGGTCAGTTGTTAGTAAAATCTCCCGGTAAACTGAAACAGCCATATTTACCAGCTTTAGAAAACCAGCAATTATTAGTAAATTGCTTAAAACATTCACCAGTGAATTTGGTAAGTGTAGACCCTAAAATTGGTGAAACTTGGGTAAAGTTTTGGGCTGATGCTTGCGAACAAGCTCATAAACCTATGTTTCTTTACGGATGTTCGGAAAATTTGCTGTTTAAACAAAATAGCCAACCTTGGGGATGGTTACTACGACTCATTGATTGGATTGCGGCTTTAGTAATGCTGCTATTAGCAAGTCCAGTTATGCTGGTACTTATTTTCTTAATGCAGATTTACTCACCAGGGTCACTGTTTACTCGTGAGTGGCATATTGGAGAACGCGGTAAACTATTTCGGTTGATCAAGTTTCGGACAACTCCAGCAAATAAAAAAACACCAGGAGATAACACAGACAACTTCAACACCACATCACTAGAAAAGTGGATGCGTAAATATAGCCTGGAAAATTTGCCACAATTGTTCAACGTCTTGCAAGGAGAAATGACTTTAATAAGTCGTAATTTTCCTACTCTCTCAGACGCAGTGCGCCTTAGTTTTGAAAGTCAACGACAGCAATTGAATGCAATACCAGAAAATATAAATTCATGGCAGATAGAAGCTGAGTTTAAACCAGCCAGATTGTAAGAAAATCATATCTGTTTGATTGCTTGAGGATGTTTATCTCATCCGATAAACGACTAACACCAAAGCCTAAAACTTTGGTGTTTAAAACTATAAATCTCATCCCTAGCTAAAAAGTAAAATCATGCATACAGCAATTTGTACAGTATTTGAAAAAGATTACCACTATGGTGTAGGAGCTTTAGTCAATTCCTTATATCACCACGGCTTTCGAGGCATAATTTGGGCAGGGTATCGTGGCAATATACCACCTTGGGTTACATCTTTCAAACAAGGAGATGGTTATCAAGAATTTTACGTAGCTGAAGGCTGTGCAATTCGATTTGTACAGTTAGCTACTCCAAAGCATTTTGGCTTTTATAAACCTGATTTTATGCTCCAATTATGGGAAAAATATTGCCCAGACGTTGAAGCTTTATTTTATTTTGATCCTGATATTGTCAATAAATGTAAATGGGATTTCTATGAAAAGTGGGTCAGTCGTGGAATCGCTCTTTGTGGTGACTCATGGTATCTTGTACCTGCCAATCATCCCAGACGATTAGCATGGTTAGAATTTGCTCAAAGTCATGGTTTTCTTTGCCAAAGACAGTTAGATTATCACTACAATAGTGGCTTCATTGGTGTCCATAAAAGCTGTAAGTCCATCATTCAAATTTGGCAGAAACTTGAAGAATTAGGTGAGATGACAGGACACTCAAATTTACAAGATTTATATTCCGATAACGCTTTTCACGAATACCCATATCTTTATGGCGATCAAACTTACCTCAACTTGACACTGATGCTGACAACTCATCCCTTAAGTACAGTCGGCCCTGACGGGATGGATTTTATTCCAGGCGGTACAATTATGTCTCACGCAATTGTACCAAATATTAAACCTTGGCGAAAGCAACTAATTATGAGTGCGCTAGAAGGTAGTTCTCCAACTATGACTGATAGATTGTATTGGCGACACACTCAAACCCCAATTCAAATGTATTCAACTGCAAAATTCTTATGGCAGCAATTTGAACTGCGTTGTAGTGCTGCTATTGGTCGCTTTATTCGTCGCGCTGCAATTTGAGTTTGTTCGAGAGAATTTGTCGTTACTAGTTGTCAACAATATTGCTAAATCAATTATGTATTTGAAAATCCATCCGACAATTTTTAAATTATTAAAAAATTCAAGTTTTTGGCAAAATAACTATTTGATATTACAAGAATTTAAACATTTTTATCCAATAGCAATTTCAGCTGTAGTTTTATCGTTGTGTTCGGCAACTTTTGAAGGTTTTGGTTTAGGCTTTTTATTAGTTTTTTTACAAAGTTTAACCAATCCAAATGCTGAACCTGTCAAAACAGGCATAGAATGGTTTGATATTGCTATTTTAGGAATTAATGCTTCAGCTATTGAACGATTATATCGCGTATCTACTTTAATTGTACTCATCACCTGTATTCGTGCATCATTTAACTATCTGGGACAGATTTGTATCCAGTTTAGTGAAATCCATTTAATAGATAATCTTCGTCAAAGAATTTTTGATCAATTACAGGCTCAAAGTCTAAGATTTTTTCATGAAAAAGGTTCGGGCGAACTGATTAATAGCCTGACTAATGAAATGGAGAGAATTAGACAAATTTTTGGGGGCGGAGCATTTTTAATAACTAGAAGCTTAACCCTCATAGTTTATTCTGTCTCACTGTTTTTCTTGTCGTGGCAGCTTTCACTAATTTCTGTTTTACTGTTTAGTCTTTTGGCTGTAGGCTTATCTACACTAAACAAACACATTAGAGAACGTAGTTTTGCAATTACTAGAGCTAACGATAATTTTACTGCCAGAGCGCTAGAATTTATCGAAGGTATCCGCACAGTTCATGCATTTTCTATGCAAGAGTTTGAACGTCAGAGATATTACAAAGCTAGTAAAAATATAGTCAATTCTTGGAAAAGAGTTTATCAGTTATCACTATTAGTTAAACCTTTAGCTGAGAGTCTATCTACGATAATTCTCATCGCTATGATTATAGTTGCATTGTCAACAGGCATAATGAAGATTGCTTCTTTATTAACATTCTTTTTTGTACTGTTTCGTCTAGTGCCGATGACTCAAGATTTAAATGGAGTTATTGCTTATCTTAGTACTCAAACTGGCGCAGTAGAGAATATCAAGCAGCTTTTAAAAAAGGATGATAAGATTTATTTCCATAATGGTGATATTAAATTTCGTGAATTGCAGCGAGCTATCGATATAGTTTCTGTAGATTTTGGTTATGAACCTAATAAGTTAGTCGTCAATAATATTACCTTTACCTTAGAAAAAGGCAAGATGGTAGCCTTAGTTGGAGAATCTGGTGGCGGTAAAAGCACAATTGCTGATTTAATTGCTAGGTTTTACGATCCTGTAGAAGGAAGAATCCTGATAGATGGAGTTGATTTACGAAGGCTAGAAATTGACTCCTTGCGTCGTAAAATGGCGATTGTCAGCCAGAAAACATTTATTTTCAACACTTCTATTCGGAATAACATTGCTTACGGTACGCTAGAAGCAACTGACCAAGAAATTAAAGAAGCAGCCCGCCTAGCTAATGCTCTAGAATTTATCGAAAAATTGCCACAGGGTTTTGATACTATCTTGGGTACTGATGGAATTCAACTATCTGGTGGACAACAACAACGAATTGCGATCGCTCGTGCATTGGTACGTAATCCTGAAATTTTGATTTTAGACGAACCAACAAGTGCTTTAGATTCGATCACAGAACAGGTAATCCAAGAATTGTTAGAAAAATTTATTGTTGATCGCACAGTGATTGTGATTGCACATCGTCTTTCGACAATTTCTAAAGCAGATAAAATTGTAGTGCTAGAACAAGGACGAATTGTTGAACAGGGAACTTATAAAGACTTGTTAGAAAGACAAGGTAAGTTCTGGAAATATTATCAAATGCAAAATGAAATGGGAAAAGCCGGATAGTTAATTATTAGCGTTTCCTAATCTGCTGAGGTACATTTTGTTAAAGTCAGAGACTAGGTAGGTTATACCTCATGTGATTGGGAACATTCTTCCAAAAAGCAAAAATATTGCGGAAAACGTATGATTAACAATCATAAATTCATCGAACCACTGGTTAGTGTGGTTATTCCTACTTATAATCGACCAAAGTATTTGAAGCAAGCGATCGCCAGCGCAATTAACCAAACTTATCAAAATATTGAAATTATTGTTTCCGATAATTGTAGTGACGAAAATCTCCAACCAATTATCGAATATTTTCAAGATTCACGTATTCGATTTTGGCGACAACCAGAAAATATTGGAATGTTGTCTAATCAAATGCATGCCTTTAAAATGACACGTGGCAAATATGTTGCCAGCCTCCATGATGATGATATGTGGAATGAGGATTTTTTAGCCAAACTCGTCCCACCTTTAGAAGCCAATCCCAATTTAATTTTGGCTTTTTCTGACCAATATATTATTGATGGTGATGGCAACATTAATGAGCTTGGTACTGAAGAAAATACACAAGGTTTTAAGCGAAATATCTTAGCGCCTGGTATTCATAAATCTTTTACCAAAATCGGTTTAGTTGATAAAAGTATTGCAACTGCTGCATCTTGTTTAATTCGCAATGGTGTAATTAATTGGATTAGCATTCCGCAAGAAGTCGGCGGTATGTGGGATTTATATTTAACCTATCTCTGCTGCATTTCTGGTTATGGTGCTTATTATGAACCTACGAGATTGACTTACTATCGCGCCCATGAACAAACTGATACCATGCTCAGTGGAAGTAGAGATGCTCAAGCAAAAATTCGCAAAGCACAAAGCGAAATATTTTGCTACAAAATCTTCATGGAAGATAGCCGACTGCAAGAACTCCATGAGTATTTTAAAGCCAAATGGTTAGAAGCTCATACAACTTTAGGAATTGGTTTACTGCGGAATAAACAAATAACAGCAGCCCGTCCTTATTTATGGCAAGCACTCAGAAAACAAAAATTGAATTTCAGAACTTTAATAGCGCTGACACTCAGTTTTACTCCGCCACCATTAGCTAATCAATTGCTGGGAGTATCAAAATAAATGAAACTTTGCATTGTTACCCACAAAGTCAAAAAAGGTGATGGTCAGGGAAGAGTCAACTATGAAGTTGCTCAAGAAGCTATTAGTCGTGGTCATCAATTAACATTATTAGCCAGCGAAGTCGCACCAGAAATTGAGCAAAACAGTAAAGTTAACTGGGTTCCGATTTCTGTGAATGGTTATCCGAGTGAGTTTATTCGTAATTTTATATTTGCTTATAAAAGTGCTGCTTGGTTGCAACAAAATCGCGCTCAAATTGATTTATTAAAAATCAACGGTGCAATTACAAAAGTTGCTGCAGATGTCAATGCTGTACATTTTGTGCATAGTTCTTGGTTGCGATCGCCTGTACACATTTCCCGCATTCGCCCTGATGCTTACGGTTTTTATCAATGGTTGTACACCGCCTTAAATGCGCGTTGGGAAAAACAAGCTTTTCAACGCGCTCAGGTGGTTGTCGCCGTCTCAGAGAAAGTTGCCAAAGAATTAATTAACCTTGGTGTACCGCGCGATCGCATTCGGGTAATTGTCAATGGTGTAGATTTGCAAGAGTTTACCCCTGGTGTCGCCTCTCGGCAAAAATTAAACTTACCAGAGAACGTGAATTTAGGATTATTTGCCGGAGATATCCGTACACCACGGAAGAATTTAGATAGCGTCTTACACGCCTTGGTGAAAGTTCCCGATTTACATCTAGCAGTGGTTGGGAGTACCGATGGTAGTCCCTTCCCGCAGTTAGCGGCTGATTTAGGAATCAGCGAACGGGTACATTTTCTCGGTTATCGCCGTGATATTGCCGAAATCATGCGGGCAGTAAATTTATTTGTCTTTCCCTCTCGATACGAAGCTTGCACCTTGGTATTGTTAGAAGCCCTCGCCTCTGGATTGCCTGTAGTTACTGCCACAGCCACCGGGGGTGCAGAGTTAGTCACACCCGAATGTGGGATTGTTTTGCCAGATTCAGACAATGTTGATGCTTTAGCTACTGCCTTGTCGTCTTTAGTAGGCGATCGCACTCTCATGCAACAAATGGGTCAAGCCGCCCGCGCCGTCGCTGAACAATACAGTTGGTCAACTATGGCCCAAACCTATATGGATCTGTTTGAGGAGTTACAAAAGCATGAAGAACACAGTTCTCATCCCGACTTATCGCCGTCCTCTAGATCTGTCTCGTTGCCTTTCGGCACTGCAAGCGCAAACTAAACCAGTCGATCAAGTTGTTGTGGTTGTCCGAGATACAGATACGCAAACTTGGCAATTTCTCGCAGCATTCCCCGCACATCATCTGCCATTGCAAATTGTCACAGTCGATTTACCAGGAGTGGTAGCCGCCCTCAATGCTGGACTAGCAGCAGTTGAGGGAGATGTTGTATCAATTACTGATGATGATGCTGCACCGCGTCCTGATTGGTTAGAGAAGATTAACTTTCAGTTTCTAGGTGATAGTAAAATTGGCGGTGTCGGTGGGCGTGATTGGATACATCACGGCAATAAACTCGAAGACGACTCTCGCGCTGTAGTAGGTCAAGTACAGTGGTTTGGCCGCATCATTGGCAACCATCACCTGGGAGTTGGAAAACCACGTCCCGTTGATGTTCTTAAAGGTGTGAACATGAGTTTTCGCACCCAGGCGATCGCCAAGTTACGTTTTGACGAGCGGATGCTAGGTACAGGCGCACAAGTACACTTTGAAATGGCGTTCACTCTCGCCTTAAAACGTGCTGGTTGGCAGATAATTTATGACCCCCAAGTTGCAGTTGACCACTATCCAGCGCAGCGATTTGATGAAGACCAACGCAATAATTTTCATGCGATCGCGCAAATTAACTTAGTCCATAACGAAACCCTAGTTTTACTAGAACACCTATCACCCCTACGTCGCATCATCTTCTTACTGTGGGCAATTTTAGTCGGTACAAGAGATTGTTTCGGCTTCGTCCAATGGCTAAGATTTTTCCCTAGCCAAGGCCAACTCGCAACTCGCAAATGGTTAGCCTCCTGGCGCGGTCGCTGGCAAGGATGGCAAACATGGCAACAATTTAAAATGCAAAATCCAAAACTGTTAAATAACAGCGTGTCCTAATAACTAATGACAAATGACAAA
The DNA here is from genome assembly GCF_020829595.1 of Nostoc sp. CHAB 5844. Taxonomy (GTDB): domain Bacteria; phylum Cyanobacteriota; class Cyanobacteriia; order Cyanobacteriales; family Nostocaceae; genus Nostoc_B. Next base: position 52,663 of record NZ_JAIVFW010000023.1, read on the forward strand.
TGACGAATTGGTATGATTTCTCAACCATTACTTTTCAATAGCTTTTTACAGACCCCATTTTCACCACGACAGCGATCGCTACAAGGTTGGATAGTAATCTTGGGCTTTGTATTGCTGAGTATAACTTGCTACTTTGCTGGCGCTGCTAGTATGTTACGCTTAATTTATCCAGTGACAGCTTTAGTAGTAGCTATATTTTTATACTTGCGGCATCCGATTCTTTACATTGGCTTTACTTGGTGGATGTGGTTTCTCACCCCCTTGGTTTCGCGCTTAATTGACTATCGAGTTGGCTGGGATCCCACCCGCCAGATTTTGATAGCACCCTATTTAGTGGTGTTTGTTACAATTGCCACTTTCTTACGACATTTTCCCCAAGCCTCTCGTCAGGGAGGTTTACCATTTATTTTGGCTTTTATCGGCGTATTCTATAGTTTTCTCGTAGGATTAATTTTTAATGCCCCAGTCCCTGTAGCTCGCGGCTTACTAGACTGGCTCAGTCCGATTATTTTTGCTTTTCACTTATTCATGAACTGGCGAGATTATCCTACTTATCGCCAGAATTTACAGCGGACATTTCTTTGGTGTGTATTAGTTACAGGCGCTTACGGTATCTATCAATTTGTGGTTGCGCCTGAGTGGGATAGATACTGGTTAATCGAGTCCAAATTATTTACCAGTTCTGGTGATCCTGTACCGTTCGGAATGCGTGTCTGGAGTACACTGCACTCAGTCGGGCCGTTTGGTGCGGTGATGCAGACTGGGTTGCTATTGTTATTTACAGCTTCCGGGCCGTTAATATTTCCTGCTTCAGCTGTCGGCTATGTGTCGTTTTTACTAGCCCAAGCACGGACTAACTGGGGAGGCTGGTTACTCGGCGTAATTATGATTATGGGTTCAGTCAAAGCCAGAATTCAAATGCGCTTAATTGCGATCATCGTAATTATGGCACTGTGTGTTATCCCGCTCACAACTATCGAGCCAATTTCTGAGGTGGTGTCAGCGCGGTTAGAAAGTTTTTCTAATTTGGAAAACGATACTAGTTTTAGGGATAGATCTGGAAGCTATGACCGCAACCTTGGGATAGCCCTTTCTAATATTCTTGGTAATGGTTTAGGCAATATTTGGAAAGTCAATGAAAAAACAGGACAAATCGAAGTCTTTGTCCTTGATAGCGGCATTCTCGATATGTTTTTCACCCTCGGCTGGTTTGGAGCCGTATTTTATTTAGGTGGTTTAATCTTGATACTTTTCAGTGTGATGCAGTATGGCGAAGCGCGTTTTGATAGTTTTGTGAGTGCTGCCCGTGCAATTGGTATTAGTTCTTGCACTCAATTAATTATCGGTAGTGGGATGTTGAGCGTAGCCGGCATGATTTTGTGGGGATTTTTGGCAATGGTGATGTCGGCACATAAATATTATCAGCATGAAAAAATTACCGGAAATCGGGTGTAGGCGTTTGAGGGTGTAAGGGAAAGTAACACCCTACACCCCAATACCCCTACACCCCAATACCCCTACACCCCTCTATACCTTTACACCCTGATTAAAAAAATATGAAAGCTATAGTTGTCATGCCCCTAGCCGAACAACGGGGCGGTGGTGAAATGATGTTTTGGGACTTGATGCAGCAAGGACGTAATGCTGGTGTCGAGTGGATAGCTATATTTTTAGAATCCGGCCCGATGGTGGAACAAGTTAGGAAATTGGGCATTGATACAAGAGTTATTGACAGCGGGAGATTGCGGCAAGTTCATAAGTTAATTGCTACCGTGTTGCAGATAGCGGCGATCGCCCGTCGTGAACGTGCAGATATAATCGTCAATTGGATGTGGATTACCCATTTCTATGGCGGTATCGCAGCCATGCTGACAGGTTTACCTGCGGTGTGGTATCAACTGGAAGTACCCCATGACAAGTTTTGGTTAGTCCGCCTAGCAACTTTATTACCAGCCCGTGCCATTATTACCCTCTCTCAAGATGGCAAACAAGCCCAAGCTGAGATTTGGCCTCACAGACCGACACCATTGGTTTATCCTGGTGTCGCCCTAGACAGATTTGAGCCGACAGCTTTACCTTCACCCCAAGAAGCACGGCAAAAACTCGGTTTACCATTACACGGGCCACTAATTGGCATTGTGGGCAGACTACAACGCTGGAAAGGAATGCATATCCTGGTACAAGCAATGCCGAAAGTTTTGCAGAAATATCCTGATGCTCATTGTGTGGTAGTTGGTGGTAAGCACGATTTAGAACCAGACTACGAAGAGTTTCTCAAGTCAGAGATCACAACTTTAGGACTGCAAGAAAAAGTAATTATGCCAGGACTCCAGCGCAACATCCCGGAGTGGGTGCAAGCGATGGATGTCTTCGTCCATGCATCTGATAAAGAACCATTTGGAATTGTAATTATCGAGGCGATGGCGCTGGGTAAACCTGTAATTGCTGGTAATGCTGGCGGCCCGACCGAAATTATTACCGATGGGATTAATGGCTTATTAACACCATACGGTGATCCAGAAGCATTGGCGATCGCCATTCTCCATTACCTAGACGAACATGACTTTGCCCAAAATATCGCGGTAGCTGCACGACAACGCGCCCTCGATTTCTCCACCCAGCAGTACGCGCAAAACTTTATCAATACTATTCGTTCTGTGTTGCCTAGCCTTTCATAGATATAGCAATCCTATTTAACTACTAAAAATCGCAAGGCTAAGATCCCCGATTAAAAAAAAAAATCGGGGATCTTATTTGTCATCAATAATTTAGGACTAATACAGCAGATTTTAAGTGAGTGAAGTACACCATTCTGATTCTGAATTCTGACTCCTGAATTCTGTTTTGGTAAAGTTTACTAATTACGGCAGAATAATATAAGTTTATCTAAAACCTGAGCTTCATCAGGAGTTTTGCAGGGTGAGGAGAGCAAGTATAGCACAAATTTATTTACTATTCAGTCAATTCTCAGCAATCAAGCTTATTCTTTACAGCAATTGGGAGTAAATACTTTCATCATGTGCCGTTTACTTGCCTATCTCGGTTCGCCTGTTTCTTTGGAACATCTTCTGTATAAACCAGAACATTCTTTGATTGTCCAAAGTTACCAACCCCGCGAAATGACTTCTGGGGTAGTGAATGCAGATGGTTTTGGTATGGGTTGGTATCATACTCAAAAAGATACTGCTCCTTATATCTACAAAAATACAGTTCCGATTTGGAATGATGTCAATTTACCTCATCTAAGCCGTTACGTTGAATCAAGTTGTGTATTGGCTTACGTACGTAGCGCTACACCAGGACAAGCCTTAGATTTTGCCAATTGTCAGCCATTCAATCATGAAAAGTGGCTATTCCTGCATAACGGATTCATTGAAAATTTCCGAAAAACATTACACCGAAAAATCCGCAGCATCTTAGCACAAGATTTTTACGACAAAATTTATGGAAGCACTGATTCTGAACATTTGTTTGCATTGTTACTTTCTCAAAACCAAATTCACAAACATCGTCCTCCCGAATATGCTTTACGCGCTACTTTATTAGCGATCGCAGAAATGGCAAAACGCCATCAAGTCAAGGTTTTAGCAAATATCGTTTTGAGTGACGGAAAACGCCTGATAGCTTCGCGTTTTGCTATTGGTTCATCAAATCCATCTTTGTACTGGATACGGGATGATCTCAATTTTCCGAACTCTGTAATTATTGCCTCGGAACCTTTATTTCCTGGTAACTGGAATCCTTGTCCAGAAAATAGCATCATCAGTGTGGGAGAAGATTGTGATATCCAAATTGAGCAAATATAGCACAAAAGAAGCTATTTATTATGCCTTAAATGAATGTCGTTGTCAAACTTTAAAGCTTTTTGAAGAGCTAGACGACACTACATTTCGCAGTCAGTATCATGCTGATTTTAGTCCTGTTGGCTGGCACTTGGGACACATCGCTTACACTGAGTCTTTATGGTTGCTAGAACACAGTGCGGGTTTACGATGTTTATTTCCGCAATACCGTAAGCTGTTTGCGGCTGATGGTTTACCTAAATCAGAACGTGTCAAATTACCAAATTTAGAAGAAATCAGTTATTACTTGCAGACAGTTCGAGCCAAAGTACTGAAATATCTAGAAGTAGCTGATATTGAACGGCAGGAACGTTTGTGGCGGTTTTTAATTCAGCACGAAAGTCAACACTGTGAAATTCTCAGCTATGTGTTGGAATTGGCCAAGAGTCAACAGTCAACCCTTCGGCTGACTTCGACTGCGCTCAGTAACCAACGCTCAGGGCAAGTAGTCAATAGTCAACAGTCAAAATTAGTAACTTTTGACTCTGGAGTTTGGACTTTTGACTTTGCGAAGCAAGCCGAGATGGTGATGATTCCGGCTGGGGAATTTGAGCAGGGAAACAATTCTATTGATGCTTTGGATAATGAAAGTCTCAGTTATCGAGTATATCTGGATACTTATTGGATAGACCGTTACCCAGTGACTTGTGGACAATATCGGCAATTTATGACGGCGGGAGGCTATAAAAATCCACAGTTGTGGTCGGAAGTTGGGTGGCAATGGTTACAAACAGAACAGGTAACACAACCACTTTATTGGCATAGCGATCGCAGTTATGATGATCATCCAGTATGCGGTGTGAGTTGGTACGAAGCTGAGGCATACTCGCGCTTTGTCGGCAAGCGTTTACCCACAGAAGCCGAATGGGAAAAAGCAGCTAGTTGGGATGCTCAAGCTAAACGTCGTCGCATCTATCCTTGGGGTGAAGAAATGCCCACACCTGAATATTGTAATTGCGATCGCCTCATTGGTCAGACAACGCCAGTAGCCACTTACCCCGCCGGAAAAAGTGCCTATGGTTTATTTGATACTCTCGGCAATGTTTGGGAATGGACAGCTTCTTGGTTTGCGCCTTATCAAGGTTTCCAAAGTTACCCTTATGTCGGTTACTCCCAAGTTTATTTTGACAACCAACACCGTGTCTTAAAAGGTGGTAGTTGGGCAACTCGTCTGTGGGTACTGCGTTCTAGTTTTCGTAATTGGTATTATCCGAATGTACGTCAAGTATTTGCTGGGTTTCGCTGTGCGGCAAACTCTGATTAACTAAAACTTAGGGCTGTTTTAATGAAAAAATCTGTAAATATAGTGTTCAATCTAGATTAATATAGCTCAGGCGTGATGTTAGCAGCTATCGCTGTGTGTTTCACTGGCTAGAGGAAAACTTGTGTTTACAAGTATCTATAAGTGCAACTCTGCGGAGGCTAAATGACAATATCTAAAGCTGTTAACGGCAAAGTTACTTCCCAAAACAGCATTGAAGAACGTTTGCAGATACAGCGTTTGGTAGAAGCCACACGAGTAGTGACATCAACAGCGGGGAGTGATGTAGTTAAGGGATTAACTCACATCCCCAAATTTCTACCCCCGTATTACTTTTATGATGATCGGGGATCTGAGCTATTTGAACAAATCTGTGAATTGCCAGAATATTACCTAACTCGCACAGAAACGGCAATTTTACAACAGTATGCAGGTGAAATTGCCAAAATTACAGGTGCTTGTGAATTAGTCGAACTTGGCAGTGGTAGTTCTACAAAAACCCGGATTTTGCTAGATGCTTACCAGCACTTAGGCTCTGTGCTGCGCTATTTGCCCATAGATGTGAGTGCCGGAATGTTGGAAAATAGCGCTAGAAAGTTACTAGCAGATTATCCCTCACTGCAAGTTTACGCACTAGCGGGAACCTATGAAATGGCTTTGGCACAACTGCCACCAAAGCAGTCGCCAAGTAGGATGATTGGTTTTATTGGTAGTTCTTTAGGAAATCTCAACCCTCAAGAGTGTGATGCTTTCTTTTCTCAAATTACAAATGCGCTGCAAGTAGGTGAGTACTTCTTGCTAGGGATAGATTTACAAAAACCAAAAGAAATTTTGGAACCAGCTTACAACGATCGCCAAGGAGTAACAGCAGCGTTTAATATCAATATGCTAGAGCATTTAAATCGCAGATTTGAGGGCAATTTTGATACGACACAGTTTGAACACTGGGCATTTTATCATGAAACTGCACATCAAATTGAAATGCATTTGCGAAGTGTGCGATCGCAAACCGTGCAATTAAAATCTCTCAACCTCACTGTTGATTTTGCACTAGGCGAAACTATCCTCACAGAAATATCTCGCAAATTCAACCTGAAAAGCATTCAGCAACAACTTACAACACGGGGTTTAGTGCCTATTCAAACATGGACTGACTCAAATCAATGGTTTGGTTTGTTGTTGTGTCAGTTGCAATCTGCGTAAGTTCTGTTTTTTCACAATAGGGCATTGCATATTTGCAGGATAATTTCATGATTTTGTAGGATGGGTATCTTGCCTTGAAGATAGGACTGGTGGAGATACTTATCCTACAACAAATTAGGTGTTGCACTATATTACTATACTAGATCTGATAGAGATGTAGATTGGGTAGAATGAAATGAAACCCAACATTGTCAAATCTTTAGGTGGGTTGCGCTTCGCTTCACCCAACCTATCAAGCTATTTTTCTGCTATCTAATCATTCAACTAAATGAATCCAAGGTAAAACAGAATGAACCGCATTAAATAAACGTTTATCAGCTGTATAAAAATTTGCCTGAAATCTTTGCGCTATTACTAAATAATGAGCATCATAAGTAGCTGGGAGATTAAATTTTTGCGCGATTTCCCAAGCTTGCTGATGAAGTTGCTGATCACTATAAAATTGAATAGGTAAATTTAAAGCATTATTGAGAGATTCCTGAGCCTCTGTCTGCAATAATTGTTTTGCCAGTTGCATTCGATGAAATACATTTGTAACTTCGTAACCTAAAAGAGTTGGAGCAATAACTTGAATTTGGTTTTGCTCCCAGTTATCCCACAATGTTATGTAAGGTGATGTTTCTGAGGCATTAGTGATTAACTTAACTACAAAGTTAGCATCGACGCAAATAAATTGTTTAGTCATGATTGTTCCTGACTAGGAAACAAATCTGCTATCAATTGCTGATCTCGTTCTTCTCGCATTTGATGAATGATTTGGTCAATATCTGGTTCAAAGGGTTGACCACTAAGCCTTTGCTGGATAGCTTGAGCATTAGCTAAAATTTTTGGTCGTAAGTTTTGCCAATGAGATTTATGTGTTAATTTTTGATTTAATAATTCGCGTTCTTCAATAGACAATGCATTGATTGCATTAACTAAAGATTCAACAAGCTGAATGTTCATAAATTATATGTACTTTTGTACGAAGACAAGCATTCTGCTAATTATTAACTAAAGTAGCACATGAAGCCTTTAACTACTGTGGCGATGTCTGACAACAAGCTGCTTCATGTCTACGCAATAGGCTTTATTTAACTACGTCAGCACCTGCGGTGTTAGTTCATAATTCGTAATTTGTAATTAGGCGATCGCAAGTATTGTATAAATAGCGTAAAAAATAACAGTATTATCTATAAAGTGAAAAATTCAAGGCTGTTTTGTCAGATAAACGCTAAAGTTGCAGTAGTGCGTTGATCAGAGTTAAGTGTATGAATTCATTCGCATCTACTACTGATATGACATTCCCCTTGTGGGGTTTAGCAATCTTCATTATATGGACGATCGCGGTGGTGGTGCTGTTGCTGGCAGTCAGAATTCGACATCTATCTGCTGGTGGTTCACCTAAAGATTTCGGAGTTCCAAATGACGAAAGTTTACTTTGGCGACTATTTCGGGTGCAGTCCAACTTAGTAGAAAACCTACCTTTGTATCTAGGAGTTGTGTTTCTCCTGACCGTTCGTGGTGTATCTGGAACAGTGGTAGATTCGCTGGTTGGTGTGTACATCGGATTTCGACTTATGCACTCTGTAATTCACATAGCTGGCCTTAATCCGATGTTTCGCCTTATATGTTTAGTTATTCAGCTAACTTGCTTAGTGGTTTTGACAGCCTTAGCAATTTTTTAGATAAACAATAATTTACACGTGGCTTTATGGCAACTGTTGACCACTCGTTCTTCATATTGAAGTTATTGGCGGTACTAGGTTGCGGACTGATGGCTGGAGTCTTCTTCGCTTTCTCAACCTTCGTAATGAAGGCTCTTGCCCGACTTCAACCGACACAGGGTATCGCTGCTATGCAGTCAATCAATATTACAGTGATTAATCCACTGTTTATGACAGTGTTTTTCGGAACAGGTATGGCTTGCATTCTGATTTTAGTTTCCTTGCTGTTAAGATGGCAGCGATCAGGCACTGTTTACCTGCTTGTTGGCAGCATACTCTATCTCGTCGGTACATTTGGCATAACAGTTGTATTTAATGTACCGCTAAACAACGCACTGGCGATCGTCAAGCCGGATAGCAATGAAGGTTTGAATCTATGGACTAGCTACCTGACTAACTGGACATTCTGGACACACTCCCCCTGGGATTGAATTTTGAAACGCGATCTCTGCAAACATCTCTCACCAGTAACAACGTCACAACACCAGTAACAGTATCCAGCAGTCAAAGCGATAACCGCACAATAACTATCAACTATGCTGGCATTTTTTCAAAAAATGATTACCTGCTGCGATAGTCGCCTCTTGAAATTAGATTGACTATATAAAAATAAGAACAGCCAAGTAGTCTTAGCTTACCAGAAGCCAAAGATCTTATTTGCTCAGTAAACAATAACTAAGCTTATTATCTTGATAAATCTATTTAGCTCAGTATAAAAAACAGACTTAATAAACATCATTTCCGCAAAAAAGTAGTTATTAATACAAAAAATAGTCCAGTATTAAATGTATCAAATATTAGAAGAAGTTCATCAACCATTTGAGTGAGCTTTAATTTTATATATGTTAAAAATGATTCTCCTATTTGATAGAGGGAGCTAGTATGACCACCTGTGAAGATGGTAATAACCATAAGAGGTAGGTGGCAAAAATGGCTAAAGCAAACCCAGTTGAGATTCAAAAACATTTAAAGGGCATTGACTATCCCGCTAGTAAGGAAGAATTAGTTAAACATGCTCAAAAGCAGGGAGCGGATCGCAAGGTTCTATCATTATTAGAGCAATTACCAGATGATGAAGAATTTGAAAATCCTACCGATGTCAACAAAGCTATAGGTGAGATTGAGTAGGCTAGAGTTCTGATGCGGAGTAATCTCCAGATTTCCCACCAGTTTTACTAATTAAATGAATTGATTCAATTTGAATCGATTTTTCTAAGGCTTTTGCCATATCGTATAAAGTCAACGCTGCTACGGAAACGGCAGTTAAAGCTTCCATTTCCACGCCAGTTTCAGCTTTGGTTTTAACGGTAGCTTGGATGTGATAACCAGGTAATTGGGAATCGGGGGTAATTTCCACGGCAACTTTTTGCAATGATAGCGGATGACACAAGGGAATTAAATTAGATGTTTGTTTGGCGGCCATAATCCCTGCTATCCGAGCAGTGGCTAACACATCACCTTTAGGAGTATTGCCAGCTTGAATGGCAATTAAAGTTTCTGGCAACATCCGCACTCTAGCAACGGCAACTGCTTGGCGGACTGTGGACGCTTTGCCAGAAACATCCACCATCTGTGCTTGCCCTTGAGAATCCAGATGACTTAAGTCACTAAAAAAATTTTTTGGAGAATTGTCTTGCATCATTCGCTAATAAAGTGCTAATATAGTTTCCTGGCAAGGGCGTGTAGCTCAGTGGACTAGAGCACGTGGCTACGGACCACGGTGTCGGGGGTTCGAATCCCTCCTCGCCCGTTAATAAAGCAAAAGTAAAAAGGTAAAAGGCAAAAGAAAACGTTACTTTTGCCTTTTACTTATTCAATTATCATTATTCAACGAAAAGGCATCTTCACCGCGACCCAGTGCAAAACGCAGGGAACTAGGTAAATTTTTGTTGGATAGAGTCAGGAAAATCAGCAGTGCTAACAAAGTGAGTGCCGCACTATAGCCAAACATATTGCGGTAGCCTACCTGCTCACTCACATATCCAAATATCGGCGCGGCGATCGCAATTCCTAAATCCAATCCAGCCAGACAAATAGCAAAAATTTGTCCGCGTTCTTGTGGTAACGAGCGGTCTGCCATCATCGTCGTCATCATCGAAATCGTTGTTCCACCACCACAGCCTTCCGCGATGGCAGATATCAAAAAAGCATTGGCACTGTTAGCTTGCCATAGTAATACACAAGCCAAGACATAGGCAGCAATCCCAAAGCTAATAAACAAACCCCGACCGAAGCGATCGCTGGCTCGACCAGCAAACACTCTGATGGTGAAACTAGCGATAGCCGCAACTGTAAAAAACCAACCGCCATTAAAACTTACCTCAGTAGATTTAATAAATAACGACACAAAGATATGCACAGCACCAACAGCTGTTCCCACCAGTAACATCACAATTGCCGGCACTCTCACCCTGGGACTCAGCAAAATTTGCCAAAAATTACTGTTTTGGCGTTCCGATGGCCGTTGTGTATTTAATGGTGGATTGATGACTTGTGATGCACACAATACTCCAATCACAGCGACTGCTGCGGTAAATAAAAATAAACGTGAGTAGCCAGAAGTCTCTGGTAAAGAAGTCTCTAGTAAATATCCACCAATCGCTGGCCCTACTGCTAAACCAATGGGAGCAGTTAAACTCATATAACTAATAATTTCTCCACGCATGGCGATAGGTGCTAAATCAGCCACCAAAGCACTGTAGCCAGTAGTAAAAGCTGCAATGCTAATGCCGTGAAAAATCCGCAGGAAAAATAATACTGGGATGGATGTAAATGCCAAATAGCCAAAAGGTGCGATCGCTGCTACTGCTGTCCCAATGAATAAAACGAGTTTACGTCCACGTTTATCTGCTAGTTTTCCTAGCATGGGACGAAACAGCAATAACCCAATAGCAAAGCCACCCATCACAATGCCAATTTCTTGCTTACTACCACCCATATCCTCGATGTATAGCGGTAGCGTCGGTAAAAAGGCAGCGGTACTTGACCAGAATAACAAACCTGCCGCAAACAAAATCAGCATTAGAATACGTAAAATCAATACTTCCAGGTTACTTTTTCTATAAAATGCTCACTTAATCCTCAAAAGAGTAAGTTTCAGCATTTTGAGCCTGATTTTGAGCATTAATTTCTACTCGTATAGATGCTCAAGTAATGCTCATTTCTCATTATCTATGAAAATCAAACTTCCTATCGTTTACTACAACTGGGTACGAGGTCAAGAGGATATCGTTATCGGCACTCCTGAATGGCAAGAATGGTTGGCGACCAGAAAAAGCTTCAATTACCAAGATGCCTCTGGTAGCTTCACTTGCAAACAGAGAAACAATGGTTCATGGATAGCTCAACGCACGGTACATAATCGCAAACGCCAAGTTTACATTGGTACTACTCTCACCCTTGAGAATCTTCAGCAGGCACGGCAAAAATAGCGATATACAGCTTAGAACTAAAGTTCCAAGCTGATAGTGCAAGCCCACTCAAGTGGACTGAATTAATTATTGAGTCCTCTTAAGAGGATCGCCATTTTACCGATAAATTACCTCAGCTACTCTTTGTCCCACAACTTCAGGATGAGCAACCTTTAATTTCATCTGTTCAGCACGCGCAGTTAAAAAAGGCTGACCTAAACCTATACCCAAAAAAGGACTTTCCCCAGGGACTTCTAATTGCGAACTAATCAAACCCAACAGTGCTTCACATTCAGCCGAAAATTTTAGTACCTCGACCTCTTTAACACTGAACGTAGAACCAGTAAACCGCTGTCGCCAAGCTAAACTTTGCTGACTATAATTCAGAGTACACAATTTGCGATCGCCCTGACGCACTGTAACACGCTTGTCGTTGTCCCAATTAAAATCTGCTAATTCTTTCGGTAGTCCCCAAATTTCTCGACCACCAGCTACAGAATCAGCATTATCTACATAAATGTGCGAAACCCAAGCACCAACTTTATTTTGATAACTAACCATAGCTGGGACAACAATTAACTCACTGTATTCCAGTTCTGAACCTTGCCCGTAATCAGATAAATACACTCCAGCGAGAGTTTTACCTGGCCATACAGAAAAAATTTGAAATTCAGACGGAATTAGAGAGCGTACTTGGTTAATATTGACCAGATGTAAAGAGGCGATCGCTTGACCTCGAAGTGTCCAAGGTGTTGCAGGATATGACATATAGCAATTTGAGATTTTGGATTGGGAATTGTTGACTTATAGCTGTCACCAGATAAGTTATGAGAACACTGTAAAGGAGGGTTGATGTTTTTTTAGTGTCAGCATATTTCTTGCCCAACAATCTGAGTAGGCGATCGCCCGCCCTAGCCTGAGAAACTTAGCGATCGCCTTAATTAATACACTGAATTATCTTGCAACTCTACCTAACACACTACGGTTTTAAAATCGTACCTTCTAAATTGGCCTGATCCAAATTAGCTTGATTCAAGTTAATGTTATTTAGTTGGGCTTGACTTAGATCCGCTTGCGTTAGATTTGCTTTTGCTAAATCAGCGTGGCTAAGATCTGCTTCATTTAATGAGACTGCATTTAAGTTAGCCTCTTGCAGTTCAGCTTCACTTAAAGAAGCACCAATTAACTTCGCTATTGTTAAGTCTGCTTGGTTCAAATTAGCACCATCCAAAATCGCTTCTTCCAGAATTGCCCCATCCAAAATAGCTCCACTTAAATTTGCATCTGTCAAATCTGCTTGTGTTAAATTTGCACCGTTTAAGTCAGCCTCAATCAGGCTGGCTTTGCTAAGATTTATTTGACTTAGCTCTGCTCCATCTAGAATCGCTCTGTCAAGAATTATTTCACTCAAGTTAGCTCCTACTAAGGACACTTCACTGAGATTGACTCCAGTAAAATCTCTAGTACCATTTTCGTATTGTGTTAGTAGTTCATCTGCCTTCATGCTTTTTCTCCTACAATTTCTACTGCATTCTTTAGCCTAGTAGCATAGGTTTTCCAGCAGAGTCGCCCTCTACTATCCAACGAAATGGGTTAATACTACAACCTGATTGGACTGCCGATCAAAAACTCGATATCTTGTCGGGGAAGTTGAGCATAAAGGTTCTTACCTTGAAGGGGAACGTGAACATCAAAATTATCTTGATGACACTGTACAACAATTCCTACTAAACCTTGTTGCAATTCATGATTTACATTGCGAGTTAGTCTTACTATGTCTTTTTCTTGAATATTAGTCATAGTTGTGACCTCAATTTATCACCTGTTGAGTACGCGATGTTTACATTAAATTGTATTCTGTTAGCATGAAGCATTAGTTATTGAATTTACCTCCTACCTCAGCAATAAATAGTGAGCTAACTTGTGGGACTGTAGGCGTAGATAAATAGTGTGAAACTGTATGCAAATCTCTTGCTGTACACCAGATATTGCTGCAATATCTACTCAATAAATCTACAGGTAAATTTGGAGCAACTGATTTGATCACTTTTTTGCAATTTGAGCGATCGCACTTGTTACAAAAAAATGTTTATGGTATATTTGCACTCCACAATAACTTTTTGATGGAAAATAAATGCAATACTTAGCTTTTACTCCAAAACAGATATTTGTAATGAAATTGTAGCTATAATCAATGCTACTCTCCTACATAAATATATCCAGGATAATGCATCATGACTGATAAAAAACAACTTATTTACCGTAGAGCTAATGACCAACAACTTGTTTACCATCCTACTTCCGAGATACACATCGAACAGGCAAAAACAAGTGAATTAACCAAACTAAACCATCAGCACCAACGTTTTCGGACACAGCTAAATTTTAATAACCGCATCTTTGAGTTAATTGCGAGTTTATCTATCCTCAGTGCTAGTTTATTGGGTATAGGTACGTTGGGATTTTGGGTTTTAGAACTTGTGGATAGTAATCCCATCGCTTTGATTGATAATCAGTACGATTGGCGTACCAAAAAGCATATTTGTATGGGCTGGATGTTGGCAAGTTTCTGTAGTTTTATCGGTAGTGCTTCCTGCGGTTACAAAACTAATCAACGAAGGTAACAAATTTAAAAAAGCTTAAGACTTTAATGGATAATGAATGCCATATTAAAAGCGGCATCCATATTTTATGACTGTTTTAGGAGTTGATCTGAGATAATATCTTTGCTAAATTCTCACCCAACTTCTCAATAGATTCTTGTTGTTTATGGTCTTTCAAAGAGCCATCAGAGTTAAATGCTTCGTGGGCTTTTGATACAGCTATCTGATCAGGAAGCACCAAAACTTTAATATTTCCCAGGATAGCCCGCAGATGCACTAAACCTCGCAAACCCCCTAACCCGCCAGGAGAAGCACTCATAATTGCTGCCACTTTTCCTGTAAATGCCGCTAATGGAGGTTCATTTGGTAAAGGACGAGATGCCCAGTCAATTGCATTTTTCAAAACTGCCGTGAGTGAACTGTTGTATTCTGGGGAGGCGATCAACAGCCCTTGATGAGCCATCAGTAAGTCTTTCAATTTTCTGGCGTTTTCTGGTAAACCTTGTTGAGCTTCCAAGTCTTCATCAAAAAGTGGTAATGGCAACTCACGTAGATCAATATATGTAACTTGTGCGCCTGTTGCTTCAGCACCAGCCGCCGCAATTTTCACCAATTTCTTGTTGTAAGAATCTGTACGTGTGCTGCCAGCAAAAGCTAGTATTTTCGGTGCGTTTGCCATATTAACTCGTAACGTTTGAGTAGCAAATAATCCACCTGCATTATCAGGTGAGGAAATATAGCTCTATCTTAGTTTTAGGTTTTCTTCACAAGTCACTTGAAATAAAAAGCGACCACTACTGTTAACTATCTTTATTGCTGCTGCTGTAATTCTTGCATTACTTCTTGTGATCAGCCGCGTGTCTGTTGAGTACTGGATGTTTGGGTATTGGTGGGTTGTTGGGGTTTTGAAAAAGAATAATGCATAAATTGCAAAATTTTTCAACTTCTATTTGGCTGAAAATAATTATTACTTATTATATATTTTATTTTAAGTATGATTTATTACTTTGTGTATTTGCTTAAGTTTGTATCTATCACTGGAAGTAAAATCTTATTGATATTGAGTTTTTTTATATTTGTATGAGAAATATTTAGAAAAAAATATTATTGTAATAATTGCAATGTCATAGTTACATAACATTTTAGCATTTACACTTAAAAATTAAGTAATTTTTAATGCTAGTATTTTAGTTATTAATTACTAACCAAACGTAATTTTTTATACGTAAAAAGTTACATAACTCAAAATATTTAACCATCACTTATTTGTACTTAAAAAAATAGTGTATGTTTAAAAACAATGTATAAATAAAGTCTAAATTCATCTCGTAATTACACAAAATTACAGTTATCAATTTTCTAAAAATATTAAAAAATAGTAAAAACAGTTGGGTCTTGAGTCTAATATTTGGCTAAACACAGTCTCAAGTGAAGTTAGACGTGGTGACATAAATTACACAGAAAGTTTTACACTGCATTTGATACAGTGTAAAAATTAAGGTTGCTGTTCATTAAAGTTTCCGCAATACTACGACATACACCATAATAAAAGATGAGTTTTTAGACTCTGCATCGCTTTGTTATAAGTTATGCAGACATCAAAACATATCTTTAACATTAGTGCAATGTTTTGCAACTATTTTGTTATGTCTAAAAGACTGACGAGGTATGACTAATAATTCAAGTACCTAGTTTTTGTCTGCATAGATTAATTGCTGCAAGTATTGCTATTTAAGGTGTCAAGAATAGAATTAGCCACTAGCAACAATTCATTGATTTAGTATTTTTTAAAATTGCAGAGGATTTATGCAAAAGTTAATTTTGCCTGATTTATACTGTCCATTTCCATCCCAAATCAATAAGTATGCTGATGTTCTAGAAGAATCTGCCCTAAAGTGGGTTTTGCGTTTCAACCTTCTGACTGATGATTTAACATATCAGCGCTTCTTAAAGGCAAAATTTTATATGCTAGTCGCACTTGCCTACCCTTACTGCCAATTAGAACAACTGAAAGTTGCTAATGACTGGATGAGTTGGATATTTATTTGGGATGACCAATGCGATATGTCAACTTTAAAACCTGAAGTATTAAAGGTTTTTCATAAAAGATTTGTTCAGATATTAAACGGTGCAGCAGTTACAAGCCAAGATATACCTCTTAGTCATGCCTTAAGTGATATCAGACAGAGAATGCTGCGACTTGGCAGTAAAAATTTACTTAATCACTTCATTCATACCTTTAAAGATTATTTTCATGGTTGTGAACAAGAAGCAAATATGAGTACACAGAAAATAATACCTGATGTCGAAACTTATATGAGTACACGTAGGTCAACAATAGGAGTGGAGACTTCTCTTGCACTAACTGAATTTTGCGATAAATTAAATATTTCAGATTTTTTAAGAAACAACGAGATTTTGCAAAAAATTAAACTGATGACCACCAATATTATTTGCTGGTCTAATGATATCTTTTCATTTCCAAAAGAATTCGCTATTGGTCATGTTCACAATTTAGTATTAGTACTGCATCATCAACAAAAAATTCCTTTAATGTCAGCAGTTAACCTTGCTGTTGAAATGCACGATAAAGAAGTCACAAATCTGATGGAATTAGAAGCATCTATTCCATCCTATGGTGAGGAATTAGATAGTGAAATTGCTAAATATTTATTAGGATTACACGCTTGGATCAGTGGTCATCTCGAATGGTATTCTTACTCTGGTCGATATCAGACTAGAGAAAAATCAGATTTAGCTAAAGTAAGTTAGATGTTAATTAAGCATATCAACAGATTGTAAATAATACAATCTAACTGTTTACTTCTGGAAAATGTTCAAAGCAATTTAGAATTGCTAAAAACTCAAAGGATACCAATAAAATTTTGGAATGGTAAATTCAAATGCAACTACCTAATCCATTGAAAACTCCTTCTTTTATACAAAAGCTTCACTGGGTTGCTGACCCTGTAGGATACATGGAAAAAGCAGCTCAGCAATATCCTGATATCTTTACTGGTAGTATGGTTGGTTTTGGAGATACTGTGGTATTCGTTAACCATCCTCAAGGAATCCAAGAGCTTTTAACCAACGATAGAAAACAGTTTACAGCGCCTGGCAGGTTTAACAGAATAGGAGAACCAATCGTTGGGAGTTCTTCTATAGCTATGCTTGATGGCAACTTGCACAAAAAACGAAGGCAACTTTTAATGCCTCCCTTTCATGGAGAGCGAATGCGAGCCTACGGCCAGATAATTTGTAATTTGACTGAAAAAGTTTTTAGTCAATTACCAGTAGAACAACCTTTTTCGGCTTGTGTTGCTATGCAGGATATTGCTCTGCAAGTAATACTACAAACTATTTTTGGCTTGTATGAAGGTGAACGTTACCAACAAATTAAGCATTTGTTAGCTTCGCTTCTAGATGTCTTTAGTTCACCACTCACCTCTAGCTTTCTCATGTTCCCTTTTTTGCAAAAAAATTTAGGTGCTGGGAGTACTTGGGGAAGATTTTTGCGGCTGCGGCAACAAATTGATGAATTGCTTTATGCTGAAATCAACGAACGTCGGCAAAAATTCGATCCAAATCGAATTGATATTCTCTCTTTGCTAATGTCAGCAAAAGATGAAGAAGGTAAAGTAATGACCAATCAGGAGTTACGTGATGAATTAATACTTATGATGTTTTCTGCAAAAGAAACCTCAGCAATGTCTATGGCTTGGGTATTGTACTGGACTCACTACAAACCAGAAGTCCTTAAAAAACTGCTTGAAGAATTTGATACTCTTGGTGATTCCCCAGATCCCATGAGTATTTTCCGACTGCCTTATCTCACAGCTGTCTGTAATGAAAGTTTGCGAATTCATCCCTTTTTGATGTTGACTTTGCCTAGAGTAGTGCAAGAACCAGTAAAACTACTGGGATATCCATTAGAGCCTGGTACTGTTGTGGCTGGCTGTATTTATCTTACTCATCACCGTAAGGATTTATATCCAGAACCTAACCAATTTAAGCCAGAACGCTTTCTCGAAAGACAATTTTCAGCCTATGAATTTTTACCTTTTGGTGGTGGTTCACGTCGCTGTATTGGTGAGGCTTTAGCTTTGTTTGAAATGAAGTTAGTAATAGCAACAGTTATATCACGCTATCAATTTGCCTTGGCAAGTCGGGAACCAGAGCGACTTCATCGGCGAGGTTTTGGCGTTGGGCCTACTAATGGAATCAAGATGTTAATTCATGGACGACGTAAACATCATAAGTCTTTAGTAAGTGCAGTAACTATATCTGTATCATAACCTAGCGATTTCATTGCTTTATTGGTATTTCAATCACAAACTCAGTTCCGATTCCAGGAGTAGAATCACAGGTTAACTGACCCTTGTGTTTATCCACAACTACTTGATAACTAATAGATAATCCCAATCCAGTACCACTACCGACTGCTTTAGTAGTAAAAAACGGGTCAAAGATTTTCTGCCTGACTGCTTTTGTAATTCCAGAACCATTATCAGCAATGCGAATCTGCAAAGTATTCGAGTCTACTAGTTCAGTACAAATACGAATCTGTGGTCTAGTAAATAGTTCAAAGTTGTTAACTGTTGACTGTTGACTGTTGACTGTTGATTCATCTAAAGCATCGATCGCATTACTCAAAATATTCATAAATACCTGATTAAGTTGACCAGCATAACAACTAACTTCAGGTATTTGTGCATATTCTTTGATCACTTCGATTTCTGGAGAATCGCTCTTTTCTTTCAGTCTGTGCTGCAAAATCATCAAAGTGTTGTCAATACCTTCATGAATATCAACAGCTTTCATTTCCGACTCATCTAAGCGGGAGAAGTTACGTAAACCTAAGACTATATTGCGAATCCGGGAACTTCCCACATTCATAGAATCAAGAATCTTCGGCAAATCTTTGGCTAAGAATTCAACATCAATTTCTGCTGCTTTTTCCGCAATTAAATCTGAGGGATTGGCGTGTTCTTGCTGATAAATAGCTAGTAAATCTAGTAAATCTTTGACATATTCACTAGCGTGAGCAATATTGCCATGAATAAAGTTAATTGGGTTATTAATTTCATGAGCAATTCCTGCCACCATTTGACCCAAAGATGACATTTTTTCACTTTGCACTAATTGGGTTTGTGTACGTTGCAGTTCTTGCAGAGCTTGTTGCAAATGTTGATTTTTGTTGTGCAGTTCTTGGGTTCTCGCTTCTACTTTTTCTTCTAAGCTATGGCTGTATTCCTCCAAGCTTTGATTCGCTTGTCCCAGGTTGTTGTAGAGAATAGCATTCTCTAAGGAAATTGCTGCTTGAGTAGTGAGGAGTTTGAGGACTTCGACGCGATCGCGGGTAAATGCACCTGTGGTGAGATTATTTTCCAGATAAAGAATCCCTAGTAATTTACCTTGATTGATAATTGGAATACACAAGAGGCTCTTAGGTTGCTCACGGATAATGTAGCGATCGCTTGCTAAGAAATCAACAGTCTTAGCATCATCCACCACAAACACTTCTCCAGTGCGCTTAACATATTTTATCAATGTAGTTGGAACATCATTGCTAGATTCCACACAAATTGATGGGAACTGTGTAGAAATAGACGTAAAATTTGCACTAGAACTAACAGCCGTAACGCTTAATTCCCAGTTACCATTCTCACTCAAAATCAAAGCAGATTTAGAAGCTCCGGCATTTTCCATCACAACTTGCATTAATGTCGAAAGCAATTGCTCTAGCTCGATTTCTCCAGAGAGGGCTTGAGAAGCTTTGATGACAACTGCTAAATCTAGCGAGTCGGAAATGCTTGTTTTAGAACCGACGAATGTTGAGTAACTACTTTGATTTGAGAGAGATTGATAAGTAGAAACAGTAATTTTTTCCGCTAATTGCATGCTAAGTTTTTCTTGCTGAAGTATTGGCATGAGTAATTGGGGATAGCGTTTTGCCAAATCATCAACTTTAGCTTTTGCTCCCCAGCGAACATAGCAATAATAAGCATCGGTGAGATAAGTTTGAGCAATTTTACCTTTGCCCCATTCAAGATAAAATCTAGCTGCCAGTTCATTAGCTAAAGCTTCTTCATTAATGTACTCGTTTTCTTTAGCAAGAGAAATGGCGCGATCGTAATATTCTATTGCTTCGAGATATTGACCTGTAACGCGATATCTTTCAGCCTCTACCAAATAAAATTTGTGTAGATAATTCATTGGCGCATCATGCGCCCATTTCTGCATTTTTTCTTGATTAACTTCTATTCTAACAAGGATATGCTTTTGCTCTGTTTGGGAGATGTTATCGCACACTGCAAGCCTCGCCAGTGAATCATAAAAATAGAAAAGAGGCATAACTAAATTACCTACTCCACTATCTAAATAAATTTCTGCCAATTCTGAATTTTCAATTGCTTGAGGAAAGTCTCGAAATAGATAGCAGAGATATAGTTTATTAAAGTGTATATATAAAAGACCTACTCTATCTTGAGCTTGCTGGTGAATCGTTAGCATCTTCTCCTCGTCGTAAGCTTCACCAATCAAACTAGTTGATTTTTCTGTAGTTTGTACCAAATTCAAAACACTTTGACGATAAATGTTATACCAGTTAAATACTGTTTCTTGCTTGATTTGAGATACAGCGTTGCTATAGCTTGCCATCTCAGATGCTAATCCTGTCAATTCTCTGCCAATGAAATACGAAGAGTATGAATGACTGTAAAGACAGTAGGCGGCAAATTCTAAGTCTCCTGTCTGCAATCCGGCAGAGTAACCTTCTAATAAAGGATTTACTATATTTTTAGTATGTTCTTTCCAGTGAGCTATAGTAGCATAAAATACTTGTATTACCTTAGCTTTCATTTCTTCAGCATTGAACTTATTCGTTAGATTGACAGCTAGGTTGCCAAACTTATAGCCAGACTCAATATCTGCCATAATTCCACTTAGCATTAATCCGTAAAGAACGTAAGCGTAAGCAGATAAGGTAGCATTACCATATTTGAGAGATAGTTCAATTTGTTTAACAACAATCAGTGGAAAAAGTTGAGGATACGCTTGATATACCCAGCCAGACACACCCGATAAAATCCGCATCACTGCTAATGACTCATCTACTATCATCTCTGGTAGGTCAATTAAGTCTTCTATAATTCTCTGATTAAGATTTGATGCGATTTCTGTCATTGCTAACTGAATATCTGATGAACCAGGATTTTCCGGAAATTCTACTCCTAATAACTTCAAAAAAGGTAACGCAATATTGATGACTTCTAGTGCTTGATTTTGTGCGCCATAAGCTTGAATTTTGACTTCATAAACTTTGACTTTTTCTAGTGATGTTTTAGCTTGTGCTAACACAACATCAATTAATTGCTCCATCTGCTCAAATTCACCAGCTAGGTATGCTGCTTCTGCGGCTGTCTCATACAAAGCTAAAGTGAGTTCATATTGTGTTTTCCAGCTATCAGATGAAAGGAGTTCGATTCCAGTTGTTAAATACTTAATAGCTGCTGCATAAGCTGTTGATGCTAAAGCTTTGCGTCCAGCCATGAAATTCATTTGAGCTATTTCATCACGCTTTGTCTGGTGAATGATGAGTTCTAAGGCGATATTAAATTGATTGACAAGCTGAAAAATCTTGTCTTCCCGTTCTCCTACTGGGATATTACCAAACAGTAACAGTCCAATCTTTAAATGAATTTGTTTCCTTTGGGTTTCGGAAATTAAAGAATAAGCAGCCTGTTGTACCCTGTCATGGATAAATTTGTATTTAGGGACTTGAAAACTACTGTTAAAAAATTCTGGAGAGTTTGAATTCTGCGAAATTTCCGTTAAATTATTAACATTTTGGAATAACTTACAAAGCTCAGTTTGAGGCAGAATTATTCCCTCATGTAAAGCTATCCATAAGTCAGATGCTGTATCTACTACAGATTTTTCATGGACGATCGCTAGAGTTTTTAAGTCAAATTCATTGCCAATGCAGGCAGCCATTTTCAATACATTTTGTGTAACTATTGGCAACTTCTCTATTTGCCGTGCCATAAAGTCAACAACATCATCTGTTAGTGCTAATGCCTGTATTGCTGCCAAATCATACTGCCAATAGCCGACATCAAAATTAAATTTAATTATGCCGTCCTGATGTAAAGACTTCAAAAATTGAGTTGCGAAAAAGGGATTACCTTTTGTTTTGGCAAACACCATTTGCCCTAAAGGAATAGCAAGCTCTGTATGGCAACCAAGGGTATCAGTAATCAAAAAATTTAAATTACTTTGATTTAGAGGTGCAAGTGTAATCTGATTAATCCTTACTCCTGCTTTTTCAATTTGCTGTAATGTTAAACATAGTGGGTGTGCTTGATAAACTTCGTTGTCACGATATGCACCAATTAGTAAAAAACTTCCTTCAGCTTGAGTAACTCTTGGTTCATCAACTTCCCAAGGTTCTCCATCAAATATAGGAGTCCATCGGTTCTCTTTAGTTTCAGGAGTAACTAAGGCAGAATTTTTATTAATAGCATCAGTTTGGCTCATCAATAGTTGAATAAACTTTAAAGAAGCTGAGTCTGCCCATTGTAAGTCATCCAAAAAAATCACTAAAGGATGCTCTTTAGTACTAAATATATGGATGAATCTTTGGAACAATAAATTAAATCGATTTTGAGCAGCGCTACCAGAGAGTTCAGGAATTTCTGGCTGTTTACCAATTATCTGTTCTAGGGTAGGAATCACATCGATAATTACCTGCGCTTGTTCACCTAATGCCGAGAGAATTTTGTCTTTCCACTGGCGAATTTGAGCATCAGTTTCTACCAAGATTTGTCCTATCAAATCTTGAAAAGCTTGTACTAATGCTGATAAGGGAATGTCACGTTGGAATTGGTCAAATTTACCTTTGATGAAATAACTATGCTGTCTGGCAATTGGTTTATGTACTTCGTTCACGACGGCAGTTTTACCAATCCCAGAAAACCCAGCGACTAGGATCATTTCTGTCGTACCTTTGGCTACTCGCTCAAAGGCGGCAAGTAAAGTAGCAACTTCTTGTTCTCTACCATAAAGTTTTTCCGGGATGAGAAAACGGTCGGAAATATCTTTAGTTGCTAACTCGAAGGTGGCAATATTACCGATTTCTTGCCATTGGTTGTAGCAAACTTCTAAGTCGTTCTTCAGTCCGTAGGCACTTTGATAGCGGTCTTCGGCATTTTTAGCCATCAACTTGCTCACAATTGCCGACAAAATTGGCG
The DNA here is from genome assembly GCF_020829595.1 of Nostoc sp. CHAB 5844. Classification (GTDB taxonomy): domain Bacteria; phylum Cyanobacteriota; class Cyanobacteriia; order Cyanobacteriales; family Nostocaceae; genus Nostoc_B. The sequence goes on from NZ_JAIVFW010000023.1 coordinate 75,939, forward strand.
GATGATGCGGATTAATTTGGTGTACGGTTGGTGGTTGTTTAGCAATGTGAGCGTGAACCAACTCCATCGGTTCAATACTAGTGAAGGGTAACTGTCCGGTTAGGAGTTCAAAAAAGGTGACACCTAAAGAATAGAAATCGCTGCGGTAATCAATCCCACGGTTCATCCTGCCTGTTTGTTCAGGAGATATGTAAGCTAGTGTTCCTTCTAAAACGTTGGGATTTGTCAGGTATTGGATTTCTCTGGGTAGGAGAGTAGCAATACTGAAATCGATAATTTTGATTTCCAGAGTGCTGGGGTTAATCAGGATATTGCTAGGTTTGATGTCTTTATGAATAATACGATTGCGATGCAGTCCTTCTAAGGTAAATGCGATCGCTATGGCAATATGGAAAAATTCTTTTAGTGTTACCCCAGATTCTTGTAAAACTTTGTTATGCCTTCCCCAATCTTTGAGCGATATCCCGCCAAAGTCTTCCATGATTAAGGCATAGCCATTGCGATAGTTTTCTAAGCACAGAGGTTGAACTATACCTGATAAGTTAAGGTTTTTGGTAATTGTATACTGATTCCGGAATTGAGCAACTTCGCTGAAGGTTGGATACTCATTTCGGATCAGTTTAATCACTACAGGTTTTTGGTCTTGTTCTCGAATGCCTCGATAAACTAGAGTTTTGCTGCCACAATAGATTTGCTCTAAAATTCGATATCCAGCAAGAGAGAACACTTTATCAGATAAAACTAACATTGCAGCAACGTTCACAATATTTTTACTGCACTTAGTGTTCCCCTTAACTCAGATGATTTAACGTTTTACTGAATTTATTGAAATGTATAGCAGTTTATGACTTTACCAAAGTCAAAATAATGCCAATCAGCGAACCTAAAAGTAGTACGCTCCCACTAATAATACTAATGCCAAAGCCAATCATCCGCTTTTCGGCCGCCTGATAATATCCCCAAGCATAGACAATTCGACCTACAAGCCAAATACCACCAATAATTGCCCCCCATAATGAGTTGACGTAGAAAGAAAACAACCATAAACCAGGTAAGAATAAAATTACTTGTTCTAAGGTATTCTGCTGAACGCGCAGGACTCGTTCAAAGTTGGGATCTCCTGTCATTTGGGGCGGTGCTACTTTATATTTAGTTCTAGCTCGACCAACATTAATTGTGATCACCGAGTACAGCAGTAGCGTTAAAGCAGTAATAAAACTAGTCCAGGGCGACATATCAAAATCCTTGTTTACTAAAAAAGTATAATTCTTTAGTCTCATCAATGGCTGTTTACTAAGTATCTCCTTTGGAGAATTACTCATAAACTAAATATATTGAAATAAAACTTTAGTTATTAATTAAGTTATTAGGATATTGTTAAAGTTTAAAATATTTTTTATAACTATGTTGTAATTTTTAAAGCTTAGATTTATTGTCACAAAATCAATTTTATGACTAATAACCTTACCCAAAAACTCCAGCAAACTTCTCATGGTTTGCTAATGATGAGTGAATCGGAGTATCCCTTTGAAGTTGTTTTCTGGCCAAGTCAAGCTCAAGAGCCTTTGACTAATGAAAAACTGCTCCAGTTAACAACTCATCCTCCAGAAACCCCAATCGAAACAGTAGAATTAGACTATTTCTTTCGTAACTGTGCTGAGGAAAAAGAATGGCACGATGAAATTCAAAAACAAGATGTGCAGAAATTTCAAACGTTAATCAAAACATTAAAGGATAATCTCACAGATATCAAAGTTTATCGTTTAGGTACGATAGATATTGATGTCTATATTATTGGCAAAACTTCATCTGGTGATTTAGCTGGAATTTCTACAAAAGTTGTAGAAACCTAACACACCTATAAGTCATTAGCCTGTCTATGTTTGCAGACAGGCTTGGGTGCATCCACTTTCGGTAAATAGCCCTCAGACTGAAATCTGGGGCAATACAATTGCCTGGTATTTCTTTCAAAAGTGGATGCTCCCACAGGCTTTAAGTTTGATGCCAAGTTGCTAAAGTTAGTCTTGTTTGGAATATTTATCTTGACTAGACTGGCTTTCAAGCAAAAAAATCCTAACTAAAGTAACTTGGTATCAATTGAGTTAACTATTTTTATAAATTGTCAACTCTAGACTCAATTACGCTTTGAGTTGAGCTAGAAACTTGAGAAAGAAAGTTGTACCCAGTTCTCGATTCTAGAGTATCAACACTAATTCTATAATTTCTCCAATTGGCGTTTCTTACACCTTGGGTATTGGGGATCTCAACAGTAATTACTCTAGTATTAGTAGTTACACCACTCACTCCTAAACCTGGTCTATCTAAAACGACAATTACCTTCCAAGTGTATGCGGGGACAGTAATTCTGCCACTATCAATTGTGCTTCTAAAACCGTTTGACCCCGTTCCACCAGTGCCACGACCACCGGAAATAATATACAGTTCTTTACCTTGAGCGACCAGACTTCTAGAATAATCTTCTAAACTCGCCCATACACCCTGATTATTATCAGGGGATTGAGGAATGATATTTGTCATCAAGAATGTAGCAGAATTATTGGCGATCGTGTTGGTTCTATCGGCAGAAGGTGTCATGTGTCCCCTGTCAAAACCACTACCAGTGTAACTAGTAGTAGTGACTCGATAGCAGCCAGAAGGTAATGTAGTATCTGCACGAAAATCATCCTGGCGAGGCGCACTTCCTAACCATGATGAGTTTAACTGCCAACTTACCCAATTTGGTATTCCTTTGGCACAGTTATGTGAAGTTGCGTACTGAGATTTAACTAGTCTGTAGTTATTGAAATCACTAGTGCCAGCACCACTGGGATTCCCCATTGTTAAATGAACACTTACTGTACTTTGAGCAGTAATTGGTTTTTGGACAGCATTAAACAGAGCGAAAAGTGCTGTTGGTAAGGCAATCGGTAGAATAAGTTTGAAAAATTTAGACTTCTTCATTTGTCGTTATTTGTTGAAACAAACTAAATTTTTTTCTGTATTGATTACAGAAATTAAGTAAAACTTAGCGATTGAAATATAAGTCTGGTTTAATAAGAAGAGGTAAAAAAGTTGTAAACTGGACATTAATATTTAGTAATGATTAATGCTAATTAGTAGTACAATTTTTTGATAGTGAATTCCGCATGAGTAAGCTATAAAAAAATAATTAACCGCAGATAAACGCGGATAAACGCAGATAAATATGTACTTTATCTGTATGAGAATTCCAGTATTGTTTAATTAAGGGATAATTTTTGTGGAATAATACAAAATGAGTCTTTGATACTCGTGAATGAGTATCTGAACTTCATTAATAAAAAAATCCCCTGCAAGCAAGCAGGGGTTATGGTGAGATGCTTACTCTGGTAAGCCTTTAACTTGCAATAAATCTAATTCGCGTTCAAATATTTCATCAATGGGTAACATTTGACCATCGGTAGTCATAAATTTATGGTCTTTTGTCGCCCAAATTACAGAACCGTCTTCTAAACCATACTCAAATACTTCCTGCTGTCCTCGATTATGCCATTGGGCGATCGCCTGTGTATACACATGACCATGACTATCAACGCTGAACACGTTGCATTGGAGCTGCTTTTCCACAATTTCGCCAATGGGTATCAAGCCATATTCCACCGTCAACACTTGCGTATCATAACTAAGGCAATATTCAGCGAACTTCAGCATGTCATCAAATAACTTTTCAGCTACTTGCTTTTTCACACCGTTCTTCGTTGAACCATCAATAAATTTTTCCTGCTGCTTCTGCATTTCCGAAACTTTCTTTTTCCCCATCGCGCGACGCAGCAAGTCAGCTTGTCCTAAAGAATAACCAGCCATGTCTTGAGCAATTTTCATAATTTGCTCTTGATAGACCATGATCCCGTAGGTTTCATTTAAGATTGGTTCTAAAATCAGGCTTTCATAGTCAATATTTTCGCGTCCGTGTTTGCGATTAATAAATTTAGGAATCAACCCCGCATCTAAAGGGCCTGGTCTATATAATGCCAGAATTGAAGAAATATCTTCGATGTTAGAAGGCTTTAAATCTCGGACTATCTGTTTCATCCCCGATGATTCTAATTGAAATATGCCTTCTAATTCTCCAGATTCTAGAAGTTCATAGGTTTTCTGCACATCTTTAGGTAGAGTTTTATGCTCACCCTTGGCTAAAATCTTTTGTGCCTTTCTTTCTTGATTAGTTATTTCATAAGGGTCAACTCTATAACCTTTGTTCTGCTGAATTAAATCAATGGTTTTTTGAATCATCGTCAGGTTTCTTAAACCCAAAAAGTCCATTTTTAATAGACCCATTGATTCCAAGTCTTCCATGAAATATTGGGTTATTACAGAACCGTCATTATTTCGTTGTAAAGGGACAATTTCATCAAGAGGGTCGGCAGAAATTACTACACCGGCTGCATGGACACCGAAGGTTTTGTTCGTTCCTTCAATTCGCATTGCCATGTCAACCCAATGGCGCACTTTCGGGTCATTCTCATATTTTTCTTTAAACTCTGGTTCGGGAGTTACATCAGAAATCATCACCTTGAGTTTGGTTGGTTTTCCCCGCACCACAGGAATTAATTTCGCCATTTTGTCAGCTTCGCCATAAGGAATATTCAACACTCTGGCGACATCTTTTAAGACAGCTTTAGAAGTTAGTCGGTTAAAGGTAATGATTTGGGCAACTCTTTCTGTACCGTATTTTTCTGTTACATAATTAATAACTTGATCCCGTTGTTCAATACAGAAATCTGTATCAATATCAGGCATGGATTTACGTTCTGGGTTCAAGAAGCGCTCAAATAGTAAGCCATGATGTACGGGGTCAATGTTAGTAATTCCCATTGTGTAGGCTACTAAAGAACCTGCCGCTGAACCACGGCCTGGTCCAACTGGAATATTATTATCTCTGGCAAATTTGATGTAGTCCCACACAACTAAAAAGTAGGTAGAGAAACCCATTTGCTGGAGCATTTTCAGTTCATATTCCAATCTTTCTTTATAGACTGGATCAACTTCAGCACGAGTTTTTCTGTTTAATCTATCTAACAGTCCTTGCCAAGCCACTTCTTCGACATAAGTATCAGCCGTGTGACCGGAAGGAATTGGATAGTTAGGAATGCGAGGCTCACCCATAATATTGTAAGGCTCGACTTTATCGGCGACTTCTTCAGTGGTTGCGATAGCTTCCGCAATCACATCATCTGGTAAATGATCACGGAATAGCAACTTCATTTCTTCAGCAGATTTGAGATATTCTGTGCCGCTATAACGCATTCGGTTATCTTCAACAATTAGCTTGCCTGTTTGAATACAAAGTAAAGCGTCGTGAGCTTCAACATCAAAACAGGAAACAAAATGAGAGTCGTTAGTGGCGACAAATTTAATGCCTAATTCCCGTGCAATTTTAATAATTTCAACGTTAACAATTCGGTCTTCTGGGGAACCGTGGTCTTGAATTTCTAAATAAAAATCATCACCAAATACATCTTTATACCACTGGGCAACTTTCCGGGCTGCGTCTGGTCTACCACTGAGAATTGCCTGGGGAATTTCGCCACCTAAACATGCACTGGTGACAATCAAACCTTCATGATATTGTTTGAGTAATTCTTTATTAATGCAGGGACGAGAAAAAATGCCTTTACCTTGTACACCTTTGAGGTGAGAAATAGTGGTTAATTTAACTAAATTTTTATATCCTTGATTATTTTTTGCTAAAACAACTTGATGATAACGGGGACGACGTTCTTGTTTTGCAATATCGCCATTAATGATATACATTTCATTGCCAATGATTGGCTTAACATTTTTGCTACGGCAAATTTTGAGCAGTTCGACAGCACCATACATGACACCATGATCTGTAACTGCGATCGCTTTTATCCCCAATTCTATGGCACGGTCAATCAAGTCTGGTAGCTGACTCGCCCCATCCAGCAAACTATAGTCACTGTGAATATGTAAAGGTACGAAAGACATAATTTTGTCAATAGTCAATGGTCATTTGTTATTTGTTCTTCTTTCCCCACTCCCTACTTCACACTTCATACTTCATACTTCATACTTCTTCCCCACTCCCCAGTAATTGATTAGATTAGCTTGTTTAAGTAAATTCTACTTCCGCAATTGTTGTTGTAATAGTTACCTTAGTTCAGTTACCTAGCATTACCAATGAGTCAAACAGAGAGTAATTTTCCGCCTGATACCACATCCCGTCCTTGGTGGCGGCGCATTCCTCTGACGTTGCAAATTGTTGTCGCCCTAGTGCTGGCAGTTATTGTGGGAATTGCTTTGGGTGCGGGAAATCCTAGCCCTACCAATGCTGCGTTGATCAACAATTTAGCAATTCCGGCGGAACTTGTACTTAAGGCACTCCGGGCTTTGGCGACACCGCTGATTTTGGTAGCAGTATTGCATACTTTTATGACTGCGAGTATCCCTGGTACAGCCGGACGACGGTTAGCGTTATTACTTTTTACTAATACCACTGTAGCGATTTTGATTGGTCTGTTCGTAGCTAACGTCCTTCGTCCAGGAACTTGGGGAAGTTTACCTAAGCCACAGACAGCCGTTGCGAATACCAACCTTGACCCTTGGGGATTACTCAAAGACGCTGTACCAGAAGCCGTGCTTGCGCCTTTGGTGAGTAATAATGTGATTCAATTGATTGTAGTTGCCCTCTGTTTTGGGATTGTTTTACGAGGCTTAAAATCAGAACAAATCGCCCAAAACAAAACAGGATATCAGCCAATTGAAGATGTAATTGGGATTTTGTTTGAGGCGGTAATTCGCATCCTCAATTGGGTAATTGCTTTAGTTCCCTTTGCTGTGTTTGGCATTGTGGCTAAAACTGTGGCAGAAAAAGGCTTTGCCCCTTTTGTCTCTTTGGCAGCGTTTATTGTGGCGGTGCTGCTGGCATTGGCATTGCAAGCTTGCTACTATCTGACTAGAGTTAAATTTGGTTCTTGGGTAAACCCACTGAAGTTCTTAGCTGGTGGTTCTGATGCCTTTATCACCGCTTTTTCCACTTCTTCTTCGACTGTGACAATGCCTATTACGTGGGAGGTGTTGCAAACTAAAGTCGGTTTACGGGAATCTTCAGCATCGTTGGGGGCGTTAGTCGGGGCAAATTTTAATAATGATGGGACTGCCCTTTACGAGGCGATGTCTGCGTTGTATATTTCCCAAGTGATTGGACAGCATTTAAATTTGGGACAGCAGTTAGTTGTGGTGCTGACATCCATTTTTGCATCGGTGGGGGCGGCTGGGATTCCTAATGCGGGGTTGGTGACGATGACTTTGGTGTTTACTTCGGTGCGCTTGCCGACTGAGTATATCGCGTTGCTGGTGACTGTTGACTGGTTTTTAGATCGTTGTCGCACAGCGATTAATGTCATGGGAGATATGACAGTGAGTGCGGTGCTGGATGGGAAAAAGCCGCGTTCTGTGGATGTAGAACAAGGCACTAAAGGCGATGATGAAAATTGAGGACTTCTAATAACCTTGAATTTGTATGCTGTGTGCGATCGCATTCACAATCAACTCTCTAATACTCTTGTTTCTCTGTGTCGCGCCAGTGAGGGAGTCGAGGAACCGACGACAGTTGCTACAACTTTGGGAACCAAAGCAACGCACTGGCTTCTCTGCACCTGGAGTGGTTCGCTTACCTGTGTGATTGCATTTATTCAGTAAGAATCATACAAGTTTATTACGGTGGATGCAGTCCTGCTGAAGTCAGAAGATGACGCAAGTTAACAACTCCAACTCGATTTAATTGCAGAGCTTCCACCGTAGCTCGACCACAGGGAGTTGTCCCGATAATCTTGGTAAAATCATCGTTCCAGGTAAAATGCTCTGACCAGACCTGCTGACGAGGATGAAACAAAGCAACCTCTTGTTTGGTTTCTGGATCAAAATGGCTAATTTTGGTATGCTTTCGACCGTTACAGCCAAAACAAGACCAAGCCAAATTCTCTGATATGGTTTCTCCACCTGCCTGACGGGGTTTGATGTGTTCTACAGTGAAGCTGTCAGGAGAAAATTCTTCTGGACATCGGCAATATTCACAAAGATTTTTAGCTCGGCTGGCTACTATTCTTCTCAGTGCAGCAGGAACTCGCTCAAACTCAGACGGCATGGAATAACTGAGATTGTGACGTAAATTGACGATTCAAGGTCAGCAAGTCGATATTCTTGAGCTTCGCTAACTCCATGAGAGCTTGCAGACGTTCTACTCGCCACTGTTCCAACTGATCTTCATATTGGATTAATTCTTCATGTTCGCTATCTGTGAGTTCGCCCCACTCACAGCGATCGCGTAACTCTTGTAATCGTTTTTGCTTGTCAGGCGCAAGGTGACGTAGAATGACTTGCAGCAAGGCTATCTCTTGAGGATTAGATATAGCTGGCTGGGAAGATTCAGACAGAAACTCCAACAACTGTACTACAGTAGATAACTTTTCTGGAGACAACTGCTCAATCAGTTCGATCGCTCTTCTACGAATATCGGTTACTGGAGTCATAGAAAGTCACACTTGCCTGTGTTTAATCAAATTGTACTGCGATGTAAGCTGTGTGTGCGATCGCATTTACATTGCAGTTCCAAATCATTCGTGAGAGTCAAGCTCCCCGACTTCTCAAAGAAGTCGGGGAGCTGATTCGTATTGATTTATAGATTTTGCGAATGCATTTGTGATTTTTGTGTACGCAATTATAGATTTTGCGAATGCATTTGTGATTTTTGTGTACGCAATTATAGATTTTGCGAACTCATTTGTGATTTTTGTGTACGCAATTGTAGATTTTGCGAACTCATTTGTGATTTTTGCGTACGCAATTGTAGATTTTGCGAACTCATTTGTTATTTTGGTGATGACTTTTGCTGATTACACTTATGTCAAAACAATAAATCGACATCATAAATTAGTAAAAACACAAGTTTTATAACCAGTTCATTAAACTTTTAATTACATTGCTCCAGTTGTGGCGGTTCTTGCGACTCAACCTGCTCAAGCTGCGATCGCAAGTGCGTCAACTAACGACAATGGTGCAACTCCTTTGCTACAATAATTCATCTATAGCAAAGTGCTGAGTAAAAAATAAATGCTAGTCTCTAGCCTCTAGCCCCTATTTTTCCACGTTCCAACCAAGAGCGATCGCAACTTGATTAGCTAACTCTAGGGGATTGAAAGGTTTGGCGATCGCTGTTACTATACCCATCTGAGCATAGCGACGGCGATCGGTAGCCTGAATTTTAGCAGTTAATAAAATTACGGGAATTTCTTTGGTGGCTGCATTCGCTTGGAGTTTTTCAAAAGTAGTGATGCCATCCATATCGGGCATCATTACATCCAGTAAAATCGCATCTGGTTGGTAAGTCTCGGCTTGCATAATGCCTTCTAGGCCAGAACTTGCCGTTATTACATCCCAATCTGCCACGGTTTCTAAACAAATCTTGGCAACTTCTTGAATGTACTGTTCGTTATCTACTACGAGAATCCGTTTCGCTGTCATGATTAAGTACCTATAGCAATCCTATTTGATTGACAAACTGCTTATTGAAACAGGGAATCGGGAGTAATACCAATTTGTAATTCGTAATTAAAACAGTCAGCTATGGTCTGGGTTTCGAGGTTTGAATGTGTTGCTGGATTTTAGAGAATAGGTATAAATTTATTTGTAACTTCTCAACAGATTGCTATAGACAGAATTAATTACATACCTTGTCGTCTATTCCCCACTCCCTTTATTTAGGAATTTGAGTTATTCGCTGAAGTAGTTCCATCACTCGTTGTTCAAATTCTTGGGTTGTTACACGTCCTTTGGTTAAAAATTCGGTATGTCCTAATTTCAGGCGCTGACGTTCAGATTCATCTAAATCTTTGGCTGAATAAACAACTACTGGCATATAACAGAGTTGATTATGTTGCTTTAACCAATCAACTACTACAAAACCATCACTCTCTGGCAAAATCAAGTCAAGAATTAATAAATCAGGATTAAGTTGTTGACTTAGGTGGATAGCTTCGCGTCCGGTTTGCGCTAAACAAGTTTCAATATCATGACGCTCAAACAAAGTAATTAGCAAATCTGCTAAGTCTTTGTCATCTTCAACAATTAAAATGCGGGCGCGTTTGAAAGGTTTAGCGACAACTTGTTTGAGCGATTGTAATAGATAACTCTCTTGGACTGGTTTACTCACCCAATCAGCAAAATCTGTAATTGGTTTGTTATTAGTGTTGGACTTATAAACACTACAAATCACAATCGGAATGTGTTTAGTATCGGCTCGGTCTTTTAATACTGCCATCGTTTCCCAGCCATTCATCCCTGGCATGAGTAAATCAAGTAAAATCACATCTGGTTGTTGAACGGATGCAGTGGCGATCGCTTCTTGACCTGTAGCAACTGTTACCACTCGATATCCACCTTGTTGCAACAGTGTTTGCAGTTCGGTGCAAATTGCTGGGTCATCGTCGCAAACTAGGACTAGGGGGGAGTGGGGAGTGCTGAGTGCTGAGTCCGAAATTTGGGAAGCTTTATGGATGGGTAGGGTGAGGTAAAATGTACTACCTTCACCTAAAGTACTTTCCACCCAGATGTGACCACCATGTTGTTGAATGATGCTTTTACAAATTGCTAAACCCAAACCAGTCCCATCATGGTTGCGCGAATCGGAAGAATCTACTTGTTGAAAACGCTCAAAGATGCTTTCGAGTTTGTCTTCTGGAATACCGCGTCCGGTATCTTTGACTGCCAGCAAAACTTGATTTTCTTGTGGCTGAGTCTCTAACCATACTGTCTGTCCCGTTGCAGAAAACTTAATTGCATTACTCAGTAGGTTAGTTAAAGTTTGCACAATCCTGTCAGGGTCAGCCAATAGCCTGACAGATAAGCTGGAAATCGCTAATGTCACTCCTTGTTTATTTGCCAAAGGTTGGATAACATTCACTGTTGACTGAATTAAATCGGCAAGGTTGCAGATTTCCCGCGCCATCTTGACTTTGCCGGATTCAATCCGTTCGATATCTAAAATATCATTAATCAAACGTACTAGGCGATCAGTGCTATCTGTGGCAATTTGTAAGAGCCGTTTTCCTTGGGCTGAATCTGCTGGCAATAGACCACTACTAAGCATTCCCAAAGAGCCATGAATTGATGTTAGGGGTGTGCGGAGTTCGTGACTAACAACAGAAACAAACTCATCTTTCATCCGCTCAATTTGTTTGTGCTCTGTAACATCACGTAAAATAACTGTATAATAAACATCCTCTCCCATATTTATTTTGGAAATCGAAGCCTCAGCCGGAAATTCACTACCATCTTTGCGCTGACCAAATAATTCCCGTCGTTCTCCCATCCGCCGTGCTAAATTCGCAGATTTGCCAAAGTCAGAGACATGGTGACGATGAGCTTGGGCAAATCGCAGAGGTATAAGTATATCCAACTTTTGTCCCATGACTTCTTGAGCAGAATAGCCAAAGATTTTCTCGGCTCCTTGATTAAATAAAATAATACGTTGTTTACTGTCGATAGAAATAATGGCATCATCAGCTATATCTAAAATCCGCGCCAATTTGACTTGAGAAACGCGCAGTTCTTCTTCTATACGTTGGCGTTCATCTAATTCTGATTGTAATTGGCAGTTAACGGTAATTAATTCGGCGGTACGTTCGGCAACTCGTAATTCCAATTCGTTATTCACTTTTTGTAAGGCTGCTTGTGTGTGTTTGCGATGGGAAATGTTGCGAGCAACAACTACAGCCGCAGGTTTTTGTTGATATTCGCAAGGAGCAGCCACAACCTCAAGATGAATAACTTCTCCGTTCAGCCGCACAAAATCTTCTTCCATTAGAGGAACTGGCTGTCTAAATTCTTTGAGATATTGGATGCGTTCTTGAACTGTGGCTTGACAGTTGGGATGAACTAACTCAATTACTGGCTTGCCCAATAGTTCTTCTGGTTGGGTTGCGCCAAAAAGTTCGATCGCGGCACTATTTAAAAAGGCAAATTTCCCTTCGCTTTGAATAAAAATTGCTTCTGGACAGATTTCTACTAGTTGGGTGTAGCTGGCTTGGGCGGAAAGGCGATCGCGCTGATTACGTAATGCGACAATACCATAAGTTAAGTCTTCTACCAGTTTTTTTAATAGCTGCACTTCATCATCATCAAAAGCATTTGCTTCGGCAGCATAGATATTCAACGCCCCAAATACTTTTTCATCTGCCTTTAAAGGTAAAGCAATAGCAGCTGCGTAGCCGCGTTCTTGCGCTTGACAGCGCCAAACCTCATATTTGGAGTCAGTTAAAATGTTCTGGATAATGCAGGTTTTACCTGTACGAATGGCTGAACCCATCGGCCCTTGACCACGCACAGTATCCGACCAAGTAAGTTGCAGCGTTTGTAAATAGCCCTGATCATATCCAGCTTGGGCAACTGGGCGAATATTTTTTTGGGCATCATGTTCGGCAAAGCCTACCCACGCCAGCCGATAACCACCAACTTCTACAATGATTTGGCAAATTTTCTTGAGTAAATCTTGTTCATTTTGACTGCGGACAATAACTTGATTGCAATTACTTAAAGTTTGGAGTGTCCGATTAATCCGCCGAATTTCTGTTTCTACTTGTTTGTAGTGGGTGATATCGCGGGTAATTGCCAATTGGACAAATTTGCAATCAGCTTCGTTGTGCAGCGGTACGGCATGAGTTTCCATCCAACGGCGATTACCTTGGCAAGTAATAATCTCAAACTGCAAAGTTCCTTTATTACCTTGACAGACACTTTCATTAAGTTGCCGAAATGCTTGTTGATATTCTGGCGCAATCAAAGAATAAACTGATTTGCCAATCACCTTGGCTTTGCTGTTAGCTTCAATGATTGCCAGTCCTGCGGAATTCATTTCTAATAATGTGCCATCAGCAGCAACCACTTTGACGCATTCTGGTTCACCTTCAAAGATGGTACGCCAATCAGCCGAGAAGGTAGAATTTGACGATGAGACAATTTCATCCTTTGCTGGCTGTTGATGTGTTTGTGCCATCCGCCTGAGCAATTTTATCCGCTCTAAGCGATTCACAATCCGAGTTACCAGTTCTGGCCCAACAATTGGTTTGCTGACAAAATCATCAGCACCGACGCTATACACCTGATTTACAATATCAGCATCGCTGTGTACTGTGAGAAACAAAATCGGTAACTCACTCCAATTCGGGTCATTCCTCACGACTTGGCAAAGCTCAATGCCGCTGCTGTGTGGCATTTCTACATCCAGAATCAACATATCTGGCTGAACAATTTCTAAAGTTTCCCAAAAGCGACGCGGATCATCTAAGGAAATTACTTGTAATCCCCAAGGTGTGAGTAAAGTTTGTAACAAAGCCAGAATTTTTGGATCATCGTCCACTGCGAGGATTTTAGCTTCGCCTGGGGGTAATTGTTGGAGTAATTGCGCGATCGCTGTTTGTATTTGTGCCGTAGTCATTGGCTTTTGTAAAAAGGTATGTCCACCTTGACGAGCCAGTTGTAAGCGATTCGCTAAATCTGTTTGCTGAGTAAAAACTAGCACTGGCACAGGCGGTTTCCTTTGAGCCAGTTCTGCTAAAAAACTTAAACTATCCTCTTGATGCTCAGAAAAACTAGGGTCAAGCAACACTGCACTGGGATGGTCTCGGTAAAGCAGAGTTCTGGCTGACTCCAGATTAGTAGCAATGCTGACTTGAAATTCTGAGAGGGTGTTTGCTTGTGCCAGTTGTTCACCTACAGTATTGTCTCGATCAACTACCAAAACTAAGGGCAATCTATTTTCACCTAATAATGAGTCTGCTTGTTCACCCTGAGTTTGAATTTCTTGGCGCAATAACTTAACCCAAGTTTGCAGCTTGGCTGTTTCTTCTAGTGTTAACGGTTGACCAGATTTGAGTGATTGCTCAATTTTACGTGCCAATTTTGAACCTGTAGGAAAGCCAAAAGTTCCCAATGAGCCAGCTAAGGTATGAGCTTCTTTCTGTGCTTGGTTCAACAATTCTAGATTGCAAGCCTGTTCTGTTAAAACAGCTTGTTCTAACACTTTTATTTGCTCATCTACCCGTCCTTGAAATCTTTGCCAAACTCCAGCTATGGCTTTGAGTGTTTGCTGCTGAGATGATGCTTCTTCTTTAGGTTTGTGGTTTTTAGATTTGGCGTTGGCTGATTTTTCACCTAAGCTCACTTTTGCAGCTACTTTCTCTTCTTCTGGCGGTTTTAGACGATAGCCAATCCCATAAACTGTTTCTATTAAATCGCTGGGCGCTCCCACAGCTTTTAATCTCTGTCGTAATCCTTTGATATGAGTCCGAACCGCTTCTTCCCCAGGAGTATCTTCGTATGACCACAGATGTTCTAAAATCATGCCACAGCTAAATACTCTGCGGCTGTTGCGTAAAAATAACTCCAAAAGCGCATATTCTTTTGGCGTTAATGATAGTAAATCTTCTCCATAGATTACTTCACAACTACTAGGATCAAGGCGTAAATTTCCCCACTCTAAAACTGGTTGTGATGTTGTACCACCGCGACGCAACAAAGCCCTGACACGGGCGACCAATTCTTCTTGTTCAAATGGTTTTACTACATAATCGTCTGCGCCTGCATCTAATCCGATCGCTTTTTCATGGCTGCTATCACGTCCTGTCAATAATAGGATTGGCATTTGCCAGCCACCGGAGCGGATTTGCCGACACAAACTAATGCCATCTAACTTTGGCAAAATAACATCCAATAAAATTAGATCATAATTGTAAGTCTGAATTAAGTCCCAAGCAGTTTCACCATCACTTGCTACTTCAACTGCATAGTTTTGGTTGGTGAGAACGGCAGTCAGTGCATAAGCATTTAACTCGTCATCCTCGACAACTAAAATTTTCATATCCAAACATTTCCTGATGTTAATAATAGTTAGATAATGTGCCTAAAAATTAGAATTAAAAGTATAATAATATTTTAAACTTACGCTTGAAAGCATAGTTAGGTATACATTTTTCTAATGTTAAGTTTAGTTTACGAGTATCAATATTTATCAATCTTTATAAAAAGTTATTAAAAATTTCTCTTTCACGTTGAAATTCAAAAATATCTATTAGCATCCTCACAAGTTCCTCAAATTCTTGCTCTATAAAAAAGATAGATGTTGTTTGCAGGTTGCCACCCAGATTATCAAAGCTAATTAAATAAAATAATTTATTAATTGTTGCCAAAAACCGATGCAGAATTATCAATTATGACTTTGCATCTCAAGTCCAAAAACTTCAATGACTAATAAGTTATTAGCAATCAAAGCCAGAGGTCTATATGCTGAAAAAGATTTTAGTTGCATTGGATCGTTCGGAAATGGGACAAGAGGTTTTTGAGCAAGCATTGGCTTTAGCCAAGGTAATGCCAGCCCAATTACTATTGCTGCATGTTTTATCCCCAGAAGAAGAAGGTAGCCCTTATATCCCCATGTTATCTAATGTTGACTACTATCCTGGTTTAAGTGGTCAAAGCTTAGATTTATACCAAAAACAATGGGATATGTTTAAAGATGAAGGAGTGCGGATGTTGCAATCTTTATGCGCTCAAGCAAACACAGCAGATGTAACAGCAGAATTTACCCAAATTTTGGGAAACCCTGGCAATACTATTTGTAAACTGGCTGCTCAATGGAATGCAGACTTAATTGTTATGGGACACCGAGGGCGTTCTGGCTTAACAGAATTTTTCTTGGGTAGTGTGAGTAACTACGTTCTTCACCGTGCTAATTGTTCAGTTTATATTGTACATTGTCCCACCCGTTTGAAAAACTCTGAAAAAGACGTAGTTAAAGCTACGGAAAATGCCAGTATCTCTTAATCATAAACTGCGATCGCCCAATAAAACCACCAGTCTCTACAAATAGCGATCGCACAATTGGCGAAATGCTATTTACTGAAGGTAATCACTTGCGAATTACAAGACTTAGCGATTGAAATAGGTATGAATGATGTACGTTTAGAGTATCTCTTCCCCAATCGCACAATGGAATCTTTAGCCGTTGACTTTGAGCTTACGCCAGGAGGTAAATATGAAACCACCTCGCCTTCGACAAATATTTTGGTGGCCGCTATTGGTAAGTATTTTGACAATATGTATGTTCCTGGCTTTAGGAAACCTCACATCGCAAATGGCGATCGCTGCTGTCACACATTTAGAAGTAGCACCAGGCGAAATACTTTATCGCTCACAAACAAAATTAGATGATCAATCAGGACAGGTTTGGCAAGCTGTTCTGTTTAAACAAGTTTATCCCGGTCAAGGCATCAGTTTGAATCTGCGGCTTGTAGGGTTCCCCAACTCTGCCGAATTAATTCATCCCCAACCACTAAAAATTACCACTGCTTCCGGCAAAGTTTTCACTGCTGCTGACGTTTTTTTAGATGAAGCCCCAGCACCAACTATCGGTCAGTACGACTTTAAAGATATTCTGCCCCAATTACCTAACGAATCTTTACAACTAGACATACCCTTACCTGGTGAACATTCCATCAACATCTCTGTTCCTCAACTAGTAGTAAAAGAATGGCAAGAGCTAATAGAAAGTAGGGAGTAATCAAGATATTTAATATTGTTCAACTCATGCCACCGGACAAATACCTTGGCAAATTCAATTAGTAGCAGCCGATGGCAATGTTATCAATCAAGTTTGGCGGCATTAAATTGTTCTAACAATGTATCAACACTAGCATTGTGATCTAAAAAAGAAAACAAATGTCTATAAAGTAATTTGCCGTCTTTATCTAACACAAACTGTGCTGGTAAAGGCGCTCCTAATGCCTGCCCTACTCTATATCTTTTAAATATATGACAACTAGGGTCACTCAATAATGGCATTTTTAAGCCTAAATCTTGTACAACTATTTGACTCTGTTTTTCATCGGTACTCGTAATCATCAAAACTTCTATACCGCGACTTGTAAATTCCTCGTAGTTTTCATTCAAAGATTTAATATGAGGAAAACAAAACGGGCAATATTGCTTTTCAGTAAAAATGCGCGTAAATGCCAGCAATACAGGTTTTTTACCTCTATAATCTGACAATTTAACTAAAGTCCCATTAGTAATATCCGGCAGTTGAAAATCTGGAGTTCCTATTTCTAGTCGGAAGTAGCTAGTAGCCGGCACTGGCAAAAAGTTACGGAAAAATCGCTCATTAAATAAGCCACTAAAATCAGTTGAAGTCAACATATTTTTATCTCAAAATTATATACAGCAGTTTCGATATTCGTAAAATACTGTAGAGACGTTACATGTAACGTCTCTACATGGTTTTGGGTTTTACACTTGTACCTCGTGTACCCAAAATATGCTGTAAGTAAGTATTTAGCCAAAATTCATTACACAACAGATATTTAGGACGTTTTGAAAGCATGGCTATCAGGAACATTAATTTAATATTTTTACCTCCTGCCTCCTGCGATCGCAACCGAAAACAAAACCACAGATAAACACTGATTTTATATTAGTGTTTATCTGTGGCTCATCTGTGGTTCGGATGAATTTTGCTTTCAACTCCAACAAATATTATTGGAATTGAAAGCTAGAAAATTCTAGACGGAAGCGAAGTAAACTTTAGACTTCACAGGATCAGGAGTCATAGTCTTATCGCCAGGTTGCCAACCAGCGGGGCAAACTTCGTCGGGATGTGATTGAACATACTGAATGGCCAGTAATGTCCGCAGGGTTTCATCAACACTACGACCAAAAGCTAAGTTGTTAATAGTAGCGTGTTGGATGATACCATCTTTGTCAATCAAGAACAGACCACGTAAGGCAACACCTGCTGCTGGGTCAAGGACGTTGTAAGCTGCGCTAATCTCTTTCTTGATGTCGGAAACTAGGGGATAATTGAGGTCGCCTACGCCACCAGATTTGCGATCAGTTTGAATCCAAGCCAGGTGCGAGAACTCACTATCAACGGAAACACCGAGAATTTCAGTGTTAACTTTTTTGAATTCTTCGTAGCGATCGCTAAATGCTGTGATTTCAGTAGGACAAACAAAGGTAAAGTCTAGGGGGTAGAAAAATAAAACAACATACTTACCGCGATAATCGGAAAGTTTAATTGTCTTGAATTCCTGATCTACTACAGCGGTTGCTGTAAAATCAGGAGCTTGTTGACCAACGCGGAGGCTTCCTTCTATTCCGTAAGTGAGGGACATTAACCTAATTCTCCTTCAACTTATATCCGTTTTAGTAGCGTTAGAATTCGGGTCAGGTAAAACTCACCCATCCACGCTGTCTCACCCTTTCGGGTACTCTTGTCTACGACACGCTTTGCGAACGAGAACCCTTTGGGGGAACACAATCCCCTAGGTCGGGCTAACCCTTCCTTCAGGGCTGATTCACAGTTTAATTACGATCTGTTACGACTATATCATAGTCATAACGATTCTGAGTAGCAAATGACCAATTTAGATACAAGAGAATGGTTACTCACCAATGGCTTAGGCAGTTTTGCCAGTGGTACAGTTTCTGATGTCCGCACACGCACTTACCACGGTTGGTTGTTTGCTGCTACAAATCCACCATCTGGGCGCATCCTGCTGTTATCGCACTTAGAAGCAAGTTTAGAAGTATCAAAGGCAGTTGTGGCTTTAGGAACAAATATCTGGGGTAGTGGTGAGATTAAGCCTACAGGTTACGAACTCCTACGCTCTTTCGAGATTAACCCAATTCCCAAATGGATTTGGGGTGAAGATAATTGGCAGTTAAGCAGGCAACTGCTGATGCCTTATGGTTGGGAAGGGAGTAGGGAATTGGCAGTAGAGAGTAGAGAAGATAGACCCTACTCCTCACTCCCCACTTCTAACTTCGATCTAAGTCATCGGATTTTGATCCATTATCGTTATGATGGTGCAGAAACAGCTATTCTGCGACTACGATTACTCATTTGCGATCGCAGCTTTCACCACCAACAAACCGCAGCAGGCTTACAATTTTCCCAATTGCTAGGACAACAGCAAGTTTGCTTACAAGCGATCGCATCTGGACGCTTCGGTAAACCTTGGTACTTGCGTTGGACACAGGGCAAATATCAAGCAGACGCATTTTGGTATTGGAATTACGTTTTACCAGAAGAGACTCGTCGGGGATTAAATGATTATGAAGAACTTTATAGCCCTGGCTATTTAACCGTTACTCTCCAGCCAGGAGATGCCGTAACTTTAGAAGCACGGTTGGGTTTTCCCGATCCACAGCACAGCCTTCTAGTGCCAGAAAGCTTTGCAGAAGCAGTCGAGGCAGACCAAGAAAGGCTCTGCCAGATTTTTGGATGCAGTAAAGGAAATCGGGACTGGGGACTGTTAAGAAGTAAAGAGGTAGAAAGCCGAGGCAATCAAATTCCCTCTTTCCCACCGCTTTTCGGCTCGCCTACCTCTTCCCAATCTTTAATCTGGCAACACCTACTAAAAGCCAGCGATCAGTTTATTGTTTATCGAGCTTCTAGTAGTAGCCCTACACTCATTGCTGGTTATCACTGGTTTAATGACAGAGGGCGAGATACTTTAATTGCCTTACCGGGTCTAGCATTAGTTACGCAGCGCTATGAATTAGCAAAAGGACTATTACAAACTTTTGGGTGTTACTGTCGCCACGGTTTAATTCCTCATGCGTTTCCTGATGGTGATGGTGAGCCATATTACAACAGTATTGATGCAGCGCTATGGTGGATTGAAACATTAGGGCTTTACTTAGAAGCTACTCAAGACTGGGAATTTTTAGCAGACCAATTTCCTGTGGTGCAGCAAATCCATAAAGCCTTTGTTGGTGGTACACGTTATAACATCCAAGTCGATGCTACTGATGGGTTAGTGGGCTGGTATGCTCGTAGTGTAGCCCTGACTTGGATGGACGCAGTCGTTAACGGTCAGCCTGTAACTCCTCGTCATGGTAAGCCAGTAGAAATTAATGCCCTGTGGTATTCTGCTTTGTGTTGGATGAGTCAATGGGCAAAACGCTTAAGTCAGATGCAGCTGGGAGATGCAGCACGTCTGGCAAAACAGGCACAGCGTTATGCACAGCAAGCACAACAGGTCAAAGTTTCGCTACAAAAATTCTGGAATCCAATGTTGGGGTATTTATACGACACTATTGAGCCGGACGATCGCCGCAATTCTCAAATCCGTCCCAATGCTGTTTTGGCACTATCTCTACACCATTGTGGATTTTCCCAACAGCAAGGTCGTCAGGTACTCGACTTAGCTACCTACCGCTTGCTGACTCCCTATGGTCTTCGCAGTCTTGATGCCACCGATCCAGAATACGTTGGTAAGTATACAGGTATGCCTCATGATCGCGATCGCGCTTACCACCAGGGTACAGTTTGGAGTTGGTTGATTGGGCCTTTTACTCGTGCTTGGCTGCGTTTTTACCCCAAAGAACCACTGCCTTTTAGTTGGCAGCCTCTCGTAGACCATTTTCTCTCTAATGGTTGTCTTTACTCTATTTCAGAGATTTTTGATGGCGACCCACCACATATACCTAGAGGTGCGATCGCTCAAGCTTGGTCAGTGGCTGAGGTAATGCGCCATATCAACCTTTGAAGCGATTGGCTGAGATTCTCGGACAGGACAATTCGTAAATAATATCATGTCTGGTTAAACACTTATAATATCTGTAGGTTGGGTTGAGGAACGAAACCCAACACGCTTATCTAGATTTATGTTGGGTTTCACTGCCGTTCAACCCAACCTACATTGATAGATTTTATTATAAGTAATCACCCGAACTTGATATAAGCTATGACGCTTTTAAATTGCACGGTTGCTCAATCAGTTCGTTGACCGCTGACGGTTAACAGTCAACAGTCAACAGCCAACACATTTTTTAAAGATGAAACGAATTTTTTTGTAGAGACGTTGCATTGCAACGTCTCTACATAGGGCTTGCTGAAAAAGTAACAAAAAGCCAGTTTAAGGATTGATTAGTTATTCAAGGAAGGTGAAGACATAAGTTTTTTTTGGTTACAAATGAGTGAATCATAAGCTTCAATCATGTTAGTCTCT
>NZ_JAIVFW010000024.1 GCF_020829595.1 Nostoc sp. CHAB 5844
GTCAGCCGCCTCTAATTTGGGAATAAAGTTATTTAAATGATGGCGAGTGCCTGGCAATGATCAACGATTTGGAGGGGTATTATAAGTAGTCCCAGCCGACCACATTCAGCTCCTTTTTAGATTGTAAACTTCTACCTCTGATTCTGCTAGATGTGCAATTATTTTACTCACAGCATTGTGGCAACTTTTATCTGTATCTAAAACCTGAGATAAAAATGCCCATAACGTAATTAATGGATCAAATAGGCGCTTTTTATATTTTATTTTTAGCTCAGATATTGCTTGTTTAATTACCGATTCTGGCAATAGTTCTTTGAAAGGTAGCCCCAAACTCTGACTAAATTTATTCTTGAGGATTTTTCCTCGTAATGTCACAGTAGTAGGTAGTTATTGTATATGCTTGCTCGTTCTAAAGAAAGTATTCCATGAACGAGTAAGCTTTTTCTCCCGACAAAATTTTTGGGCAACCATACATCATCTCTCCTTCGGCGAGCGCAACCATCTATTCCATGACTCCTCTCTCTAGCTTTAAAAGCTGTAATCTTTATCCTGTATCCCTTACCGCTTTTCTTAGGGCCATTCATCCATGAACCATTGTTTCTCTGTTTGCAAGTGAAGCTACCAGAGGCATCTTGGTAATTGAAGCTTTTTCTGGTCGCCAACCATTCTTGCCATTCAGGAGTGCCAATGATGATATTTTTCTGGTCACGTACCCAGTTGTAGTAAACGATAGGAAGTTTGATTTTCATAGATAATGAGGAATGAGCATTAGTTGAGCATCATCACTGAGTATAAAATAATGCTCAAAATAAGGCTAAAAATGCTGAAAACCCCTCTTTTGAGCATTAGGTGAGCATGATTGAAGAATTAAAAGCTGAAAGTATTAATTTAGCGTTGTTTCAAGTCATCTATTCCGATGATTTTTTGAATCACAAGACTGGAAATTATCATCCAGAAAAACCAGAACGTCTGACAGCGATTGTCAATGCTTTAAAAGAAGCTGCGTTTGCCGAAAAAATTGCTTGGCGATCGCCTACTCCAGTCTCAGACAAACCATCGCTGATGTCTTTGTTGTTACAAGCCCACAGCCCGTCCTACGTGAAAAAACTTTGGGAAATCGCTTCTACTGGCGGAGGCTATCTCGATGGTGATACACCAGTTTCGCCCAATAGCTATGATGTGGCATTGTTGGCGGTGAGTGCTTGGTTAGATGGTGTTGATGTTGTCCTAGCTAGAGAAAATCCGGCTTTTGTGCTGGCGCGTCCACCGGGACATCATGCTGAAAGTAATGCAGGAATGGGTTTTTGTTTATTTTCTAATGCGGCGATCGCCGCTTTTTATGCTCTAGAACAATCAGAAATTAATCGTGTCGCCATACTCGATTGGGATGTACATCATGGTAATGGAACTCAGGCGATCGTCGAAACTCACCCACAAATTGCCTACTGTTCTCTACACCAGTATCCTTGCTATCCCGGCACTGGTAAAGCTTCCGAACGAGGTTATCATCATAACGTCTTAAATGTGCCGCTGCCGCCTGGTAGCGATATCGCTGTTTATCGTCCACTTTGGGAAACCAAGCTACTCCCATTTTTAGAAAACTTTCAAGCTGATTTATTAATTGTCAGTGCCGGTTACGATGCTAATGCCGCAGATCCTTTGGCAAGTATGAATTTACTCCCAGACGATTATGGTTTGTTTACTGAGTATTGTTTGGGTATAACTCGGAAAATTCTCTTTGGTTTGGAAGGTGGCTATGATTTTTCTACTCTTTCTCAGTCTGTATTAGCCACAATTGAACGCTGTTTATTAGATTGAAGTGAGACTAGTACAACAAGGCAAAAGTTAAAAGTAAAAAGTAAAAAGTAAAAATACTATACTGCAAACTTTTTAACCATTTCAAATGGTCTGCTTATTTCCGCCTTTGCTGTACTAGAGATGAGAAATTAGTATTTTTCACTCAGCACTTTCAAGTCAGCTATTCATGAGAAAGTATCACAACCAAATATGAAAAACTCTCTTTTCTAGTCTCTAGCCCCTAGTCCCTAGCCTCTTTTTCTTTCATCTAACCAAAACGTCCACTAATATATTCTTCTGCTTCTCTGGTATTCGGAGAGGAGAAAAGTTGCGCTGTTGGACTAAATTCAACTAATTTGCCACGGCGCTTGCCATGTGCATCAATTTCTGTATTGAAAAATGCTGTCCAATCTGCAACTCTGGAAGCTTGCTGCATATTGTGAGTCACCATAATAATGGTGTATTGCTGCTTGAGTTCTAGGCAGAGTTCTTCTACTTGTCGGGTAGAAATAGGGTCAAGGGCAGAACAAGGTTCATCCATTAATAATACATCTGGCTTCATAGCGATCGCTCTGGCAATACAAAGCCGTTGTTGTTGTCCACCAGATAAGGCTGTACCTTTGGCTTTGAGTTTGTCTTTGACTTCATCCCAAATAGCTGCACGTCTGAGGGAATCTTCGACTAATTCATCTAAATTACCTGTATAACCGTTAGAACGGGGGCCAAAAGCAATATTTTCGTATATTGATTTTGGGAAAGGATTTGGTCTTTGAAACACCATTCCGACTTGGCGGCGTAATTTTACTGAGTTAATTTTAGGATCGTAAATGTTGCGATCGCGATAATTTAATCTGCCTTCAACTTTTGCACCCGGAATCAAATCATTCATCCGGTTGAAGCATCGCAAAAGTGTACTCTTCCCACAACCACTAGGGCCAATAAAAGCCACAATTTGTTTTTCAGGAATTTGTATATAAACATCAAGTAAAGCCAAAAAACCACTGTAGTAAACTTTCAGCCCCTCAACATCAAACACAGTTCTTTCTTGAGTCAGTGTGTTATTACTTGGCTTACTTCTATTTTCGTTATTAGTCATGCTTCTTATTCCTAATATCTAGACAATCGATTCTGAAACTTTTCAGGTAAAAAGATATAGCAGTTGCCAAAACACCAAGAGAATTTCTAACCTGTTACCTGTTACCTGTTATAAATATTTACCTATTTATAGAAAAGCGTTGGCGTACATAAATAGCTATGCCATTCAACACTAAAATCAAAAGCATCATGACAATAATTGTCGCGGCTGATGAATTAGCAAAACCTGGTTCTGGACGACTGAGATAACTAAAAATTTGAATTGGCAAAGCCATAAATCTCTGAAATAAACCAGGATTAAAAGTCAGAAAACTTACAGCACCTACCACAAGTAAGCAAGCTGCATCACCAACAGCACGAGATACAGAAATAATCACCCCTGTTAAAATCCCAGGAATCGCATAGGGGATAACATGATGATAAATAGTTTGCCATTTAGTCACACCCAAACCATAAGAAGCATGTCTTAAAGAATTTGGTACTGCACGAATAGCTTCTCTCGATGTGACGATAATTACTGGTAAGGATAATAAAGATAAAGTTAAGGCTCCAGAAATTAATGCTGGCCCAAAACCAAGCAAATAATTAAACACTCCTAAACCCAGTAACCCATAGACAATAGAAGGTACACCTGCAAGATTACTAATATTAATTTCAATAATTGCAGTCCACCAAGCTCTAGGAGCATATTCTTCCAAATATAAAGCTGCTCCTACTCCAATTGGAACAGCGACTAACATCACAATAAGTGCTAAAAGAATACTGCCAACAATAGCTGGTCGAATACCCCCTTCTTCAGGAAAACGCGACGGAGTTTCTGTCAAAAAACCTGGAGTTAAAAATCTGGCTAATCCATCTTGGCAAATATCAAAAACTAGCAATGCCAAGATAAATAACCCAATGAGTAATCCTAGTAAAAAAAGTAGTTCAAATACTTTTCCTAATGACTCTCTTTTTTCAATATTATCAGTAAATTCTGAACCAGAATTTAAAAAATCATTACTTTGATAACTGGTAGCCATGTTGATTAATCGTATTTTTCTTTAAACCGATGAGAAATCCAGTAGCTGACAATATTTAAAGCTAAAGTTAGGATAAACAAAACAGCCCCGACAGCATATAAAGTTTTAAAATTTAGACTACCACGAGGGCTATCTCCACCAGAAATTTGTGCCATATAAGCTGTCATCGTTTCTACTGACTCCATGAGATTAACAGTCAGTTTTGGTTGTTGTCCGGCGGCGATAACAACAGTCATAGTTTCACCCACAGCGCGAGAAATACCTAGAATAATTGAAGCTGTAATTCCCGAAAGTGCTGCTGGCAATAAAATTTTAAAAATGGACTCTAATTTAGTGATTCCCAAAGCATAAGCCCCTTCTCTTAAAGAATTTGGAACTGCTTGGATAGCATCTAAACTGATAGAACCCACTGTAGGCGTAATCATGACTCCCATCATTAACCCTGCACTCAGAGCATTAAATATTTCTAGAGGCAGAAAATTTCTCAGGAATGGTGTAACAAATAACAGGGCAAAGTAGCCATATACAACTGTTGGTATTCCTGCCAAAAGTTCTACGGCTGGGCGTAAAATTGCTGCTACTTTGGGTTGGGCATACTCACTTAAATAAATTGCTGAAGACAAACCCAAAGGAATAGCCACTGCCATAGCGGTGATCGTAGTTAAGAAAGTACCACTAATCAAAGGCCAAACACCAAAATGTCTTTCGGCAAATAAAGGTGTCCATTTGGTATCTAGCAAAAATTCTGACAGTGGGACTTCTTGGAAAAACTCAAATGTCACCTGAAAGATAATGATGACAATGCCAAATGTAGTTAATACAGAGACTAAACCACAACCAAATAATATTGTGGCAATAATCTTTTCTGTAATGTCTTCTGATGGATTTTTTTCTAGCGATCGCCTAGAATCTTCCTGAAATCTATTTTGATTATTGATAGCGCTCATAAACCAATAAATTAAATAAAGTTTGTAATTGGCTGTCCAGGTTTAGCTTTTTTGAATTTAGTGCCAGTTTCACCCTTGAGAAATTTTTGCTTTACTTTTACGTAAGCTTCATCAGGCAATGCGACATAACCAGCACTGTCTACCCATTTCCACGAATTTTCTAAATAAAAATCCACAAACTCTCTAACTGTTTGCTTCGTATCTAACGATTTTTTACTAACATAAATGAACAAAGGACGAGATAAAGGCGTGTAAATATTTCTCACTACGTTGTCAATTGGTACAGGTTTTTCGCACTTACCATTGGCATTTTCAACCGCTACTAAATTCAGCTTATCTTGATTTTGAATGTAGTAAGAAATTCCGACATAACCTAAAGAATATTTATCCCCAGCAATCCCCTGTACTAAAGTATTTTGATTGTGGCTAGGAGTATAATCTGTACGACCATTTTTTGCCTTACCTGTCACAGCTTGAGTAAAATAATCAAACGTTCCTGTATCAGATGCAGGCGCATAAAGTTTCATTTTCGCGTTAGGAAATTTAGGATTAACTTGATTCCAAGTTAATATTTTGCCATCAGCTTTAGCACTCCAAATCTTTTTTAATTCATCAACAGTCAGACATTTAACAAAATCATTCTGACGATTGACAATAACTGCTATGCCATCTAAAGCTATGGGGATTTCCACAAATTCAATATTTTTACTTTTACATTTGGCGATTTCTTCATCTCTAATGGTACGAGAAGCACCGACAATATCAATTTCGCCTGCACAAAATTTACTAATTCCGCCCCCAGTCCCACTAGAAGCAACGCTAACTACAGCATCAGCTTTCACATTATGATATTCTTCGGCAACCGCCAAAGAAATCGGAAAACCTACAGCCGCACCATCAATACTTACCTGTTTTTGCTTTTCTTCTGTGTTGCTACAAGCTGTGATGCTGTAGCTAGTCACAAGTAAAGACATCAATACTAAGTTATTTTTTAATTGAGAAATCAAACTCATAATATTTTGGTATTTCCCTGAATAAATCAAAAGCTAACAGCAAGTTACTCAATCTGGATTAGTATTTACAGCATATTGCAACTCTTGAAGTTTCAAAGCTAGTTATAAAGCCTATTTTAATTCTGAATTCTGACTCCGTTCGGCTGACGCTCACGGCGAAGCCTGAATTCTGCTTTATGCTTTACTGTTAGCTTGAACTTTGTCAAAAATTGCCCCAGTTTCAAAAAATCTTTTTTGAATCATATCCCAACCGCCTAAATCTTGCGCTGTAAATAAAGTTTTGATTGGGGGATATTGTGATACCACTTCTTGGGTAACTGTTGGATTAACTGGGCGATATTGCAATTTAGCAAATTCTCGTTGAGCTTCTGAAGAATAAAGGAAATCCACAAATGCTTCGGCAACTTTTCTTGTCCCGTGCTGATCAACATTTTTATCAACTACAGCTACAGGATTATCTATGGAAATATTTACATCTGGTACAACATAAGGTAGTTTTGACGCAGTTTTTTCTGCTAAAATTACCTCATTTTCGTAGTTAATTAAAACATCTCCTTGCGCTTTTTGAAAAAATAAATCACTAGCTTCACGGGCATCTTTTGTAAGTACGGCAGTATTTTTATAAACCTTGGTAAGGTAGTTGAAAGCTGTCGCTTCATCTCCTCCGGTTTGAGTGACTGAACCCCAAAAAGCTAATAATTCCCAAATGCCAATCCCAGACGTTTTAGGGTTAGCTGCAATCAATTTCACACCATCTTTTGCTAAGTCTGCCCAAGTTTTAATTCCTTTAGGATTACCTTCACGAGTGACGATCGCTGCAACTGATCTACTAACAATACCATTTCTCGGTGTTCTAATTTGCCAACTGGATTTAATCAAACCAGCTTGCTGAATTCGATTCACATCTAAAGGCAGTGCTAAGTGTACTATATCTGCTTCCTGCTTACCCGCAATCACATCAGCGGCTTGAGCGACAGAACCTCCATAATTTTGCTCAAAAATCACTTTTTGGTTGTGTTCTTTCTGCCACTTTTCGACAAATTTCGGAATTATTTGATCATGGGCGGCTTTAGTTACAGAGAAAGAAACCAACCTCAGCTTTATCTCTGGTTCAGCAGCTGAATAACTTCCAGAACAGGCGGCGATCGCTACACTTAAAATCGTACCTAAAAAGAATAAATATGCGAACCTTTTAACAGAGTGTTGCTTCACCCAAATTCTCACCATTTTTTGATACAAAACTTGCATTACCTGTGCTGTTTTTTTAATGCAAGTATGTATATGCTCAATTTGAAAAATTCCCCATTGAGCCGGATGCTGCGAGTTATTCATCAACCATTTACCCCATTATCTACAGTATCTCCAGCGAGTTACCGTAATTCTTTAATTATAAAACATGAAAATCTTATACCTGTCAATACAGGATGTAATTAAACTATAAAAATTGTGGTTAATTCTTGAACTAAGTAGAAAGTATTGTTTTTATAACTGTAAAGCCTAATTTTTTCCGCAAATTCCTCACCAAATTATGAAGGCTCACGTAGATTTTTGGGAAATTAAAATCTAAATTAAAAATTAAATTTAGCTGTTAAATACTTTGCTTTAAATCTAATTGAATGTTTTTTTTGTTACATTTAATACCAAATTTGATAAATTTTTTATAACTTTTCTGTAGTACCCAACATCTGGAAAATTTTCTTGGCGTTATCTAAATCGCCAACAATGCGGCGAATTGGTTGCGGCCAAACTTTCACAAGAGTAGGAGTTGCAGATACTTGATCAATTTCTGCTTGTTCTGGATGAGTTAAAACATCAATAACTTTTAAAGTGTAGGGATATCCTAGCGATCGCTCTAACAGTTCGTGTAAGTTGTGCAGAATACGTTCTGTGTTGGCACTATGGCCTGCAATAAATAAACGCAAAACGTAATATTGGTTTTTTGGCTGTACAGTTTGTGTGGCTCTAACTGGTGGATAGTATTTTGGAGCCTTTTCCGACAAGTCTAAGTTAATAATTAAGTCGTGGTCTTCCCAAAGTTGCGGAAATGTGGAACGATAAGTTGCCAACACCATGCGATCGCACAAACCATCTTGCCAAGGTGCGGCTTGCCACACCAAATCACCCGTGTTAAAAATCGCATTAAGTAATGCTTGATGTTGCAAAACCGCTGGATAGGCTTCGGCAAAAGTCCGGATTTGCTGAGTATGCGGATCTAACCAATGGTCAACAGTTGCCGTATAACAAGGAACTAAAAAGTGAGGCGGTTCTGGTAAATCGAGGATTTCTTGTAATGCAGCGCACAAATGCAAATGCCATCGACCCTGCTTATTCGGGTCGATGCAGTAAATTAAATCGCCTCCAGGTGTAAATAAGGCAATGCCTTTGAAAACTTGAGGTAAAAAGAGTTTAGGTGTAGTCAAGTTAGTTACAGGGGTTGGGGAACGTTGAGGTAAAAAGTAGAGGCGGGTTACTTTTTACCCTTACTGTAATTAAACTCGTCCTCGGAGAAACTGAGCCATTTCGTTAGGAGTTGGTGACATTTCTAAAGCTGTTTCTTCAGTAATGCGACCTTCTTGATAAAGGTTAAGCAGCGACTGATTCATCGTAATCATGCCGTCGAAACTGGCTTGCTTCATCAACTCGGTAATTTCATCATACTTACCGTCTTTGACCCATTCTTTAACCGCCTCTGTATTAATTAAGATATCGTGGAAAGCAGCTCGTTTACCATCGGTCGTGCGACATAACCCTTGGGCGATGACTGCTACCAACGATTCCGCCAGTGCTACCCGCATTGCATCCTGTTCTTCACCAGAGTATAAATTGAGAATCCGTTCAATGGTTTTTACCGCACTGTTGGTGTGCAGTGTTCCCATTACCAAGTGACCAGTTTGAGCAGCTTTTAGGGCAGTGTTGACTGTTTCTTTATCCCGCATTTCCCCCACCAGAATCAAATCTGGATCTTCCCGTAAAGCTGCTTTTAAAGCGTTGTCAAATTTGCGCGTGTGCATCCCTACTTCCCGCTGTTTCACCAACGACTTGCGGCTTTGGTGGACGAATTCAACAGGATCTTCGATGGTGATGATGTGCTTGGCCATTTCTCGATTAATATAGTCAATCATCGCCGCCATTGTTGTTGATTTACCAGAACCAGTCGGCCCAGTAACTAATATTAAGCCTTTGTGGTAGTGGCAGATGTCGCGGAAAACTGACGGTAATCTCAACTGTTCCATCGATAAAATTTTCAGTGGAATTAGCCGCAGTACCATTGCATGGCCTTTCATTGAGCCAAAAACGTTGATCCGTACACGGGCGAATTCATATTGAGTTGCACCATCAAATTCTAAGTGTTCCTCAAATCGCTGAATTTCCGCTTCCGTCATGACTTCTCGCAACCAACTCATGAAACTTTCATAATCTGTTTCTGGATGTTCTGTTGGTTGAATTTCACCACGGTTACGAAAGCGCGGAACTTCACCCACACCCAAGTGAATATCTGAATAACCTTTATCAAAAGCTTCTTTGATGATTTTCGCTAAAGTCAATCCTGAAGAATTGCTTTTTGCTGTTGGTGAGGGAGTACCCGGACGTGGTGGTGCAGGCTGAGTTGTATTCCGATGAATGGACATATCTAAGGTTTGCGTATGCTGCCGCTGCGTCATTAATGATGGTGGAGGCGGTGGCATGGGAGGCACATTTCGAGAAGCAACAGGATTTGAATTAGCAGGATGCTGTGTTTCTGTCATATATCTTCAAAATTTGGCAGTTATCAACTTGAATCTGCAAAAAATCTGGCTTGATGGTTCTAAGGACGGCAGAAAGCAGGTTTGTTGCTGTTCCTTAGCTGAGAACTTTCAAGTAATATTTCGTTACATTCGGCATATCTGCTAGTATATTTTTTTATATAATCTGCAAATTTTGCCATTGTTAAAGAAAACTCTTAAGTCCATATACACTTGTTTAACACACTATATCCTGAGATATCCTTTAGTGATAACTCGTATAAATATATGTGCTTTTTAAAACTTTTGCTAAACCTTAAAAATTTTCTGCTCTTAGATGAGAAATTTTTACTCAAAATTCTGGCAATTTACTAGCAACGAAAAGCCAAATCAGCAGCAGGTATTTTTTTCAGACAAATTTGTGAATTATGAGAGACAATGCCAAATTTTATAAGAAATATTAAGGGGATCAATTTGAGGAGTTGAAAATAGCTTGGACAAGCTCATCTGATATGGCTTCTACTCCTTGAGATAGATGGCAGAAACTAGCGATCTACCAAGAAATCAACTGAACTTTACATTCATAATTAGAAAAACTTAACTGTAAAGTTAAGTTACTAAATGCTCATTTTTCATATTCCTTTTTATATACTGGAATTCACTGAAACAATCAGTTGATTCGCCAACAGCGGTATCTAACTGAAGTTAAATTTATTTGCTGTGTACCTTTAGGAGGAAAAGTCATGGTTTCGGCTCAAAGCTCTAATCTCGGAAAGACCTACTCCTTAATGATGATTAAAAGCTTTTTGATATGGACTTTCACATTGGCAGTATGTTTGTTAGTTGTCGGTTTTCCGTTGGTTGTATTGATGGCTACGGTCGGATGTCTGTTGTCGATTGTTTTACAATCTGTCATGCCTGTTAGTGCGGTTTTACTAGTAGGCGGTGGATTGATTTTGTTCAATATTTTGGCAGTTGCGATCGCTGCTGCTGTTCTCACCCTCAAAGGCGTACATCCAAGTCAAATCAAGTGGTTAAGTTGGTTGCATGGAGAATCTGAAGAAGTGCAACAGACTTCTGTATATGCCGCTTGCCCTTTAACCTGTGAAATCAAATAACTATTTCGTTAAACACGACAAACAGTACATCTGCCCGGTTCAGCCGGGTTTTTTCATGTTTATTTGTCAATGGTCAACAGTCAACAGTCAATTTTCTGAGAAGTTATGCTTTGTTATTTTTTAAGATTCAGCAATTACTATTAACTAATGGTCAATAGACTTTTGACTTTTGACTTTTGACTTTTGACTTTTGACCCATGACTAATAAAAAGCGAGTTGGCATTATCTTAGGTACACGTCCGGAAGCGATTAAACTAGCGCCTGTGATTCAGGTTTTCCAAAAATCGCCCAGCTTTGAATTGCAAGTAATTTTAACTGGACAGCATCGGGAGATGGTTGCACAGGTAATGCAACTGTTTAATCTGAAAGCAGATGATGACTTAGAGATTATGCAGCCTAAACAATCTTTAAGTGATATTACTTGCCGTAGCTTGCGCGGACTAGAAGAGTTATTTCAAAAAAGTCAGCCGGATTTAGTTATTGTCCAAGGAGATACGACGACAGCTTTTGCCGCAGCCTTGGCAGCTTTTTATCAAAAAATCCCTGTGGGTCATGTAGAAGCAGGGTTAAGAACAGATAATATTTACAATCCTTATCCAGAAGAAGCGAATCGACGGTTAATTTCTCAACTTACTCAATTGCATTTTGCGCCAACGACTTTGGCTGTGGAGAATTTGCAACGTTCTGGGGTGTTAGGCGAAATTCACTTGACGGGGAATACAGTAATTGATGCGCTGTTGAATGTGGCAGCGACTGCACCAGCTTGTAATGTGCCAGGTTTGAACTGGAATGAATATCGCGTGTTGTTGTCCACAGTTCACCGCCGAGAAAATTGGGGAGAACCACTACAAGCGATCGCTCAAGGTTTTCTGCAAATATTAGATAAGTTTCCTGATACAGCGTTAGTATTACCATTACACCGCAACCCAACAGTTAGGGAACCATTGCAAGCATTGTTAGGCAAACATCCGCGAGTATTTTTGACTGAGCCTTTAGATTATGCCGAATTAGTTGGTGCAATTGGGCGATCGCATTTTTTATTAACAGATTCTGGTGGTTTGCAAGAAGAAGCACCCAGCCTTGGTAAACCAGTGTTGGTTTTGCGAGAAACTACAGAACGTCCAGAAGCCGTAACTGCGGGTACAGCTAAACTCGTGGGAACTGAAAGCGAGAGTATTTTGGCGGTGGCGGCGGAGTTATTGAGTAATCCTGCTGCTTATAATGCAATGGCTAATGCTATCAATCCTTTTGGCGATGGTCATGCGGCAGAGCGAATTTTGCAGATTGCGGAAAATTATTTGGGAGTTAGGTAAATATCACAATCCTATTTGTTTCATCCATAAAGTGAAATGGTATAACCTGCTGATAGCTGCACTCAGTTGTCTGCACAGTGAAGTTTACTCAATGGATTCCCTGAATGCAACTATAGCCATAGTGTTAGAGAACTATTGTTCTTGAGTTTGTAGTAATTCAGGTTTCAGACCAAATTACTGTAAGACACAGAACCATCTGCAAAGATAAAATTATCAAACCCTGTTGTTGAAAGGGTTATGGCATTTCCATTGTTATTGAAGGTAATATTAGCTGAGTTCAAGGCATTACCTGAAATCACACCAGAAAAAGTCAGTTCAGAGCGATTGAAAGCACTAAGGTCTAGAGTGTCAAAACCGTTTCCGCCATCCACAATTGCTGACCCGAAACCTTTGAAATAGTCATTTCCTGTGCCTAAATCAATACTGATGCCGCCACCGATAGTAACTTTTTGTTGAACTCCATTGATAGTACTGGTAGTGATAATTTCGTCATTGCCATCGCCAGTATTGATGCTTCCCTGTCCATAAATACCATAAGCAGTACCACTTATTGTTGCTGTAGCCTGTCCAGTAAGTATGTCCCGACCCCCACCAGTATCAATAGCTCCATTGTTGAAGATGCCATAAGCGGTAGCATTTGCTGAGATGTTGCCAATACCTGTAATCGTGTCGTTACCTGCTTCCGTGATGATAGTAGCGTTTTCAGTATTGCGAATGCCAGTTCCAGTACCGCTCAAGCTGCCGCTAGTACCATTACCAGTGCCAGTAATCGTGTCATTTCCGTTCCCAGTATTCAGACTGCCACTGTTGCTAACACCAGTTCCTGTACCGTTATTGCCACCGAAGGAATCGACACTGCCAAGACCGCCGATAGTGATACCAGCACCCCCGCCAGTACCAGTACCAGTGATCGTGTCATTTCCATTCCCAGTACTCAGACTGCCACTATTGCTGATGCCAAGCCCTGCACCGCCGTTGCCGTTGTTGCCACCTCTACTGAAACCGCCTATACCACCACCATTCGCGCCAGTACCAGTACCAGTGATAGTGTCGTTTCCATTCCCAGTACTCAGACTGCCACTATTACTGATGCCAGTACCATCACTACCATTGCCACCTCGGCTGAAACTGCTATTGCGGCTGTTACCGCCATTCTCGCCAGTACCAGTGCCAGTGATAGTGTCATTTCCATTGCCAGTATTCAGACTGCCACTATTGCTGATGCCAATCCCCGCACCACCATTACCGGCAAGGTTGACCCTGCCAAAACCGGTGCTGTTGCTGTCACCACCCCTCCTACCAGTACCAGTGCCAGCAATAATGTCATTTCCATCCTCAGTATTCAGACTGCCACTATTACTGATGCCAATCCCAGCACCGCCATTGCCACCTCTAGTGGGGCCGCCAAAGCCGCCACCAGCACCGCTAGTATCGCCGTCGCCACCACTACGTCCAGTACCAGTGCCACCGATAACGTCATTTCCGTTCCCAGTGTTGAGATTGCCACTGTTGCTGATGCCAGTCCCTGTACCGCCATCACCGCCGCTTCCAAAAAGACTGTTACCGCCATTCCCGCCAGTACCACCGCCACCAATAAAGTCATTTCCATCTCCAGCAGTGAGATTGCCACTGTTGTTGATACCAGTCGCTGTACCGCCGTTGCTGCCACTAGAGGAGCCACTACTGCCGATGCTGCCTGCACCAGTACCCCTAATGGTGTCATCTCCGCTTAGTGTATCAATTAAACCTCCAGTTAAAACATCAATACCAATTGCCACAGATGTATTTAACTCTTCTCCAATCAAAGTGTCAGAACCAGCAGTGCCTGTGAAATTGGGTGGAACCGTAAATCTAGGCATAATCAAAATCCTCTAAATTTAGATTAGTACGGTCATTTGGCTTATTTGGATGAGCAGTCTCTTAAAATGCTCAGAGTTTTTTAAACAGCCATTGATTTATTGAATCGTTGGCTGTAGAAGTTAGTTAAGCTGAATAAAGTTTCAACAAATTAATTAGATTCCAGAACAGAACTTACGCACAGGTAACGAAAAAAAGTACTGCAAAGGACACAAACAACACGAAGAAAAGAGGTCTCAGAGAGATTTTGCGTAAGTCCTACAGAAAATCAAAAAAACTTGCTAGAGTGTCTGATGAATAATTACTTCTGGGTTCAACTGATAGGTTATCTAACAGACTCAGAAAGCCAGAGAGATTTTGGCAATATAATAGGGAAACTGTTACTCTGTCTTGCGGTTAACTATGTTTAGATAAAATTGGCAGTGACTGCAAGTTATAGGTATAGCTCAATACTTTAATCAAGTTATTAGATGTATTTATGCTGGCCCCGTCTGTCTTAAGCGGATAATATAATTTGAAATACTTAAATGCAAGTGATGATTGTCATAATAATTTTGTGACAGTAATCACTAATATTTTTTTGTATATTTGTTATTGTACTTTTTTGAGTACACAGCACTATACCTGTTATTAAGTGCTGCTGTGTGTGCTTTGAGAGTCTTTATCTTACTCATAATTAAACCAGCTGATCTCAGCCACGAGTTCTTCCACAAGACCTTTCACCTTTGTTGAAATCGTATATCCAAGATGACGTTGTTGGAGCGCGTCTTGGCTTCTGGTTCAAGAACTTATTAACTTTGATTGGGAAGAATGTATTACATTCTACGGATTGGTTGAACAAGATTACGCAGATTTGTTTGATAGTAATCAACCATTTCCTTACGAACAATAGCCAGAAGATGCAAACTTCTACGCTCTTAACTCTAACTTCTTCCTAAATGCGATACTGTACAAGTAAGTTGGGTGGAAACTTATAGAGAATTTGTTGACTCTGGATTCCTTGATTATTTTTTTGAACAACTCTTATTTTTAGGTTCGCCAAAGGAAGTGAGGATTATCTTTTACTTTTATTAGTTACTATAAAGTAATTATAAAAATTCTACGATTACCTTTTTGGGGTGTGCAGTTTCACCCAGAGTCTATCTGCACAAAATATGGAAAAAAATTACTTGAAAACTTTAGAGATATAACGCTTGCCACGAGGCAAAACCTCCCAAGAAGATTGTATTCTTCGAGAACAATTACGCAACAGCGAAAAAGACCGCGCAGAAAATCTTATGATTGTGGATTTGTTACGCAATGATTTGGGACGAGTCTGTGAAGTTGGGAGTGTCCACGTACCAAAATTAATGGATGTCGAAACTTATGCAACAGTACATCAGTTGGTAACAACGGTACGGCGAAAGTTGCGATCGCACTTCCAAGCAGTGGATTGCGTTCAAGCATCATTTCCCGGAGGTTCAATGACTGGCGCACCAAAAATCCGCACCATGCAAATTATTGATCGCTTAGAACAAGAGGCGCGAGGAGTTTATTCTGGTGCGATCGGCTTTTTGGGCTTGAATGGTTCAGCTGATTTGAATATTGTGATTCGGACTGCTGTTTTGACTCCTAATCAAACCTCCATTGGTATCGGTGGTGGAGTTATAGCGCTTTCTAATCCTGAGATGGAGTTTCAGTAAATTCTACTCAAAGCCAAAGCTTTAATTCAAACTATGGTACTGACGATGCAAGGAAAGTTTGAGCCGGATATCTATTCCATTCAAGGATTAGAAAACATGACTGCGCCTAACATTCACGCTCTCAAAATTTCCTAATTTATAGCAGTTGAACCACGTTACAGACAAATCTACTCTCTACTTCCTCTCTCCACACATTTATATGTATATATTTTTTGTAAAATCATATACTTTACTATCGATAAGTGTAAATTTTATTTAGGTAAAACTGAGGTTATTACTTAAGTAATATTGTATAAATATTACAAATAATTGATTAATATTATTTTCTTCACAAGTTTCTCATATTTCATAACTATCCTCGTAAGTATAGACAGTTATTTGAATGACAACAGTTAGATCAACTCGCTGCCTTGATTTTTAAAACCACCTTTATATCAGTTAATTGTAAAAGAATATGAATTACTGTCCTTGCTGTTCCGAAGTACTTTTGCAACATGTGCGTGGTTCTGAAATTGCTTGGTTTTGCCGCCACTGCTGGCAAGATATGCCTGTGTTAAGTTGTAAACGTTCTGATTTATTAGCAGAAGTTGTCAGAGAAGAAATACCTAGTAAACCTGAGCTTCGAGAAAATATTCAAGTTACAAGTTATATCAATCAACACAAAAAAATAACTGGGTGGATAGGAGTTAAAGATTTGATAACTTGAGGTAATGTCTGGTGACAAACTATTTTGCGTCTACGCATCAGTCTTGCATATTTGATTGTATCACAGCCTAACTTGAATAACCCCTTGCATCTGCTCTCAAATAATACCAGTAAAATATCAAACAATGAATATCATCTGTATTGATGAAAGCAATTTTAACCTTGAGGAAATATCTTGGAATAAGTGTAAATTTAATGACACTCAACAAGAATAACCTTTGGTAAATCATAGAACAAGTATAATAATGCTAATCAATAGCAGGCTGATAACCATACATAAGTATCAATATCAGCCTGCTCAACTTTTTTCACATTAAGTGGAACTACTGTTTTACCTATTTTCTCACTTAGCATAGTATTTAGCAGGCTGCTAAATATTAGCGTTACATCATAAAAACTAATAATTGAGCAAGTGTTTAATAGCTTTCAGGAGGATTGACCGTGAATCAAATACAAGTGACTTTAATTATTGGTTATCTACTGATGACTTGCTATTTTTTTGTCAATTGGCTGAGATTTTCCCTCCGTCATCCAACATCTTCCCCAGAGGAGAAATTTTTGTATTTTGTTATGTCTTTAATCACAACTATTTTTTGGCCTTTGATTATTCCTATATCTTGTTGGGAAATCATCAAAAAACGAAAATTAGAACTCGATCATTTGATTCCTATAATTTTAGCAATGTTTGCTTTTAGTATTTCATACTATCTGACTTATTGTTATAAACAACACTTCTGCTCGAATAATTTATTCTATTCTTACCCATTATCATAAGTAAAATATCAAGGACTATTGTCTTAGTTAAATTTCCTTTTTTCGATATTTTATACCTACAGCTATAACAATCTTTAATCATTTGTCAGAAACGAAAACCTCGATGTTTCTAAAAAATCGGTATTTTGTATTTAATAATTTCTCCAACTCCATATATCCTTGATTTTTCCTTTCCTACGTAATATCAAAATATTTGTATAAAAAAGAGCATTAAATAAATTGATATGTTGAGGGCAATGAAGGGCAGATTCTTAAATACAAATCTCAATCAATTCAAAATTTTCAACTAACTGCATCAAGGTTTGCCAATCTTATCGGAATATAAAGATTGATTAAGATAATGGCGTACTGAAAAATATGATAAAGATGTTAGCCCAAAGTTGGACTGGAATTGAAGCAAATTTACAGATTAATTGGCTGCTAGTAAATACCTGTTTGCAGTTTGCAGCTTGGGGAATTTTTTCTCTGTTGCTGGCTGAGGTACTCAGAGATAGTTACCATGTTTTGTGTCACCGAGTTAGTTGGTTGGCTAAGTGGCATAACAAGCATCATGCAGCATATCGCCGAGATTTATCGATAGTTTCTCTCAAAATTTATCAAGATTCCCAGCTTTACCACGACATTATAGAGTCGATTCTTTTAGTAGTCATTTTGACGATAGTGGCTTTATTGGGCTACGAATGGGGGTTATGGTTAGGAGTCGCCTATGCTGGCACTTTCTTGTATGGTGCATCCTTACGATATTTCCAAGGTAAGATAGATACCGACTACAATCACTTACCCGGCCCTTTAGAAATAATTCCTTCCATTTGGTGGGTGAATCGTGCTTACCATTGGCGACATCATTTTGATGATGTTAACGCCTACTACAGTGGGGTTTTTCCGCTTGTGGATAAAATTCTCGGTACAGGACTGTCTCTCAAAGGTAAAACTATCGCAATTACTGGTGCATCTGGAACTTTGGGACAAGCATTAACAGCGGAACTCCTCAAGCGTAATGCTAAAGTTGTAGCCTTAACTACAAATCCAGAAAAGCTAGTAACACAGCCAGGGGTAATGGTGCTTCCTTGGAAGTTGAGCAACGAGGTGCAATTGCGGGATAGTTTAGAAAAAGTAGATATTTTAATTATCAATCATGGTGTGAATGTCTATGGCGATCGCACACCCCAAGCCATCAATGCTTCCTATGAGGTTAATACCTTTTCGGCATTACGTTTGATGGATGTATTTTTGACAACAGTGACAGGGCCACAAGATAAAGCCACTAAGGAAATCTGGGTGAATACTTCTGAGGCTGAGGTATCGCCAGCCCTCAGTCCGCTTTATGAACTGAGTAAGCGCACATTGGGAAATATCGTGACTCTCAAACGTTTGGAAGGACATTGCATCATTCGCAAGTTAATCCTCGGCCCGTTTAAAAGTCAACTTAATCCTTATGGCGTGATGTCAGCCGCACAAGTGGCGCGAGTCATTTTATTTTTAGCAGTCCGGGATTTCCGCAATATTGTTGTGACAATTAATCCTCTGACTTACTTGCTGTTTCCGATCAAGGAGACTAGTACATGGCTGTACTACCGAGTTTTTAGTAGAGCAAACAGGTAGAATAGGTGCGATCGCCTATCAGCAGGATGTAAGATGGCGATCGCACATCCAAAGATCTTAAGCAATTATTGTTGAAGGTATGAGCGCTAGTAATTGACCAAGGGAACCATTAAAGCGATTACCATCTTCGTTAGGTGTAGGAATACCTGGTACTTCAGTTGTATCAGTATATTGCCAGAAAGCCCAAGTTTTCCATTCTCTAGGGATCAGTGGTTTTGATTTATCTGTGTAGTGAGCCACCCATAATGGATGTTCAGAAAAGTCCTTGACTCCTGACATATAACTATCCCAGAAACCAAAACTTGTGTAGATAATCGGCTTGCGATTAATCTCGTTTTCAACTATGTCAATCCATGTACGAACTCGCTCAACTCGCTCAGTTTTGCTGAAAGCTTCCCATTCACGTTTTACTGAATCCGGGAAATGTTCTAAATCTAAAGCAGGCGGCAAATCCTCTGGCTGAATTGGTTCTACACTAGCAACATAGTCAAGAAAATTACGGGCTTGCTCTTTGGGATCTGCAATAGGTCTGAAAAAGTGATAAGCTCCACGAAACATTCCGGCTCCCTGGATTTGTCGCCAGTTTGTCGGAAAAGTATCAGCCCTCCATGTCTTACCCTCGGTTGCTTTAGCAAAGGCAAAAGTAAAACCAGCTCTTCTGACTTGATGCCAATTTACTGATTTATCATGATCAGAAACATCAATTCCTGGCTCAAAGCCGGAAGAATTAGTATTAGAAAAAATCAGCGCAACTTCGCTACTAGCAACTCGGTTACTACTACTGTCAAGTCCGACAATTCTAATTTTCCGCATTCCGGGATTCTTAAATCCAGGATAAGTTAAAACCCAATCCCCAGACTCTACATCATCACCACCGAGGTAATGCTGTTCCGCAAAAAGTTCTACCCTGACAACTTCGCCTTCGGCTCTACCTTTGAAAGTGACTGGTGTTTCTAAAAGAAATATTGAGTTATTGTTGGGTGTTGTAATAGTTATAGACATTATAAAACTCCTCAAATTATCAATATTTTTCAAGGATGAGTTACTTCTGTTCAAGCAACTTTTGCTTTGTCTTAAATTAATTTCTATCTCGCACTCCTCATCGTCGCCATCAACAAGTTTGTGGTAAAACTTCTAGTCAGCTTGATATTTGGTCTGAGTCTAGTGGTTTAGGAGTGATACCATTTCACCAAATAAATGATACAAATAATTTCTCCTCTGCTCCTCTGCCCCTCTGCACCCCTGCGGCCTATTTGTATCAAACTTAAAGTGAAACGGTATGACAATTATCTCTCCAGGGCTGATTTTTTCTGAAGCCGATAGCGTTATACCTGATGTGGTTTGGGTAAGTCGAGAAAGATTAGTCCAAATTGAAGACGAAGCAGGACATTTAACAGGCGCACCAGAATTGGTAATAGAAGTATTATCTCCTGGTACACAAAACGAGTGTCGAGATAAGGAAGCAAAACTTAAACTTTATTCAGTTCATGGTGTGCGTGAGTATTGGATTATTAATCGCTTTACTAAACAAGTAGAAGTTTATCGTAGAGAAAAAGCACAATTAATTTTAGTGGCAACTTTGATAGGCGATGATGAAATAACCTCGCCGCTATTACCAGACTTCTTTTGTTCTATCCGTTGCTTTTTTCCAGAAGAATGAAGACAAAGAATAGGAAATATAGCAGTCGAAGCATAAGTTATATCAGGTTCGGTTAAACACTTATGATATCTGTAGGTTGGGTTGAGGCTTTGCAAAACCCAACAAATCCAGGAAATGTTGGGTTTCGTTCCTCAACCCAACCTACATTGACAGATTTTGTTATAAGTAATCACCCGAACTTGATATTATAGCCATAATATTTAGCTAATTGGTAATGTAAACCAAAATGTTGCGCCTGTTTCCAAGCCGCTTTGCACCCCGATTTCGCCACCATGAGCCTGGATAATTTGCTTGCACAAATATAATCCCAAACCTAAACCTAAAGAATAGGGATTATTCTTGCCTCGGAAATATAAATCAAACAGTCGTTGGCTTTGTTCGGAACTAATACCAACACCGTTATCACTAACGGTACAATAAATTTTGTCACCTTCAAGTATGGTGTTGATAGTAATTTGCAATCCTGGCAGATTATGTTTGATGGCATTGCCAATTAAGTTAGAAAATACGCGCCATAGTTGCGTTGGGTCGGCATTAATTAATGGTAAATTTGCAGTTACAAGATTGATGAGCGTGGTTTGATTTTTTCGCAGCATCGGTTCTAAATCTGCGATCGCATCTGCCACAACCATATGTAATTGCACTGGTTGACGTTGTAAAATTAACCCCTGCACATCATTGACATGGGCTTCCATCAACGAATTAATTAAATTTAACTGGCGATCGCTACTTTGCACCATCCGTTCTAAAGTTGAGCGTGGTACAGGGATGAGATTATTCCCCACTTCGCCATTTTCCAGCAAATTCTTCAGCACCATTAAAGTTCCCAACACTGGGTTACGTAAGTCATGAGAAACTGCATGGAAAAAGACTCGCAATGCTGCTTCTGTACGCTGGCGATCGCGCATTGCAGCTTGTAGTTCGCTAATATCTAAAATTACCCCTACCAATCCACCCAAGGAACCATCTACCTTAGAAAAAGTTGCTTTGTAAAATATGACATCATGTTTGGTTTGATCAGCAAAGACCAAAAAACTTTCATAAGTTTGCACTTGTTGCTGCTCAAACAGCGCCATATCTGCGTGATAATATTGGTCAGCAAGTTCTTTCGGTGCAAGTTCATAATCAGACTTGCCTAATATCTGTTCCTTACGTAAACCTAAAACTGCTTCAAAAGCCGTGTTACAGCCAAGATATAAACCTTGGGGATTCTTATAAAAAACCGGGGTAGGAATTGTATCAATCAAAACTTGTAAAAAATCTAATTGTTCTTGTAGTGCTTCCTCGGCTTGTTTACGTTGGGTAATGTCTTCAATTAACCCTTCATAATAAAGCAGTTTTCCTTCGGCGTTACGAACTGCATAAGCTTTTTCGGAAATCCAGACAACGCTACCATCTTGGCGATAAATTTGCGATTCAAATTCTGAGATAATTCCATACTCTTCAATTAAACGTACAAACTCAGCGCGGCGATTGGGATCGACGTATAATTGGTGTTCAATATCTGTGAAATTGGCTGTAACTTCTTCTGGAGAGTCATAGCCATAAATCTTGGCTAGTGCAGGATTTGCTGTGATGTAGCAACCATCAGGACTACTTTGAAAAATCCCTTCAATTGCGTTTTCAAAAATACTGCGATATTTCGCTTCTGCTAATACTAATTTTCTATTAGCTGATTCTA
The DNA here is from genome assembly GCF_020829595.1 of Nostoc sp. CHAB 5844. Lineage (GTDB taxonomy): Bacteria > Cyanobacteriota > Cyanobacteriia > Cyanobacteriales > Nostocaceae > Nostoc_B. Next base: position 21,989 of record NZ_JAIVFW010000024.1, read on the forward strand.
GTTCTTTGCGGGCATAAAACTCAGAACGTTGGAGGCGATCGTATAAATAAACTCCCAGGTCACAGATAGTACAAAACCAGAATATATACAAAATAAACGTCACATTATATATTTCTGGATGTTCTGGCACTAGTGTTTGTAACCCCAATGCTGTATTCACAACAAAATAATAAACTAAAATACTTACCTGAGACAGTAAATGAAGCGGCCAACGCACTGGCATGAATATAGCTTGGCTGAGAAATAGCAGCGACCAACCGATGGTATCAGGTAAGGCAAAACCTTTGATGGTGGCAAACAACTGTGATGCAAAGCTAACTGACCAAGATGTTCCTAAAAATAATCTGCCTGGATGACGATGACCGAAGCGAGTTTTATGTAAAGTAAAACAAACAAATAAACTCAGCAACATCGAAACGTTAATCGCCAATCCCTGAATTCTGAGTATTCTTGGTAGCTGTGCCAACTCCTTTAAAGAAAAGAATAAGTCATAAATATCTCGGATAGTAAAAGTTAATAAACAGATAAAAGCCAGCCATAACCACAGACGCAATCTCTGCCACAAAAAGTGGTTACGCCAGGATTGATATTCAGCAGTGATTACATCTATTTTTGGTGCAGAAAAAACTTGTTTCCACCAGGTTCGGAATTGTTGCAATAAGTTAGCCATCAGTGTCTTACCAACTTTGACCATACCATCGCAGGTGTTTTTCTATTTTCCAGCTGTAATCACACCCTCGTAATTATTATGGTGACTTATGGGTACATTTGACGACTAACTGGCTACAGACAATGTGAACCAAAATGTTAATCCTTGTTTGCGGTTACTAATTACACCAATTTCGCCACCGTGTGCTTGAATAATTTGGCGACACAGATACATTTTTAACCCTAGGATTGTGGAACAAGGTGCTTGCGGATCGCGTACATATAAATCAAATAGGCGATCGCTGTCTAGTTTACTCATAGCTAAACCATTATGTTCAATTTGAATCCGCATCATCTTCTCGACAACGGTGGCGTTCAAAGAAAATTTCAATCCTGGGGGATTATGCTGCAAGCTATAAATAAACAAAGTCAGCAACACTGTCTGTAACTGAGAGGGATCTGTGATCACTAATGGCAAATCTTCGCTGACTAAATTCTCAAGTGTGGCTTGATTTTGCCACAACAGTGGTTGTAACTCAGGAATAATTCTCTCTAAAAGTATGTTTAAATTTACTGGCTGGGGATGCAGTACCACACCTTGCTCCATGCAGCAATGAATTTCTAGCAAAGAGTTGATCATTGCCAGCTGGCGATCGTTGCCTTGAATCATCCGCTCGATTATCGAGCTAGGTACGGGAATTGGGGAAGAAGCAGGGTAAGAACTTTCTGGCAGAGGGGCGGAGGCGGTAGAGGGGCAGAGGGGCAGAGCCGAGGACTTTTCCCCGACTCCCCCATTTTCAAGTAAATTCTTGAGTACCATCAAGTTACCCATGACTGTAGTTCGTAAATCATGGGCAACTGTATGCAACACCACGTCCTTTACTTGTTGCAGTTTTTCTAATTCCTGCATTTTTTGTTGCAATTGCGCGGTACGTTCTTCCACTTGGCGTTCTAGATTAGTGTTGAGTTCTGCGAGTTCTTGGTAGAGTTGTGCTTGCTGAATTGCGATCGCCAACTGCTCGGATAATCGCTGGAGTAAATCTATTTCTATAGACTGCCAATGACGGGGGCCAGAACATTGGTTGGCAACCAAAGCACCAAATAATTCTTCACCTAACATAATTGGTACAGCCAATGTGGCCCTTGTCTGAAATTGTTGATAATGTGCTTGTAATTTAGGAGATACTGTTATTTGAGTAACATCTTCAACTACACGCACACGATGAGTTGAAAAAATAGTTTTTAATTCTTGGATATAACTTTTATCATCGGTTGTCCAACCTAAGACTGATGGATACTGGGGATCTAATGATTCAGCGACAGTTTTGGCTTTTACCTGGCAATCATTCAACCCAATAAAAACTCTATCAGCTTGCAAAAATTGTCTGACTTCAGAGACAGTAGTTTGGAGAATTTGTTCTAAATTCAGCGAAGACCGAATTCGTACCAAAGTTTCTGTCAACAAGCGATCGCGCTGTGCCGCCAAGCGCATTTGGGCTTCTGCTTGCTTGCGGGCGGTAATGTCGTGATTAATGGCTAAGATACATGGTACGCCATCTAAATCAATCACATCAGCCGAAAGCAGCGTTGTGAGTATCTCACCCGATTTGCGCCGAAAAACAAATTCTAAGTTGCGAATTGCTCCTTTTGTCTGCAAATGTTGCAATAATTGAGAGCGATCGCCTTCATTTACCCAAATTTTTAAGTCAAAAGCTGTATGACCAATTACTTCATCTTGGCCATAGCCTGATAGCTGTATAAAACTATCATTTACTTCAATGAAGCGTCCTTCTTTGAGAGTACTAATGGTAATTGGATCAGGGCTGCAACTAAAAGCTTTAGAAAACTTTTGCGCCAGATTCCGCAACGAAGTTTCTGCTTGTTTGCGCTCTGTGATATCCCTAACAATAGCTAACACTTCATCAGAACCACTGACTACTAACCGCGCCTCATAATCTCGAATTCCTATTGGTGTCGGTAGTTGATATTCACAAGTCTGTAAAGTTCCCGCATCCAAAGTTTTTGCAATGGTTTCTTGTCCAATCAAAGCCATATCACTTGGTAATAAATCTCGCATATTTTTACCAACTATTTCTTCTTTGATCAAAGTGAGATTTATCCCGTCGCCTTTCAAATCGAGATATTCACCATCACGACTCAACCGAAACATCAAATCAGGAATCGCATCCAAAATTGCTTGATACCTCGCCTCACTAGCTCGTAATTTTTCTTCTGTTTGTTTTCTATTAGTAATATCTATAACTAAGCCATTACACAGAATATCGCCATTTGCTTGTGGTTCTAGTTGGCAAGCTCCTTGAATCCACTTGAGTTTACCACTGGGTGTCATAATTCGACCTTCCCAACACCAAGGTTTAAGAGTAGTAAAAGCAACAGCTAGAGATTTTTTAAACTTGCTTCTATCCAGGGGGTAGATTAGTTGGTATAAGATTTGCCAGTCTGCCTGGATTACTTCTGGTTCTAATTCCGACAAGGCTCGACAGCCGGAACTCACATATAAAACAACCTGTGAACCATCCGCCTGTTGTCGGAATTGAAAAATCATCCCTGGTAAATTGGCAGCAATTTTTTCCAACAAAGTAATAGTCTGTGAGGGAAATTCGAGTTTATGTAGTAATTTTAAGGCTTCATCCACTCTTTCACCTTTTGATACACAAGCAACTAGCACGATTTTCCAAGAGATGGTAACTATGGCGACAATTTTGCCTCTGTGAACATCAGTGCTAACAGAAGTAAAACGTAGCCTTATTTCAGGTTAGTTCTTGATGGGGCGATCGCATTCACCCAATCGGGTGAACAGTTGCTCAGTCATTAGCATTAGCTATTAGTGAAGAAACAATTAGTATCTCATGAGCTTGATAAAATGATACTTTTTATGCTTGACTCTCCATTCAACTGGATAGTTTAGGATAAAATCAGCAATCACATCTCACTCAAAGTTTGGTAAGTATGTTAGCTCAAACAGAAGGAAAACAGATTGGTGTAGTTGCCAAAGAAAGCGGTGTACCAATAAAAACTATTCGCTATTATGAAGAGCTTGGTTTACTCAAATCATCAGGCAGAACAGAAGGTGGATTTAGATTATTTAACTCTGATATTTTGGAGCGTCTGCACTTTATTAAACGCGCTCAAAGCTTAGGTCTAAGTTTGTCAGAGATTAAAGAATTTTTAAATGTGCATGATAGCGGTGAATTACCTTGTGAACACATCAAAACTAAACTAGAAGATAAAGTAAAAGCTATTGATGAACAAATTCAGCAATTATTAATTTTGAGACAAGAATTATCAGGCTTACTTTCTGGCTGGGAAATTAAGCCTAATAATTATCATGCAACTATTTGCCCCATTATTGAAAATGAATAAAATGACTGGATCTTACTAACGAAAGTAATTTATAATCTAAAGAATCGAGTTCAACGAGGCGAAGCGGACATTTAAAACATAAAACTTATGACACAAACACTTCAAGCCAAAGATATTGACTTACTTTACTTAATTGATAATTTTGATATTCAGTTGGTTACAGATGAAAATTTTTTCAGTGAATGGCAAGAGGAATTACCAGAAATTACAGATTTAGATAAACAACTTTTAAACAAAGTAAAAGCTGGTTATTTAAATTTTCTCAATTATCCGCCATTGCTAGAAGATGTTGTGAGAATGGCAATTGTAGATCCGATACTTTTTATTGGAGATTTCTACTTGTCTCCCTTTTACGTAAAATCTGAGTCATCGATAGATATTGCCGTGCCTGACGAAGATGCAATTATCAAAGGTAGAATAGATACTTTAGTTTTAAAAGACCAATTATGGGTGATGATAATTGAATCAAAAAAAGCTTCATTCTCTATTGAAGAAGGACTGGCACAAATCCTTGCCTATATGTTGGGTAATCCCTATTCTGAAAAACCAAGTTTTGGGATGATTGCCACAGGTAGCGAGTTTATTTTTGTGAAATTAGTCAAAGAACAACCACCACGTTATGCTTTATCCAAAGGTTTTTTAATGCGTAACCCTGGAAATGATTTATACGAAGTGCTGCGTATACTCAAGCATTTAATTCAATTGGTGAATACCTGAAGTATTCTGAGAGTGTCTACGTCATCCTCAGAAAACAGGCGATCGTTTCTAATATCAGCGAACACCGTAAGCAGCTATTAGATCAAATTTCTACCCTAATTGATCCTGTTAAGCAAAAGACCAGTCCTTTCCGTCTTGACCCAAAATTGATTTTTAAAGTCAAAATTGCTAAAAATTATTCTTTGTCAGACAACTTGGTAACTCAAACAGGACTCAATATCCTAGCACGTGAACCTAATAAAGCCATTGTTGTCTTTTCATCTGATAATAGGATAGAGATAGCACACTATATTTTGAATCTGGCAAAGGATTTACAGCTTGACTCGTTTTTAAGGATGCGATCGCACCTCCCAACCCAAACTCCGCAAATTCAAGCGATCGCCTCTTTCTTCGAGCAGAGAACTCATATACACTTCACTGACAGTTTTCGTCTCCAAGTTCTCAGTTACTCTATAAAAAAGTTCTGCCATACTTTTAGATATGACAGGATATTGCTATGATACACAATCTGTCAACGCAGACAAATAATTTGGCAATTTATATAAAACGAGCGCGGAGGGATTTGAACCCCCGACCCACAGAACCGGAATCTGTTGCTCTATCCACTGAGCCACGCGCCCTTAGTCTTCTGCATTATAGCACAGTTGTGATAGAAGTTGATGATCGCTCTAAAGATAATCAGCCGGATTGACGGGTGTACCATGACGACGCACTTCAAAATGCAGGTGCGGCCCGGTAGATAAACCGGTGGAACCGACAGCCGCGATCGCTTGTCCGCGTTGCACTCCTTGTCCCTCTGAAACAAACAATTCGCTGCTGTGTCCGTAGAGTGTTGTCAGTCCGTTACCGTGGTCGATAATCACAGATCTACCATAGCCACCATACCAGCCAGCAAAAATTACTGTTCCCGAATCGGCGGCGCGAATTGTATGACCATAACTAGCGGCAAAATCCAAACCTGCGTGAAAGCGGCGATAGCCAAGCACAGGGTGTACCCGCCAGCCAAAGCGGCTGCTAGTAGGAGCATTACTAGGATAGGCAAAAATCCCTGTACCGCGAATAATATTGGTGCGGCTGTTGGTTTTGCTACGTCCTTCTAGGGCTGCTACCTTTTCTTGAATCAAGTTTTCCAGATTGCGAGAATCTCTTTCTAATTGATTTTCGGCTGCTTCTAGGGCGAGGCGATCGCTATTTAAGCGTTGAATTAATTCTGACTGCGACTGCGCTTGAGTTTGATAATCGGCTTTTTGTGCCAGTAATTGCTGACGAATTAAAGCAATTTCATTTTTTTGCTGTTCTACATCGGTTTTCTGCTGATTTATCTGGATTGCTTGAGTGTTGAGTTTGGCTAGAATCTTCTGATCTGCTTGATAAAGTAACTTCAATTGATGACGGCGACTGATAAAGTCACTGATATTATGACTCTGCATCAAAACTGCCCAGCCTTGATTAACAGGCGATCGCTGAAGATAACGCAACCTTGCTACTGTGGCGATTTGTCGTTCTTCATAAGTACGTTCCGCTATAGCTAAATCAGCTTCTAACCTTTGCAAGCGTTGACTGGCTTGTAATAAGCGCGACTCACTATCTTGAATCTGATTATTTGTCGTGTTGATATTTTGGTTGATCCCAGTTAAACGTTTTTGAGCAGCATTTTGCAAATTGGTCAAGCGATCGCGTTCCTGAATCACATTCTGGCGTTCTTGATTTATTTGTTGCTGCTGTTGTCGTAAAGTATCAACTGATGCTGATGTTGTTGCATATCCTGCTGATACTGAAATCAATACCAAACAAACACACAAAACATAACCAAGTCTCAGAAAAATGATCTTTAATGCTCTCATAGCGTGAGCCTAACCAAAGCAATCGGTGCGAAACACTATGAGTATTCCCAAATTTCTCTTGTTTTGCTCAAGGTGCGATTTCTCGGATAAAAAATTTCTGTCTAATAATTAGATTGTATGAAAGCTCGTATTGCAATTCTCTTAATTACTTTAGTTTTTCCAGGCTTGGCGGTAGTAGGAACATCACTTTATTGGTTTAACTTGGACTACGCCGCACTCCAAAAAGCTGAAAAGTATGTGCAAACATTGGTAGAAGAAAACAAAGTCAATAATAGACAGTTAGAATACGCTTACCATCGTACATTTATTCATCGCATCAATGTATTTGCCGATGGTACATGGGGACTGCTAGGAGGTGTAATCACAGCACTAGGAATACATGGATTAGTAACAATGAAAGAAAAGTCTTAAAAAAGTGTAGCAGGAGGTAGAAGGTAAAAGTATTAATCTTGCTGACATTTACACTTTTAAAATATCTTGACTGCTACTTTGATTACCTTACTAGCCATAGCAATTTACAGATGTTTTCAATTAAATGGAACACACCCTTTGAAAATTAAGTTATTGTAGGGGCGAACGGCCGTTTGCCCTTACACCTGTATTTGTATCATTCATAAAGTGAATGGTATTAGCCATCGCATTCGTAATGTTAGCCATCGCATTCGTAATGTTAGCCATCGCATTTGCATTGCAGACCAGTTTTATAAAAATATGGGTAAGCACAAGTCTTACACATTTACAGAATGTAGCTAGGCGATCGCCACTTTAAATTTTTAGAACAAAGGTAGAAATTCTTTATCATTTGAATGAGGTACACAGGTAAAAGCTCTTGATATGATGTCCGCCTTAAATCTAACTTTCTAAATTACGCTTAATGTGAATAAAGGCTGAAAACCTGTATTTTCGGTGTAGAGACGCGAAATTTCGCGTCTCTACAAAGCACGAAATCTTTATTATTATGTTAAATTTCACAATTCACATCAGACGTAAATTACGAATTAATTCAACTTGTCTATGAATTCTAACCCAGCGTTGTGTGCAGCCATAAGCGATCGCATTACTACTAGTCCTCAAAAGCGAGTTACCTTTGCCGAATACATGGACATGGTGTTATATCACCCTGAACACGGCTACTATTCCAGCAAAACCGTGAACATCGGGTTTAAAGGTGGTGATTTTTTTACTTCTGCTAGTCTTGGCAATGATTTTGGTGAGTTACTAGCAGAACAATTTGTGCAAATGTGGGAAATTTTAAAACGACCAAAACCATTTTATTTAGTAGAAATGGGCGCAGGTCAAGGATTACTAGCGTTGCATATCCTCAACTATTCTCAACTACATTATCCTGATTTTCTGCCAGTGTTGGAATATGTCATTGTCGAAAAGTCTCCCGAATTGCAGCAAGAACAACAGCAACGTTTGCAAAATTACCAAGTGCGTTGGTGCAATTTAGAAGAGATATCCAGCAACTCTATAACTGGCTGCTTTTTTTCTAACGAATTGGTGGATGCTTTACCAGTGCATCAATTTATTTTACAAGCTGGAGAACTGCGAGAAATTTATGTCACCTTATCATCTTTAGTTGAGAAAGATGAGAATTATCCTCTCCTAAAAGGGGAGTTTGACGAAGTAATAGGAGAAACTTCTACACCACAGCTGAAGAAATATTTTGATTTGATAGGTATTAATTTATCTGCAAATATTTACCCGGATGGCTATCGCAGTGAAATTAATTTAGCAGCTTTAGATTGGTTGAGTATAGTAGCAGACCGCTTACAGCGCGGGTATGTGGTAACAGTTGATTATGGCTATCCTGCCAATCGCTACTATAATCCCAGGCGATCGCAAGGAACGCTACAGTGCTACTACCAGCATCGCTACCATGACAACCCTTACATTAATATTGGGCGACAAGATATCACCGCCCATGTTGACTTTAGCGCCTTGGAACGTTGGGGCGAACAATGTAGTTTAACTAAAGTTGGATTTACGCAACAAAGTTTATTTTTGATGGCGTTGGGTTTGGGAGAAAGAATAGCATCTCTTTCTGATCAAAACATTTCCATTGCTCAGTTGTTGCAACGACGAGAGTCACTCCATCAACTTCTAGATCCCACAGGATTAGGTAGCTTTGGCGTTTTAGTTCAGAGTAAGGGACTTCAAAATCATGAAATTTCTCAACCCCTGAAAGGATTAATTGTGCCAAAGTAAAAGTTCAGAACTTACGCACTCAGATCCCCCAACCCCCTTAAAAAGGGGGCTTTAGAAGTTCCCCCCTTAAAAAGGGGAGGCTCAAGGGGATCTAGGTTTCAGACTTCAATGCGTAAGTCCTAAAGTTAAAACTCTCTGTAAGTCGGCAGCATCACTGTTATTTGGACTAGCATTACTATTGATTACTGCGAAATCCTGCATTTAGAAAGTAACAAATAACTATGAATACTCATGACTTGTTGATGCTAATTATGCTACTTACACCCGGCATCTTACTGTCAGTCATCATTATGGCGACTTTTGCCGCTGGAGGCTGAATTTAAAGTACAGACGCGATTAATCGCGTCTGTACAAGAGACTGTTATTAGGTGAATTTGAGATTGAGGATGGCATCTTAAGTCTCAAATAAAAACTCACCAGCCAATTAAAATCAAAAGATGGAAACGCGATGTCTACATTAGGCTTCGCCTACGCTTTATCAAAGGAAAGTGAACAATGAAGGTGGCATTTCTGGGAACTGGACTGATGGGACAACCAATGGCTCAAAGGTTGTTAGCAGCCAACATACAAGTAGTTGCCTACAATCGTACCCCAGAAAAATTAGCACCATTACAAGCCGCAGGCGCAGAAATTGTCACACATCCCCGTCACGCCATTCGTGCATCTGACTGCATCATTCTAATGCTCACCAATGCCGCAGCCATTTATCAAGTTTTGCTTTCAGATACCGCTTGGCGCACTTTAGAAGGACGTACTATCATCCAGATGGGGACAATTACACCCACAGAAAGCCAAGAGATTCGAGATGCTGTAGTTGGTGGTGGCGGTGAGTATATAGAAGCACCTGTATTAGGCAGCATCCCAGAAGCAAAAAGCGGTAAATTAATTGTGATGGTAGGTGCAACCCCAGAACAATATCAAAGTCATTTACAATTACTGCAAAATTTTGGCTCAGAACCTTTACTCATCGGGCCAGTGGGGACGGCAGCGGCGTTGAAATTAGCCCTCAATCAATTAATTGCTTCTCTAACAACTAGCTTTGCCCTGAGTCTGGCTTTTTTGCAGCGTCAAGGTGTGAATATAGAAACATTTATGCAAGTTTTACGCGAAAGTTCTCTTTATGCCCCTACTTTTGATAAAAAGCTGCAACGAATGTTAGAAGAAAACTATGCTAACCCCAATTTCCCTACGAAACATTTGTTAAAAGATACAGACTTGTTTATCTCGGAAGCAAAAGCTTTAGGTTTAGATCTCAGCAGTATTGAGTCTGTAAGACACATTTTGTATACAACAATAAAAATGTCATTCGCTAATGATGATTATTCATCAATCTTTTCAGCTATTAAAGAATGGGGAGATTCCAGCGCTGAATAAATGGGAAGTAGAAAGTAGGAGCGGCGAGTAGGAAGACAAGGAAAGACTAATAAATCAAGACTCAGCAACGCCACTGAGGGAGTCGGCTCTGCCGACGACAGTTGCGCGACTGTCGGGAAACCATGCGCGGCAGTTCCTCATGGGGAGCCACTCCGTTGCGGTGAGCAGTCCGTTGGGGAGACACTGCGTTGCGCGGGTTAAGAGCGTTGAAGCAAGTGTCGTCGGCTTTGCCGACAGTCACGGAACTGCGTTAGCGACGCTCTTGAGCGTCACCCGAAGGGGGGTTCCAAGCGTTGAAGGAAGTGGCGTGGAAACCCCCAAGACCGGACTGCCGACACTCCTACGTCGCTAACGCTACGCTAACACCACGGCACTGTCTCTCCAACGCAGTGGCTCCTCAGCACTCAGCACTTTATCAACCAAGCACTTAAAAAGATAATATGGTAGGGTAGCTCGTTTTGCTTTCCGAGGGTACTATTGCGTGCTATCTACTCTAAGTGCCGATTTTCGCATCATTTTTGAACGTGACCCAGCCGCCCGTAACTGGTTAGAGGTATTGGTTTGTTACCCTGGCTTGCAAGCCCTGCTTTTCCATCGACTGGCTCACTGGCTACATCATTTTGGTCTTCCCTTTGTTCCCCGCTTCATTTCTCACCTATCTCGGTTTTTGACTGGAATCGAAATTCACCCAGGTGCAACAATTGGGCAAGGAGTATTTATTGACCACGGTATGGGTGTGGTGATTGGTGAAACTGCGATCGTGGGTGATTATGCTCTAATTTATCAAGGTGTCACTTTAGGCGGGACAGGTAAACAAAGTGGTAAACGCCATCCTACAGTCGGAGAAAATGTTGTAGTCGGTGCTGGTGCGAAGGTACTGGGCAATATTCACATTGGTAATAACGTCCGCATTGGTGCTGGGTCAGTAGTTCTCAGGGATGTGCCTTCTGATTGTACAGTGGTCGGCATTCCCGGTAGAATTGTTTATCGTTCTGGAGTCCGGGTTGCACCTCTAGAACACAATAACTTACCCGACTCTGAAGCAGAAGTAATTCGCGCTTTAGTTGATCGCATTGAAGCATTAGAACAACAAATCCAAACTCTACAGCAACTGCAACCTGCTGCGAAAACTCCTGTTTTGGTTGGTTGTGTAGCTGTCAACGAGCCTGAATCAAAACCAGAAGCTCCTTTATGTAGCCTCAGAGATAAAGCCATACAAGAATTTCTCGATGGCGCGGGAATTTAAATTATCAAACTAAAGTGATGAAGCAAGAGCCTCTGAGAAAAATTCTTCTGCATCATCAGCAGATCATAATTATTCTATTATTGCTAATCAGTGGCTCTTTACTCTACTTGCTTTTAGTTAGACTGGGGTTGATGGCTCCAATACAAGAAATTCCTCAAATTTTGTGTATCAAAAATTGCCAACCTGAGCAAAATTTTCATACCCCTTTAGCAGGAAACCAGTTATTAAATTACGACAACCCACTTGAGCAATTAATTAGCAAAAATAGTAATAAAAAGAAAATATCTATTCTGATTGAAAAATCTCAGCATAGGCTCACACTTTACTATGACCTCAAACCAATCAAGTCCTACTCAGTAGTTTTTGGTAGTAACTCTCTTGGTGATAAGTACGGTGAAGGTGACAAAAAAACACCAGAAGGGATTTTAAGAATAAGAGACCTTTATCCCCACCCACAATGGTCAAAATTCATGTGGTTGGATTATCCCAATGTTCAATCTTGGCAGAAGCATTTTCAGGCGAAGGCTGATGGTAAACTAGCTTGGCAGATTTCGATTGGCGGCGAAGTTGGCATACATGGTGTCCCAGTAGGTGCAGATAAGATGATAGACGATCGCTACAATTGGACTTTAGGTTGTCCTTCCTTGAAAAACAAAGATATAGATGAACTGTATCAATGGGTAGAAAAAGGTACAGTAGTTGAAATTTTACCTTAAACTCAATAGACAGAATGTTCTAGCAAAGTATACTATCCCTTGTTCAAATCATATGGGCATTTTGTCCAGCAGACTTATCAGAGTGTATTATGTCAATTCCACCATTAACTAAAAAGCTGCTTGCTGCCAAAAAAGTCAGAGGATTGAGCTTTGCAGACTTAGAAAAAATTTTGGGACGTGATGAAGTCTGGATTGCTGCTTTGTTTTATCGTCAAGCAACAGCTTCTCTGGAAGAAGCACAGAAACTTGCTGATTTGTTAGGGCTTGATTCAGAAGACGTTGCAGAACTGATTAGCTATCCCACAAAAGGCTTAGGCCCTGTTGTCCCAACTGATCCCTTGATTTACCGCTTCTACGAAATCATGCAAGTTTATGGAATGCCCATCAAGGAAGTTATTCAAGAAAAATTTGGTGATGGGATTATGAGTGCAATTGATTTTACTTTGGACATTGAAAAAGTAGAAGACTCCAAAGGCGATCGCGTTAAAGTTACAATGGATGGCAAATTCTTACCATATAAAAAGTGGTAAGTCATTTGTCATTGGTTAATAGTCATTTGTCCATAGTCAAAAGTTATTCTCCTCTGCTCCTCCAGCATAGCTGCCTCTGGTTGGTGAGCATAGCGCCGCCCTGAGCCTGTCGAAGGGTTGAACCACTGCTTCCTGCCTTGAAAGTGCTGAGTGCTGAGTAAAAATCCCAGTCCCTCTTTCATGATTGGCTGTGAAACTTGTTTCATTGGGACTGCGTTCTATGGATTAACTTCCTCATAACACCATTCTTGATTTTCGTCAAGCTGATAAATACTTCTATTTTGTGGTTCACCCTGCAACTCTAAATGATCTACTTGCATGGGATCAAGTAATAGTAAGCAAAAGTTTGATACTGGTTGCACAGGATCGGGCGCTGGCGGTGTAAAAGCTCCTGGTGCTACGTCCCTAGGTTTACCAGGATGAGGCCAAGCAAATTGTAACCGTGCGGCATCACTCAGTTGTTGCCAAGTAGTGAGGCGGGCTGATTGTAGTACAGAATCTTTACTGTCCACCAAAGTCAAGCGACCTGAGATGCGAAACTGTTCGCGCGTGTTAGGGAAATACCAGCAAGCTTCCGCCCAAGGTTGGGTTTTGATTTGGTCAATTTTATCGCTACGGGTGTCAGTAATAAATTTTAGCTGATTGGTATCTTGGAGAAAGTCACGAAAGACAACAGTCCGATTGGCAGGACGATGATCTGCCCGGACTGTAGCTAATTGTAGATAACGAGCGTATATAAGACTACGGTTGCGATGCAAGGCGCGAGCGATCGCACCTCGCCAAGGAGCCAGAGACATTGTGTAGTTTCATTACTATGGGTACAGCTACAGACGTAGCGCAAAGTGGTAAATTTTGCAATCTTTTATCCTCAACCTACTTGGCGTATAGTCGTAATCTGTTCAAAAGCAACAAGACTGGATTATGGTTCGAGAGTTAGAAAGAAAACGTCAGGGTATCACGTTTCCAGAAACTGCGCCAGCAGCCAATCCTGTATTTTTCAGGACTTACAGCCGTCGGACTGCGGCAGGACTGAGAGAATCATGGGATGAGGTGTGCGATCGCACCATCCAAGGTTTAATTGAATTAGGTAAGCTAAACCCAGAAGAAATTGCCCTTTTAGAAAAGACACAACGCCAACTCAAAGCCCTACCCAGTGGCCGTTGGCTCTGGGTAGGTGGCGTGTGATTCGTTGAGTCGAAACTGGCTCTAAGAAAGGCTTTCAGCCATTTCTTATGAGCCTTGGGATGACTTTCCTGGTTCTTAATAATCCGATACAAATACCTAAACGGATAACCGAATAGAGAGATGTACGGATAACCGAACCTTGATAACTGTATAACCTTGTAGGTGATGTGGTGATTACATCACAAAGTCCTACCCTCCAAGCGTGGGAGTGAAAGCATTTCCCCTACCTAGCGACTGGTTATCAAAGGGTAAAGCGGGGAAAAACGCTGGTAACACCAAACCATGAGGTGAATCCCAGCAAGCAAGAGTGCATGGACAACGAAAGTAAAGGTACGTCTGAACGGTCGTAACCCAATAAGCAGCGAAAAGAATGGTTGATACGCTGCGGTCAAAAGACACTGAGGCACATAGGAACCCGAAAGTACCGCCATAAAGGTCACGCTTTCCTGTCTCCGGCTGAGTAGTACCGTCCTAAACGCTCAAACTAAAGGTTATACGGAACGAAGTAATCCTGTTTGTGGCTCTCTAAAAGGTCGATTTTAGAGCAGGAACCAATCCGCAAGCCCTAACAGGAAGAGATGGAATCAGAAGCAAATGCCCACCCGTAATGGGTGTGGATACGCTGACAGATTCCCGATGATTTGGAAGATAGAGTTTCAATAAAGCAATGGAAATGACTAAAACACGGGAAAAACCGATGGTGGTATGGACACAAGTGAACTGGCGCAAGCTAGAACGCACAGTGTACAAGTTGCAAAAGAGAATCTATCAAGCCTCTCAAAGGGGAGATGTCAAAACAGTGCGAAAACTGCAAAAGACTCTTCTGAATTCCTGGTCTGCCAAAATGCTTGCCGTTAGGAAAGTAACTCAGGATAACCAAGGAAAGAATACAGCCGGAGTAGATGGTAAAAAGGCTCTAACGCCTCAATCCCGGTTAGAGCTAGTGGAAACACTAGAGCTAAACCATAAATCCACCCCTACCCGCAGAGTATGGATTCCCAAGCCTGGGAAAACAGAAAAACGACACGGCAGTTGCTACAACGGGGGGAACCCCCCTTCGGGTTCACAGTTGCCTGCGGAGGGAAACCCTCCCGCAGCACTGATTCACCGCAACGCGCTGCCTCCCTTGGGTATCCCCACTATTACTGAACGGGCAAAACAAGCACTTGTGAAACTAGCTTTGGAACCCGAATGGGAAGCCAAGTTTGAGCCTAATAGCTATGGATTCCGACCCGGTAGAAGCTGCATGGATGCCATTGAGGGTATCAAAGTAGCAATCAAGCAAAAGAGTAAATATGTTCTAGATGCCGACATTGCTAAATGCTTTGATAAAATTGACCATACGAAACTATTAGATAAAATCAATACGTTTCCTAAACTCCGCAGACAGATTAAAGCATGGATGAAATCTGGTGTTTACGATAGCGGAACATGGTTTCCAACTGATGAAGGAACCCCTCAAGGCGGTGTCATCTCGCCGCTATTGGCAAATATTGCTTTACATGGAATGGAAAAAACGGTTAAAGAATTTGCCCGAACTCTTCCAGGGAAAAAGGACAACAATGAGAAGGAAATAACCTTAGTCAGATATGCTGATGATTTTGTCATCCTACATCCCAAACTGGATGTAATTATGAAAGCTAAAGCATTGATTGAGGAATTTCTCAACGATATTGGTTTAGAACTTAGACCAGAAAAAACTCGTATAAGTCACACCCTGGAGAAAATGGAAGAAGAAACCCCTGGTTTTGATTTCCTCGGCTTTAATATCCGCCAGTATCCAGTAGGAAAATATGCCACAGGGAAAAACACACATGGCAAACCACTAGGCTACAAGACATACATTAAGCCAAGCAAAGAAGCTGTGAAGGCTCATTACCAAAGGTTAGCAAACGAAATTGACAAGTTAAAATCCTGTCAATCCCAAATAGAGCTAATTAAACGTTTGAACCCAATCATCACTGGATGGAGCAATTATTACTCCAAAGTTAACAGTGCTGAAACCTTTAAAGAGTTAGACCATCTTCTAACACTGAAGCTAATTGCATGGACTAAAGCTAGACATCTTCACAAATCTACAAAACGGTGGACAGGAAAATATTTTGGCATTCAAAACGGGTCATCCTGGGTATTCCGGGCAGTTACAGATAACAAGAACTTGTATCTTGTTTATCATGGTGATTTTCATATCCAGAAATTTACCAAAGTTAAAGGAGAAGTTAGCCCCTACAATGGCGACTTTTTCTACTGGGCTACCCGCATGGGTAAAAGTGTTGAATTACCTACTAGAGTCTCCAAACTGCTGAAAAAGCAGAATGGAAAATGCACTGAGTGCAGTATGTACTTCAGAGATGGAGATGTAATGGAAGTAGACCATGTTATTCCTCGCTCTCAAGGAGGAAAAGACAGCTACAACAATTACCAACTACTGCACAGGCACTGTCACGACATCAAAACCAAACGAGACGGTACTCATGACAAGAGCCAAATCGTTGAGGAGCCGTGTGATGCGAAAGTATCACGCACGGTTCTGAAGCCGAGTCACATCAGCGATGGTGTGGCTTAGGGTAATACAAATTGGATAACCAAACCAAAGAACTTTTCTGGTGGATACAATTGCACCTCCACCAATCTCCAAGACTGGAAAGCCTTTGGCTTAATGATGGATCTAGCCATGATGGGCTGCGGCACAGGAGCCATCATCGAACCCCAATATATTAATCAACTGCCTGCCATCCGTAATCGCCTCCATGTCACTGTAAAAGGCGAAATTGGGAGCAACGCGAAAAACTTACGTCGTGAATTTACACAAAGCCATATAGAAGGCAATAGCACTACCATTCATGTTGGCGATAGCCGTGAAGGTTGGGTTAAATCTTATCAAACTCTTTTAGAACTCTCCTCAGATGAAAGATTTACTGGTGAAGTAGAAGTATTTGTTGATATTGGCGATGTCCGTCAAGCCGGGGAAACCCTCAACGGTTTTGGCGGTGTTGCCAATCCTGTAAAATTACCTGGGTTGTATCAACGTTGTGCTGGCATCCTGAATAACGCTTTGGGCAGACAATTAAATTCTGTCGAATGCTGCTTATTAATTGACGAAGCTGCTGTTACAATTGTTGCAGGAAATATACGTAGAAGTGCGGGGATGCGTCAGTTTACAGCTGATGATGAACTTGCAGCTACAGCCAAGGATAACTTGTGGCAGCAGGATGAAAACGGCAACTGGCGCATTGATCCTGAGCGTGATGCTTTACGCATGGCGAATCATACCAGAGTGTTTCACCGCAAGCCAACTTTAGAAGAAGCGATCGCAGCTGTCCGTAAACAATATTACAGTGGCGAAGGTGCAATTCAGTGGGCTGGGGAAGCTGTAGCGAGAGCTAACTGCGATTTGTTAACTACACAAGCCTTGAAAAAAGAGTTCTTACAAGCTTACGACCAAGGAAAAGCTAAAGATTGGTTACAACAACGCTACCCAGAAATTGATGCTAGTGAATTAGAACATCGTTTAGCTCGTTTTGGGTTAAACCCGTGTGGTATTTAGCTGATATTTGCCTCACGTAAAAAACCCCGCAAATACGGGGGAAGCTGAGATGCTAATCCCGTGGTAATCAATAGAACTAAAAAGCTGTTGACACCGTACAGCGTAGAGAGTGAAACTAAATTGCAATGGAAATTGTTTTTTAGAATATAACCTCTCCAAGAGTGCGGGGGTGCGTGTGACTAGCACTTTCTATGGCTATTCAGGTTTTTATGGTTGTCAAATTGTTGTAGGAAAACCCTCTAGTCGTAAAGAAATGCTGTATTATTTACGGTCATATGTACAAAATGTACGCGGAGCTACAGGGAATCTAGAACCTGTAGAACTAGAGGATAAAAAGCCTCTGGGTTAACAAAACTGGAAATTCTTGGTAGCAATTTTCACTGCAATCTTTCAGAGATTCATCTCAATCAAATTGACCCATTTAACTATAAAGAACAAGAGGAAGCTTTCATTGCTGGGGCGTTATCTGTAGCCACACTTTTGAATCATCAATTTTTGGAACCGCGCTATCAATACAGCCGGGAATTAGACCCAATTGTAGGGGTTTCTTTTACTGGTTTATTTGATTTCTTTGTCCATGCTTTTGGTGTGGACTGGTTGCGCTGGTGGGCAGAGGGTAGACCTGCATCACCCCAAGGGTTAGCATTTAAGCACCAAGAAGAAAAATATCTCAGCTTTTGGAGAGAAGTTGTACATAAGGCAGTGTGGGATTATTGCGATCGCCATCATCTTAAACGTCCTAATCGTTGTACAACAGTCCAACCAAGCGGTACTAAAGCTCTGTTATCTGGCGCTAGTTCTGGTTGGCATCCACCCAAAGCCCAAAGATTTATTCGTCGGATTACTTTCCGCAAAAATGACCCAGTAGCTTTAGCTTGTATTGACTACGGCTACAATGTCATTCCCTCCCAAGCTGACAAAGATGAACAAGGCAATTTGCTAAATGATCCTTTCGATAAGCGCGTTAGTGAATGGTTGGTGGAAATTCCTGTCGCTGTCCCTTGGGCTGATTTACCTGGTGCTGATCAAATTGATGTTTCCAAATTTCCTGTCTTAGCCCAATTTGATTTTGTTATGCAAGTTCAGCGCCATTACGTCACACACAACACATCGGCTACCCTAGAACTACGTGCTGATGAAGTTGAACCTTTAGGACAACGGATTTACGAAGCCATCCAAAATGATGAAGGTTATATTTCCGCAGCGCTGTTGGCAAGATTTGACGATTTACAATCATTCCCCCGGTTGCCATTTGAGCCAATAGACAAAGCAACTTATGAACGTTTATCTCAAGAAGTGCTAACACGACGCAAAACTGATGATTTCTGTGCTGTTCTCAGCCGCTACGATTCTGGTGAGTTAACAGAGGCAGGCCCTAGTGGTTGTGATTCTGATAAGTGTATGTTCCCAGATCAACAACCCAACTAGACGCAGACGCTAGTAAGTAAAAAGGCAAAAGTAAAAAGGTAAAAGATTTATTATTTTGACTTTTGCTTTTTTACTTTTTACTTTGAATCCCTAATCCCACGTTACGATTGATAAAAAAGTAATAATTTTTTATGGCAGTGCCAGGAGATTTTTAATGTTTCTTGATGAATTGTCACCAATATTTAAAGAGTTAACTCAGCACCCAGTATCATTTCTAGGTGGTTTTTTCTCTGGAGTGCTAAGACTTAACCTTAAGGATGATCCTGTTAAAAGCTGGCTGGATCAACAAAGAGGTGTAACTAGCTACACTACTTCCACCACTGAAGCTAATAATGGTAAAGCCACTGGCCCGCAGACAATTTCAATTGAATAAATTTGCAGCTAATTTCCAATCTAATTAGTCGCTCTGTACCTGCAACTCCTACTATCACAGGTTAAAGAAAGTTGCAGGTACATTTTTGGAAATTAGCAGATGTTGACAAATAAGGGACAATGTAAAGATTATTCATGCCAATGTATAAATGAATGCCTGCTTTAAGCACAAATTGCTCGAAACATTCTAGAAAAGATCTATTTATACTAACACAAGCAGTTTTTATATAAAAAATATATAAGTTCGGCTGACTTTTATGTTATTTGGGATTGTAATATCCCATACTTTGAAAATTGTCACAATCAGTTATTATATGAGCGTAAGCGTAAGTTCAGCCGCATGGACAGTTTAGTTGAAGTCACGCCAGCATCACGATTGCTGCGCCACAACATTCACCATCAATGAAAATAAATCAGAAGCAACGACTCAAGATTTGTAGTTTGTTGATCTCTGTTTTCTTGCTGAACTAACCGCTGTTTATTGACAATTACGTGATCCCACATGACTATTTACGTTGGAAATCTCTCCTACCGCGCTACTGAAGCAGATTTAAAAGCAGTATTTGCAGACTACGGCGAGGTCAAAAGAGTTGTCTTACCTACTGATCGTGAAACAGGGCGGATGCGAGGCTTTGCTTTTGTCGAAATGGAAGAAGACTCTCAAGAAGATGCAGCTATCACTGAGTTAGATGGTGCAGAATGGATGGGTCGGCAACTCAGAGTCAACAAAGCAAAACCACGAGAAGATAACCCACGAGAAGATAACCGACGAGGTGGTTGGGCGAAAAAACAGGAAATTTAAATAAGGCGGAAAATAATAATAGCAAATTCTTTTGCAGTTACGCAAGAATTTAACTTGCCAAATTTGACTAGGAGCAATTACAGGAGTGAAGAACCAGAATGACATCTGGTGTTGAGATGTCAAGGCTATAGCTCACCTAGTTCAAAACTGCTGTCAGCATTAAACAATAAAAAACTATACCCGACTGTTGTGAGCTACAGACCAATCTCACAAGCAGTCGGTTTTTTACGGATGAAGCAAGGCTTGGAGTGATATTGTAAACCTTTGTGTATAGAGAATACTTGGCGTGACTGAGTTTAAGATTGTTGCTTAGATTAAGTAAATTTACTTTATTCAGCATTTATCAGGGGATTCGCTTCAATAAGCAACAACACTTTTCTGCCAGGGTAAATTCCACAAAAATTGAACCATTTCTTTAGTTTGTCTAAAGCCACATCAAGGTTATCAAATTACCTTTCTAAGATAGAAGCAGCAGCTATAAGTTGCTACGCATCTTTACCAACCCAACTATTAACCAGTCACTAGGGAGAACGCAAAAATGGCTAAAGCGCCAGAATCTCTAGAGTTGCCAATCGACAATACTACAGACAAAAGCTTAGATCGAGATTGTACAACCTTATCTCGGCATGTCCTTCAGCAACTTCAGAGTTTTTCGCCAGATGCACAGGATTTGAGTGCGCTGATGAATCGCATCGGCCTTGCAGGTAAATTAATTGCCCGTCGACTCAGTCGTGCAGGTTTAATGGAAGGTGTGCTGGGATTTACTGGAGAGGTGAATGTCCAAGGCGAATCCGTCAAAAAGATGGATGTTTATGCCAACGATGTATTTATCTCAGTATTTAAGCAAAGTGGCTTAGTTTGTCGCCTAGCTTCCGAAGAAATGGATAACCCTTATTACATCCCAGAGAACTGTCCTATCGGTTGTTATACTTTGTTGTATGACCCAATAGATGGTTCCTCTAACACTGATACCAATCTCAGTTTGGGTTCCATTTTTGCCATTCGTCAACAAGAAGGAACTGATGCTGATGGTTTAGCCACTGATTTACTGACTAATGGACGCAAGCAAATTGCTGCTGGATACATACTATATGGGCCTAGCACCATGCTGGTTTATAGTATAGGTAAAGGGGTGCATTCATTTACTCTTGATCCCAGCTTGGGAGAGTTTATCCTCACAGAAGAAAATATTCGGATTCCGAACAACGGCTCTGTTTACAGTGTGAATGAAGGAAATTTCTGGCAGTGGGAAGAGTCAATTCGAGAATATGTTCGGTACGTCCATCGTACAGAAGGCTACTCGGCTCGCTATAGTGGTGCGATGGTGAGTGATATCCATAGAATTCTGGTTCAAGGTGGTGTATTTCTTTACCCAGGTACAGTTCAAAAACCAGAAGGCAAATTACGCTTACTGTATGAATCTGCGCCTCTAGCTTTTTTGATTGAGCAAGCAGGCGGTCGTGCTACCACCGGACTAGTTGATATTTTAGACGTAGTGCCGAAAAAACTACACCAACGCACACCTCTAATTATTGGTAGCAGAGAGTCTGTGGCAAAAGTTGAGTCTTTTATTCAAAACGGTCACTAGTATCGAAAGTCAAAAGTCAAAAGTCAAAAGTCAAGAACATCTGTTTGAACTATCTTCATATGGTAGTTTTATTACCTGGTAACTTAACTAGTCGTAAAAGAGAGGAAACAAGAAAAATAACTAATGACCATTGACTAATGACCATTGACCATTCACTTTTAACTATTTCTTACTGTGAAGTTATTTTCGCCGTGGTTTACTAGTGTCTGCTTGGGATGAGGAAGAGAAAAGATCGCTACTGCAAAATGAAGTAGAGATTATTTCAGCTGGTCGATGCGATAAGTGATTGGCAAAGCCAAAATGCAAAAGTCACCATCACAGGATGGATTGCCAAGTTCACTTGGAAACATCATTAAACGGAGGGAACTATAGCTATGGCCACCAATCATCTACAGGAGATTAAACAATACGGTCAGAGTATCTGGATGGATAATTTGACTCGTGACATTATTCAATCAGGTGAACTGAAAAACCTGGTGGAAAATCAGGGTATCTCCGGGATCACCTCGAACCCAGCCATTTTTGAAAAAGCGATCGCCAATAATGCGATATATGATGCGGACATAGAAGCCGGAGTTCGCGCCCAATTACCAACCTACAAAATTTACGAATCTTTAGTTTTTGCAGATATCCGCAACGCCGCTGATATTCTGCGCCCTGTATATGAAGCCTCGAATGGACTGGATGGTTATGTGAGTATCGAAGTACCACCAACCATCGCTCATGATACTCAAGCCACCATCAATGAAGCCCGTCGTTATTACCAAGAAATTGGTCGGGAAAATATCATGATTAAAATTCCCGGTACAGAATCAGGTTTACCAGCCGTAGAACAGGTAATAGCCGAAGGCATCAACGTCAATATTACTTTGTTATTTTCTGTACAAAGCTACATCAATACAGCAGAGGCTTATATTCGGGGCTTAGAAAAACGTGTAGCTCAGGGTCAAGACATTAGTAAAATTGCTTCTGTCGCCAGCTTTTTCCTCAGTCGCATTGATAGTAACATTGACGCAAAAATCGATGCTAAATTGCAGCGTGGCGTTGATGATATTAACCAAGAAGCCAAACTCAGAAGCGTAAAAGGCAAAGTAGCGATCGCTAATGCCAAGATAGCTTATCAAGAATACAAAAAAATTATTGAACGCGAACAGTGGCAAGCCCTTGCAGCCAAAGGAGCGAAAGTACAGCGGTTACTTTGGGCTAGTACCAGCACCAAAGACCCGAACTACAGCGACGTGATGTATGTTGATGAGTTAATTGGCCGCGATACCGTAAACACCTTACCACCCTCGACAATAGCAGCTTGTGCCGACCACTGCGATGTAGGCGATCAAGTGGAAACCAAAGTCGAAGAAGCTTATCAACTCATCGAAAGCTTGAAAGACCCAGACATCAACATTGATATCAATACCGTAATGGATGAACTGTTAGTTGAAGGTATTGATAAATTCGTTCAACCTTTCAAGTCCTTGATGAACTCTTTAGAAAACAAAGTCAAGCTATTGTCACCTGTGTAGGGATTGAGAAGTAAAAAGTAAAAAGGCAAAAGTAAAAAGAAATATACTCTTTTACCTTTTTACTTTTAATTTTTGACTTAACTAATCCCCACAACCTAATCTAAAATCTCAACTCCAAGAGCCAAAAATTGTTATGGTCAGTCTGCTAGAAAATCCCTTGCGCGTTGGTCTACAACAGCAAGGGATGCCCGAACCCCAAATTATAGTGATCTTTGGCGCTTCTGGTGATCTTACCTGGCGCAAACTAGTTCCAGCATTATATAAATTACGGCGGGAACGGCGCGTTCCGCCAGAAATCACCATTGTCGGTGTTGCACGTCGGGAATGGAGCCACGACTACTTCCGTGAACAAATGCGTAAAGGCATGGAAGAAGCACACGGTGGTGTTGAGCTAGAAGAACTGTGGCAAGACTTCTCTCAAGGTTTGTTCTACTGTTCTGGGGATATAGATAACCCAGAAAGTTATCAAAAACTGAAAAACTTATTAAGCGAATTAGACGAAAAACGGGGTACACGCGGCAACCGTATGTTCTACCTGTCCGTCGCGCCCAACTTCTTCCCCGAAGCCATCAGACAACTAGGGGAAGGCGGATTGTTAGACAATCCATACAAACACCGCTTAGTAATTGAAAAGCCCTTTGGTCGGGACTTAGCTTCTGCCCAGAGCCTCAACGTTGTTGTGCAGAAGTATTGTAAAGAAAATCAAGTCTATCGCATTGACCACTACTTGGGTAAAGAAACTGTTCAAAACTTGCTTGTGTTCCGCTTTGCCAATGCGATTTTTGAACCATTATGGAACCGTCAGTTCGTTGACCACGTACAAATCACCGTTGCCGAAACCGTAGGTGTAGAAGACCGAGCTGGTTACTATGAAAAAGCCGGCGCACTCCGAGATATGTTGCAAAACCACTTGATGCAACTTTACTGCTTGACGGCAATGGAAGCACCCAACTCAATGGATGCTAACAGTATTCGTACAGAGAAAGTAAAGGTACTCCAAGCTACCCGTCTAGCAGATATCCATAATTTGTCTCGTTCTGCAATTCGTGGTCAATATAGTGCAGGTTGGATGAAAGGACAATCAGTGCCAGGGTATCATCAAGAACCAGGCGTTGATCCCAACTCCAGTACACCCACTTATGTAGCCATGAAGTTTATGGTGGATAACTGGCGTTGGCAAGGCGTTCCCTTCTACCTGCGGACTGGCAAACGGATGCCGAAAAAAGTCAGCGAAATTTCCATCCATTTCCGCGAAGTCCCTTCACGGATGTTCCAGTCCGCCGCCCAACAAAGAAACGCCAACGTATTAGCAATGCGGATTCAACCGAATGAAGGAATTTCTTTGCGTTTTGATGTGAAAATGCCAGGGGCAGAATTCCGCACCCGTTCCGTAGATATGGACTTTAGCTACGGTTCCTTCGGGATTGCAGGCACTTCTGATGCTTACGATCGCCTCTTCTTAGATTGTATGATGGGCGACCAAACATTGTTTACACGGGCCGACGAAGTGGAAGCAGCTTGGCAAATAGTTACCCCCGCGCTTTCCGTTTGGGATGCGCCCGCCGACCCAGCCCTAATTCCCCAGTACGAAGCCGGTACTTGGGAACCCGCAGAAGCCGAATTGTTGATTAACCAAGACGGCCGTCGCTGGCGCAGACTCTAAAAGTATGAAGGCTGAAGGCTAAAGTATGAAAAAATTTTCAGCCTTCACACTTCATACTTCACACTTCATACTTCACACTTCATACTTTAATTGTTATGACCCAAGCTCCTACAATCTTTTCACTTCAAGCACCCAAGGACATTTCGCTGAATGAAATCGAAGCGGAACTGAATCAAATTTGGCAAAGTTACGGCATCACAGGTGAAGATGGTGCGCTACCTGCTGCGACTCGTGCCACAACTTTTACCTTAGTGGTTTACGAACCAGAAGAAACCCAATACCTATTGTCATCTTTGGGATTCTATAACGGCCCCATCGATGGGATTTTAGGGCCACAGACAGACATAGCACTGCGGCAAGCGCAACAAAAATATGAACTGCCAGTTTCTGGCACTGCTACACCAGAAACCTTAGCCAAATTGCGGGAAGAATACGCCAAACGTCAAGGCAATGGAGCCGTTTTGGAAAATGGTAACGGTTCCTATAACTTTAATGCTACCAGCCCCAGAATTGCTGATGAAATTGCTTTACGCAACCCCTGCCGGATTATTGCCCTATGTCCGATCGCAGGTGATGATGAAGGTGTAAAAGCCCAAGTTTCTGCTTACTGCCCTATCCAAAAGCAATCTTCCAGTACTCTGGTTTGTTGCGAATACATCACTCTCTCCGGTACAACTTCGGCTTTAGAAAGAATCGGTGGGATGCTTCCGGCATTATTAATTGGTGGTCTGCCGAAGTTCCTATGGTGGAAAGCCACTCCCGACCCCAACAACGCATTATTTAAGCGACTGGCAGCAGTTTGCAATAACGTCATCGTTGATTCTTGCAACTTCAACGAGCCAGAAATTGATTTACTCAGTCTACAAGAGTTAGTAGACGCTAACGTACCTTTAGCTGATTTGAATTGGCGGCGTTTATCAGCATGGCAAGAGTTAACAGCGGAAGCTTACGACCCACCCCATCGTCGTGCTGCTTTAAAGGACATTGACCGCGTCACAATTGATTATGAAAAAGGCAACCCTGCCCAAGCACTACTATTTTTAGGTTGGTTAGCTAGTCGCTTAGAATGGATGCCGATTTCTTATCAAAAAGAAAGCAATGATTACGATATCATTCGGATTCGCTTTGTGGCTCAAGACCAAAAACAAATAGAAGCCGAGTTAGCTGGAGTCCCAGTTGCTGATGCAGGCGATATCTCCGGTGACTTGATTGCCTTAAGGCTGAGTTCAACTAATGCCAAAGCCGACTGTAGCACAGTAATTTGCTCAGAAACTGGCGGTTGTATGCGGATGGAAACCCACGGAGGCGCTCAATCTGCGGGTTTGTTCCAACAAGTCAGTTCCCTTTCAGAGCAGAAGGCGGAAGCGTTGCTGAGTCAGCAAGTACAACGCTGGGGACGTGAGACGCTGTTTGAAGACAGCTTGGGAGTTATTGCCCAAACCGTGAAATTGGCAGTAAAGAGTTAGTTTAGAACTTCTTATAAAACCTCCCAATATTTAGAATTGGGAGGCTTTTTTATGTTGAGCTATTTAATTGTTTCTGTTTGTAAAGGAGAAATGCGATCGCATTGCCAACTAGTATTCTAGAAGCGCACAATCTACTCCAAACAATGATACCAAAAACGAATGTGGCGTTAGATGCTGGTGCAAATGGTCAGCCGAAAGTATTGTTGCTTGAACTATAACCCAGAGAGCGATCGCCAAGCTACGTTTTGAAGATTATGAACGCCATGCTAAACGTCGCAATTAGTAGAATTAGCATCTATTGATTTATCAAAATAGAATTCAGGAGTCAGGAGTCAGAATTCAGCATGAATTCTGTACGACTGGCGGATGAATAAGCGGGTTTAAAACCCCCGCTAAATCTTCAATTTAGTGGTCTTCAATTAGCGCAAAGTCTGAGCGGAGGCTTCCTCCGATCAGAACTTTGTAAGAAAGTGGCGGGTCTGAATCCCCCACGCTCTTGTTCTGACTCCTGAATTCTGACGAATGTATTCTTCTTCAAGTTACTCCGAAACTCCTTTAAGAAAGAAATGTAAAGCACGACGAACATATTCTTCCCATGATTCTGCTGTTGGTTGAAAGATGAGCGCATAAAGCATAATTGCACTCATAGTGTCAAAAACTAATCCAGGATCTAAATCTGCTTGAATTTCATTTCTGGCTTTGGCTCGTTCAAGCACAACAGCAAAGGCTTGTCTACGTGGTTGCAGATATTTTGTCCAGTAGATTTGAGCAAACTGAGAATTGCTGGATGCGCTGCTGATAATCATGGCAACAGTCTTACGTCCCAAAGCAGTCAGGGTGATTTGCGCTGCATTTTGGATCAATTCATCAAGATCAACCCAAAGATTACCTGTGTTCGGAATGACAACATCTTGCCTCACACTCTCAATTGCATCTGCAACTAGTTCTTCTTTACCTGAGTAGCGTCGGTAAATAGTCGGTTTGCCAACTTTAGCACGGACAGCGATCGCATCAATACTCATGGCATCAAAACCAACTTCTGCCAGCAATTCTAAAGTTGCTTGCAATATGGCTTCATGGGCTTGCGTACTTCGGGGTCTTCCTTGTGACTTTTTAGGTGTGTTACTCATAGGTGTTATTATAGTTTACGAAACTGTATCGTAAATAATTAGAAGTTTTACTATATCCGTCCTAAATGATTCGTGAGAAATAAGATCCCCGACTTCGTTGAGAAGTCGGGGATCTGGACACTTAAACAATTAGAGATTTTACTATGAGCAAATTTCCTCGCCCTGACTATACAGATAAACACAGCACCCAAACTCTTCAGCAAGGACTAGATGAATACTATGCAGTGAATCCAAATATTACTAATCCGCAAGAATTACCACCAGAATTTGGCAAAATTTTGCTGGCGCACGATGTTAGTCATGTCACCTACGGTTGTGATACAGGAATGTATGATGAACTTAAGTTATTGCCGCTGACTTGGTGGACAAGCAACTACAAATTTCGTGATCACTTACGCACGTTCAAAGATCCAACCATCAGCCCAGCAATTCGGATTATGTATGATGACTTGATTCAGCAGCATGGAGTTTTGTGGTTATACAGTTCAATTTTCTTAACTTTGCCACAGTTATTACCAGAATTAACTTTTATGTGGTTTAAAACGCGTCAGCGTCAAAATGATGTCCCATTTTTGAATTTTGATCCATTATTAGAGCGATCGCTCTTAGAAATTCGTCAAGAATTTGACCTTTTGCCTTTCATAAAATAAAACCTAAAACAATGACTGCTTCGCCCTCCAAAATTCTGACTCTTGAAGAATTCCTCAAGCTACCCGAACTGGAGAATTCTCCAGCGTGGGAGTACGTGGATGGAGTTGTCATGCAAAAGCCAATGCCGAAAACCCGACACTCTATTTTACAGAAACGTTTGTTGATTGAAATTGATAGTCATAGCGATGATTACACAGCACTACCAGAACTGCGATGCACTTTTGCGGGACGTTCCGTTGTACCTGACATTGCAGTAATTGCGTGGAATCGAATTCCCATCAATGAGAAAGGAGAGCCAGAAGATAATTTTACGCAAGCGCCCGATTGGACAATTGAAATTCTTTCGCCTGAGCAAAAAGTCACCCGCGTCATCGACAACATACTGCACTGTCTCAAGCATGGTTGTCAGTTAGGCTGGATGCTTGATCCCGATGATTATTCTGTCCTCATTTTTGCGCCTGGAAAAGAACTAGAGGTTTGTCGAGGAAATTCCATTCTTCCAGTACTAAAAGGTGTTAACTTCACACTGACAGCAGAGCGAGTCTTTGCATGGTTGCAAGTGATGAAACGATAATTAAAATTTACGCGTCAGCAGTGAGCAAGTATAGTCCAACTAGAAAAAGCTATTTTTTTATACTACAATCTCTGCTTGAATACGCCTAAAATTTTTAACTAAAAATGACCATTATCAAATCGTTGCAAAAACGCAATCTTTATCGTTTTGATCCTATTGCATATTTATTACTGGAAAAATTTAAGCTTTCTCCCTTGGGATTTGGGCTATTAGGCATTGCAATAGGTAGTGGAATTTATTTAATTACTGCTTGGGTAAGCAATACATTGTGGTTGCCACTTGGGCAGAAGGGACTGCTTCAAGATGTATTTCCCTGGATATGGGTACTGTTAATTAATCCCGTTGTTCTGGGCTATTATTTATGGAGTTTTCAGGGTATAGATTCTGTAATTCAGGAACTTGAAGAATCTGATGTATTAGAAATTGACGAATCAGAAATACAAGCAATAAATCAGATTACTTTCAATGCTTATAAACCTAAATGGCGTAAGTTTTTAGCGTTTATTAGTGCTGTGATTTTTAGTAGTTTTGTCTTTGTGACTCGGTTTGGATTAAAAAATAGTTGGACTAGTTCACATCCTCTACCAATTTTAATAGTTACAATTACTACCTTGATATTAGTTTATATAGGTAGTATGTTAATTCTCAACCTTGTTAGTAATATATGGATACTTCATAGCATTTTAAGAAGAGAATTAGAAAGAAAAGAGTTTAACATTAATCCTCTACACCCTGATCGTTGTGGTGGACTCCGTTCTCTGAGTGATTATGCGCTAAAAACTGCTTATTTAGCAGGTGTTTTAGGTATTATGGTTGGCTTTATTGAGTATCAGTTCATCACGCGAGGTACTGGACAAAATTATTGGTTTGTTCACTTAATTATTCCCCTAGATGTTTTATTGTCTATAATATGTTTTTTTGGCCCTTTATTGGCGGCTCACAGAGGCATGAAAAAAGCAAAAGAAGAGCTTTTACACGAAATTGCGCGGCAGTTTCAAGTTGATTACTCCAAAATTCATGCCAGCCTGACTGGTGATGCAGAAACTCTGAAACAGGGTACAGAAAAAATTAAGAACCTACGAGCTTTCTACTCTTTAACTGACAAATTTCCAGTTTGGCCTTTTGATGTTCAAACTTTTCGTCAGTTTTTGCTAACTGTTTCTACACCTCTGCTTCCTCTTTTAATTGGTATAGTTCAGAAATTGATACCGATACTGCTCAAGAAATGGGGCATTAATTTTAGTTAGAAACTTATTTGTGGGACAGTAAATTAAGATTTTTCACTAAGTAAGACTAGCTGATCTAACTGATACTGCATCTTACTTACAACCAAGTTGTAGCATTCATCGACATAACTGCGATCGCTGGCGGCTTCTCTGCCGTAGCGTTCAAATACAATCGGTGGACAAACTTGTGTGTGGATAGATACAGGGAACGGAATATTAGGAAGTGGGCCAATAGATAATCCCCAAGGCCAACCCAAATAAATTGGAAACACCACCGGATCAATATTAAATAGCCAAGGCATTCCCCATTCATGGAGTTGGTGGACAATTTTGTAAATGTCAGCCAATACAATTAAGGTATCGTGCGCCCCCACAGAAATCACAGGCACTATCGGCACATTTTCCCGCAGCGCTAACTTGATAAATGCGTGCCGTCCAGCAAAATAAATCTTATTTCTTAAATAATGGGGTCGAAACACATCTTCGGCTCCACCAGGATAAACCAGCACACTCGCACCAGAACGCAAAGCAGAGTATGCCATTTTGGGATGAGCCATGATAGCTCCCATTTTGGCAGCCAGTTGTGCCAGTGGTGGACTAACCTCCCAAACTGTGGGATGCATCAAACCATATACTGGTTGTTCTACACCAAAGCGATGAAACCAGTCATACATCAGCATCAGCATATCGGGAGCCGAAAGTCCACCATTATGAGAACCAACAAACAAAACTTTTTGCTGAGGTGAAACATGATGCCAACCGCTAGTTTGCACTCGAAAATAGTAACGATATAAAAAGCCCAATAGAGGCATCATGGATTTGATAAAGTTTGGATCTCGCTCATCCAAAGACCAACCGAGTTTTTTTGCCAATTTGTGTTGCTTTTGTAACATTCAGGAATCTTAACAGTATTTATAAAAGTCTGGCTAAACTCTGTTAATAGACTTTTTTGTGGTTATAAAACAAACATACCTAAATATGGGGCGTTTTTGGCTCATCCTTAATTGCAGAAAATTTCTGATTGAAGAAGAATTCAGAAGTCAGAATTCAGGAGTCAGAACAAGAAAGTGGGGTAAAAGACCATAGAAACAATTGAAGACCACTAAATCTTCGATTCAGTGAGGTGTTTCACCGTTTATTCATCTATCAATCGTAACTCAGATAAATTCTGTAGACGCGAAGCGGCTTCCCGTAGGGTATTCTGGGTCTTGAGTCCTGAATTCTGTTTTGATAAAGGAAAATATAGCAACTTCAGCAGGTTGTGATACGCTATCTGCGATAGGAATGTAGAGGAACCGAAAATGACTAAGGTAAGGGTGGGATTGTTATTTGGCGGACGTTCTGGAGAACATGAAGTGTCGATTAGTTCGGCAAGGGCGATCGCTAAAGCCTTAAGTGCAGAGCAAAATACTAGTAAGTACCAAATCCTGCCTTTCTACATTCAAAAAGATGGACGTTGGTTAGCCGGAGACGCACCCCAAAAAGTATTAGGTTCTGGTAAGCCATTACTTGAATCTGAAAACTCTGCAAACCCAGAGCAAAATCAACTCACCAATTCCCAAACCCAAACGCTGGAACGTTGGCAGTCTCCTTCCCAAGTTGCAGAAGTGGATGTTTGGTTTCCCATTCTCCACGGCCCCAACGGGGAAGACGGCACAATTCAAGGTTTACTGACATTGATGCAAGTTCCCTTTGTCGGTTCTGGGGTGTTAGGTTCGGCATTGGGGATGGATAAGATTGCGATGAAAATGGCATTCGAGCAAGCAGGACTGCCCCAGGTTAAATATAAAGCGTTAACCAGAGCGCAAATTTGGTCAAATCCTTGTGTATTTCCTAAACTGTGCGATGAGATAGAAACAACATTGGGCTATCCTTGTTTTGTCAAACCTGCTAACTTGGGTTCATCGGTAGGTATTGCCAAAGTGCGATCGCGCTCAGAATTAGAAACTGCACTCGACCAAGCCGCTAGTTACGACCGTCGCATCATTGTTGAGGCGGGAGTGGTCGCCAGAGAAGTAGAATGTGCCGTATTGGGTAACGACCAACCCCAAGCCTCGGTAGTTGGTGAAATCACCTTTGACAGCGATTTTTATGATTACGAAACTAAATATACAGAAGGTAGAGCAGATTTATTAATTCCAGCACCACTTCCAGATCATATCAGCCATAAAATTCAAGATATGGCGTTACGAGCCTTTGCAGCAGTTGATGCCGCAGGATTAGCCAGAGTAGATTTCTTTTATGTAGAAGCAACAGGGGAAATATTAATTAACGAAATCAATACCTTACCTGGCTTTACTGCTACGAGTATGTATCCTCAACTCTGGTCACATAGCGGCGTATATTTTCCCGAATTAGTGGATAGATTGATACAACTAGCTTTAGAAAGACATTCTGGTTAGAGAAGCGATTAATCGCGTCTGTACAAGAGAGTGCTGAGGAGCCAGTGCGTTGGGGAGACAGCGCTGTGGGCGGCTTTGTCACGCCACTTGCTACAACGGGGAGGCAGCCGTGTGGGCGGGTTTCCCGACTTGAACGGACTGCCGTGGGAACCCCCGCAACGCAGTGGCTCGACTTGAAGCGACTGTCGTCGGGTTAAGAGCGTTGTAGCAACTGGCGTTGCTGAGTAGAAGATTCTATTCCTTCTGCCTCCTGCTTCCTGCCTTTTACTAGAAATTTGCCAAAAGTATTGATTTTTGAAGAAAAGATGAGATTTAGTTACTAATGATTTAGACAAGAGTCTCTTTATGCCAAAATCTGGCTATGGATACTTGATAACTTACTCCTTAGGTACAATCATGGGACAGAAGGGGTACAAATCTAAAAGTGATCATGGAAAATAGTCAGAATTTCAACCATGAGCCAACCCAACTGATAGAACCCAATCTAGAACCGAAAAATCCTAAATTGGGTTCAAAAGGTCGCTCACACATTCTTATTTCTCTACTGGCGCAGCATCCTCTGGTGTTGTTAAGTGGAATTTTTACAATATTTCTAGGCACAACGGCTGTAGCATTTTACAGCATTAGTCATGTTGGCGGTGTGAAACAGGCAGAACCAGAGCTAATACCAGTAATAGTCGAAGAGCCAATTACAACTGAACGTAGCAATCCTACACCTTTATGGATGGTAATGGCGATCGCTCTTAGTTGTGGCAGTGGTTGCTACCTAATTTTTCGGTTGCTTAACAGTTCAAACCAGCCTCACAACATCCCCAAACGTGTTCGCAACCGTCAAAAAGCTTTAAAATCAATTCCGCAAACATCCGAAAATTTGCCAGGGTTTGTACCTTTGCAACCACTGTCAGTTAAAAGCAAATCTTGGCTCGAAGTTCTACCGCCAGCACAGCAATACCGCTTAGGTAAAGGCAAAGAATCACTAGCAGACTTAATGGATATTCGCAAAGACAATTCTTTGTCAGCGCTTTTACAAAAGTATTAATGTTGCCGTAAGACAAAAGCCTTTGAAATACAACTTTTGACTATAGGGGTACAGCACAGTGGGCTTCAGATCCCCGACTTCTTTGAGAAGTCGGGGATCTTGTAGTTCACGAGTGATTTAGGATTCTATATCAAAACTGGTTAGCATTAAAAAATTAGTTGATTCAGCCTTCAAATCATTTTTAGAGCTTTTGCCAATACTGTTTAGCAATAATCTTAAAAACTTGCCAAAATGGCAACCCAACTCAAACTAGCTGAGTTAAATTTATGAAAGATAAACGACTTCAAGGGTTTTATTATCAGGCTCTACCTATAAAATCAAATACCGAAATAATAGTTTATTGGAACATAGATTTAATCTCGAATTTTAGATAATTTTTTGGAAAAAATTGTACTAATAAATTAGGCTTTACATTTGCTGCAACAGGAAAATTCAATCTGTATAAATGTTGCCATTTTTGCACAGCTTAGCCCCCTAAATAAAAGGGCAACGTTTGTACATATTCCTGGACGCTACAGCGGCAAATGTTGAGTGGGAGAAATAGGCGAATGGTATGCCTACTCCCACTCTTTTTTTATCAAAATAGAATTCAGGAGTCAAACAATTTTAGATTTTAAGATAAATCTGGAGATTTATAAGTTTCAAAGCTAGATATAGAGGCATTCTGAATCCTGCTATAAGTTAGGCAAAAATTAAGATAAAATGACCATCTTAACGTTGCCTTTTGGACTAATAGCGAAGCCAAGTGAGGAGGGAGTGACGGGTTTTTGCTCTGCCAATGCCAATTTGTGCCGAGCCATAATTGTCCCTAGCACAATCTGCATCTCATAGAGGGCAAATGCAGCACCAAGGCAACGCCGTGTGCCGCCACCGAACGGCAAATACTCATAGGGGCTATACTGCTGCTCAAGAAATCGCTCTGGTCGGAAAGTCTGGGGTTCAGGGTAGATTTTAGGGTCGAAGTGAGTGACACCTATAGCCGTGCCGATTCCTATACCAGCTGGCAGTTCATAACCACAAAAAGCCCAAGGCTGCTTCAGAAGACGGATGGCGAAGGGTACTGGTGGACACATCCGCAGCGTCTCCTGGCACACAGCTTTCAAATAGGGTAGCCGCGTCAGCGCTTCAGGATCTGGTAGGCTTCCGAGCGGCATTAGTTCAGCCCGCAGTTTGTCTTGAATTGCAGGCGCACGGTGAATCCAGTAGCAAGCCCATGCCAACGCTGAAGCTGTGGTTTCGTAGCCAGCCAGTAGCATGGTCTTGATCTCATCGCGGATCTGCTCGTCAGTCATCGGCTGGCCGTCTTCATCGCGTGCGGCAAGGAGCATACTCAAAATATCGTCCCGCTCAGAAAAACCCTCAGTGCGGCGTATAGTGATCTCACGCTCAAGAAGATCGTTGAAGGTCTTCAGCACCAATTGAAAATGGCTCCAAGGGCCGAAGCCACCAAACTCTTGGCGTAATAACGGAAAAAAGATGATTGGAGGAATGAAAGCCTTAAGAAAAGCAACGATGACCTGCCGCAAGCGTGCGACTTGCGTAGGCTTGCGGCTACCGAAGACGACCTGAATAATTACTTCCAATGAGATAGCCTGACTCGTCTGCTGTACAATCAGAACCTGATTCGGTTGCCAACGACCAGTGTGTTCGACAGTAATAGCTTGGATGGTATGGCCATAAGTACGAAGCCGTGTTCCATGAAACATCGGCATTATCAGCTTGCGTTCGCGGTTGTGCTGAGTACCACTGATTACCAGCAGCGAATTCTCGCCCACTGCAACACCAACGTTCGAGCCTGTTATAGTATCGAACAAGTTTGGATTGGCATTGAAAATTTGTTGTATTCCCTCTGGCTGACCAGTAAATACGGTCTTGATGTCAGTGATTGTGGTAGTGAAGGGCTCGCCGTAGCGTGTAGCGCACTGCTGAAAAAAATGAAAAGTCTTGGTGGCAAGCAGAAGTGTCTGCCACGGCGTTGGGCGTGGGCCTGGCGGCAAAACATAAGTGCTGTGCATCGTGACTAACCTCTTTTAAACTTGTGTCACTTTATTGAATATGTGGTCTCTTGAGTAGCTCTACAAAATGGTTTGGGCAAATTGCTACTATATAGTTCAAACACATTTCATCTAATAGACAGTGAGCCAGAATTTTTGTAGGTCATACACTTGGTAAAAGCAGCATTAGTCACTTTATCTGCAAGTTAATTTTTATCTTGCACTCCTCTGCTTTATTGCAATTAAATTTTTACTTGCCGAAAATAGCATACAGCATCTTAAATTCGGCAGCGATGAAAAAATTGTTGATCCGCTTGATGTATCTTTAGATTTTTTTGTTCAGTCATTGAGTCAGAATTCAGGAGTCAGAATCAATGAGTGGCGGGTTTGAATGGCGGGTTTGAATCCCCCACTAATTGAAGACCACTAAATCTTCGATTTAGTGGGGGTGTTAAACCCGTTTATTCATCCGCCAGTCACACAGAATTCAAAACAGAATTCTGGCTCCTGACTCCTGAATTCTGTTTTGATAAATGTTGAAACACTTCACTAAATTAAAGATTTAATGGTTTTTAATTGGCGAATTTTGCTCTAGGAGTTCCCTAGAGCAGCGCTTGGCTAAACTTTTACAGAGAGTGGAGAGTTTAAATTCTGCACTAATTAATTTTGACTGCTGAATTTTTCAAGGAGTAGATAATCGCTGCCAAGTTAATTGTTTGGTTGTTTTATCCCAATGCCAGCGTAATAAATTAGCACTTTGACCAGGGGAAATAACAGGTAAATTAATGGCATTTCTGGGTGCGTTGGTAGCTAAAGCGATCGCTCTTTCTACGTCACAAATTCCCCACTTCACTAAGTTCTGTACTCCCTCCAGTAAAGATAAAGTCGTGCCTGATAATGTGCCATCTCGCAATCGGGCTGTACCGTTTTTGACTTCTATTTGTCTGCTGTCCCAAGGATAGACACCATCAGGCAGCCCTAGCGGTGCTAAGGCATCACTGACAAGGAAAAGTTCTTGAGTTGCCCGCAGCAGAATTTTCAGCATTGTTGGCGCAACGTGTTGTCCATCGGCAATAAAACCACACATCACATTTGGATTGATAATTGCTGCCCCTAATAACCCAGGTTCACGGTGATGTAAAGGCGGCATGACATTGAAGGCATGCGTAACCATCGTTGCACCTAAATCAAAAGCTTGTTGAGCTTGGTCAGATGTTGCCTGAGAATGTCCTAAACTGACGGTGATACCCAAAGAACGCAAATATGGGATGACTTCGCCTGTCGAGTCTAATTCTGGTGCTAAAGTGATGACTTTGACAACAGAGGCATAATCGCCCAACACCCGTTTAACTTCCTCAATTGTTGAGGGTAAGAGATATTCTGCCGGATGTGCGCCACGTTTTCCGTAATTCAAAAATGGGCCTTCGAGATGTGCGCCTAAAATTTTTGCCCCTGTTGTTGAACTAGAAGCAAAATCAGCAATTATGGCAAGCGATCGCCCTAAATTTTCTACTGAAGTGGTCACTAATGTTGGTAAATAAGCATCAACCCCTAAATCCCACAAATATTGAGAAATTTTCGGCAGCATAGAAACATTTTCCGGGTTTAATTCTGGAAAAGCCAAACCTAGCGCACCGTTAATCTGTAAATCAACGCCACCTAACGAAATCCAGTCACCAGCTACATCCCATACTTGTAAATCAGGTGGTGGAACTCGTTTAAATACCGTACCCATTGGCAAGATTTGCTCAATCACACCTTCTTGGTTAACTAAGAGCATCTGTAAATCTTGATAACCAGGTACACGCGCATTGATAATATCTACGTTTGAAGCGATGGAGTTTTGTCTTGCTTGAGTCATCACCTTGGACTGAAAGTAGCTAAGTCTAAGTCTGACACGATTGTAAATCTAGCAATCAGCCTCTAAGCCAAAATCAAAGATTCAAAATCAAAAATTCTATGTCTCCTCTTGTCGGTATTATCATGGGCAGCGATTCTGATTTGCCCACTATGAAAGATGCGATCGCAGTTTGTGCCGAGTTTGGTGTAGAAACGGAAGTAGCAATTGTTTCTGCCCACCGTACCCCAGAACGTATGGTGCAATATGCTCAAACAGCCCATCAACGGGGTATTAAGGTGATTATCGCTGGTGCTGGCGGAGCAGCTCATCTCCCCGGAATGGTAGCCTCCCTCACACCCTTACCTGTAATTGGCGTACCTGTTGCTACCCGGAATTTACAAGGTGTTGATTCTTTATATTCTATTGTTCAGATGCCAGCTGGTATCCCAGTTGCCACGGTCGCAATTGGTAACGCTAAAAATGCTGGGCTGTTAGCTGTGCAAATTCTTGCCACTCACCAACCAGAATTACTCGACAAAGTGCAGCAATATCGCCAATCTCTAGCGGAATTAGTCATGGCAAAGCAAGCAAAACTAGAACAGCTAGGATATGAACAATATTTAAAAGAGGAATTTTAACCGCAGTGACTTAGGGGTTAGTGTAAAGTGATTTTGGTGTTTCCCGGAATCTTTACACTCCTGTAGTGAAGTAATGATTGTTACTCAAAAAATCACGTAACAATCATTAATTTTTTTTATAAAAATTTAATATTATTTTTTAATATTCTTGATGAACAATGATAAATCCATTCTCTGTAAAGGATGTAGTTTATTGATATCGTCAATTTCCGAGTATTAGAAAAAACCACCTTTAAAAAACAGTATCTAAAGATACAGAATTGCCGTTTTGATAAATAGAAAATCAGTCAAATTTATTTATGAGTTCACCAATGTTTACAACAGGAATTATTAAAATGCTTCCTGTCTGGTAACTCTTGATAAGTTGATAGCAGTAAAGCCGATGTGCCACTTCCTCCGTAATTTTTGGTCAGCATTGTATTGACAATTGCCAGCACTTAAGCACCTAATGCTGAGTATTTAAAGATTAAAGATTAGGTGAAGGAGACTTGACTGTTTCGGATAATACATAATAATTTCTTAAGGATAACAGTAAGAAAAGATTACAGGAGTGCAGTTCATTTTCTAAACTCCTATTTGGGTTATTTGGCTCTCTGGCGTGGAAACAAGTGGTTGAAAGAGCAAGATCAAAAACCACTGCATTTAACTTCAAGCGTTAGTTTTTTTTGCTCAAGATATTTTTCCTTTCGGGATAGTTTGGAGGATGATGTTCAAACTCATGCAAAGACAGAAATCAAAAACAAAAATTAGGCGATCATCTGTAAAAAATTACGCTAAGAGTACACAATTTAACTCAAAAGTCAAGCGATTAAATTTAGCAATTAAGCGACTTTCTCCAAGTTGGCAAGCTTGCTTACCTTTGGCTGGACTAATTGTATTGGGTTGGGGTTATGTAGCTGTTGCTCAAACTCCAGCCGCAGCAGGCCCTACAACAGCGGATCTCAAAGTTGCACTTGATACTTTATGGGTAGCGATCGCAGCCTTTTTAGTCTTCTTTATGAACGCCGGTTTTTGTATGTTAGAAACCGGGTTTTGTCGTCAGAAAAACGCTGTTAACGTTCTCGCCAAAAACTTAATTGTATTTGCCCTATCGACCGTAGCATTTTGGGCGATCGGCTTTGGTTTAATGTTTGGCGATGGCAATGACTTCATCGGACTCAATGGCTTGTTCCTATCAGGAGCAGATAACAGCCCTGCTACCGGGGATGCTTATCAAGGAGTGTTTAGCGCCCTCAATTGGACAGGCGTTCCTTTAGCTGCCAAATTCTTATTCCAGTTAGTATTTGCTGGAACCGCAGCCACAATTGTGTCGGGTGCAGTTGCCGAACGCATCAAGTTCATTGACTTCTTGATTTTCAGCCTGTTACTCGTAGGTATTGCC
This sequence comes from Nostoc sp. CHAB 5844, assembly GCF_020829595.1. Classification (GTDB taxonomy): domain Bacteria; phylum Cyanobacteriota; class Cyanobacteriia; order Cyanobacteriales; family Nostocaceae; genus Nostoc_B. The sequence goes on from NZ_JAIVFW010000024.1 coordinate 61,105, forward strand.
TACCCGATTACCGGACACTGGATTTGGGGTGCTGGTTGGCTGGCAGACATGGGTTTTTGGGATTTTGCTGGTTCTACCGTAGTTCACTCAGTCGGTGGCTGGGCTGCATTGATGGGAGCCGCATTTCTTGGGCCGCGTATTGGTAAATATCAAGATAAACAAGTGGTGGCGCTACCAGGGCATAACATGAGTATTGCCACTTTAGGTTGCTTGATTTTGTGGTTGGGCTGGTTTGGTTTCAACCCTGGTTCTGTAATGGCCGCCGATCCGAATGCGATTACTCACATTGCTTTAACAACCAACATGGCAGGTGCAGTTGGTGGTATTACTGCCACCGTTGTAGCTTGGTTGTACTTGGGTAAGCCAGACTTGTCCATGATTATCAACGGGATTTTGGCTGGATTAGTAGGCGTTACAGCGTCTTGTGCTTATGTCAACATTCCTAGTTCCATAATCATTGGCTTGATTGCTGGCATTTTAATTGTTTTCGCTGTGCCATTTTTTGACAAAATCGGTATTGATGACCCAGTAGGTGCTACCTCAGTTCACCTAGTTTGCGGTATTTGGGGTACTTTGGCTGTGGGTTTATTTGCTGTTGGCCCTGGTGGCTATCCTTGGATGGTTGACTTAGCAGGTAAACCAATTGGCCCACATGGTTTATTCTTCGGCGGTGGTTTCGGCACATTAATACCGCAAATAGTCGGTATTCTCTCCGTTGGCGGGATAACTGTTCTTCTTAGCAGCATCTTCTGGTTAGCGCTGAAAGCGACTTTGGGAATTAGAGTTACTAGAGAAGAAGAATTAGAAGGCTTAGATATCGGCGAACACGGTATGGAAGCTTACAGTGGATTCCTCAAAGAAGCTAGTCCTAGTGGATTTTCGGAAGGAGCAAGTTCCGGAGGAATTTCATCAGGTAATGATTTACCAAGTACGCTGTAAGTTAGTAAATTTCTAGTTTTATTGCTAACCAACATCCGCCCCTACAAAGTTTACCTTTGATTTAGAGGGCGGTTTTTTTATTAAATATGAGCCAATATGGTTGAGAACAATTTTGTATAAATTTTACAAGATTACAGCTTTTATTTAGATAGTTTTTTATATGACCAATTATTCCTTGATGGTACAAGCCCCATTATTAATTTATGGATAGATAAATTTAAAACTTTGCTTGGTTCAAGAAAGCGGATTTATCCGTGGGCATTAATTGCGAACTTGTACTGAGCCTAGCCGAAGTATTGCGAATTGCGAATTGCGAATTGCGAATTGTGCTGACCAAGGCTAACTCAAATACAGAATTTTTTTCATGCCCAAACAAAATTTTACTACTCGAACAAAAAATGCAAAAATTGCATTGGTACACATTTATTAATATTTTGGCAACTATCATAAGGATTATATTTTTATTAATCTTTGGCAAAAAATTTAGTTGAGTATATTTCAAGACAAAAATGAGTAGGAAAAAAGGATGAAATGTATTTTAGTATACAAAGAATCTTGATTTTTGGAGAAGGGAAAGAAACAAGTGTTGAAGAAAGTTTTCACGATCGCGGCTATTACCCTATTACTTCTGGGATGGCCGCTCATGGGCAATGCTTTTGCCCAAACACAAGCAGCTACTCCACCTGCCGCTGATACAGGAGATACAGCATTTATACTAATTTCATCAGCACTAGTTTTGCTGATGACACCAGGATTAGCATTCTTTTATGGTGGATTTGTGCGATCGCGCAACGTCCTCAACACCTTAATGATGAGCTTTGTGTTGATGGCGATTGTCGGCGTTACCTGGGTTTTATGGGGCTATAGCCTGGCCTTTGCACCGGGAAATCCATTCATTGGCGGTTTACAGTGGCTGGGGTTAAACGGTGTCGGGCTAGAAACAGCTAATTATCTCCAAGGTTCAGAACCGAAAGAGGTAGTTTCTTATGCCGCAACCATTCCCCATCAGGCATACATGATTTATCAAGCCATGTTTGCCATTATCACCCCAGCTTTGATTTCCGGAGCGATCGCTGAACGTATGAGTTTCCGCGCCTACAGTCTGTTTGTTTTACTGTGGTCAACCTTTATTTATAGCCCTTTAGCTCACATGGTCTGGGCAAAAGGTGGATTCTTGGGTTTATACGGCGGTTTAGGCGCTCTCGACTTTGCTGGTGGTACAGTCGTTCACATTAGTTCTGGGGTTTCGGCGTTAGTCGCAGCAATCGTTCTCGGCCCCCGCAAAACCCACCCTGACCGCCTCAGTCCTCCACACAACGTTCCTTTCATCTTGTTAGGTGCTGGCTTGCTGTGGTTCGGTTGGTTTGGCTTCAACGCTGGTAGTGCTTTATCTGCTGCTAGTGGAACTTCTGGTGATTTAGTTACTAACATAGCGACCACCGCCTTTGTTGCTACCAATACCTCGGCGGCGGCGGCGGCTTTGATGTGGCTAATTTTGGAAGCAGCGCTACGGGGTAAACCCACAGCCGTAGGTGCAGCCACAGGTGCAGTTGCAGGTCTGGTGGGGATTACGCCAGCCGCAGGATTTGTTACACCTTTGGCAGCGATTTTAATTGGTTTTATCACCTCTTTTGTCTGCTTCTATGCAGTGAGTTTCAAACACAAACTGCAAATTGACGATGCCTTAGACACTTTTCCCGTGCATGGCGTTGGTGGTACAGTTGGAGCAATTTTAACCGCCATCTTTGCCACTACCCAAGTTAACGGCGGCGGTAAAGATGGGGTATTGCGTGGTAATTTTGCCGAACTGGGGGTAGAACTAGTAGCAATTTTGGTTGCCTACGCGATCGCCGCAATTGGTACTTTTATCATTCTCAAAGTTATCGATGCTACAGTCGGTCTGCGAGTCAAAGAAGAAGCCGAAGTTCAAGGTTTAGATATCAACGAACACGGCGAAGAAGGTTACAACTCGGAATTTGGTGGCGATAGACCTATTACTTAAAGTGCTGAGTGCTGAGTGCTGAGGAGCCAGTGCGTTGGGGAGAGACTCGTGACTGCTTCCCTACTCAGCACTTTCAACTCAGCACTCCACTTTTTTGGTGACATTTCCGAACTAGCGGATAAAATTTGAGTCAAATTATCGACAAATTTCGCTAGTCGTGACCACTTCTGTAAAAACCTTCCCTATTTGGGCATTGTTCTCGTTGGCAACCAACGGCATACTCATGTTGGCGGTCATCCTGCTAATTTTGCAACGGCAGAGATTGACCGCTGTTTTTAATAGTTTGCCTCCACAACAGACAGTTATTGCATCCCAAGTTGCACCTGAGTTAGGCCGCCGTCATCAACTCAATTACCAGCAGTGGTTAGATATTCTCAAACAAGAAGCTAAAGCCGCCACTGAGAAAAATCCTGAGCATTTAAGCATCCTAGCGGGAGATTCTATTAGTCTGTGGTTTCCCGTGGAGTTATTACCGGAAGATAGGCATTGGCTCAATCAAGCAATTTCCGGTGAAACCAGCACTGGACTGTTAAAAAGATTAGATATATTTGATAGCACCAAACCAGAGGTGATTTTTGTCATGATTGGCATTAATGACCTCATCCGTGGAGAAAGTGATGAGGTCATTCTTGATAATCAGCGGCAAATTATCCGATACCTCCGCAAAGCTCATCCTACAGCGCAAGTCGTTGTGCAGTCGATTTTGCCACATGGCGCAGAAGCAGCAACTTGGGAAGGACGAGATAAACTTTTAGCTATTCCTAACAGTCGGATTCGCCAATTGAATCAACAATTGCAACGCATAGCTGCCAAACGCGGTGTAAGATATCTAGATTTATATTCCTTATTTGCTAATCAACAAGACAATCTCCGCCCCGAACTTTCTACCGATGGTTTACACCTCAGTCCTGCCGGCTATCTAGTTTGGCGCACCGCATTGCAGATTTACACGCAATCAGGGAGTAGGGAGTTATAGCAGGTTACAGGCTTCCGCCGTGAGCGTCAGCCGAACGGTGATAGGTTACAGGTGACAGAAGTATCTTTTGCCTTTTAACTTTTAACTTTTAACTTAAATTGCGTCTCCACACGCGAAAATCAGATAGAGGAGACACTTGAGAATTAAACATGGATACAAAAGCTTTTAAACGTACACTCCAACATTCAGAAAATTACAATCGCAAAGGGTTTGGTCATCAAGCAGAAGTCACAACCCAGTTGCAATCTGAGTATCAAAGCAGTTTGATTCAAGAAATCCGCGATCGCAATTACATTCTCCAACGTGGTGACGTTACCATTCGACTAGCCCAAGCCTTTGGTTTTTGCTGGGGTGTAGAACGTGCTGTCGCAATGGCTTATGAAACCCGCCAGCACTTCCCCACAGAACAAATTTGGATTACTAACGAAATTATTCACAATCCTTCTGTGAATCAGCGAATGCAGGAGATGGCAGTCAAATTCATTCCTGTAGAAACAGGCAAAAAAGACTTTACTGTGGTGGAAACCAATGACGTAGTTATACTCCCGGCATTTGGAGCCAGCATTCAGGAAATGCAGATATTACACGATAAAGGCTGCAAAATAGTCGATACTACTTGCCCTTGGGTCTCTAAAGTTTGGAATACCGTAGAAAAGCACAAAAAAATCGATTACACCTCAATTATTCACGGTAAATATAAACACGAAGAAACAGTTGCGACTAGTTCCTTTGCAGGCAAATATTTAATTGTCCTGAATTTAAAAGAAGCACAATACGTTGCCGACTACATTCTCAATGGTGGGAATCGAGAAGAATTTTTACAGAAATTTGCCAAAGCTTGTTCAGCCGGATTTGACCCAGATAAAGATTTAGAAAGAGTTGGTATTGCTAACCAAACCACCATGCTGAAAGGCGAAACCGAGCAAATTGGCAAGCTGTTTGAGCGGACGATGATGCAGAAGTACGGCACAACTGAATTAAATGAGCATTTTCAAAGCTTTAATACTATCTGTGATGCTACCCAAGAGCGACAAGATGCCATGTTGGAATTAGTACAACATGATTTAGATTTAATGGTGGTGATTGGTGGGTTTAATTCATCGAATACCACACAATTGCAACAAATCGCCTTTGAAAAAGGCATTCCTTCCTATCATATTGATTCCGTAGACAGGATTAAATCTGACAACGCCATCGAACATCGACAGTTAAATGGGGAATTAGCGATCGCTCAAAATTGGCTACCATCCGGTAAAATCGTCGTCGGTGTAACCTCTGGTGCATCCACCCCCGATAAAGTCGTCGAAGACGTGATTGAAAAGATTTTCACCCTCAAAGCCTAGTGCCGCAAGGCGGAAGTCAAAAGTCAAAATGAATACAGCATAAGCGTTTTATTGATTTGGAATGGTGAGGCAGTCCGGTCTTGGGGGTTCCCCGCATGAAGAACTGCCGAACCCGAAGGGTTGGTTTATTTACGCCGTGTTGTACTAGATTGACGAATAAAACCCTGAAACATCTATATTTATAAGTTTGGGGGCGAGTAACTAAAATCAAGTTTCCCGACTGGTTCACCGAGTTATGATACTCATTAATGGAGTTCCCAGACTCTTTAATGAGTATCCAAACCTCATTAATGGAGTTCCCCGCCTCATTAATGAAGTTCTCAGCCTCATTCACGAGTATTGTGATACTCATTAATGGAGTTCCAAGCCTCATTAATGGAGCTAAAAGACTCATTAAAGGAGTTCCAATACTCATTAATCAAGTTCAAAGGCTGATTCACGGAACTAAAAGACTCATTAATGAATATCGAAGACTCATTCATAAGTATCAAAGACTTATTACAGCAGTTCTTCTTTGTTTCAGGCACAGATTTATCTGCGTCTATCTACTCACTGTTCCTTCCAGTTTGATCTGCTGCTGGTTAATTGAACCGTTCCTCATGTTAGGCTAAGAGCAATTTAATTTAAATGACTTCAGCTTTATGACTGTTGCTCAGTCGGCAAAATCAGACCGCAGTGATATAACGGTGACATTGAAGCGGCTTGTTGCTCTTTTAGAAGAGGATGAGACTGATGAGTATGGAATTTTACAACCGAGTCAATACGCCTTTAAATTAGCAATGCAATTGGTAATAGATGCCTATGAAACAATGGGCGTAGGCGCAGCCCGTCGTAGACATCGCTTTCTTAGAGCCTCAGCTGCGACAGATGAGCATGGTAGCATTAGACTAACATGGAGCAAGCGATCGCCAGAGTGTGAAGTGCGGTTAGTTTGCCCAGCCACAGCCGAACAACAAGCTTATTTATACCATGAGATGGGAGATAATTACGCCGTAGAACGGGATGTCACAGCATCTATGTTGGTGCATTGGTTGGAGTAGATGTAGAACAGGATTCAGCTAACCATGCTAATATTGTTGGTCTACCTGATCGAGAAGATGATCTAGTTCTTGCAGAAAGATTAGCAGGTTTGTTGGCAAAGCGATCGCGCAATACCGTTCGCTTAGAATTAAAAACCTAATTCTGCGTAGGTTGGGTTGAGGAACGAAACCCAACATTTGCCAAGCTTGGTTGGGTAGAGCGATAGCGAAACCCAACCTACTATTATTTCTAACCGAACCGTATTGAGCGATCGCGTATGGTCTGGCAACCATAGTAATGTAGATAAATAAGCTAATAATTTTAGTTTCATCATCGCTTATGTCGCTAACTGGAATTATAAAAAGAGAAACTAAAGCACTCATTAACAAAGCTAAAAATTAGAAATTACAAATTACTATTGCGGCGCAAATCTTCCAAATTATTTCGCACAGTAATTGTATAGGGATGATTTGCCCCTAAACGTTGTTCAAGAATCACCAAAGATTTGACGTACAAAGGTTCGGCTGCGTTGTACCTTCCCTGGAAACGGTAGAGTAATGCCAAATTGTTCAGGCTGAGTGCGACATCCGGGTGTTCATCTCCCAACAGGCGTTTTCTCATTGCCAAAGCTTCGACATACAAAGGTTCGGCTTCGCTGTACCTGCCCTGGGATTTGTAGAGTGCCGCCAAATTGTTCAGGCTGAGTGCGACATCCGGGTGTTCGTCTCCCAACAGGCGTTTATACATCGGCAAAGCTTCGATATACAAAGGTTCAGCTTCACTATACCTTTCCTGATAACAGTAGAGTGTTGCCAAATTGTTCAGGCTTTGTGCGACATCCGGGTGTTCATCTCCCAGCAGGCGTTTTATCATCGCCAAAGCTTGGATTAACAAAGGTTCGGCTTCACTGTATCTTCCCTGGTAATAGTAGAGTTCTGCCAAATTATTCATACTTTGTGCCACATCCTGGTGTTCATCCCCAAAGCGTTCTCTAGTGGTTGATAAACTTTTTTCACCCCAAGGCAAAGCTTGCTCATAAGCGCCTTGTCCTGCGTAGAATCTAAGCACACCCTCAAAAGGTGACATTAGATCCTCATCACTTAACCAAGCTTGATAAACTGTGGCAACTTCTTCAAGGTGCGGGATAGCGAGAGTTACTTGAGCAATATCTATCAATGTGGGTGTCTGAGGAATCTTCTTGGCAACTGCTACCATCGCTTGACAAAAGCCGCGCTTGAGTTCGTCAACTTCCGCTAACTCGTCTAACTTCTGCCGCAGTAATTCCTGAATGCGTTCGTGAATTTGGTAAGTTTCCTCCGCTAACTCTTGCAGCAAATAACGCTCAACTAAAATATTGCAGTTAGCTTTCAGGTCAAATTCTAAATTACTAGCACTCGCTGCCGATTCTACCAAAGACCAGGGAATAGGAGCTAAAGCAAACAAACTTAACAGACAAGCCAACTTTTGCGCCTCTGGTTCCAAACACTCCCAGTTCAAATCAAAGGCAGCTGCTACACCAGACTCACCTGTTGCTGCTTGCTGTTGTTGTAGCCTTGCAAGGATGTCTTTTAACATAACACTTTCCTTGGTTCTCGGCTGTATGCTGCTACTTGGTACAATCCAATCGGGATATAACCCACAAATTGGCAAAGTCTTTGAGCAAATTCTAATTCTCCTTCAACCCTGTCGCGTCCCAACAGCTTTGTTAATAATTCTAAGGCTGCATCTGGGGACAACTCACCTAACGGCAGCGAAGGATATGTCAAGCCTGTATTTAAACGAGTCGTGATTAACACTTTAAACCGAGAACCTTTAGCTGGCAGATAATCTTTAATTTGCTTCCAGTCTTTAACATCATCAAACACTAATAAAACCTTGCCTGCTTGCCAATTCCGCCAGCAATAAGCAACCTTACCATTCATGCTTAATTCCTGCGGAGGGTTAAAGTTAGGAAAATTTACCATACCAAACTCTACTAACTGTGTTCCTAATTCAGCGCCTTGGCAATTCAACCAGCAACACCCACCAGGATAATCTTCTAAATACTGCCATGAGTATTGAATAGCCAACTCAGTTTTTCCCACCCCACCTTGCCCAGTTACATCGCTGATTACAACTACATCATTTACTTGTAATAACTGGTGCAGTTCTACTAACTTCTCATCTCTACCGACAAACTTAATCGCGTTACTCTGTTGAATATTGTGGGGAATATCAAAAGGGTTGTAATGATATTTCTCTTGATCTCCATCCCAATTGCGGTAATAAAAGTAAGTCGGCAGTTGTTTTTTATCTAAACCTTGAAAACGCTGCTTAACTTGTTCCGCAACAGCCAACATATCCGGCGGAAAACTCCCATTCTCTTGTGTTAAAGCCTCCCTCACCGCTTGCGAAAAATACCCCGTTTTCTCTGCCCCATTTACCTTGGCTGTTTCACCTTCCCGCGCCGCCAGTAACACAAACTGTTGACTATCCGTTCTTGGCTTCCCACTCGGAAATATCCTTCCCCCTAAATTAGTTGGTCTTCCCTGAGTTTCTAAGAAATAATTAGCACAAGCATCAATAATACAAACGTGATGGCGAATGCCAAACCTATCTGAACCCAACAACAGCAGCAACGAATTTAAATCTAGATTTAGCCAACTCTGTTGAGTTGCATCAGCACAAATCAACCTGCGTTCTCGTTCCGCAGAAATCAAACCATGTCCAGCCCAAAAAATGTAAAGTAAATCACCAGACTGTCGAGACAGAAAGTTAGTCACAATGTCGTAGAGATTTTGTTCTGTCGCTGACTCTACCGTTAACTCACATTCTCCAACCAAGTGATCATTTTCTGCCAATGAAGACAAGCACAGCCGAATATTCTCCTTTGGTACACCACACGCACACAACCAACCGGCAAACCTCAGTGCATCATCGGCTTGTCCACCTCCGGGTACATTCCAACCAGCTTCGTGATATCTTTCAATACCCACCACCAGCCCATAAGTGCGTTCCGGTTCACCCCTCAACTGCATGATGACTTAGTTTCTCAGATTATGTGGATAAATCATTTATCTAACCCCGTTCCCTAGTAGGGAAGGGGGAAGATTTAAAGCCTCTCTCCGCTTCGGAGAGAGGTTTGGAGAGGGGTTTTCTCTTTCCCGTCAACAGCATAATGTTTCTATGTATAGTTCAACTGCTTCTCTAATGTTTTCTTGTACTTCTTCTAGTGAATCACCTTGAGATTGACAACCAGGAAGCTCAGGACAATAAGCATAATATCCTTCTAATGTCACCTAATTCGGTTCTTTCTAGTTCCTGTGTGATCCATTGTTCCATTTGCTGACTTTGTTATGATTCAGGGTCTTCGTCTAGAAACTACACAATCTCTAGCTTTTGTCAAATTTTCTGTTAAGAAAGATGTTTATAATGGATAGCTTCAAAAGGGGGGAACCGGAATCAAAGTCCCCCTTAAAAAGGGGGATTTAGGGAGATCTGAAATGTTTTGATACCGACAAGGGGACTTTTCAAACACCCTCTTAGTATTAATTTACAACTTGGACAAAATTTCAGGTAATAGTTGACCGGGAACTTTTGATAACGCTAAATTTTGTCCTTGAATGCCTAATTCGTTGTGGAATGCACGAATTGTTTTGACTACATAAGCAAAGGTGGTTTGATAAGCTTCTGGTTGTTTGCTTAATCCGTTTAAGGCTTGCAAATGGTGATCTAATGCTACTTCTAAGTGGTGCGATCGCGTGGGTTTATCGCCATTAAAAGAATTATCTGTCACTAACTGATAATGGGCAAGTCCCAAGTTATTATGCGCTGCAAACAAATCAAAGCTTAACGGAATACCATTGAGAGAATGTGCCAAAGCTAGGGCTTCTTCGTACGCAATAATTGATAATTTGAGTAACTTTTGTTTGCGTTCTTTAGTGGTCTGTGGTAAATTTGCCAAGTGCCAGTAAGCTGTAGCTAAATTATTTTGGGTGGCGGCGCAAGCACTAGGAACGTTGGCTGCGGTGCGATATTTCAAAGCTTCGCAGTAAACATCAATAGCTTGCTGAAGATTGTCGGCTGGTTGTTCGTATTGTGCTAAATTCCAGTAAGCCGTGCCGATATTATTTTGAATCATCCCATATTTGAGCGGTTCTTGTTCGGCATTGTAATGAGCGAGTGCTAGGTTATATGCTGCGATCGCTTTTTTCAGATGTACTACTGGTTGATTGTATTGTCCCAAATGCCAGTAAGCTGTACCTAAATTATTTTGGCAAGCAGCATATTTTACGGTATCCATCTCGACGGTGCGGTAAGCTAATGCTTCTATATAAGCTAAAACTGCTTGTTGCCAATTTTCCGATGGGTTAGAAAATCTAGCTAAATCACCGAATGCTGTTCCCAGATTATTCTGCACACGGGCATAAGTTTCTGGGTGAGTTTGCGGTGAAATCATTTTCAAAGCTAAATGATAAAACTCAATTCCTTGTTCGATGTAATTTTGTCCCGCCTCAACGTTGGGTGGTGTGCGGTACAACATCCAGTAAAGTGTGCCTAAATCGTTGAGAATATCTGGTAATTGTGGTGATTTTTCATCGTAGGCGATCGCTTCCTGATAAGCAAGAATTGCTACCATCAAGTTTTCTAGGGTTGAATGTCCTTGTTCAATCCGCAAGCGATATAAATTGCCCAACTGATGATAAGCTGCTGCTAACTCCTCTTTTGCAGCTTGCTTGATGTGTAATTCTTCAATTTCTAACAAAATTTGTTGTGGTTGCCAGTTATTCTCTTCTTCTTGAGCAATTTTGGTATTAATAGTTGCTATTACTAACTCTGTTAACTCCTGGCTAATATGCGACAACGAAGACAGTGATGGACTATGGCTAGTAGTCTCACTAGCTTTTACAGGAGATTCCGGTAATTGAGATTCATGTTTGATGAATCCCGGAGGTGGAGGTGGAATTTCTAGAACACTATTCGCCCGCTTGGCTGGTGTTTCTACAGGAACCGTACCATTTTCTGTGAACTTTGGATCTGTGGTAGGTGGGGCTTTGGGTGGTGCTTCAATTGTTGATTCGTTGAAACTAGTTCCTTCTAAATTCCCGAAATCCAAATTTTTGGCATTAGAAAACCGTTCTGGATAATTTAAGTTGCGTTTTGCTGGTGTCGGTTCTCCAGCAAAGGTAAATATCCCAGTACGCCAACGCCAAAACTGTGGTGCTGACTGCTGAATGGCAGATAACCAAGGACGCGATATCCACAACAGCACACTAGATTCTAGGAATCCGCTAGATTCTTGGCTAGAAAAAGCTTCTTCGCTGAGGCGCAAATAGTGTAAAAATAATCGTTGAACTGCTACTGGTTGCTTAGTTAGCTGTTCTACGCCCACAATTTGAAATGTCGGTACTGCTAAAGGTCTACCAGGGCTGTCTTTAGATGCACCCACAATTGGCGGAGGATAACTAGCCAGCCATTGATTAATCTGTGCTACAGGATTAGGCTCATTTAAATTCAATCGCAAAGTTACTAATCGCGGATAAGCAGGAGTACTGGTAGTCTCTTGTCCATCTTGGGGCTGATATAAAACTTGCCCAACCGGATAAGCCAAAGTAGAGTGCAAACGCGCTGCTACTTGATTTCGTAGCTGTAAATCGTCACATACTGCTAAAAAAAGTTGTCGTCTTAAGCCTAAACTTAGGGCAAGTTTCAAACGGTGATATACTTGCCGATTCCAAGCAAAATTGTCAGGGTGTGCCGGATCATTCACGCTCATGGTGGCTAAATAGCCAAAAAACAGTGTACATCACCTTATCAGGGCGCATTTAAGTCAGCAAAACTGCCTAGTTCGGGGTAATCTTCCCATAGCCCAGGATTACCACGCAAGTGATTTTCCTACTTACGATTCTTATACCAATTCTCTAAAAGTCGGCTACAAATTCCAACTCCGAAACCCATACTAAATAAGAGTTTCTTAATTACGAACTACGAATTACGAATTACGAATTGGTATTACTTTACTGAACGTTATTGAACTATGACTGCAATTGTCAAGCACAAATGCAAAATTTCATGCCTCTACATAATAGTAGGGAAAAGGGAACAGGTGACACCAGCCCCCGTCTTGGCGGTCTCCGTCACGTTAGCGCAGCGTTAGCGACGCAGGAGCGTCTGGGGGACTGGCGAACCCGAAAGGCAAAAGGGTTGAAAGTCTGTTGGTGTCGATGTTTTATGATTAGCTTCTGTCCTAATCTATATGCTATTGACATAACCAATAAAAAACAGGTTCCCAATACAGTGAAAACCTGCAACACCACAAGAAAATTAAATTTTGTTTACAAAAACAGTTTTTACTTAACTGAGGTTAGAAACGGAGAAGGCGACAAAAATTAAGCCGCCGACCAAAACTGTAGCGGCGACACCAAGGATAATGTAGTTACGCTTTTGCTCTGCTGTAGGAGGTTCTGCTCGATAAACCTTTGGCTCTTGGGCAAAATTGTTAAGACGACCACCTTCTTCATTCGTATAGGGCATGAAGTAATTCCTTAATTTTGAACATTATTATTATTTAATGTTACAGAAATTTATCTCTCTTACTCTCCCTATTAAAGAAAAATTGTTACGTTTTTCAGGTTTTTTACCATTTATAAGATGAATTGTCAAGTTAAAATTTGCAAGTAAGCATCAAGAAAACTTATAATTCTTCAGTTTTTTGCTGAAGGAGCGATCGCCAATCGGCAATTGCTTTTTCTGTCCACAGCCAATTATTACTTAATTTATTTACCTGAAAATTTATTGGGTCTTGATTAATCACCAGTTTACGTAACTTGATGGCTTCATTCATATATTGCACTTGTTTCGCGGCAGGTTGATTGCGTGCAGATTTATACAATCCCATTGCTAAACCAGCGTAGGAAGTTAAGGCATCATAAGGTACTGGAGAGGATTGTACTGAAATGGCCGCATTGGAGATGCGATTTTGCTGATTTAAAGCTAAATTTAGAGCTTTAAACCAAGAATCATTAGCTCGATCTAAATTGCCTTCTGCGTAGTAAGCAAACCCTAAAGCGTTGGTATACAAAACCGAATTTGGTTCCGCTTTTACCGCAGTTTCCCAGAAGCGTCGGGCATCATCAATGGTATATTTTTTATCTCCAGTTTGAATTAATTGCCAAGCTAATCGTCCTTTAAAAAAGTTGAGTGCAGGATCGTTAACTTGCTTTGTTGGCACAACATTTAGGGCGGTTTGGGCGGCTTTCAATGCGCCACGATCTAATAATTCTTCTGTAGCTACCAGCCCAGCCAATAAATCACCTTGGCTCAATTTTTCTGTAGCACTATTAGCAATGACTGCTGTGGGACTAGTCTGTAAGTTGATTTTTGAATTATTGTTGCTAGATAAAGATTGTTGGACAGGAATTTGCGGGATATCAGCAAAAGTTTGGATGCGCCGATGCCACCACCAACCGAAACCGATCATACTAGCGATCGCACCTACTCCGACAATACCTAAAATTTTCCGTAGATCAGGGCGGCGACGTTGCGGAGGAGATGTTGGTAACGTAGCCAAATGGGGATTACTCCACTCTTTTTCTTGATTCGTGACATTTTCGTTAGATGTTGCACCCATACTTCCCCATGATGTTTGTCTATCAATAGGTGTTACCTCGCTACTCACCTGTCTATTCGGAAAAGTATTTTCTCTATTGTTTGACAGCACCTCTCGTGTCAGCGGAGATTGACTACTATTTGTGGGTGTTTGCTGATCTAGCTGGCGAAACAAATCCGAAACTATGGCCGAATCTTCTGCATAACTTGGATCGTCATATTCAATTTCATCAACTAAATCGCCCCAAGTTTCTTCACCCAACCAGTCCAACTCAGAAGCTTCATTGCCTAAACCTGGCAACATTTCATCGATGGGTAAAGATATCTGCGCTTCATCAGTCATCACAAAGTGGGATGTAGTAGAAGTTGCCTTAATACTCCGGCTATTCTCATTCAGTGATTCTGTACTGGTGAAGGTCGAAAGTTCTGCCCCAAGAAAACCATCAAATTCGGGTTGGAGATACAAAATTGGTAATGCCCAGTAAGTTTGGTGCGAACCATAGGCAGAAATCAATCCTTGACGCACCCGATTCACGCATAAATCCACCGGATATCCTTGACTCAGGTTGCGGTACAAAAGTTGGGTAAGCGTGAGTGCTACTTCATCAGGGATACGTTCTGACATCGCCAAAACGCATTTGATTCCGCGTCTGACTAAACTTTCTGTTAGGTTACGTTCGCCCGTTTCTTCTGTAGTGTCAGTTGTGGCTGTGTATGCTCCCCAACAAGAGTTAAACACTGCCATTTGAATATTATTATTGACAAGTAGACCGGCCAGGTCATCGCCAGTGAGTGTTTCTGTTAAGCCAGTTCTACTACTAACCAGATAAATTTCGCCGCCATTTGGCCCTAAGTTACTATGACCGGAGTAGTGGAGAACTTGGTATCTACCTTGTTCAAGAGATTGGGTTAATTCTTCCCTGCCTGGTTGATCTAAAATAGTCAGTTCAATTTCGGGTAGGGGAATGCTACTCTCGGCAGTACGTGAGGCATGACGGTGTAATTCGGCTTGCAATCTCAGCGCTTCTTGTTTTAACAAACCAAGACGTGTTTGGTCTGTGGGAGATGCCAGCACCATTAAAACGCGCACTATACCATCTTCTGGCAGTTGTGGTAGATTTCTCGATGGCAGGCGAGAGGTGGTGAGAATGCCGCTTTGGTAACGAGAGAACGCCACATAAGGCCCTGTAGCTAACGGGCGATCGCCCGCATGCATGACTTCCCACGGCAGACGTGCTAACCTAGTGTCCTTGAGACCTAACCGCAGGCGCAGTACTTGTTGATGGTTTTGGGCAATGCCTTGAGCGGTAATCCAACTATCTCTGAGAGTACCTTGAAACAGGGCATTATAAAATTGTTGACCCAATGCCACCAAGTTTATAGAGTTTCTGGCGATTCCTGCGGCGGACTGCATCAAGGCATCTCCCTGTAACACTGACCTCAAAGGGTCATTCATTAGATGTCCAGCCGCCGCCAACCAATCAGCTACAGGCCAAGTCACCAGTTCTTCTGCCAATGGCACCCCAGGCGCGACTTGTTCCGTCCGCACCAAGTAGTCATTCTGCCCTACTGGAGTTACGGAAATGTGAAATTCCATACAAGTAACGCAATATCAATATTTTTAGCTTTCCAACCCTCATTCATGCTCAATAGATGCTCAAAAGCCTGTTTTTCAGTTTTTGAACATAACATTTGAGTATATGGTCATACTAAATATCCATACTCAAACAATGCTCATTCCTCATTATGACAACTAGAGAACATTTTTAGTTTCAAGATAAAGCTTTTAATTTTCTGTGATGATGCTCACTTACAAAATTTTAGATTTTGGATTGACCCATTACCGGATCTAGGCCCTTGTACCATCAAGTCGTTATTGGTCAGAATCACCTGAGGAGTGTTTTTTAGGATTCAACCAATACTTCAACCATTTAACTAAACCAGCTAAAGTTTAAAATCTTTAAAACAACGGAGAGGGAGGGATTCGAACCCTCGTTGAAGTTGCCCCCAAACAGCATTTCCAGTGCTGCGCCTTCAACCACTCGGCCACCTCTCCAGGTGTCACAATTTTTCATTGTAATATAAAATTATAAAAAATGCAAATATCTTAAAAGACATTTTAGAGTAGAGATCTAAAGGTCAAAAACCAAATCTAAAATTAAGATGTCCCGTACATACACAATTAAAGTCCGCGATCGCGCCACTGGTCAAGAATACACCCTACAAGTCCCAGATGACCGCTACATCCTACACTCTGCTGAAAAACAAGGGGTGGAATTGCCTTTTTCTTGCCGTAACGGGGCTTGCACCACTTGCGCTGTCAGGGTTTTGTCGGGAGAAATTGACCAACCAGAGGCAGTTGGCTTGTCGTTAGAGTTGCGTCGGAAAGGTTACGCTTTGCTGTGTGTGAGTTATGCCCGTTCTGATTTGGAAGTGGAGACACAAGACGAGGATGAAGTCTATGAACTCCAATTTGGGCGTTACTTTGCTAAAGGCAGAGTAAAAGCAGGTTTACCATTAGACGAAGATTAATTAGTTTTTGTAGTAGAGGCCGTTTTGGCCTCTTTTTACGGGGTGTAAAAAAGCAAATATGCAAATATCTACAGTTTCAGCGCGTCTTGGGTTTTGGACGCGAAAAATAGCTATATTAGCTTGTTTATTATTACTAGTAAGTTGTCAAGCCAAAAATCAGCCCGCAGATAATCAAATGCCGGTAAAAGTGGCGCGTGTGGTGAGTGGGCAAAGTTTAGAAGTGCTGGGTATGGGTGAACAACCTAATTTTGCCTCTCCAGTGCGGTTAATTGGGATAGATGCACCGGATTTGCGGCAAAATCCGTGGGGAGATGAAGCTAGACAAAGTTTAGAAAAGCTAATTGGTGGTAAAGAACAATCGGTAAAGCTGGAGTTTGATATTGAAAATAAGGATAAACTAGGGCGGACATTGGCTTATGTCTGGAAAGATAACCAGTTATTAAATGAACAAATAGTTAAACAAGGATATGCGCTTTTTGTGGGGCGATCGCCTAATCATAAATATGACCAACGCCTAGAACGCGCCCAACAGTGGGCAAGAATTATGGGAGAAGGTATTTGGAACCCAGAAAACCCCATGCGTCAAACTCCAGCTGAGTTCCGCTTTTTGAATCGATAAAGCCTATTTACCGGAATTACTGATGTATAATTCGGTGTTGAGTTGGGTGTTTTTATCACTTAATTCTGGGGTGCGTTCGGTAACTCGATGTTCTAATTTAGTGTGGACGCGCTCTAAGGCAGTAAACGACATTTGCAGTTGGTTTGTCATCTAAGAGAAAGATGGTCCCACTGTGTCTAATTCTCGAATGCAGTTATAGCAAAAGTCAAAAGTGAAATGCTTGCAGTCAATTGGTTTTAGCGTTTTAGAATGTCCTAACCTATCTGGCTACGGCTATAGTTGCTACTTTTTGAGCTAAATTGCCTTCAGCAATGGCTTGAGAAGCTTGGTTTAATGCTAATATCGGTCGGATAATCCAGTGGGAAGTTTGGATACCGAGCAAAGTTGCGATCGCAATAAAACGATCGCTCAATTTTATCAGTAATTTTTCTGACACCTTTATTTAAAGTATATTTAATAACTCAATATTTACTTTTAAGTGTCTATACAATAACTTTCTGTAATTACTCTGAATATTAACAGTGTCAAGATTAACTATTGCGTAAAAACAACTAGGTTCAGACTGGTAAATTTTTTTGTTTATCAGCTATGTCAATAGTTTCTCTTTTACAAGATAATTCAACTATATAGATGAATACCAGCTTGCTTAATCTAGAAATTTTTCCTAAATAACCTCCGTAATATCACTGCTTTTTCCAAGACTTAATTGTAATATTATAGTTATTAAGATAATGTAAAAAAAGTTAAATGATACAGAAGATATAGTGTAAAACTTGCGTGAACTAAAACTACAAGAGATACAGCGATATGTTAGATACTGTGAGTGAGGAGTTGGCAATTTTTTGGCAACAAATAGAACAGCGATCGCAGTTCCATGCAGGTTATCCATATAATTTAAGTTGTGACTTCACTTATATAACTAAGTTTTTTAATTTTTTATTAAATAATGCTGGAGACCCTTATGTTGAGCCAGATTTTGGTCTCCATTCTCGCAAATTTGAACAAGAAGTTTTATCATTTTTTGCCCAACTCTACAAAATTCCAGAACATGAGTTTTGGGGCTATGTCACTGCTGGTGGAACTGAAGGTAATTTATATGGCATCTTATTAGCCAGAGAAATTTATCCTCAGGGAATTCTGTACTCATCTCAAGATTCTCATTACTCAATTGCCAAAGCAGCCAGACTGTTTGGCATTCAACATCAAGTAATTAATTCCCAAAGGAATGGCGAGATTAATTATGAACATTTGTCCCAAGTGATTCAGCAAAATTCTCAGCAGCCAGTGATTATTAACCTGAATATTGGTACTACAGTCAAAGGAGCAATTGATGACCTTGATAAAGTTTTAGAAATTTTAAAACGTCATCAGATTAAAGATTACTACATTCATTGTGATGCTGCACTTTCAGGGATGATTTTACCTTTTTTAGATGATGCGCCCCAAGTGAACTTTCAAAAACCCATAGATAGTGTGGCTATTTCTGGTAAATTTATTGGGTCTCCGCTGCCTTGTGGCGTAGTTTTAACTAAGAAGAAATGGGTAGAAAAAGTTGAAACTATGATTGAATATATCGGTTCAAAAGATACCACGATTCTCGGTTCCAGAAACGGTCATACTCCCCTGATTATTTGGTATGCTCTGAAAACCAGAGGTTATAAAGGATTTGCAAAAGAGGCAAAGACTTGTATTCAAAATGCCCAATATTTATTCGAGCAACTTAAATTGAGAGAATATCCCTGTATGCTCAATAAATTCTCTAATACGGTTGTATTTCAAAAGCCTAGCCAAATGTTGATTAAAAAGTGGCAACTAGCAACTCTGGATAATTTTGCACATTTCATAGTTATGCAAAATATAGATCGGCGGAAAATTGATACTTTTGTGAATGAACTTTTATTACAAGAGGGATTATTGCCGGAAACAGAGTATCTCCAGCTACAACCAGTACTAACTTAATCAAATGAGCAATTAAACTTGCTTGTTGAACTTTTTAGAGAGTGTATGTAAACATAATGACTGTGCGTTCGCTGATTTTAAGGCAGTTAAAGGAATTAATCCCTTGAGGGGTAATGAAAACAACCACCAACAGAAATCATTGATATTCGTTGACCCCAACAAGAAGAACAAGAAGCTGCTGTTGGTAAAGGTTTTGAGGTTGAGTTGGGTAAGTTTTGGTTAAATCCACAAACAAATAAATGGGTTCGTTGGCATGAACGCTACTTGGTAGTTTATTCGCACAAGCTTGCTCTAGGAGCGATTGATAGTCAAAACAAACGCATCAATCAAGCTCAACTTGCCTTGGAGAAATTAGCCAATAAACCAGGAACCGAGCTAGATGTGCTTACTTATAAGGTTGAGAATATCCTCAAACGCCATCGCGTTAATGATTTTTTCTCAACTACGATTACAGAACAAACACGAACAGAAACTCGCCATCAAAGACGAGGACGACCCTCGAAAAATACTCTACAACAACAGGTTACTTCGACACGACTTCAACTCCAAATTGAGAAAATTGATAGTGCAATTGTTGAAGCAGAAACTTTGGCTGGTTGGCGATTGCTTTGCACGTTTTTACCCTTATGGAGTTTGTCGTCAGGCAGGCACTTCAACAAGCTGAAGATTCTTTGCAAGGTCTTTATGATGGCAATCCCAAACGAAAAACTCCTCGCCCTTCTGCCGAACAAATGCTTAAGGCTTTTTGTAACCTAACTCTTTACTTCCTCCCTGATTCTACGGTCTTCATTACCCCTATCAACCAGCTTCAAAAACAGATTCTTTTATTGATGAAAATGCCTGAATCCATTTATGAGCTAGAACTTAAGCCCTGTAAGACATAATTCTCACTCACAAGGTCAAAATGAGCGAACGTCCAGTCATGAATGAACCGATTGCTAATCGGAGTTTTGAAAATCTTGATGAGGTTGAGGAGATTTTAATTCAACGTTGTCGTCAAATTATTGACCAGCCTGATTTTGTACATGGCTTAACCAATTTTCACTGGTGGCCTGAACTGGCTGTTTAATTATGGGCAATTTGCCGGACATGATATAATCGAATGCATTGCGACCTTCTGAGATCGCCAAGTGAAATGTGGATAATTTTGACCCGTGTAGCCGAAAGTTGTAGATTTTGAGTAAAGCTAGGGGTACGAATGACGAGTTTGTAGCTTTGAGTTATGAAGTAGCGCAAGCGATCGCAGATTTGTTGAAGTAGGGGTTAGATTGAGTCGGGTACAACAGGGAAACCTTTATTGAAGGTTCTATTAAAATACCGCATCATCATCAGATGGAAAGAGTGATTTCAGATATTCGATGTTAAGCGAGTTTTCCATAAAATCTTTTGCTCCTTCCAGTTTAACTTCTATCTGTTTTCCTTTATTAAGGTTTAGCTTTATTCTGACATCTTCACGTTTTTTATCCTCTGCATATTTTTTATCCTCACCTCTAGGTGCTGGTGAGACGCATAATATCTTCTTTTCAGGGTTATTAGAAAGTGCTTGCATGATAATGCCGTTGATATGCTCATCACTGAAGCTATATCCAATGGTTATAATCAACTTCGCTTCCAAGGAGTATTTTCTAAATTCATATTGAAAGTTGAAATATCTGAGACAATCCGGGGAAAGTTGTAGAATGTAGTTGTCCTCGTAGAGCTTTGTATAAATCAACAGCATAGTCCCTAGCTTCATCGGTGAATGCAAAGTAGAAGTGAGTCTTACCTGTTAAAGTTTTAAGCGGGCCATAGTTGCGAATTCCCTGAAAAGGAGATTGTCCTTCTTTGTTGTCTCTAAATATATAAATTTTTGAATTCAGAGTATCAGCTTTAAGCTGATAAAGATTTTTTTCTATGTCAATATTTAGAGAGGCAATACCGCTGGTAGAAAATATTTCATGTAATAGTGAATTTTTCCCTATAAAACTTTGGATTTTTTTAAATTTATCTGTATAAAAATTCTTGTTACTTTTATAGTTTTCATCAAGGCTTAGGCTTAACTTTTGGACTTCTCGATTAAAGGGAATACTATCTTTTTTGTGAAACTCGAAATCAATGAGAAAGCCAAACTTCTGCTCCGCAGATAAGTAATATGGCTCAATTCGGATAACTTCGTTGCCTTGTGGATGTTCTTTGATAGTAAAGAAAATAGCGCTTTCAAATCGGTTTGACGTGACAGAATATTGAACATGACCTGCAAAGTTACTCAGTTGATTTTTCAACAGGTGATGCAAAAAATATTTTGTCAAATAATGATTATCATTTGCGTGGCAAGTAAAACTCTCAAAATCATCGGTTGGAGATAACGCTATCCAATATTTCTCACGCCAATCTTTATCATCCGATTGAATTGGTAATGTTCCAACGTAGATGTCGTTATTAACTTTTTTCTCGCTTTTACTGTGTAATTTACGGTAGACAGTAAATGTAAAATCTTGGATTGTTAAAGCCAAAAAATTGAGTGCAACTGAGTAGTTATTGCTGTTCATTGGCGAAATTCTCTGTTTTAGACTCTCTAGTACGCAACAAAAATTTGATGACAACAAGCGGGTTATAAAGCCTGTGCTGTGTTTGAGACTGCTTGATGCCTTCTACGTCATAAAAAATTGCTGTAGAAGTAAGGGCTGCAACTGAGCCAGGACAATCTTTAAACTCTTCAACCCAAACTCCCCAAGGCAAGCCAGCTCCCGCCGAGACATTCATTGCCTCAGTTGTAGACAAGGTATTTTACTCAATGGATAAAAGGTGTACCGCTACTACCATAAGGATTTGGATAGTGCTGGTAGTAGCTTCTGAAAATTTTTATGCAGTGACCACAGGGACGGCTGCACCTAGCAGCACTGCCACTGTCAGGCATCGTGTCGTCAGTAAAACTGTTCTTACTGAACAACAGCGGAAACTTTATTTCCTGGCTACTGAATTTGTAGACTGAGCCTTGGATATACCCCGTAATTCCTCCCAACTTCGTAATTCATCTTAGTTTCGTCTTCACATTCAGCATTTAGTGTAAAGATTAAACCAAGGATAGTGTCAAAAACACACTATGTCAAGTAAGATACTCATATATTTTTGAAATTTAAGTTCTATCTGCTTTCATGCCCTTTGGTTTATTGTTATCTCCTTGTTATTCAAGAGGATGACAGATAAGCAGGTAGGTTAAATGCTAATCACAAATTGCTATATGCCTTATAATGACTATCCTCATCCTGCCCTTACCGTTGATTGTGTAGTCTTTGGTCTTGATGAAGGTGACCTTAAGGTAATGCTTATCCAGCGAAAACTTTCTCCTTTTAAGGGAGAGTGGGCATTGCCTGGAGGGTTTGTTCGGATTTCGGAGTCGCTAGAAGAGGCGGCACGACGCGAACTGCAAGAGGAAACAGGGATTGAGCAGGTGTTTTTAGAGCAACTTTATACTTTTGGTGCGGTGGATCGAGACCCTCGATATCGCGTTGTTACCGTAGCATACTATGCACTGGTCAACCTAGCAGATCATCAAATCCGAGCCGCAACCGATGCAAGTAAAGCTGCTTGGTGCTCAGTGTCTAATCTGCCTCCGTTAGCCTTTGACCATGAGCAGATATTGGCAATGGCGCTCGCCCGACTTAAAGGTAAGGTGCGTTATGAGCCAATTGGCTTTGAACTGCTGCCGCAAAAGTTTACTCTTTCCCAACTACAAAAGCTTTACGAGACAATTTTGGGTACCGTGTTAGATAAGCGCAACTTCCGCAAGAAAATTCTCAAAATGGATTTGCTGATTGAACTTCCGGAGATGCAAACAGATGTTTCTCATCGTGCTGCCCGTTTATACCAGTTTGATGCAGCGAAGTACCAAAAACTCAAAACCCAAGGTTTTAATTTCGAGTTGTGAAAACAGGAGGTAACTTATAACTAAGGTCAGTTTTCAGATTTTTGAATATCTGAAATTTCAGGTACGCATTTTAGTTATTGCTCCAATGGTTTTTGATAATGGTATGCCTGATTAGGAGCGATCGCGGCAATAAGACAGCAGTCTGACTGCTTACTTTCTCCTCATTTTCTGCTTGCCCTTTAAAAGATTATCTTTAGAAGATTTATAGTGGATTTTACTCAAGCGATCGCATTACCGTGTGCGAGTAGCATTGGAATCAAAATGCACGCTAACGACTGATTCCTGTGATAACGATAAAATTCTACCTTGGGCTATACCTAATGTGAAAGTAAGAAATATCATCTGTTGTATTTCTTGCTTCCAGCTTGAAAGTCAATGACAGCAAGTATTTTGAGAGCCAATGTTGAGCAGCAGGAATATTGCTGTAAAAGCAACAACCAGATCCTTAGACTTTAAGTAGAATAATTGTATAAATTATTTTGATGTACAGCTATAGAGAACTGTACTGAGCAAAGCATCAGTGTCTCCCATAGCTCGTCTAGAAAACCATGATATACACACCAAAGGCAAACTGCTGACAATCGCAATGGCAAATTACAGAGACTGGAATCAAGCGCTCATATTGTATTTTACCAGTGGCTTGCCACGGGGTCAAAGAGTATATTTGAGTGTTGACGATGACATTTTAGAGCGAATTGGTCAGAAATTCAACCAAAAAATTGAAAATGGCAATTGGGCTGATGACTTCCGTAGAGCAGTCAGAAAAGAAGTCATTGCACAAGGACGAGTTAATTTAGGTCAATTGCAAGGACATAATGTAGACGGTTTACCCAAAGGAGTTGCTTTTTTGGGTGCAATGGTTCTAGCTGCCAATGACATGGCAGATGAAGAGGAAATCTCAGACGATAATTACTTTAAGCGTTTACGAGAAACATTAGATTTGCCAACATCAGAAAATGGTCGCCCATTGGGTATGAAGTCTGGTAGTAAAGATGAAGAACCATTGTGGCGGGAATGGAATCGTTGGTTAACGGCAAATGGATTTATGCCTTCAGCACATCGAGGTTGTGGAGGGCGAACCACTTATATTAATTATCCAATTTCTCAATCTCTACTTCGTCGCACAGATAAAGTCCGACTTGTACAACTGTTTAATGAAAAACAATGGACAGCGCAGTGGGATGCGATGACTCTGTTTGCTAGCGTGAGACGAGAAGCGCAGCGATTATCTACACATCTCAAACAATTACTAACTGACCACAGGGAACGCTATCAAGCAGTAGCCGAATCTATTCACGAAGTTTACCAACAGTGGCAAGCAGAAGGACGGCTAGCAGTAATAAGAGCAGGAGTACGTAATTGGAGTCGTAATATATTTGCTGGTTTATACCGTACAGAAGACCCGTTTTTAGTTGATGTTAATTACTATCCTTACCCAAAACGAGTGCGGGGATCAGAAAGTTCTATAAAAATCCAGTATGGACAGGGAGAGCAAGAGTTAATATATGAACGTCCTGGCTGGTATTTACCCTTAGAAATTCCTATAAGTGTAAGTGAACTGGAACGCGGTGCTAAATATCCAATTACTCTAGAGTCCGATCTTGATTCCCTAGTTTTACCTGCTCGTGACTTTTGGATATTAATTCCCGAGCCTGATGACACAGATACTGGAGTATATGCTACTTGGGGTCAACCATCACTCGGTACTAAATTTATTTTGCTATGTAAAAAAGAGCTGCTTCTAGATATGAATCGCTTGCGAGATGAGCGGCTAATAGAGTGGAGCGGTGAACCTCAGCCTATATTTAATAATTCAAATTGGGTAGAACTTCACCAATGTATGGTTATTTCCCCGGCTTGGGATGGAGTATTTATTAGCAATCAAGAACTGAAGGATGCTTTGCAGCCCAGTGTGCGTTTATCTATTAGCTTTTGTGGGGGGTTACGTGTTCCGCAGCAGAATGTATGGTTGGAGGGTCATAGTCCTCAAGTTACTATCTTTGGTTTTTATCTGACTGTCAACTTACAAATAACTCGATTATCGGATAATTTATCAATATTTGAGCGATCGCAAACTACAAATACGCCAGTTTTGGTGAATTTCCCAAGTTCAGGAGACTATATTGTCATGGCAACTTGTGCAGGAGAATCCACAGAACGTTTTGTCAAAATAGTGGATTGGAGTTGGCTTAGTATAGAAAAACCCCAACGTTGTGAAATTACGCCTATTAGTTCTGGGAATTATATATGTGGCAGTGTCATTCAGTCAGTTTCTGCACAAGAGTAAAAGTAAATCAGGTGCATAATGCCACAAATTCAACGCTGGTATCAAGGTTTTTCTTATAGAGGAAATCCACAAGAACTTATCAAACAAATTTCCGAGCAAGTTCAACGTCACAATCTGGGAAATTTCATTCCACTTTTACGAGTGGAAAAAGGTGTAAAATCACGCAAACAGTTTTATTTTTTTCTGGCATTTGAAAGCTTACAAAAAGGTGACATACCAACCGAAATTAAATCAACTCTGCTGAAACTATCTTTTTTTAAATCTCCTATTCCAGGCAATCGCAGCTTTAGTTATGAAGAAATCAAACCTATGGTCGGGGTTGGTTTTGCTGAAAGGTACGTTAATCGAGTTGGTTTAATACCAGAAGATATACGGCAGCAATTATTACAGTCAGCAGCAGTTATTAGCAACGGCATCAGGCTAGAACCAAATCAACTCTATTTGGTTCCCCCGCCTCCCAGAAATCAAAATCTTTCTCGCCCAGGATACCGCTGCGATCAGTGTAATGCTTTCTATCTGCATCAAGCAGCTGGAATTTGCCCAGTTTGTAGTAGCGATCGCCGTTCTAACGCACCTGTTCAACCACTAAGCCTCAGCACAACAACTACGGACTTCGATTACTATACTTACCTTTCAGAAGAAGCAGGTCAGCCTTTCCGCATGAACGCAGCGGAATTGACGGGACAAACTGACAGGGGCGATCGCACTGTACGTCAACGTTGGTTTCAGGATATTTTTATTAATCAGGAAATACCCTGTGTTCAAGGAATTGACCTGTTAAGTGTTACAACCACAATGGAAGCGGGGGTTGATATTGGTTCGCTATTAGCAGTAATGATGGCAAATATGCCTCCTCGTCGCTTTAATTACCAACAAAGGGTTGGACGAGCCGGAAGACGGTCTGCGGGTGTTTCTCTAGCTGTTACTTTTTGTCGAGGAAGAAGCCATGATGATTTCTACTTTCAACGCCTAGAAAGTATGACAGGCGACCCGCCACCACCGCCTTATGTCGATATGGAAAGTCAAGAAATTTTTCTGCGGGTTCTAGTTAAGGAAGTGCTGAGACAAGCATTCCCTGTTGCAAGATTAAGCTTGCAAGCAAGTGGCGTTTCATTAACCACCGATGGGGCTGATAGTGTACATGGTGAATTTGGTACTCGTAACGATTGGTCTCATTACGAACCTGAGATCAGAAATTGGGTAAATGATACGGCGAACGAACCGATAATTTTACAAGTTCTGGATGCCTTAAGGGTTGAGACGAACTTACCCAATGCAGGTAATGCCCAAATGCTAGCCTATTTACGCAATGACCTCATCCCGCTAATTAACAATATTGTTAATGACCCCTCATACACCCAAGATAAACTGAGTGAGCGTTTGGCAAATGCTGGATTATTGCCTATGTTTGGTTTTCCGACACGAGTCCGCTTGCTTTACACAAGCTGGCCCTCTTCTCCAGAACCTTGGCCACCAGAAACGGGGACAGTAGATCGGGATTTAGATATTGCCCTGAGCCAATTTGCTCCTAAATCGCAAACCGTTAAAGATAAAGCTGTTCACAATGCTTGTGGCGTGGTTGAATTATACCCTCAAGGTCACAGGGTGACTTCTGCTGCGGGGTTATTTCCTGCACTGCCCAATAGTAATGAATCTGTAGGGTTATGTGGGAAGTGTCAAGCAGTTGTATTTCCGTATACAGGATTAAACCAGCCACCTCCCGGCGGTCTAGAACCACAAAAAACTCAATGTCTGGTGTGTGGTGCGAATGAACTGCGTTACATAGATGCACGAGAACCCAAAGGATTCTTTACAGACTTAAATCCAGAAGATTTTGATGGGCAATTTGAGTGGCAACCACGCTCAACTAGACCTTCTTTGAGTGTAAGGGCTAATGTTCCTCCGCCCTCAGTCATTGTAAATACTAACGCTGCTATCTCTGATTTCAATGAGAACATTATTTCCGTCAATGATAATGGCGGTGAAGGAGGGTTTGATTTTTACGAAACGGTTAGGATTAAAGAGCGGCAGCAAGCAGGTGCTTATTTTCAGAAACCAGGAGCTTATGCGATCGCTACAAATAATGACTTTGTAAGAACATCAGGTGCTTGTTATCGTATAGCACTATTGTCTAAACGTAAGACAGACATTTTATTAGTAAATCTCAGCCAATGGCAGAATGGTGTTTTTGCACTGCCAACAAAAGTAGAAGGGCGTGCTGCTTGGTATTCTTTTGCTTTTTGGTTACGGATAGCTGCTGGTGCGCTTTTGGATATAGACCCACAGGAGTTACAAGCTGGTTTTCGCTCTGTGCAAGATCAATCAGGAAGGGTAATTGGTCAAGCATTTTTATGCGACCAACTAGAAAATGGTGCAGGATACTGTCGCTTTTTGGCACAACCACAGCAGTTTCAAAATCTTTTGGCTCAAGTTAACCCTGCTATTCCAAATAGCATCGCTTGGACATGGTTAGCTTCAGGGCATGAGGCAGATTGTGATACATCATGTAATTTGTGTTTGCGGGACTACCGAAATCTGCCCTACCACGGAATTTTAGATTGGCGACTTGCTTTAGATATGGCGCGGTTAGTAACTGATGCTTCAGCAATTATTGATTTGCAGACACCTTGGGGTGGTAATGCAAATCCTTGGCTGAGGTTGATTCAAGGAACTAACGCACCTATCCCCGCTTCGTTTCAACGTTTAGGTTATGGTTCACCAACACATTTTGTAACGCTAGTTGGATTTGTTCACCAAAGTCCTCGCCGTCGAACAATCAGAATTTTGCGC
Source organism: Nostoc sp. CHAB 5844 (assembly GCF_020829595.1). Taxonomy (GTDB): domain Bacteria; phylum Cyanobacteriota; class Cyanobacteriia; order Cyanobacteriales; family Nostocaceae; genus Nostoc_B. The sequence continues at coordinate 89,066 of NZ_JAIVFW010000024.1, forward strand.
CATCCTTTATGGCAGGATGACCATCCTGAGTGGATTGCAGCTAGAACAGCAGCAGAAACGCAGTATCCTAATTATGAAGTTTCGGATGCCAATCCATTTATGGTTCTTCGGCGACCAGGGGATTACGTGTAAAGTGCGATCATTATTTCTGGCTCTAACTACGAGACTAACCTCAGTATCCATCCAGCTTATCAGGTTGAGTCAGCCAGACTGTTTATAGTGCTGCGACAACCAGGGGATTGTGTGTGATACAGAAATATAGCAATGATTTGGTAAGATAATAACTTCGTCTTGAAATGTTTGCATAGATAATTAAGAATATAATTAGCACTTGATGCCTTGGCCTGAACACTTCCCTGATGGATGCCCACCTGAGAATGCTCACCCAGTCTCCGGTAAAGTCTACCGCTTTGTTGATAACGATATCCCAGAGGCAGATGATTTTCATTCATGGCGCGAACAGAACCCTAGTCAACCTTGCCCTCCAGGTTTAACAGAATGTCAAACTTGTGGTCTTTCTGTGTTTACTACAGAAGAAGGTGTCTGTACTGCCCTCCGAAGAAAACCGTTCCTGCGGAAAAAGAAACCAGCATTAGGTAATTTAACGTCTGAGTTTGGAGTGATACTGAATACGCCTTCCCAAGGAAAGAAAGGAACAGGTGAAAATCATCACACTTGGTGGGTTTCCCCAAATGCTGAACCCTGGAAAGTGTTTCATGTCATCACTGTTAGTTGCCCAGATCCTGAATAAGGCATATCTATGAGACTTCTTCCACAACACACTCAGTTGGGAAAGCTGGAATTAATTGAGGTGTATGAATATTATGATACACCTTGCCTTTTTTCGTGCCGGAATGTATCAGGACAGATATTCATAGCTATTTTATTTGAACAAGAAAAAAGAGTAGAAAAATGGCTTTATGCCTCCATGTCTCAACGTAGATTTGAAAATATTCGTGCAGGCTTGATTGATATACGAAATGCTTTTTTAAATTCAGAAGATGGGTTTGTTTATCAAGTTATTATTAATCCAGATGATAACCCAGATAGAGTTGAAATTATTTGGTGTGAAAATCTAATTGATGATTGGTTGCCTATGCCCAATGAATTTATTGAGTTTGGCAACGAACCACTTCCTATTTTGGAGGTAAAAGATGCACCTCGCACTGCAATGCAAATTCAAAGAGAAGTTCTCAATCTGACATTTCAATTTCCTACCCCTAATCCAACCGAAGCTCCAGTAGCATTTTTGGGAAGAATTTTAGAATCAGTACAAAGTGTCTTTAATGCTCTTGGTCAAGCTATAGAATCAACACCAACACCAACAGGGATAATACCTCGTTCAATTACGGAAAAAACGCAGTTAACTGTACTAGGAACTTACGCTGGCTCTTTTGGTATAGAACTGGCAACATTACCTGAAAAAATAGAAAATAACAACACTAATTATTTAGTAAATAGTGTTATTAGCGAATTTTTTGAGTTGGTTAATATGAGTATTAATCCTGAAGATAATGCATACATTTTACGCCAAAAGCTCTGGACATTGAAAACTAGAGTAGCTTCTGGATATAGAGATTTTCTAGTGAATTTATATAAATCTGAAACTAATCTGCGTTTTAATTGGGGTTCACCTAACCAGGAGCATAGGGATTTGATAGAATTACATCTTTCATCCATCAAAAAAACATTAGAAATTATTAATATGGCTGAAGATGAAATAGTAAAAGAGTCCGAAATTGTAGGTAAACTGATTGGACTTAATATCCGAACTAAAAGGTATGAAATTTTGAGTATTGAAGATAATAAAAAATACTCAGGACGTATTATTGATGAAGCTATATCTAGAGTTGAAACAGCGACTCTAAGTGAAGTTTATTTTTCAACTATTCGGGAAGTTAAGGAAATATCACCTACTCTTCCAGAAGGAAAATTGAAATATCAGCTTATAGCTCTGCGTCCCCACATGTAAGCTAAAATATAAACCTAACAAACTTTTATCTGATGTCCTCATATACATCCAACAAAGATTAATCACGATGACGGAGCATAATCTCTAAGTACCCTTTTTTGTACAAAGTTTTTAACAGATCCCATACATCCTGATTATCTGGCAAGCGTTGACAAACTTGGCTAATTGTCAGACCACTTTTGACGGTACTAATGACACTTAAAAGCTGTCTTTCTTCTTCTATAATATTTTCATCCTTTTGATTATGAATTCTTTTCAATTCCTCACGAAACTCTAGACCTTTATCAAAAATAAATTTGAGTTCATTAACCTGAATTTCAAGATTTTTCAAGTCTAATATCACTTCCTTACACAACTCTATTTTTGATAGCAACTCTATTTTGAAATTGCTGACTTTATTTAAAAGCCCAGTCATATTTTGTTCGCGGTTTTGGGCAAGAAAGTGTAAATCATTTTGTAGTTGCTCAAAATCTGAGATTTGATTGTCACAACAGCCAAGCAACTTTTCCCAAAAAACTTGTCTTAGGGCTTCATAAGAGCCTTCACGGTCTTCATCATCAAATTTACATCTGTCTTTTAAATAACGTTTATTAGGAACAATTAGACACAATAATTCTTCGTACTTATTTAGGGCTTGCTCAAAAGCATCCCGACGCGATCGCCTCTCACCCTTAATCTGTTCTTCAATTTCCAGCAAGGGTTTTTGCAGTAGTTCATATTCTCTAAAACTTTCCACACCATGACGGCTAAAATACTCTACCACTCGGTCAACAAACTCATCGTCATAGCGCACCAGATGTTCTGAATCGTTACTTAGACTGTTACGTAAATTCTCAGCACTTGTCAGAATAATTCGCCACTGTTCCAGACCACCTACTAAATCCTGTAGTCTTCTTTTAATACTTTCATTAGTTTGCAAAAACTGGTGACAGTGATTGAGTTGATAATGTAATTTCAGAATGTCTGTTTCTTCTAATACAAGCGAACTGGCTAAATTATGACAATCTTGATCTAATTGCAAAACTTGTTTTTCTAAAGTTTTGCGATGGTCGTTGAGACAATCTTCTAAACCACTCGTACTAAGAATTACCTGACTAACTTTAGAAGTCTTCAATCTTAGCGTAAAATTTTCTAATTTTCGTGTAATTTCACCAAGTTCTTTTTGCAGTGTATGGCGTTTTTCATGGCAAAACTCTTCAAGGCGATCGCTTAGGTCTTGTATTGCCCTTTGAATTCCATCAAGAACCACCTCATCAGTGTAGTTCGCAAACTCCTGTGTAGTCTTTACGCCATCAAAGTCTTGCCCTAAAGTTAGTTGTATGCATTCAGGTGTCTTCAAACTTCCTGGTGAAGTTGCTACTAAAGAAAGAGTTGTTTCTGCTTCATTGAGTTCGCTAACAACCTCCTGTAAAAGCCTATCATCAAAATTTGCTAGGAACGAAGAAACCTGAGCGCGAAGTTCAATTAACTGACCTTTCAAGTCATTAGGGTCTAGTTCTGCCACACAAGTGCGAATAATGCCCTTTTGTCGCTCCCATTCTACATAGCGACGGCGTTGTAACCATTCCAGTGCTTCCTCAAACTCTTCTTGAAGATAGCCAAGTTTTTTGACCTGTTTCCATATCTCGAAATAATTTAATTCTCTGATAATTTTCTGACCTTGCACATTCTCAAATTCCTCTTGTGATTTCAGTTTATTTTGAATAAAGGATTCTAGAGGATGAGCCGCAAATTGGACTTGAGAATTTTCTGTTTTCTTGTCAGCAATTTTAGATTCACTAATCAACCCATGCTGTTTGAAAATTGCCAAAATGCTAGGCAGACCAGAACCCGCAGCTGCAAATACTTTTTCAAAGTCTTCCTTTGTGGTTAAATACAACTGGCGACCTCGGCGAACAGACAACGGAAATTTCTCAAGTACTAACTTATATTTAAGAAGTACAGGATGCAGATTGGTGTAGAAAGATTGATAACCAGGAAATAGAGTTTTACACTTTTGATAAAACACAGACTCTATAAGTTTTATTTCTGCACCATTGACTGCCTCTAAACCGATAATTTGCCATGTTTCCGGTGCAATGGATGGGAACAGGAGCCGCAAAGCTAAACCGTGACACTCCTGACGGTGGTGTTCTAGTCTATCTCGATCTGCTTTGCTAACTTCAGGGTTGTCAGAGAGCCAGTGTTGAATGTAGTGAGATAAATTCAGCAAGGTACAAGCTGAACACTGTTCGGCAACCATGACTTTACGGAGTAAGCCGAAAGCGGCGGGATACCCCCTTTCAAAACTTCGACCTAACTGAATGTGAAAATCTACTTGACCTGTCCCGGCGATCGCAGTTAATCTTTGTGGGACATTAGCTATATTCTGTCCATAACTCAAGTAAAATCGCCAGTCTAAGTGGGTTTCTTCTGGTGGAGTAAATCTCATCAAATCAGAGTCTTCACCACCAACACTAATAACTAGAGAACGGTTAGGAAATTCTAAATTGTATCTTTCAAAAGAGCCGTTTAAAAAATTAAAACATCCAAATCTATCCTCCTTCCATTCACCTTGATAGCGCCAAGTCCAATTGGCTTTCTGACCAGAGCGAGACATTGGGAAAAGTAAGGGGAGAATTTCTCTGCGGAAAATCTTTGTTGCTATCTCTGCTTTTTTAGCATCATTCCACTCTCCAAACCAGCTGCGACGAAATAAGCCAAGAATTTTATCAATGACTGTCAGAGGCGTTGTCCGAAGAAGAGCAACTAAAGCAAAGCTATGTTCGGTTGGTTGTATGATATACGAGCCGTAAAAATCATCGTCTTCAGCCAATTTTTTTAAACTCTTTAACAGTCCGAATTTCTCAGTTACACTTGCGGTCACACCCGATGGAAAACTAGCTAAAAGCTTAATTACTTCTCTTCCTTTTGGATGTTTTTTAGCGGAAATCAGTGGCTCGACTTTGTTAATAGCATCGTTAATTTTGTGCTGTTGGGTACCGTATAGCTGCACCCGTCCTACAAGATAATCCTGAATTAAATCAACAGGTGTGTACCACTTTTTTTCTTCTTGAGCAAAATTCACTATGCGTTTAAAAACTTCGATGACTGTGCGAGGCCCGTTCCCTAAGTCTTTACGCTCACACAACTGTCCCAGGCTTTCCAATGTTGCTGAATTTACTAATTGGTTGTCCTGCGACTGATCTTCTGGCAAAAACTTCCCACACAAAAAATCCCAAAGCTTAACCGGAAAATCGGCTTTATAAGCATCTGTTAATCGCAGCGATACTTTTTGCTCCTGCATCCGGTGGATAATATCACCAGCCTGTTCTTCAATTGCTGATTCGGTGGGTGTGGTAGGCATTCCTAGAATAAGTGCGACAGGTGTAGAACCTAAAGCCCGCATTCCTTTGACTAAATCGCTCAAAATCTGGATACGAACGTTAGATCCTTCTTCAGTCCGCAGGAATTCTTGGCATTCGTCAGCAAATATTGCTAAACCTTTAAAACCTGCTTTTCGCAGAATAGAAACGCTATCCCGCCAAAAATTTAGGACATTATCAGTGTTAGTAGTATCAGTTTTTAATTCTTGGATAATTTTGAGCGCTTTGTCTTCAGATATTTTCCACTTGCGGGCTATTTCTGCGGCTTGTTCTTGTTGAGACTTTAGTCCGTACTGGGAATATAGTGCCTCAATTTCAGGAACAAGAGCAGGGGAGGATTGCTCTAAAGTTGCCTTAATCCAGCTATAAGTGGCAACCATTAAGTTGCTTAATTCTTTAAATTTAAACGGTGGCACGGCGACAATTTTATTCTGCCTGCACTCAGACCAAAAATAAATCAGCGTTGCTGTTTTACCATACCCATAATCAGCACTTAGGTAGCCGTTGACAGGTTTACCCTTACCAATTTCATCAATTAAATTGTCTCGAAGTTTTTTAACTTGTTCGAGGGGGTGGTAGCTGTCAGCATATAATTCATAATCACGGGCTACACTTTTAGGTTCGCTTTCAATCTGTGATGGACTAACGGTATCTACAATTGCTTGAATTGAATCTAGTTGTTCTAATAGTCGTTTCATAGATAGTCACTCTTAGGTGTAGCCAATATAAAAAGAGCAATTATGCTTAGGTCTAATGCAGATTAACGCTTTTAACGGGTAGTTTCAAGGGTTGGAATTGAGGCTACACGGCAGTTGTGGGAAATATTACGTAAATCTGAGTCACTCAACGCTAGCTGGCAGTAGGGAATCCGATTAGTTACAGGCTCATCGGAAGCTGGGAGTTTTATGCCCTAAACAATATTAAGGTGAATAGGGGTTAGCGTACACTGACTATGCTAGAGATGAGGAGCGACAACAGTAACTGCACAACTCAGTGCGAACTTGCTGCGATCGCTACTCAATGATAAACTAGCTTTCTCCATAAAATAGAGACTACTGACACAGAGCTTAAGGCTTAGAGCTATGTTCCTGTATCGAATGGCACTAAGAAAAGCTGTAAGGGATACAGGATAAAGATTACAGCTTTTAAAGCTAGAGAGAGGAGTCATGGAATAGATGGTTGCGCTCGCCGAAGGAGAGATGATGTATGGTTGCCCAAAAATTTTGTCGGGAGAAAAAGCTTACTCGTTCATGGAATACTTTCTTTAGAACGAGCAAGCATATACAATAACTACCTACTACTGTGACATTAAATCTCGCACAACAACGATGCGAAAAGGTAAAATTGTTGGGGATTGCGACAAATTAGTTACTTGGTATAAACCTAAAAGTTGCCCCAAAGGTTTAAATAAAGATGAATTTGATGCTCTACCTCAAAGTATAACTGTGCGAGAGATTTACTACTACATTGTTATCCCTGGTTTTCGTACAGGGCGGGTTAGTTTAATTACTACTCTTTTGGACAAAGCAACTTATTCTACTCTCGAAATTGTTGGGCTTTACGGTAAACGTTGGGATGTTGAATTGGATTTAAGACATCTAAAAACTACCTTGGGTATGGATATTTTACGGTGTAAAACACCTTCAATGATCCGCAAAGAAATTTACGTTTTTTTGCTGGCTTACAATCTAAAAAGGAGCTGAATGTGGTCGGCTGGGACTACTTATAATACCCCTCCAAATCGTTGATCATTGCCAGGCACTCGCCATCATTTAAATAACTTTATTCCCAAATTAGAGGCGGCTGACTCTCAAAAACGTCTCAATCTTTATCGCAATGCAACTTAAAGTTATTGCTCACAAGGTTGTTCCAGAACGCCCAGCTCGAAGTGAACCACGAGTTCGTAAACGTCGCCCCAAAATTTACCCCTTGATGGCTAAACCGCGCCAAGAATTACGTCATCAATTGCAAACTGCTTAATTGATCAGTATTTCCGCTTTTCTTAGTGCCATTCCATAAATATCCTTGCCATGCGCTACACACATAGCTGTACCGTTAATGAAACCATCAGTAATACGTTGCTCAACAGTAATTCCGTTTACATCTTTTGAAATCTTTTGAATTTCTGACATTTTAATCACCCTTTCATGAAAGCTTTGTTACATCTGTTCCATAAGGCTTCTCCTACGCACTCGAAAGCTAAAGCCTCAGCATTAACATTGTTATAAATTGCCTGTACCATCCAAAATGCACTAGCAAGTTTAAGAGAAATAGCATTTGGATCATTGAAGTCTTTACCTGACATTTTTTTTGCAAATATTGACCGCAAAAAGTATCGAACTTGAAACTCATTTGCGCCCACTGCTTTAGCCACCTGTGACTGACTCATCACATATTCACTATTTGGCAGTTGAAAAACCTCTACTTCAATCCCTGCGATATGAATTAATGCCCGTTTTGCTTTGTCCATAATTGCGTACCTTGTTGTCATTAAACGTGAATAAACCTTTTAACGTCATGCTTAGGACACACCATTAAACCTGTACTTCTTT
>NZ_JAIVFW010000025.1 GCF_020829595.1 Nostoc sp. CHAB 5844
GGAAGGCGCAGGGGAATAATAATATTCCTGACCATCCTACGAATACGAAGCGATCGCGCTTTAACCAGTCGTCTAGTACGTCAAACCACCCTCTTCTACTTGGGGCGCGTCCTACTGCGATGGTCATGAGAGTGAATCTCCAAATATCTTCTTATAAGTACAGTTCTGCTTTCAGGCTTGTTTTTAGCAGCCTCTTCTATGCAGATGTTTAACTGGTTTGTCAATCCAGTTTACAATTTTTTACTGACTCTAATAATTCTAAGTGAAAATCGTTAATTTTTCCAGGGGATTCTGAATCAAATTTCATATTTAGATATTGAGAAGCTAGAAGTTAGAGGCTCGTGACTAGAGGTTAAAGGCTCAGATAAACATTTTTTAACTAATTTTACTTCTAATCTCTAGCCCCCCTATACCCTAGCCTCTCATTCCCTATCTAGTAACGCTAAAATGAGTCCTACAGCTATGTTTGATTAATCCTAAATGTTTACCATTGACATAAGTGTAAGAAACACTGCTTTCCCTATATCGATACAACGTAAGTCGACAGAAGATGCTGAGGCTGTCTATCAACTAATTTTGGCAGCAATGCGCTCTGGCAATCCTGATATTGTGGAACTTAAGTGTGAAGGTAAGACAGAGAAAAAAATCGCTGTCCGTGCTAGTGAAATTTCTGGGGTACAAATAATTCAGAAAGATGGTGTTAGCACTAGCAGTGGCAGACCACCTGGCTTTTTTGCCTTGGCTGGTGAGTAAGGTGTAGTAATGGCGGAAGTGGGCATTCAAGTCAAAGATTTAAATTTCTGTTGGCCTAATGGTGAGATAGCCGTTAAGTCTTGCTCTCTAGAAGTACCCAAAGGGGAATTTTGGATGCTTTTGGGTACTAATGGCAGTGGCAAATCAACTCTACTTCGACTACTGGCGGGGCTTTTGCAGCCGCAGTCTGGCGAGATTGGTGTTTTACCCCCCGTCGGTTTTGTGTTCCAAAATCCTGATCATCAACTGGTGATGCCAACTGTTGGTGCTGATGTGGCTTTTGGGCTGGTGGAAGAAAAATTGCCACCTGCTATGGTGAGAGCAAGGGTTGAGGAAGCTTTAGGCGCGGTGAATTTGCTGCAATTGCAACTACGTCCTATATATGCTCTGAGTGGGGGACAAAAACAGCGTGTGGCCATTGCTGGTGCGATCGCCCGTTGCTGTGAAGTTTTATTATTAGATGAACCCACAGCTTTACTCGATCCTGATAGCCAACTAGATCTAGTGGCTGGTGTCCACCGCCTAGTCAAAAGTCGGGGTCTTACAGCCTTGTGGGTGACTCATCGCCTAGATGAGTTGAATTACTGTGACGGCGCTTTCTTACTAGATAAAGGTTCTTTAGTTGATTCGGGTGAGGCGCAACGTCTCAAACAACGATTGATGAGAGTACATGATGAATTACCCTAAATGCTGAAGCTAATTCATCAATAAATTATTAACATCTACAACGCGCCTTAAATAAGGCGCGTTTATATTTGGGACGGCTTTTCTAGCTTAAATTTGCAATCTCTTCGCATTATTTGCTGATTTGTAACATAGTGTTACAGCCAATGCTTCAATTACTATAAAAGTTATGAATGGATTGTGTTAACTCTAGAAAATTGTGATTAAAAACCATGCCCCGTTCCTCAGTCCCAGCCGTTCTATTAGTGGACGGCTACAATATAATTGGCGCTTGGCCTTGCCTGAAAAAAACCCGTGATAGTGCTAGTTTAGAGGCAGCACGCTGGGAACTGGTCGAAGCGATGATCGGTTACAGTGCATTTCAAGGTTATGAAACTCAAGTAGTTTTCGATGCCCAATATCATAACGCCTCTAGTAATAAGGAAATTATTACAGAGCTTGTCTCAGTTCATTACACTGATTTTGGGCAAACAGCAGATACTTACATCGAAAAAATTTGTGCCTCTTTGCGATCGCATATTACCCCATCTCGAATTTCTCGGATGATTGTCGCCACCTCAGACAGAGCGCAACAATTGGTAGTACAGGGGTATGGGGCAGAATGGTTATCAGCACAACAACTATGTAGTGCTGTGGAAGCTACAGTTTGTCGAGTACGTCAAAAATATCAAACCCGCCAAAAATCAAATAGTAGATTTTTGGCTAGTGCTATTGATGACCAAGCGCGGCAGAAGTTGGCGGCATTGCGTATGGGACTACACTAGCTATTAGCATCCAAAAGTCTCTAATCTGCCTCCAGAAGGGGTTTTTGGTTGCAATCATTTGAAAAATTAGGCTTTGACAAAAAAGTTAGCGAAAGAACTTGCCATTTCTTTGTGACTGCGCTAATATTATAAATTGTGAGCGACAGCGTTCCTCAGTAGCTCAGCGGTAGAGCGATCGACTGTTAATCGATTGGTCACTGGTTCGAATCCAGTCTGGGGAGTTTTAAAAACTATGAAGGATAAAAAGTTAAATTTCAAACTTCAACCTTCATCTTATCAAGAGTTATGGTCACTTGATACCAATGTAGTGTTTCTTAATCATGGTTCTTATGGCGCTTGTCCAAAAGCTGTGTTGGCGGTGCAGCAAAATTTGCGATCGCAGTTGGAACAAGACCCAGTAAATTTTTTTGGGAAAAAGTGGGAACCACTGTTAGACAATGCCAGAAGCAAGTTGGCAGCTTTTATTAATACTGATGCCCAAGATTTAGTATTTGTCCCGAATGCTACAACTGGTGTAAATTCAGTGTTGCGTTCTCTGACTTTTTCCTCAGATGACGAAATTCTGACTACTAACCACGAGTACAACGCTTGCCGCAATGCTTTAAATTTTATCGCTAATTGTACTGGAGCGCGGATAGTCGTGGCAAAAATTCCTTTCCCGTTAGAGTCGCCACAGCAAATAATTGCAGCAGTATTAGAGAAAGTTTCATCTAAAACACGATTAGCATTACTAGATCATATAACTAGCCAGACAGGATTAATCTTTCCTATCCATCAGCTAGTGAAGGAGTTGCAAGCGCGGGGTATAGAAACATTAATAGATGGCGCTCATGCACTAGGGATGATACCGTTAAATATGCAAGAGATTGGTGCAACTTACTATAGCGGGAATTGCCATAAATGGCTTTCTGCGCCTAAAGGTGCAGCATTTTTGTATGTGCGGCGGGATAAACAACCAGAAATTCATCCTCTAACAATTAGTCACGGCGCTAATTCTCTACGCACTGATAAAACCCGCTTTCAATTAGAATTTGACTGGACAGGTACAGACGATTCTACAGCTTATATGTGCGTACCGGAAGCGATCGCTTTTATGAGTTCTCTGTTACCTGGTGGTTGGCTAGAGTTAATGCAGCGAAATCATCAGTTAGTTTTACAGGCAAGACAGCTACTTTGTACAGCGCTACAAGTACAACCACCTTGTCCAGAACAGATGATTGGTTCAATGGCTGTTGTACCAATGCCTGTAAGCTTAGAAAATCGTGGTTATATGTGGCTACATGATGAATTGTATGATCAATTTGGCATTCAAGTACAAGTGGTTCCTTGGCAGGAATCACCTGGAATGCTCATCAGGATTTCAGCACAGATTTACAATACTTTAGAGCAGTATCAGTTTCTGGCAAAAGCACTAAAAAGTTTATTAAAAACTAAAGATAAATAGTTTCTCTGCTTACATGAATATCAGCAGCTACGCGTATATCTGCTACATCTTTTGAAAATTAGTGACGATAGTAGCAAAAATTGCTTTGTGCAAATTCTGTTGTTCTATCTGCGGAATGTAGACTTAACGTTAAACTAAATTTCTTTCTGTCAAACAGAATACTATTTGCCAAATTTTCCGGATACACATTCAGAAACTAAGTAGCAGTAGATATTAGAGTTCACAATAAATATCTGCTATGCGTGTTACATTTTCACTTTTAGTTTCTAGTTTGATGTTCAGTTCTTTGGTTGTTAACGGTTCAGCAAAGTTAAATCGCTCACATACACTAATCCATGAGACAGGAGTACAAATGTTGTTTTCGGCAAAGCCTAAAGCTAAACCTAAACCAAATGAGCCTGAAAATCCTACACCTCATCGTGGTAGTGGACGCAGAGATTTAATTGAATCTCTCAACAATGCTTTTCCTGTTGGTTAAAAATTGTTCAAGGCTAAAATCAGCTTGCGAAAAAAGTATCTAATAACAATCAAAGTGTTATTAAGACTTTGGCAGCCACACGACATTTTATCCCCAAAGAAATTTAACATTTTTTCAGTATTTCATCCTTAAACTCTTTTTCTAGAACTTGCTTGCATCTTTGCGTTGACAAACTCAAGCAAACTGACTTATCCATAACATCACCTATTCCTTGACTCAGATTATCTTTTCTGTTTTCAGAATTTTGTTGAGACTGTACACTTCAATAATCAAGGGCATCTCATTCAAATATTTTTTAAATTTGCATCTAGCCATAGATACCAGCGATCGCGTCATACTTGTGCAGGGAGCGATAACATAAGAAGAAACTAATATTGATGCTGTGTTTATGGCAACCCAACTGGGTGAAGCTAAATTGCTAACTGAAATGGTAATCTCTTGGGAAGCGTTGCCCGATGATTATCAATTAGAGGATGAACCTGTGGAGAATACCAATCAGCCAATTTTGGCTGGTGCTTTGCGTGAAAGCCTAGAAATTAGTGGGTTCATCCAACCACAGATGTTAATAGCCTCAAATTTTGGTCTTTGTGCAACTGTCAATGGGCAATTGATTTTAAAAGCGCCCGACTGGGTTTATGTTCCAACAGTTAATCAAGTTCTGAGCGATCGCAAAAGTTATACTCCTAATTTAGAAGGTGATGTGCCGGCGATCGTGATGGAATTTTTATCCAACACCGAAGGCGGCGAATATTCCGTCAAGCGCACTTACCCGCCAGGAAGATGGTTTTTCTACGAGCAAATTTTGCAGGTTCCCATCTATATAATTTTTGAACCAGATGGTGGTTTATTGGAATTTTATCAACTGAAAAATCAACGCTATGAGTTGCAGCTACCGGACGAAAATGGTCGTCATTTCGTAGAATCAATGGGTTTATTTTTGGGAACTTGGCAAGGTACGAAAGAAGCTCGAACTGGTTATTGGTTGCGCTGGTGGGATACAGAAGGTAATTTGTTACCGTGGGCTGTGGAACAAATTGAACAAGAACACCAACGCGCTGAACAAGAACGCAAACGCGCTGAACAAGAACGCAAACGCGCTGAACAAGAACGCAAACGCGCTGAACAAGAACGCCAGGAAAAAGAAAAATTGATAGCTTACTTAGCATCTCAAGGTATTGACCCGAATAATTTGCCACCCTTGGAATAGCCAGTCAAGGGCGAACAGCTGTTCACCCCTACTTATTTAAACGTTAGTTTTCTCTTTTGCTATCCCGTTCTTGTTAATGCCGTTGATGAACATTGGCACAAACTTCTCCATAAATTCTTGTGGGTTGCGCTGCCAAGCTTTTTGTGCTGCTTGAATTCTTATAAATTGCAATTCAGGTGCTAGTAAAGCTTGCGGTAAGCGTTCCATCAAGTATTGGGGACGTTCCCACAAAGGCATAGTATTTGCTACTTCCACCAGCCTTGTAACTCGTCGCAGTTCTGCACCTAAAGTAATATCCATACCTGATTCGTAGGCGGCCTGTTCAATTGCCGCATATTTACGCTTGGCTTGCTCGACTTTTTGCCGATGTTCTGGACTTCTATCGGCTATTTGTGCTAACCAGCGATTCCCCCAACGGACGTGTCCGGCTTCTTCTGGCAGGATTTTTTCGATGGTTTCGCGGATTTTGATATTCTCTGCTGTTTGTGGTGCTTGCTTGAGGGCATAAATGTGGGCAGAAAAATACTCACAACCACGTTTTTCGGTGATGTTGATTGCTGCCAAGGCGGCAATAATACCATCTTCTAAATTACCGTTGGCTTCGTAAGTATCTTTGTCAAGCAAGCGATCAAATTCATCAATATAAGTCATTCCAGGGGGATTTCCGACATTGGCTCCCAGTTCTATTAACAAATCAGTTAGCCACATGGCATGACGAGCTTCATCACAGATGTGATGAGACAAATCTTGGATCAGTTCTCGTGGCTGTCCGTTGAGTTTTTCAATTACCTCTGTTAGGTCTTTGCAACTGCGCTGTTCGCTGTAGCGATAGCGATTGAGGGTAATGAGATGCAGTTCGCGATCGCTAACTACGCGTTTTAAGATATCTCTCGCACCTAGACTATCCTGGAATTTCCGTGGGTAAGTAACTGCCATAGTATGAAGATTTATTAACTGTTATTTTTGATGCTATCTCAGATTTTCATTACTTGCCGGAAACTGGAATGATTGTTTTCCACAAAGGTGAATCTGAGCCAAAATATCAGCAATTCCTGACTTTTACAAAGATCATTCACGCAATAATACTCATTACAGCCCTGACAACATTAAGATTTATTTTTTTTTGAGCATAAAAATCAAAACTGTAACTTAAGCTACAGAATTTTTGCTATATTAATAAATGAAAGGAATAACCAGCTAAAAATATATAACTAAAACCTTAGGGGGACTGAAGTATGTCTATTCAAGAAAAATCTCGTGCATTAATGGTGCGTCAATATCAGCAAGTTAAAAACCGTCAACAATCCATGCTGATGCGTTCTGCACAAGAACTCGGTCTTCCTGAAGAAGTATCCCATTATTGGAATCCCATTCAAGGCAAGATAGACCAAACTACACGCACGATTTATGGAAGCAGTCACGCTGCAATGAGTTAGGTTAAAAGCAGGGGACAGGTGATAGGTGACAGGCTTAAAAGTCATGTGATGTTAAAGTTATATTATCTGTTCATGTCTTAACCGTCTTGGCTGTTGTTATATAAAAAAAGCCACCCTTAAGGGGTGGCCTAAAAATCAATAATAGTTGTAATTAGCAGTCGTAATAGAGATAAAACTCATAAGGATGAGGACGCAACTGCAACTGCTCAACTTCATTAGCCAGTTTGTAGTCAATCCAATTTTGAATGAAATCTTCGGTGAACACGCCTGTTTCGGTCAAGAAAGCGTGATCATTCTCTAAGGCTGCTAATGCTTTATCTAGAGAACCTGGAGTAGAAGGAACCTTCGCCAGTTCTTCTGGAGAAAGTTCATAGATATTTTTATCTAAAGGCTCACCAGGATCAATTTTGTTCTTAATGCCATCCAAACCAGCACAAAGCATGGCTGCAAATGCCAAGTAAGGGTTAGAAGTAGCATCTGGACAACGGAACTCTAGGCGTTTAGCTTTGGGGTTAGTGCCAGAGAGCGGAATACGTACAGAAGCAGAACGGTTACCTTGGGAATAAGCTAAGTTGACAGGTGCTTCATAACCTGGTACTAGACGCTTGTAGGAGTTGGTTGTAGGGTTGGTAATACCTAACAGTGCTGGTGCGTGTTTCAGAATACCACCAATGTAATGTAAGGCTGTTTCACTCAAACCAGCATACTTATTGCCTGCAAATAGAGGCTTGCCATCTTTCCAGATGGACTGGTGAGTGTGCATCCCAGAACCGTTGTCACCAAATAATGGCTTAGGCATGAAGGTGACAGTTTTGCCGTATTTCTTAGCAACGTTCTTAATAACGTATTTGTAAGTCATCAGCCAGTCAGCCGCTTCAATCAACTTACCAAAGCGGAAACCGAGTTCGCACTGACCACCAGTTGCTACTTCATGGTGTTGCTTTTCAATGGGGACTCCGCACTTCGCCATTGTGAGTAACATTTCTGTTCGAATGTCTTGGAAACTATCTGTTGGCGAAACTGGGAAGTAACCTTCTTTGAAGCGTGGTTTGTAACCCAGGTTGGGGCCTTCTTCTCTACCAGAATTCCAACGACCTTCTACAGAATCTACGTAGTAGTAGCCGGAGTTGGCGGTTTGGTCAAAGCGGACATCATCAAAAATGAAGAATTCAGCTTCTGGGCCAAAGAAAGCTGTGTCACCAATACCAGTAGAAACTAGATAGTCTATAGCTTTTTGGGCAATCACACGCGGGCAACGGCTGTACCATTCGCCTGTGCGAGGTTCTTTGATGCTACAAATTATGCTGAGTGTTGGCTCTTGCATGAATGGGTCAATCCAAGCTGTGTTTGGATCTAACACCATTGTCATGTCTGATTCTTCGATACCTTTCCAACCCCGAATGCTGGAACCGTCGAAAGGCACGCCATCAGAGAATGAACTTTCATCGATTTGGTTGTGGTACACGGTTAAATGCTGCCATGTTCCTGGTGTATCGATGAATTTCAGATCAATCATCTGAATGTTTTGGTCTTGGATCAATTTCAAGACTTCTTGTGGGGTTGTCATTGTTACTCCTTCTCTGCCAATTTCCTATTGTAAAACCAGAATCTGCCAAAGCATCTTAACCCTACTGATCCGAACCAAGTTGTGACACACCTGGATTATCGTAAAGATTTGAGATTAGAGAATTATGTAGTTTTTGTTACAGATTCTCTGGATTACAGGTTATATTAACCTTTCGCGCATCATCTGTACAAAACTGGAAAGTTCATTTCATCGGGGACAACTTTGGCATAGAATCCTTAAGTAGCGGATAGATTGTTTTTGTGCCGAACTTAATTTAAATAGCACAAAAATTTACTGGTGCGTAAGTGCAGCCAAATAAATATCAAACCATAGATAGCAACGATTGGGAGAAAAGGAATGCGCGATGCAGTCACAAGTTTAATTAAGAATTATGACGTAGCTGGACGTTATTTTGACCGGAACGCGATCGATAGTCTGAAATCTTATTTTGAAAGTGGTACAGCACGGGTGCAAGCTGCGGCTGCTATCAATTCAAATGCTGCTTCTATTGTCAAGCAGGCTGGTGCTAAGTTATTTGAAGAACTACCAGAATTGATTCGTCCTGGTGGAAATGCCTATACAACTCGTCGTTATGCGGCTTGTCTGCGTGATATGGACTATTACCTACGCTACGCTACTTATGCGCTAGTTGCTGGTAACACAAACGTATTGGATGAGCGCGTACTCCAAGGGTTGAGAGAAACTTACAATTCTCTAAGTGTACCTATTGGGCCGACAGTTCGCGGTGTCCAGTTGATGAAAGATTTGGTCAAGGAACAAGTAGCAGCAGCAGGCGTGGTGAATGCTGCTTTTGTGGATGAACCTTTTGACCACATCACCCGCGAGTTAAGTGAGCAGGATGTTTAGTAATTTAAAGATAGGCTAGACATCTGTCATATAGTTTAACAAAGCGATCGCATCTTGTTTTTATTAAGAAGCGATCGCTTTTTTGCGTATAAAAATAAATCTAATTGTTTTTGACGAGCAACTAAAGAGGATTATCATTCAGCAATGTCAAAATAATTTATTTTCCTGTTACAACAATACTATATTAACAAAGTATATTATAATACATACTATAGAACTAATGCCAACACTTCCATGAGCATTAATGATTTAGAATTTTTGCACGGTGCGGCTTTTCTTCGACTTCTCAAAGGAACATCTCATATATCCATAAGTTATTTATCTTGTATTCATCCGTCTCTTTATCTTACTGAAAGTAAAAATAAACAATCCGCCATTTTATTCAAAATATCAAAAAGGAGAAAAAATTAAAGGATGGGATGATCATTCTATTTATCTACCTATGTTGGTACTACCTAAACAAAAATTTGTTTTAATGTTTAATTATGCTGAAGATGAGTAATGTTTGAAACTGTCATCTTAACTCTAAGCAAAAATTCTGAAGAAAATTTTTAGAATATCAGCTTGCTTAAGCAGTGATTGAGTACGCTATTAGTAGACGGCTTATGTGCTTCTCGCGCCATAGTACAGAAGCTATTTCAGACTGGTGAGCTTACTGTTCATGAACAGGTAATCGGGTGATAAAAGAACGATATCGCCAAGAACAATTAGCTGTAAGCTGTTGTAGTGCGTATTTCACTAGCTATTATGGCAACGATTAACGACAACTACCTCAAGCTCAAAGCTGGTTATCTGTTCCCGGAAATTGCACGGCGAGTAAATGCCTTTGCAGAAGCTAACCCTGATGCCAAAATCATTCGTTTGGGAATTGGCGATGTTACCGAACCGCTACCAGAAGCTTGCCGCACAGCAATGATTAAAGCTGTGGAAGAAATGGGCGATCGCGCAACTTTTAAAGGCTACGGGCCAGAACAAGGTTATGCTTGGTTAAGGGAAAAAATTGCAACTCAAGATTTCCAAGCACGCGGCGCAGAAATCGATACTGACGAAATCTTTATTTCTGATGGTTCCAAATGCGACACAGGTAATATTCTCGATATTTTTGGTAACAACAACGTCATCGCTGTTACAGACCCAGTGTATCCTGTATATGTAGATACGAATGTGATGGCAGGACACACAGGTTCAGCTAATGAAAAAGGTGAATTTGAAGGTTTAGTATATCTGCCAGTTACCGCCGAAAATAACTTTACTGCGGAAATTCCTAGCCAAAAAGTTGATTTAATTTATCTGTGCTTTCCCAATAACCCTACTGGTGCAACTGCAACTAAAGAACATCTCCAAGCTTGGGTAGACTACGCCATAGCTAACGGTTCAATTATTTTCTTTGATGCTGCTTACGAAGCGTATATTACAGACTCGACATTACCTCATTCTATCTATGAAATTGCAGGTGCAAGAGATTGTGCGATCGAATTTCGTTCTTTTTCTAAGAATGCTGGTTTTACGGGAACTCGTTGCGCTTTAACTGTTGTACCCAAAACCTTAAAAGCCAAAGCCGCCGACGGTTCTGATGTAGAACTGTGGAAACTGTGGAACCGCCGCCAGTCTACCAAGTTCAACGGTGTGTCTTACATTGTGCAACGGGGTGCAGAAGCCGTTTATTTTGCAGATGGACAAGCACAAATTAAGGCATTAGTTAGTTTATATTTAGAAAATGCCAAAATTATTCGAGAACAACTCACAGCAGCCGGACTGGCTGTGTATGGTGGTGTGAATGCGCCTTACGTTTGGGTAAAAACTCCCAACGGACTATCGAGTTGGGATTTCTTCGATAAATTGCTGCATACTTGCAATGTTGTCGGAACACCTGGTTCTGGTTTTGGTGCTGCGGGTGAAGGCTACTTCCGCATTTCTGCATTCAACAGCCGCGAAAATGTCGAAGAGGCGATGAAGCGAATTACAGAGAAGTTTAAGGTGTAGAGACTTGTGGTGGGCGATGCCCACCTTAGAGGATGTCTGAAAAGTAAGAAAGCCCACGTAACGGTATCCTGTCAGTAGAAAAAATACTTAAGTATGACAGAGTTACGAGAGCCATGAATCCATCGTACCCAAGTAATATGACCTCCCAGCAGTGGGAACTGCTATCAGGACTCATATCATGTCCGGGTAATTAGTTATAATTCCCGAATCTATGCAGAGAACCCAAAAACCCCTCCCCTCTGCTCCCCTGCTCCTCTGCTCCTCTGCACCTGAAGCTGCCTTAATGATAAGTCTTTCACCGGACACGATATCATTCCTGCGCCAAAAACTGGAGGTCGAAAACGTAGTGTCGATATGGAGGCGATCGTTAACGCAATCTTGTACATCTTG
Source organism: Nostoc sp. CHAB 5844 (assembly GCF_020829595.1). Classification (GTDB taxonomy): domain Bacteria; phylum Cyanobacteriota; class Cyanobacteriia; order Cyanobacteriales; family Nostocaceae; genus Nostoc_B. The sequence goes on from NZ_JAIVFW010000025.1 coordinate 11,574, forward strand.
TGTGCAGGTTGCGCGTGGCGAATGCTACCAAATGATTTTCCTAAGTGGAAAACTGTGTATCATTACTTTCGACAATGGCGAAAAGATGAAACATGGCAGGAAATTCACTCTTCGGTTACGCTTGTGGGTACGTGTAAGCCAAAACCGGGAACAATCGCCATCTGAGGCGATTATGGATAGCCAAACAGTTGAAACCGGAACGATGGTCTCAAAAGATGTCGGCTTCGATGCAGGTAAAAAAATTAAAGGACGTAAACGGCACATAATCATTGATACCTTGGGCTTGCTTATTGTTGTGGTAATCACAGCCGATAAAAGTAAGTGAGCAAGCGGGCGCAAAACAAGCTCTATCAAAGCTTAATCAAATACGCGATCGCATGGGTAGATTAATTCAGATTTGGGTTGATGGTGGCTATCGCGGTCAAGATTTCACGCACTGGGTGATGGATGTTTATCGCTGGCTATGGAGCGTTGTTACACGCTCTGAAGAACAGAAGGGTTTTGTTGTTCTTCCAAAACGGTGGTTGGTTGAAAGAACTTTTGGTTGGTTCAATTGGTCTCGTAGACTAAGTAAAGACTATGAGATTTTACCTGAAACGACAGAGGCTTTTATTTACGTTGCAATGATTCGTTTAATGTTAAAGCAACTTGTGTGATGAACATTACCTGTCTAAAACTTTTCAGACATCCTCTTAGGCTGATTTTTATTATCTCGTTCTGATAAATAAAAATTAATATAAAACATAGAATCTTCTTTGATGGGAAGACTTTTTCGTCTCAGCTTCCTAAATTCAGTATCATCTAAACGCCAAAGTTCGTATTTAATATCTTTTCGTTGGAGTTGAACTTTTCTACGTTCTTTAATTTGTTTAATTACTTGTTGCATAGAATTCATTTGCTCACTGTATAGTATTAATGTACTATATTTGTGCTTTAATTTCTAGCGTTTCAAAGATGATAAATGAAAATCCCCAGACTGAATATGATTCGCCTTGGAAGCAGATACTACAACTGTATTTTCAAGACTTCATGCTGTTTTTCTTCCCCCAAGCCTATGAGCAAATAGATTGGACAAAAGAACCAGAGTTCTTAGATAAGGAATTAGAACAGGTGGTTCGTGATGCTGAACTGGGGAAGCATTTGGCAGATAAGTTGGTAAAAATATATCTCAAGAACGGTGAAGAAAACTGGGTACTGATACATCTGGAAATTCAGGCTCAGGAAGACTCTGACCTTCCGAGAAGGATGTACACCTACAACTATCGCATATATGATAGATATAAGCGCTCAGTAGCATCCTTGGCGATTTTGGGTGATGAGCGTGTCAACTGGCGACCCTCGCAGTTTGGTTACGAGTTGTTTGAGTGTAGCGTAAATTTCCAATTCCCCGTGATCAAGTTGGTAGACTACAGCCAAAGGTTGTCTGAGCTTGAGTCTAGTCGTAACCCGTTTGCTACAGTAGTAATGGCACATCTAAAAGCGATTGAGACACGGAATAATCGCGTTGAGCGTAAACAGCAGAAATTAGTTTTGGTGCGGCGACTTTATGAGCAGGGGTTTGAACGCGAAGATGTTCTAAACTTGTTAGCATTTATAGATTGGATGCTGACGCTACCATTAGATTTAGAACGAGAGTTTCAGCACGAAGTAGAGCAATTGGAGGCAGAGCAACGTATGCAGTATGTTACTTCTTTTGAACGATTTGGTATTCAAAAAGGTAAGCTTGAAGCTTTATTAAAGGGTATATCTTTGGGATTAAAACTCAAATTTGGCTCTGAAGGGCAAAACTTATTACCTGAAATCGAATCTATCCAAGATGTAAGTGTGCTGGAAGATATCTTGTCAGGGATAGAAACATCCAGTAATGTTTCACAATTGCGTCAAATTTACCAGTCGTCCACAACAGACACCCAACCAGAAGTTTGACCGCCATCATAACCATCGGTTTTACTACAAAATGTCTACCCCACCAAATACCTCACCACCTGCGGATCTATCGCTGCAATCCGATGCCTGATTGACTGTGGAGGATTATTGAAAAACTGTTTTAAATCCCGACTTTTGACTTGATAACAACTGGTACAACGCTTTTTGGCTTTTAACCAACCTTGTCTCACCCAATAAGTTCAAGGGGCGACAATGGTAAATTATCCATAACTACTACTGCGCCTGACCACAATTGAGGCACTAAAAATTTCTCAATAAATACATCAAATGCTTGACTATCCATTGAGTTATTCATTGTGATTAATGCCACCACTTTTTTCATACTAATGGCTCCAATTACTGTCACCTTTGCACCGCGATAAAATGGTTTTAGTTCATATACTCTTGTTCCCATTTGTGAACGTGCATGGGTTCTTGTCAGACCCAGTATTACTCCTGCCTCATCTAGAAATACTAAATTTTCTGGCTCTAGATTTCTGACTTTTTCCCAGTATTCTGCTCTCAGGTTTTGGACTCTTGGAGTTGCTGCTTGGCTACTCCGCAATGTGTTTTTTGACGATTTAATCCCAATTTTTGTAAAGCGCGGCACATTGCAGTTCGACTCACCCAATTTCCCGTCTTCAATGCAAATAATTCACATAACTCAACTATTTTACTGGAATATCGCTTCAAAACCGCACTTTATATAACTCAAATAATTCTCCTGAGTGCTGTGCAACTACTTTACCACCAGCAGCTTTTATCATCTTTTCCCACTCAGCCAGAGGTTCTAAAAATACTTCTGCACCTAAATAAGTTTCTAACACTGCCCAATCTTCTGCTAGAGGCTGTTCTGGGTTGAGGATGTCAAATACAAAATGTCCCCCGGATTTTAACACTCGTTTAACTTCTCCCAAAACAGTATTCCAGTATTCCAAAGGATAATAGCAACTAAATCCAGTAGCGATCGCCAAATCAAACTGATTTAAGGAATAATTTAAATGATGCGCCGCACCTAACTCTACACCTTTGAATAGCTTGGAATTCAGTTGAGAACCACGAGAATTGAGAGTATCTCGCGCTATATTACTGATTTCTTGTCCATAAAAAAATGCTTGCCAATCTCGCCAAGGATAAATCAAAAAGCTGACACCGCAACCAATATCCAAACAATGTTGATTTTTCTGAGGTTGAGCAATTTCCCAAAAAGGCGAAACAGTCCTTCCAGACAATAAACCAGCCTGCCATTCTTGATATATTGGCATAGATTGTACTTCTTGTGGCAATTCAAAAGTTTGATTTTGATACTGGCGGTTGAAGCGATAAGCTACTTGTGTTGTTCTTTCTTGCCATTTATCTGAGTGAGGATTTTGGGAATTAAACGGATAATTGGGAAACTGCTTTTTAGACATGAGCTTCTTCACTGCTGTTGATAGTGGATTATAAACTGTGGTTGTAGACATCGCAGTTAGGTTTGTCAACTAAGAGATTTGCGCGATCGCCCAAGGCACAACCTAAAATTCATATTGTACAATCGCAAGAAACACCATCTGGAGAGCAGCTTGCCTAAATCGATACACTCTACTCAACCACCATTAAAATTTATTCCCCAAAAGTTTAACCCGCTGGCACTCCAGATGATGCGGTGGTTTTTGCCATTTATTTTACGTTTTCGGACTCGACCTTGGTTAACTGCTGGTGTTGTCAAAATTGAAGCCAAGAACGCAGAGATATTAGCCGAACTTTATCAACAATTCCAAGCAGGCAAAATCCGCTTTTTGATAGCATTTCGCCACCCGGAAGTAGAAGACCCTCTTTGTATGCTGTATTTGCTTTCGCGCCTTGTTCCCAAAGCAGCGCGTCAGCACGATATCAAGTTACAGCAACCACTCCATAGTTACTTTATTTATGAGCGAGGTATGACACTATGGGCGGGAAACTGGCTAGGTTGGTTATTTTCTCGTGTTGGCGGTATTCCAGTGCGGCGTGGGAGACGAATTGACAGGCTGGCTATTCAAACAGCGCGAGATTTATTTGCCAATGGTAAAATGCCGATCGCTGTTGCACCGGAAGGTGGTACTAATGGTCATAGTGGCATAGTGAGCCTCTTAGAACCAGGTGTTGCACAATTAGGTTTTTGGTGTGTGGAAGACTTGCAAAAAAGCGATCGTACTGAAACAGTATTAATCGTACCAGTTGCTATTCAGTATCGTTATATTCAGCCACCTTGGTCAAAAATAGATTGGTTATTGAGTAAACTAGAAGCTGATAGCGGTTTAGCAGTACAGCCAATTTCTCAGTCTGCAAGTGACAACTCAGCGAAAATTTATCATCAACGCATTTGTCGACTAGGTGAATATCTCATTACCGAGATGGAAGAATTTTATCGCCGCTTTTATCATCAAGACTTACCACAAATACCCAATCAAACATTAATTACCAGACTACATCGTTTATTAGATACAGGCTTAAAAGTTGCCGAACAATATTTTGATATCCAAGCACAGGGAAACTTTATCGACCGCTGTCGGCGTTTAGAAGATGCAGGTTGGAATTACATTTACCGCGAAGACATTCCAGATATCAATACACTACCACCCTTGAAACGCGGACTAGCAGATTGGATTGCAGAAGAAGCAGACTTGCGAATGCAACATATGCGGATAGTGGAAAGTTTTGTCGCCGTCACCGAAACCTATCTAAAAGAACAACCCACCAGCGAAAGGTTCGCCGAGACAGCCTTACTTATGTATGATATGCTGACTCGAATTAAAGACTCAACACTACCTGGAAGACCACGCTTAGGTTTGCGCCAAGTGCAAATTACTGTAGGAGAGCCACTTTCTGTAACCGAACGCTGGGAAAAGTCGCAAAATAATCGTCATGCAGCTAGACAAGCAGCGAGTACGTTGACGAAAGATTTGCAGGTAGCATTGGAGAATTTAATTAGTCCCTATTAGGGATTGAAACAGTTTAACGTTTTCTTTTAAAATTGTAACATGAAGATTGAAATTTCAACTAATCCCTATTAGGAATTGAAAAACATTGTGAAACATAAATCAATACGGTTCAGTTAAGCATTTATTTCTCTCTTTGCGCCCTTTGCGTCCTTTGTGGTTTGTCAAAAAATTGTTTTTCACAAAAAGCTTTAGCTTTTCCTGAACTACATTACTATATAATTTAATTAAATTTAAGCAAGGAACATTATCTAATAAAATTATATTTATATAGCAATCCTATTTAATTTGTAGAAATTGGAAGACTCAGATAACCGACTTCTTCAAGAAGTCGGTTATCTTGTAATTCACGAATGATTTAAATCTATATTTGTGAGGTATTTTGGCATTAGTTGAAATTTAAGACTTTGCCGAATTATGCTTTAACCGCTTTAGCAAATCTTGAATATCTGCAAGGATAGCTTTGCTCATTTTTGGCTGTTTCTCTAGCCAGGAATTAGCGCTTTCTTCTCCTTGTTGAACTGCTATGATTAAAGCTGCCCAGGATAGTACCTCTGGCTGTTGTGGATTAACTTCCAATGCTGCTGCTACACGTTTCCACAACTTGCCTTTGTCTGCTTTGAGAAGGATAGAAATTTCTTGTACATTCTGGGATGATGCTTGAAATACTTTTAAAGCTTTGTCCCAGCGACCGTCAATCAAATCTGCTAAGACTTGTTCACTGGGACTCGCCCAACTTTTTTCAGCTTGCGCTTGAGTGATTTCTGCATGTAAGCGAATTAAATCAATTTGGGCTTGTGCTGCTGCTGGGAAAGCATTTTTGCGTTGTTTTTGAATAGATTTTAAAGATTTTAAAGCTGGTGTCCACAAACCGCTACGGGCAATTGATAAAGCACTTTGGTAAGCAGTATCTTTGATTGCTGGTGGTTTAAGCAAAATTTTATCTAGCTGAATTGGGTTGAGGTACAGTTTGGTAGGTTTAACTTGGTAAATGCGTAACTGTGGTTCTAAACCTACTGTTTGATCAATAATTAATTCTTGAGCATCGCTACCAGTAACTTGCTGCCATTTCGGTACTTGACCGTTAGAACTTTTCCAAGACAGAAGTTGTAATAAGTTAGAACGTACTGGATTGTAGTACAAAATCTGGCCATAGGCGATCGCATCTGTGCCTCGTTTATACTGCCCTTGCAAATTAAACCAAACTCCCGATGCTGGTGTCTCTCCTTCAAAACCTTTGATTGTGGTTAGAGGTAAGAAAGTGGTAGTATCATCGTTCTCTGGTGTCCCTTCGACAAAGGATTTTTCTAGCCCACTGACGGATAGTTGCGTAGCTAGACGATAGTATTTTTCTGGTTGTGATTGAAACTCTGAGTCTTTTGCTAGTTGATAAACCCGCAGTGCTACCAGTTGTTGACAATTAGACTGACAATTGGTGCGTTGTTGAAAAACTGGCAATACAAATGAGTTTTCCTCTTTATCTAAAGCCAGAGTCTCCCCAAATTTTTGTTTTTGTTCTCGCAAGCTGGCTTGAATTTCTCGTAAGGTATGGGGGTGTTCGCTATAACCGAAGGGAATTTGCGCCCATTCTGGTAAAAACTTATTCAGCCAAACTATCTTTTCGGGATTGAAGATAAACAGCCAACTAATCCAAGCAAACACAAAAATTAACCCAGCACTACTAAATAAAACAGTAATCGCTACTGTTGATGACAGTAAACCTCCCTTTCGTGGCGTTTTTTCTTCTACATCCGTGGAGGTTTGATTGCGTCTAAAAAATTTTAGCGATAGCTTGCGCGAGTGATGTGCCATATTGCTTCTCGGTCAATCTAGGAGGTGGGATGAGGCTGTTTTACTTTTATACTCGCGTTTTCTCTGATTGCCCAGAATTATTTTCGTCTAATTTAGTACAACCTCGGTAAAATTTCTCATGCCGAACCTGATAATTTTGCTTACACTCTTACTTCAGTGTTGTATGTAGAGTGTAAAAAGTTGAAAGTTAACGTGATTCGCTACAATCATCTGAAATTCTGGATTATCGCTGCTTTCGTGGTTGCGGGATTATATGGCGGATCACAAATAGCATCCGCCCAGAATTATACAAATACAGATAAAGAACAAAGTCTAAATTTAGACAACAGCGATTACCCGATATTTTCTACCGCTACTATAGAACAGGGTGTAACAGAAAATACTGAACCGATGGCACAAGTCACGTCGGTTTCACAACTTAATGATGTCCAACCTAGAGATTGGGCTTTTGAGGCTCTACAATCTTTAGTAGAACGCTATAACTGCATTGCTGGCTATCCTAATAATTTATTTCGTGGCGATCGCGCTGTCACTAGGTATGAATTTGCCGCAGGTATGAATGCTTGCTTAGACAAAATCAACCAAATTATCGCAGCTGCGAGTACAGAACTAGTAACTCGTGCAGATTTAGCCACCATCCAACGCTTACAAACAGAATTTAGCAGCGAATTAGCAACTTTGCGGGGACGAGTAGATAGCTTAGAAGCACGCAGCGCTGAACTTCAAGCCAACCAATTTTCTGCCACAACTAAACTTAACGGACTGCTAATTGCTGGTGTTCAAGGACGGACTGCCAACCGTGCTGATATTAATCCCAGAGATGGCATAAAAGATACAGATGATAATGGTACAAATATTAACGTCATCTCCTTTTCTTACTTGAGTTTAACTAGTCAACTAACCCCACGCAGTTACTTATTTACAGGGTTTGTCGCCGCTGATGGTAGCACAAAGCCTAGATTCAGTAATGATGTTGGCCTCAGCTACGAATATCCTACAGATAGTAAATTAATCATCACTGACTTGAATTATCGCTGGTTAGTCACTGACAAATTAGCTGTCATGGTGGGAACAGAAGGCGTAAATATGACAAACGCTTTCCGTGGCCCAGTTCGAGTCGAGAGTGCAGCAACAGGGCCTTTATCTCTGTTAGCGCAAAGAAACCCGATTTTAAATATCGGCTTTGGTCATGGTGGACTGGCAGTAGATTGGCAGTTTGCGAAACGCGCTAGTTTACAAGCTTTGTATACTAGTTACACTCCTGGAAATCCTAGTCAACGCAATGGCTTGTTTGATGGTACTACGACTACAGCTGTGCAATTGTTATTAACACCGATTGATGCTGTTGATCTGAGTTTGTACTACGTCAATAATTATGCTTCTGATGGTTGTTTGCTAACTTTTGTTGGCGATGAATGTTTAACTGCTGATAATAACGGTAAGTCAGCACCGTTACAAACCAATGCTTATGGTGGTACTGTTAGCTGGCAAGTTTCGCCTCGCGTCACTTTAGGTGCATGGGGTGGTTATACTAAATCGTCTATTCCTGGGCGATCGGGCAATGTGGAAACGACAAACTACATGGTATTTTTGAATTTCCCTGATTTATTTGCTGAAGGGAATTTAGGCGGTATATATGTCGGACAACCACCAAAAATCACTAGTAGTACTTTACCTGTCGGTAATAATGTCCCTGATTTTCTCAACACAGGTTTAGGACGTGCGGGTGAACAGCCAGGAACAACTACTCAAATCGAAGCTTTTTATCGTTTCAAGGTGACAGATAACATCAGCATTACCCCAGGAATAATTCATATCTTAGAACCCGGTCATACACCAGACAGTGACCCGATTACTATTGGGATTATTCGGAGCACCTTTGTGTTCTAAGAGTATGTTTGAAAAGTCATGATTGATGTATCAAAATCTTCTTTTACCCCACCTAACCCTCCCCTTATAAAGGTGAGGGAACCGGATTTTCTAGTTTCCCCCCTTTATAAGGGGTGGTAATAAAAATCACAACCAACCACTTTTCAAACAACCTCTAAGATTGGGAGGTCTTGTTGTTTACAAATAATTGAGAATTTCTATATTTTATCTGCTATTAGTTAACATTTTTATATTAAATCTAGATAAATTTATTGAAATTTATCAACATAATTAAACTTATATTAACCACCATTTTTAATCGCTCGATTTATACCTAATTATTTTAATAACTGCAAAAAGAAAAAAGGTTTGGCTCACCACCAAACCTGACTATAAATCCAGTGCATAACAACATCCCGCATTTATTTACTCATGAATTTTGCTTCAAAGCATCTTCCTATAGGATGTATTCAAAACTTATAAAAGCTGATATTACGTCAACAAGGTATTATTAATTACATTAAAATAAAAATGCTTGTTCTACAAAACTGCAAAGAAGAAGACAAAAAATAATTTCACTAATGATTTAGTGATGCTATGGCTATATTACTAACAGTAATCAAAATAAAAGACGGGTTTTCACCCATCAAAATTGCTTAAAAGTGGCAGTAAATCTTGTATTATGAAAAAAATTGGCAAATCTAATTAATAAACTATCAAAAATCTTAATAGTTTATATAGCCATGATGGCTGGTAATTCATAATTAACTTAACTTAGCACAATCCAGTTTTAATTAAATGCCAAAATGGCAAAATGTTAAAAATAAGGTTGGGTGGAGGAACAAAAGTCAATATCTTCAAGACTCAGCACTTTGCTATATGTCAACAAAACAAAACCCCGACTTTTTTTAGCAACTTTAATAAATGTTTCGCCAAATTCTTCTAACTCTGATCGCAGAGCAATTCTCAATCTTTGAATATCAACTTTTAAATCCTTACCTGCCAAAACTTTTCTACTTCTTTGTAGAAACCCAAGAGATTATTCGTAGTATCAGCACTCCAAAAAGCATTTTTAATCTCTTTTTCTCTAAAAATGTTTAAAATTTCTTCCGGCTTTTCCACTCCATACTCAATTAAAGAATAAACATAAACTCCATCAACATCTTTAGGCGGTTGTACTGGGTCAAAATTAAATTGTTTTAAAAGTCTAACTATATTTTCATTACGTTGAGCTTGATTAAGTTTCCCCCGTTGAGGAGAGTGTTCAAAGGCTCAACTGTCAGCCTCAGAACCTCAACGTTCAGCCTCAAAGGCTCAACTTTCGACCTCAGAAGCTCAAATGCTCAACTGTTATGTTCTAAGGCTGAAGCTTTAGTTAATTCGCCAACACTATCCTTTAGTTCCGGGCGGGATACCTGCTCCCTTACGCTCCTTCTACAGCAGCAACCACACCAAAAATCAGAAATAAACATCCACCGATAAAGGTGAGTTGGCGTTCAGAAATGCGTCCGGCGATGAGTTTACCACCGATAACTGCGATCGCAGCACAAATGCCATGTCCTAAAATTGCTCCAGTAGTCACCCCAATAGGATGATTGCCAGCCGCTAAAGCAATGGTGGCAATTTGTGTGCGATCGCCCCACTCTGCCATAAATGTTAATAAGAAGGCTTCTGTTAAAATTGCCCAAGGAGTTTTTCGCTTCGGTAGTTGTAAGTCTGCTTGTTTTACAGCCGCTTCTGCTTCTTCTACCACGTTCTGATTACAAGTAGCCGCAGGCATTTTACTAGCCTCGTATAACAGCTTAATACCGAAGGCAATAAACAAAGCAATTTCGGCGTAATGAATGTAAACTTTTGGTAGTAAAGATGCGGCTTGCCCAAATACTACTGAGATGATAGTCATTGCTGCTAAGGCGGCTATTACGCCAGTAAACACTAACCGCCGCGAATGGTGCATGGCCAAAATCACGGCAATAAAAAAAGTTTTATCACCAAGCTCAGAAACGGTAATTAATAACAAACCTGCGGTAAAAGCTGTTAACACTCTCTCAAGCTCCTGAAGAATTCTTAGCGATGTGAGCTTGAAGAGAGCCAAAAGACCTCACCAAGCTCACATCTTATTTGTGAACTTAGTGAAGGTCTCGCTTTCAAATACTTAAGATTTGACATCTGAACCAGGTTGATCACCAGTATGTTGATTCAGATGGACTGGCTTTAAACTTTAAAATTTATGCCAGTAGCTACTCCCCTTCAATTTAATTAAAATACTACATCTATCTGTAGTTAGAGTCAATTATTAAAATTGAACGGTTGTGGGAAACTACGATCATCTTAGCAGTTGGCGCAGTGTAAGACAAAAGTGATTTGCGGACTAATTGCGATCGCCATGTACAACAGTTTTTGGCATTATTGAGGGTGCGTTGCACTTTGCGACAACACACCCTACTAACTATTAACTTGTCGCTGTTGGTTTCTTTCCATTTCCGTTACCGTCCACATTAGCCATAAATGACGGTTGCTGTGAACTAGATATTGACGACTCACCTCGCAATTTTTTGCTGCGCTGGTTTTTACGAACGCCTCCCGCCATGCCATACTCTACACTGCTTTTGCCAAATCGACTTGCAACTCCTATCAGCATATGTTCTATCATGTCTGCTAACTCGCACTCTGTTTGGAGCATTTCACTATATAACTTATCTAGATTAGAAAGGGCAGTGTTGTAGGCATTTTCTTTACTTCGCATCGTCTCAATTAGGTTGGAAAAATTAGGCAGGGTAAGTCCGTTACCTACATCTAAATTTGGATCAATTGAGTTCATCCCAGCCGCACGACGCTCTGCTTTTTCTAATACTACGGAAGTTCTTTTTCTCCGAGCCATAATGCACACCTTTAAATCCAATACGGTGAATATTCTTTACTTTAAAAAATATCCGTATTGATCAGCTTGAGAGAATTTTGGCAAATATGCAATGGTTTTTGCTACACCCTTATCTTGTCAGAAGTGGGTAAAATACTGACATGAGAAAACTAACTGTCGTTTGTTTGCTAATTCTACTGAAATGAGAAAGCAAAACGCCTTTTTGAGAAAGCAAAAAGCCTTTTGACTTGCTAATTCTACCGAAATGAGAAAGCAAAACGCCCTTTTGAGAAAGCAAAAAGCCTTTTGACTTGCTAATTCTACCGAAATGAGAAAGCAAAACGCCTTTTTGAGAAAGCAAAAAGCCTTTTGACTTGCTAATTCTACCGAAATGAGAAAGCAAAACGCCTTTTTGAGAAAGTAATTAGGCTTTTTGCTGATTAAAATAGACTTAATGCTGACGTTGTGTTGATTTGTGGCGATCGCACTTTCCATAATCCTACCTTGTACAGGCGATGTCTACGACGAGCTACGTCTACGCTAGTCGAATCTCAAATTTTATAAATTAGATAGGATTCTGCTAAATCAGCAATATATTCAATTGATATCTAAATTCATTTTTTCTTAGATTCTAGACAATAGAATCTCCCCCTTGCTGATTAAGAGTTAAGCGTAAAACTGACAGCATCAAAATTATTAAAAATAATATCAATCCGATTGTGCAAGCATAGCTAATTTCTAAATTACTAAAGGCTTGTTCGTATAAATAATAAACGATAGTTTTTGAACTATCGAGTGGGCCGCCTTGAGTCATAATATATACTTCTTCAAAGACTTTCGTTGCAGAAATAGCCGAAATTACCGCTACTAAAGCTAGATAAGGTCTCATTAAAGGTATAGTAATATCCCAATGTTTGCGGATACCATCTGAGCCATCAATGGCTGCGGCTTCATACACATCAGCAGGGATTGATTGTAACCCAGCTAAATAAATTACCATGTAGTAGCCTAATCCCTTCCAAATAGTCACAGCCATCACGCTGGCTAGTGAAATTGGTATAATCCCCAAAATTTTGTCTGGACTAGTTAACCAAGGAATTCCTTCTGGAAAAATCCCCAGAGTTTTCAACAACTGATTGAGTAAGCCGTTTTCTGCATACAACCATTTCCAGGCTATACCTGCAACAACCATTGAGATAACTACTGGTGTGTAATATGCGGCTCTAAACCAGCTGACTCCACGCAGTTTTTGATTGACTAAAATTGCTAACCCTAGGGGAGTGATAACCAAAATTGGAACTACACCCACAAGATAAAGAAAAGTGTTTTCTAAAGTTTTCCAAAAAACTGCGTCCTTCCACAGACGCAGGAAGTTGGCAAAACCTATCCACTGTGGCGGTTGGCTAATATCTTCGTAGCTGGTAAAGCTGAGGTAAAAGGCTTGTAATGCAGGCCAAAAAACGGTTAACACCAACAAAACTAAAGCCGGTAGTAAAAACAGGTACGGAGTAAGGCGTTGTTTGACGAGAATCCAATCTTTTGATGTCATACCATTTTAGATTTGATGAATTTTCCGCCTCCGATGACTACCAGACGGCAAAGCTAACTCATATTACACGAATAGCTGTGGTTGGAGAGCGATCGCTCAACCACCATCTCAGTACTTCTTAGCTGTTATTTGTATCAATCAATTTAATTTATCAATTTGAAAAGCAATAATATTTGTATTTATCAGAGCAACACCATAAATTAAATGCATAAAGAAAAACACAGACAGCAATCACCCAAAGAGGTAAATTATGAATCTAGTAGTTAAACAAAAATCACAGCCACAACAAATTACAACAGAATTAACTCCAGGTCAACGCCTTGCTGATAAACTAGCATCTCATGTAGGTTCTTGGAAATTTCTGATTTGCCAAAGCACCGTCTTAGTAGGATGGGTTGGTTTGAACTTAGCACCAGGAGTTCCCCATTGGGATGAGTCACCATTCATTCTACTCAACTTGGTATTTTCCTTCGCTTCAGCTTACACAGCACCAATAGTTTTGATGAGTCAGAACCGTCAGTCTGATACAGACAGAAGAAACGCTGAAATTGACTATCAGGTAAATTTGCGAGCCGGACAAAGCATTGAAGTACTCCATGAAAAGTTAGATACATTGCACTCGCAACAAATCGTAGAACTGACTCAAATTGTTCAAGAACAGCAGCAAATGCTTCGGGAAATGAAAGTAAATTTAGCCGTTGCTTCCAAAGAAATTCAAGATAATCGAATCACTTTAGCGCCAGGATTTATTGTTCAAATTAACGATAAATTTCCTAAAGAAGCTCCTGTTAATCAAACCAGCAAACACGAGCAACCAATTGCAGATAATGTCAAATTTCTTGATAAATACATTCGTCGATAATAATGAATTACCAACAAGTTTGTCATCTTTTCAATAGAGTGAGAGTCTAAATTTTAAATATCTTGATGCAGTTCTCGACTAAAATCTTGACTCTTCCACTCTTAACCTAAAACAAGCATTTGCAGCACTTGAAGACAATTAAATATTTGCATCAATTCAGCCAATTAGTTAACTTGGAATGCAACGTCTCTACAGTTGACCAAATAGCAACTTACGCAGAACTGACAAACATCAATCAGCAACAGCATACACAATGTGCAGATATGCAGATATAAGGAGATAGAGAAATGAATGGAATCATTACAGGAATTCCCACTGGTATAATAGCTTTTACCGCTACAAATTTGGATGATTTAGTCATCTTGACGCTGTTATTCTCTCAAGTAAATGCAAATTTCCGTCGTCAGCACATTGTAATTGGTCAGTATCTTGGTTTTAGTACATTAGTTATTGCTAGTTTGGCTGGTTTTCTAGGTGGTTTAATTTTGCCATCTCATTGGATTGGTTTTCTAGGTTTTGCACCTATCGCCATTGGATTAAATCGTTTATTAAATCCAGACAAAGATTCGTCTTCCACAACAGAATCAGAGCAAGAATTAACTAAATCTTCTCCCTTCGCTAGTTTTTTATCTACCCAAACTTTTAGTGTGGCGGCTATTACTATTGCTAACGGTAGTGATAATGTAAGTATTTATATGCCATTGTTTGCTAATGCAGACTTCTCTAGTTTACTAATCATTATTGCAGTATTCTTGTCACTCGTAGGAGTATGGTGTTATGGAACATATAAACTTACCTGCCAACCTGCTATTTGTAATTTAATTTCTCAGTATGGCAACAACATTGTTCCCTTTGTGTTAATTGGTTTAGGTGTATTTATCATTTTAGATAGTGCTTCATTGCCTCCAATTGCTTTGGCAGTTAGCTGTATAGTTTTGATGGGATTAGTCAAACTGTATGGCATCAATGCACAGGTAGAAACATCTGCGGATGTTGACTGGTGAAGATACTTAATTATAAATTTTAGTTAATCAAGCAAGATAAATTGCAAACATTCTCACACTCAATAGGAGAAATATCATGAAACTCTTCCGAATTGCTCTCGTTGCTTTAGTACTTCTAGTAAATTTAGTAGTTGCTCCACCTTCTTGGGCTGGTAAACCAAATCTGACACAGGGTACTGACTACACCCAAGTAACTCAAGGAATTGATAATCTGTTGAAGTTAAAAGAGACTCCTGGTGATTCGCAATATACACCGGAAGAAATTGAGCATAAACTGGGTGATTTAAAATTACAAAAATATATTTTAGAAACAGCACAAAATTGGGCGCAGTGCCGCAATGAAACAGGTAAAACCTTAGCCGTCTACGCTCATAAACCCAAAAAATTAGCTCAAGGAAATACTCTTTATTTTCTGAGAAATGGTCAAGTTACAGATGATGATTGGGATTGTGATGGTGTTTATTTACCAATTGGAACTAAATTACCTGGAGATACTGAAGGATTAACAGCACCTTTAGCTATTAAAGTTGTAGATGGAACTCAATTAATAGCTAAAACTAATCCAGAAACTGGTGTTGTTAAATTTAACGTTACTCCGTCCAATGTCTTCAAAGTAGGTGATATTGATTGGTTAATTCCTAATTTGACTCAAGCTGATATTGATGCTAGAGTTCCTGACGCACCAATTGAAGATTAAAAATTCTGAACGGCAGTTGACGACAGTTGCGCGACTGTCGGGAGACCCTTTCGGTAGCGCGGTCATAGGGGAAATCTTCATGATCGCGCTCTTCGACGCTCCTTCGTCGAAGAGCGCTGCGCTAACACCACGGCACTGTCTCCCCAACGCACTGCCTCCCAAACCCGTCCACGCGACTGCCTCCTCCTGAATTCAGAATTCTGCTGTATTATTCAGGTAGATCAGCCAGCAGCAAACTCCTTACCACAAAATATTTATAAAATCTAGATACGTGAATACAGAAGAATTTTTATTAAGTATTAATATCAATGACCAATAGATTCATTGACGAATCCGGCTGAAGATAGCTTTAATATTCAGTTAAAATCGGCGATTAACCTTGTATAAATGAGAGGTGATCTGATTTTTGCATGATTTGTACTTGAATGAGTACGATTATCAGCAACTGATACGGCATAGGATAATCTCATCCTAAGGGTTCCAGTTGATTGACAAACACAAAACTCAGATAGATGGGGGTAACACATCCTACCGCTTTCTGGCTTCTGTCCTCCTACTGACTGTCTACCTTGGAGTTGATGCAGTAGAGGTTAGAGGCATTTATGGTTATAGGGAACCTAATGTGTAACCCAGCCAAGTCTGATACACTTGTGCCTTGCCTAATCACAGCCTTTTGGTTGTAATTGTCCGGATTAAAAAACCCAACTGTCAAATTTATGGAAGTTAAAATGCAAGAACCGGAATTCGCAGAAACAAAATCCACAGAAGCAACAGTGACAGATATCAACAGCCAAACAGGAACCATCACCAAACTCCAGCCTCCTGCTCAACCTCAAGAGGAATGGATAAAATACGGAGAACAAATTTCTGGCTTTTTAGCAACACTGCCTGAATACCTGGGTAGCTTCTTCAATAAATACAAGCAGCCTCTGGTTAGTGTTGGCTTAATTGTGACAGCACTTGTCGCGGTTAAGGTACTTTTGGCAATATTAGATTCTTTGAATGATATTCCTTTGGTAGCACCTACCTTTGAGTTGATTGGTATTGGTTACTCTGCTTGGTTTGTCTATCGCTATTTACTCAAGGCTTCAACCAGGAAAGAGCTAACTAACGAAATTACAACTCTCAAATCACAAGTTGTTGGCAGAAACGCTCCAGGAGCGTAATAACTAACCCGCGCTGCAATTTAATTTAAAACACAGAAGTTTGGGTAGTTTACGCCGCCCAAACTTCTGAAATATTTAAATGTAGAGGTAATTTACTGGGACGGCAATTTGTCAGTGACTCTACCTTGAGAAAAGGAATTCTGCATAGGCGATGCCTGCGGCAGGTTGCGCCTACGCACAATATTCTCAGAAGAAATTTTATCTAGCCTTCCCAGCTTTACTAGCGCTTGATGTACCATTGCAGCTACCTCAGCACGGGTAGCTTGTTGATTAGGAGCCAAGAATTGGGGATTAGCACCAGTAATTACTAGACCATTAGCTGTGGCAGCCGCTACCTTGCCTACAGCGTATTTCGGAATATTTTTCGCATCTTTATAAAGACTTACCACCTGCGATGGTTTCACTGGTTGTTTGAGATTTAATCCACTGACAAGAGCCACTAAAACTTGTACACGGGTAATTTTTTGTCTTGGTTTAAAAGTTTTGTCAGGAAACCCTTTTAAAAATCCTGTACCAACAGCGCGATCAATTACTGGTGTTGCCCAATATTTAGCTGATACATCCTTAAAAGGAACAGAATTTTTACTTAATTCTGTGTCAAAGGCTTGTTGCAGGATAGCAGCGAATTCAGCGCGGTTGACAGGCTGATTTGGTCGAAACGTATAATCTGGAAAACCCTTGATGACACCGCGAGCCGAAAGAGCGTTAATAAACCTAATTGCCCAAAAATCAGTGGGTACATCGTTAAATGCAATCGGTGGCGGAATCACAGACTTTTGTTCAGCCGGAGTAACTAAAGGTAAAGGTGATGATGGAATTGATGACTCTGAGTTTTTGGATGTGGCAAAAGGTGCAGGCTTTGGCGATGAATTAAGCGGAGTTACTGGAACTGGTGGAAATATTAAGGGAAGAGTGGGGCTTGGTTGAGGAACTATCTCATTTGGAGGTAACGGTGCAGCCTCAAGTTGGGGATTTGCTTTTGGTTGCACCTGTGAAGCTGGAGAAGTTACTGCGGAACTTGGTTGAGTTTTGATAGTTGAACTTGGTGAAGGCGACAGCAATGTATTGAGGTTCCAGCCAGTATCCCGTCGAGAAAATGACCACAACAGAATTCCCCCGATAGTGGCAAAGGCAACCAAAATAGCAATAAATTCATCAAAGCCAAGGGCTGTTTTTTCAGATGACTTTGGATCGGAAGGTGGTAGGTTGGTCATCGTATTTCCTCTGGAAACGGTAAAGTTCCCTTTAAAAATTTAACCCACAAAATGAAGTGTAGTATCAATATACTTTTTTCAGACTTCAGACTTCAGACTTTTTAAAGCACTCGTAATATGCTGGGAATGCTATCAATTGCTTCTAAACTTTGAATTTCGTCCAAAGCTTGGCGGAAGTTGCCTTCTTTGACATCGTGGGTAACAACTACAATTTCTGCTAACGCTCCCTGAAAGCCAGTTTGCACAACTGACTCTAGACTCACGCCATGATTACCAAAGCAAGTGCCTAATTTGCCGATTACACCAGGGTGATCTTTGGTGAGGAAGCGGGCGTAAAATCGTGTTACTAGTTCAGCGATCGCGGTAACTTGACAGTAATCTTCATGTCTACAGGTAAGTAGCGGATTTGGCACTGCTGTATTACTCTTGAGGGCTGCAACTAAACTTAAAATATCCGAGGTGACAGCGCTGGCTGTTGCACCTGCACCAGCGCCTGGGCCAAAAAACATCACTTGGCCGATGGGTTCTCCTTCGACAAGAATGGCGTTATAAACACCGTTAATACTGGCTAATGGGTGAGCTTTCGGCACGAAGGTAGGATGAACCCTCACAGACAACTGAGAGTTAGCGTTGTTTTGGTATTTAGCGATCGCTAATAATTTAATTACAAAACCTAATTTTTCGGCATAGGCAATATCTGTCTTGCTAACTTGCCGAATTCCCTCACTATAAACATCTTCTAGGTGAATGCGCCCGCCAAAACCCAAGGATGCCAAAATCGCAATTTTATCGGCTGCATCCAAGCCATCAACATCGGCTGTGGGGTCAGCTTCCGCATAACCCAAGCGTTGGGCATCAGCTAACACATCTCCAAAGTCGCTGCCTTCTGTTTGCATCCTGGTGAGGATATAGTTAGTCGTACCGTTAACGATGCCAATAACAGTGTGAATGCGGTTGACACTTAAAGCTTGCTTCAGAGGTTGAATCACGGGAATTCCACCGCCAACAGCCGCTTCTAACATCACATAGACACCAGCTTCATTAGCGGCGTTGAATATTTCCGCTCCAAAACGTGCGATCGCAGCTTTATTGGCAGTGACAATATGTTTACCATTATGTATGGCTTGGAGAATTAGCGATCGCGCTGGTTCCAGTCCCCCCATCACCTCAACAACTATATCTACTGCCGGATCATTGACAATTCCTTCTAAATCTGATGTCACCACTGACTGTGGTAATTCTACCGCACGGAGTTTGTCGGGCGATCGGACTCCCACTCGATATATCTCTACTTCCTCTAACAGCGGATGACGGCCAACAGCATCCTGTAGCAGTTGCACCGTACCCGTACCTACTGTACCTAATCCTAGTATTCCTAGCTTTACACCCACAAGCTTTTCACCCATCTTAGTGCTGAGTCACCGAAGTTTGCCCGGAGGGAGACCACGCCAGTTCCTTCAACGGGGGAAACCCCCCTTCGGATTCACAGTCGCCTGATGCCACTTGCTCCACTTGGGGAGACCCCAAGACCGCAGTGGCTCCGGAGGGAAACCCTACCAAGAGCGCTGATTCACCGCAACGGACTGGCTCCTCCTTGCAACTTCTCGCTGAGTGCTGAGTGCTGAGTAGTTAGACTTTAACTACCAGAACTCTTTTCTCAGCAAGTATATACAAAACAATTGTAGGGTGGGCAAAACAACCCACCCTACAGATTATCTTGTTTCAGTTGTCTTTTGTCAGTTGTCTTAATCTATTGACTAATGACTAATGACCAACTTAGTAAGTTTCTACGTGCCAGCGACCAGCTTTCTTAAGTTCCTTCTGGTAATCACTCCAGGTTACACCTTCCTTAGCAGCAGCAGCTGTTAAAGCCGCATCAATACCATCTTCCATACCGCGTAAACCGCAGATGTATGTATGGGTTTTTTCGTTTTTAATCAACTGCCACAGTTCATCAGCGTGTTCTGCTACGCGGTCTTGAATGTACATTCTGCCGCCTTCGGGGTTCTTTTGTTCCCGGCTGATAGCGTAAGTCAAGCGGAAGTTATCAGCATACTTGTGCTGCATTTCTTCCAATTCTTCTTTATAAAGAATATTAGGAGTAGTAGGAACACCAAATATCAACCAAGAGAACCCTTTAAATTCATAATCTGGATTAGCTGCTTTTTCTGCATCCTTAAACATCCGCCACAGATAAGCACGCATAGGCGCAATACCTGTACCAGTTGCCATCATAATTACATTAGCTTCGGGGTCATCGGGTAACAACATTTCCTTACCCACAGGCCCAGTGATTTTTACGTCCTCTCCAGCTTTTAGGAAACACAGGTGTGTGGAACAAACACCATAAACTGTTTCGCCACTTTCTGGGTGCTTATATTCCAACTGACGGACGCACAACGAAACTGTTTTGTCGTCTACATCGTCGCCGTGACGAGTAGAAGCAATAGAGTAGAGTCTGAGTTTTTCTGGTTTGCCGTTCTTGTCCACACCAGGAGGAATAATCCCAATACTTTGACCTTCGATGTACTTCAAATCGCTGCCAGAAAGGTCAAATTTAATGTGCTGAACAATACCAATCCCGCCTTCTTCAACTAACGGCTCATTAGATATACACTTACCGATAAATGGCGCATTAGGGCGATAAGTGTTCACAGGAACGTCAGCGTGGGCTTTTTTGGCTTTCGCTTGAGTCATGGTGTTGCCTTGGTTATCCTTATTCTTGGGCTTTTCTTCTGCTGGTGGTTTAGCGAAGCCTTGAGCTTCACTTTTCACCTTCACAGGTGTGGCTTGACCATTCCCCTCACTGTTAGCAGTCTCTACAGGTGCAGCATTCACAACTGAGGCCTTACTACCATTGAGTTGCTCTAAAACACTTGCAGGGTGGATGCTAACAATTTTGCCGCCTAGGCGAGTGATACGTCGCATTTCTTGATTCATGCGGTTGTAAGGCACTCTGATGAACACACTGCCACTTTTACGAATTGGGTAGTTCGTTTGATCAGTTTCTTCGTTCTGACGCAGACCCACCACTTCGTAAACGAAGATGCGGCTACCTGATTCTGTGTTGGCAGCACCCTCAACAGCACCTTGATTGTACATTCGTTCTATCACTCCGATATTTACTTAACCGTTTTTCAAAAAAAACTATTCCCATCACTAGCCAGCTTTTAGTTTATCGGATTTTTGGTTACTAAAACTAGCGCTCTGGGAAAGCGGCACCACAAAATGATACCTTGCTAAGTACACTCACCAGAGACAAGTAGGTATTGCAATAAACACACCTGTTCATCATCTAAAATAGAGGATAAGTCGCTGGCAGAATGTTAACCATGAATCAATTTAATCTTTTTTTCGTGAATCCTTACTCTGTCATGGAGATAGCTTCTGAAAACCTTAAAAAACTTGATGCAATAAAATCAGCAGCTACAACTAATGGTTAATGAAGGCAGCTGCGACTCAATTTGACTAGTAAGCTAATAATCACAAAAGTTTGCTTGTTGAGACCGCAAGGGGAGCCAGCGCGCCCCTTGCGGGTTTCCCGACAGCCGCGCGACTGGCGTGGCAGGGGAGCCAGTGCGTTGCGGAGGTTCCCTCCGTTGTAGCAACTGGCGTGAGCAGGGGAGAGGGTTTGAAGTTTTTCCCCAAAATTTCAATCGTGCAACTTGTAAGCACAAAAGCTTATGATCTGCTGGTTATCATCAGAGCTTTTTAATATGCGTATTTTAAATTATATGTGAACAACAAACTCCCCGACTTTTCAAAGAAGTCGGGGATCTGAACAAGAGTAATTTTTCCAAATCAATGAGGATTGCTATATCTGCTCATTCTTTAGGTAGATTTTCCAGCTGAATGTTTAAAGGGTTGAGCTAATACCAATGAATCAGCAGGAACTCGCAAAAATTGGCTGTTAAAGCACAATTACACATTTTTAACCTTTGAGGATATGTGTATCAGCAGGAATATATGTTAAAAACAAAATTTGTGCTTTGTCTGGAAAACTTACCCCTAAATCATCAATCCGACTGTGGCCGCACAAGATTCTTCCTGATATTAAATCTTGTATAGGATAACCCCTTCTGTTAAAATTAAGTATACCACTAGGATTAAATACTTACCAGATGCCAAATAAAGTAATCTCAGACGAGTAACAACCGTTAATTTGGTTGTCCACCCGTCTGATAGTCATTATGTGGCTGAGTAGCAAGAACACAGGAAAAACCAATGGGGTAAACTCCTGGCTTCAAAATCTGCTGTGTGAAAAATTATTGATTGACACATTTAGTATTTAGAGGAGATTTATGACAAGTAAGCCGGAACGCGTGGTACTAATTGGAGTAGCCGGAGACTCCGGGTGTGGCAAATCTACTTTTTTGCGTCGTTTGATCGATTTGTTTGGTGAAGAGTTTATGACAGTTATCTGCTTAGATGACTATCATTGCCTAGATCGCAAACAACGTAAAGAAACTGGGATAACTGCACTTGACCCCAGGGCAAACAATTTTGACTTGATGTATGAGCAAATTAAAGCGCTCAAAGAAGGTCAAGCGATTGAAAAGCCGATTTATAACCACGAAACCGGCCTGATTGATCCGCCAGAAAGAGTAGAACCAAATCATATTATCGTGGTTGAAGGTCTACATCCTTTATATGATGAACGGGTGCGATCGCTACTCGATTTCAGCGTATATTTTGACATCAGCGATGAAGTAAAAATTGCTTGGAAAATTCAGCGTGACATGGCAGAAAGAGGTCATCGCTACGAAGATGTCTTAGCAGCCATCAACTCCCGTAAACCTGACTTTACCAAATATATCGAACCCCAAAGAGAATTTGCTGACGTAGTTCTGCAAGTATTGCCCACAAACCTCATCAAAAACGACACAGACCGCAAAGTTCTGCGGGTACGGATGTTGCAACAGGAGAGTAAAGAAGGCTTTACGCCAGTATACTTGTTTGATGAAGGTTCAACAATTCACTGGACTCCTTGCGGACGTAAGCTTACCTGTTCCTACCCTGGTATGCAACTGTACTATGGTTCTGATGTTTACTACGGCCGCTATGTCTCAGTCCTAGAGGTAGATGGTCAATTTGACAACCTAGAAGAAGTCATCTACATCGAAAACCACCTCAGCAACACATCCACCAAGTATGAAGGTGAAATGACTCACTTGTTACTCCAACACCGTGAGTATCCAGGTTCCAATAATGGAACTGGTTTGTTCCAAGTACTGACAGGTTTAAAAATGCGTGCTACCTATGAGCGTTTGACATCAAAGGAAGCAAAACTAGCAGTTCAAGTCTAAAACAAAACAGCAGTGTTTGTGTCAAAGTTTTTGGGGGTGCTTCCGGGGGTATCCCCTTTTTATTGAGGGAAGAAAAAAGTATGAAGTATGAAATTTCATCCTTTACAAATACCCAAACTTGATTATTTCTTTTTAAAATCACACAATACACTTACTACGGAATGTGTCAAGATTGGTATGATTCTATAAATAATTAGCTGAACTAAATACCTTAATTTAGTCAGTTATTATACTATCACAGGAGGAAATCTCTTTGTCTCGACGCTATTTATTTACCTCCGAGTCAGTAACTGAAGGTCATCCAGATAAAATCTGCGATCAAATTTCAGATACAATTCTTGATGCTTTACTGACACAAGACCCTAGTAGCCGTGTTGCTGCTGAGGTAGTAGTTAACACCGGTTTAGTCCTAATTACTGGTGAAATTACTACTAAAGCTAACGTCAATTATGTCAATCTGGCACGCAAAAAAATTGCTGAAATTGGCTATATTGATGCAGATAATGGCTTTTCTGCAAACAGTACCAGTGTAATTGTTGCCTTAGATGAACAATCACCTGATATTGCCCAAGGCGTAAACGTCGCCCAAGAAACCCGCCAACACGATAGTGATGAACTATTCGACAAAGTTGGTGCAGGCGATCAAGGTATCATGTTTGGTTTTGCTTGCAACGAAACCCCAGAACTGATGCCTTTGCCTATTTGTCTAGCACATCGCATCGCTCGTCGACTGGCAGCAGTCCGCAAAACAGGGGAATTGTCCTACCTGCGTCCTGACGGTAAAACCCAAGTAACCGTAGTGTACGAAGATGGTAAACCTGTCGGCATTGATACTATCCTGATTTCCACTCAGCATACAGCTACCATTGGGGAAATCACTGATGAGGCAGCAGTACAAGCTAAAATTAAGCAAGACCTCTGGACAGCAGTGGTCGAACCTGTTTTTAGCGATATTGACATTCAGCCTGATCCAGAAACACGCTTTTTAGTCAACCCCACAGGTAAATTTGTGATTGGTGGGCCGCAAGGTGATTCTGGCCTGACAGGAAGGAAAATCATCGTCGATACCTACGGTGGATATTCCCGTCATGGTGGTGGTGCTTTTTCTGGCAAAGACCCCACAAAAGTAGACCGTTCTGCGGCTTATGCAGCTCGCTATGTGGCAAAAAATATTGTCGCTGCTGGGTTGGCAGAAAAATGTGAAGTTCAGCTGAGTTATGCCATAGGTGTAGCCAGACCAGTCAGTATTCTCCTAGAAACATTTGGAACTGGCAAAGTAGATGATGAAATCTTGTTGGAATTAGTCAAACAGAACTTTGAACTGCGTCCAGCAGGCATTATTCATGCTTTCAACTTACGCAAGCTACCAAGTGAACGAGGCGGACGTTTTTATCAGGACATCGCGGCTTACGGTCATTTGGGACGCAATGATTTAGACTTGCCTTGGGAACAAACCGACAAGGCAGACTTGTTGAAGCAAGCAGTTGACCAGTTGCGTTCAACAGCGATCGCTTAGTATCCTCGCATACTAAAAAACCAGAGGGGAAAAACACAGCAAATACTCCCTCTATGTATAAAATGTCCTCTGTCTTGATATTGCTCAAGTAGTAACAAGGCAGAGGCTTTTTATTGCTAAAAACTCTCAAATTTAAAAATTTGTTTGAGATCACAGTAATTGATGATAAGATGCGATATGGCTTAATCTGTCTGGTGTTTAGGTATTTGGATCAACCAAGGCAAGAGTAAAATAAAATAGCAGCGTAGCTAATAGTTGAAATATCCCTGCAATTAGCTAGGTTTCAAAAATAGTAACGATCAGGATAAAATTCCAGAATCCCCTTTACTCTAGAAAAGCCTTGATTATATATAAACAAAGAATTTTCAAATTATCTAGTGTTTTTGTATACATTCATATCAAAATCACCCAAATACAATAAAGTCATGGCAATTATTTAAAGAATAATTATTTACGCTGCTTCTCAAAAAAAAATTGTGTAGGTGTTAATCACCAGTTAATTTAATTTTAAAGATGAAATTGATGTGGCGATTTTTGCGGAAGGGCGAGGAGATTTGAGGAATGCAAACTCACAAGCCTAACCCAATTGACAGCAATTTAGAAAGCAAAAAAATGCCAGCCGAAGATTCATCAACCGAAGAACTACCAACAATCGAATTTCCCTCTAGTGGAAAACTTAAGGCAAGTTCTTGGCGGATACATCAGAAAATTGGCTATGGCTACTTTGTAGCTATTGGTATTGGCTTTTTTGGCTCACTTACTGGTTTGGTGATTGCCAACTACTACCGAGGACGAGAAATTAGGCAGTTTAATCAAGCCCAAGAACAACGCCAACTACTGACTAACTATAAAAATGCTGTAGTGGGAGCGCAATTACATAGTTCTAATTTAGTAGCAGTATTGGAAGATTCACAACAACTGCTAACTAGGAAAACGGAATTTTTAAAAAATGTCAATAAAGCTCAAGATTTAGAGCAAAAAATTGACGAGTTTATCGAAACGAAGCCCATGCAATTAGCAGCAACAAGTGCTAATTTACAGGCTTTATTAGAAGATTATGCAATTAATTTAAAATCCTACGTTGACCAAATAGAAGCTGTATTGCAAGAAATCGATAAGCAGCCTTTACCGCCACAGCAAATCGTTATAGTCAGAGAAAAGTTGTTAAAAATAATGCGTGGTGAAACCGCCATACAATTGGATAATCTCTCAGAAAAGTTAACTAATATTCTGCAAACTGCCGAAAATTTAGAACAGGACAGGCAAAAAGACGTAGAGGAGGCTAAAGGAGTTGAAAGATTAATTGTGATGGTAAGTATGCTGGTGTCAGTAGCGATCGCTGCCATTATCGCATGGCGCACTAGTCGAGCGATCGCCGAACCAGTAATCACCGTCACCCAAGTAGCCGAACAAGTCGCCCGCAAATCAAATTTTGATTTACGCGCCCCTGTCACCACCGAAGATGAAATTGGCTTGTTAGCAAAATCGTTAAATCGTCTGATTGAGCGCGTATCTGAGCGCACTAAACAACTAGAACAAGCTAAAGAATTAGCCGAAGCCGCAAGCAAAGCTAAAAGTGTATTTTTAGCTAACGTCAGTCACGAATTACGTACACCCTTGAATGCAGTAATTGGACTCAGCCAACTGCTGCAAGATGACGCTACAGATTTAAATTTATCGGGAGATTTTATTACTGATTTAGAAACAATCAATTCCGCAGGTAGACATTTACTAGAACTAATTAACGACATCCTCGACTTATCAAAAATTGAAGCGGGGAAAATGACTCTTTATCCAGAGACATTTGAAATTGCCAATTTAATTAATAATCTTGTCTTGACTATCAAACCCTCCATCGAAAAAAATGGCAACATTTTGGAAGTAGACTGCGATGATCAACTAGGAACAATGTATGCTGATCAGACAAGAATGCGGCAAGTACTCTTAAACTTGCTGAGTAATGCTGCGAAATTTACCACTAACGGCAAAGTAATATTAACTGTGAAAAGTGAAAAACTAAATTCACCATCAGAAGTTCCCTTGAGTATGGTTTCATTTACAGTTGCTGATACAGGCATTGGCATGACTCACCATCAACAGCAACAGTTATTTCAACCTTTTATCCAAGGGGATACTTCAACTACAAAGAAATATGGCGGTACTGGGTTAGGGTTAGCAATCAGCCGCCATTTTTGTCAAATGATGGGTGGTGATATTTTTGTGAAAAGTCAGCCAGGAGTAGGCTCGATTTTTACTGTAAGTTTACCTCTGACTATCAAAGAATGACACAGCAGAATTTAGTAGGCAGTACCCATCCAATGAATGATTTGATGTTAATCTGCCGAAAGTCTATATCTTGCTCAAGGATTTAGAATACTTGTAATCTGGCATTGTTCAATAGTTTAATTTTTTCAGTTTTTTTGAGATGTTAGTTTAGATAAGGATGTTTTAATATAATCACTTTTTATTATTCATAGGACTTACGCAATAACTCTCTAAAACTCTTATTCCTTTGTGGTTCGTTTTTTCATAATTTTGCGTAAGTCCTGATTCAGATAAATTATTATTGCATCTTTGAAAAAAGTGTTAATCACTTACTGATTTTAACTGGGTTATCCCGATGATGTGTTTATGGTATGAGATTTTTTAATTAATCAGCTAATCGGCACTTAAGTTGCATAATAAAAAGGTAAAGCTACCTCAAAGCAACTATGCCACCACTAGCCAAGAACTTTTTAACGTTGGCTTTTTCTATTAAACAAATCCAGGGTGAAAATTGTTTTTATAATGAAGAATAAAATTTTTAGGACATAAATTATGTCGTCAGTCACAATTAACCTGCCCGAAGAAGTATTTAGCGCCCGTCGCCTTTCTCCAGAAGAATTTGTACGTGATATGCGCCTCGCTGCTGCTATTTACTGGTATCAGAAGCAGGAAATCTCAATGGAGAAAGCAGCCTCTGTTGCAGGGTTAAACCGCCGAGACTTTCTAGCCGTTTTAGCCCGTGAACAAGTGGATGTCTTTGCTCTTGACTTTGATGATTTGCAACGCGAGTTGAACCGTGGCTGAACTGCCTGCTATCAACACATCCCCACTAATTTTTTTGACTAAGGGCGGTTTTGTAAATTTGTTGCTCCTAATTAGCCCATCAATTATTGTTCCATCAGCTGTGGCCGCCGAAATTCAGGAGTATGGAGAAATAGACGTAACAGCAGTAGCTCTCAAAAATACTCATTGGCTGATTGTACAAGAAACACCACCAGTTCCAAATGTGATTCAGAATTGGGATTTGGGTCAAGGTGAGTCAGCCGTACTAACCTGGGGGTATGTAAATCCTGGCACAGAAGTAATTATTGATCATTTAGCAGCACGTCGTTGTGCTGTCACTTTAGGAATTCCTGTACGGGGAACATTAGGTTGTGATTACTGCCAAACAACGAGGGGTAATTCCGGCTGCACGCCCAGTTTTAGAACAATTGCGTTTGTGTGGTATGTATTTATCTGACCGCGTGATCAATCAAGCATTAGCATTAGTAGGGGAATAGATTGTTCTTTTGAAAGTTATTTCTTCAAGAAACGCTGGCGCAAACGGATAACGAAAGTATTCACCTCTGGTATTTTCATGAGTGAAGCGATCGCACCAAATACAACTAAACCTACTAAGCCAGCAATAGATAACTGTAATAACTGAATTATTAAACCTTTTGTACCTAAAAATTGCTGCAAACCAAATAAAGTTCCGTAGCTGGCAAACCCAGCCACAACGCTACCCGCCGTCAACCCAAAAATCGGCACACTCCACTCACGCCAAGGTAAACCGTTCAGCTTGCGGTCTAGTAACCATAACAGCATTAACATCGAACTGCAATTAACACCAACAGTCGCTAACACCAAACCTGGTGCGCCAAAAGGTTGTACTAATATCCAATCTAAGAAGGCGTTGAGGAAAATGTTAAAAGTACTAATGCGAAACGGCGTTTGCCCATCTCCCAAAGCGTAAAATACCCGTACTAAAACATCACGCCCCAAGTAAGCAAACATCCCTATGCCATAAACAATTAATAACGATGATACTAACTGTGTAGCATCTTGCTTAAAAGCACCACGCTCATACACTACCTGAACAATAGGTGCAGCTAATGCTACCATCAGCGCTCCTAAAGGTAGCATAGTCACAGCACTTAGCAGCAATCCCTGACGAATGCGTAATTTCAGATCTGGCCAGTTTTCTGGTGCAGCCAGCTTGGCAAATATGGGCAACAGGGGCAGCAAAATAATGTTAGAAATCACTCCTAAAGGAGTTTGGACAAGCAAATTGGCATAGTTAAAAGCAGCAGCAGCACCAGGGATAGGACTAGCGAAGTAAAGGACAGTAGCAAAGTTAATCGGCATCATCCCTGAAGAAATTGTTGCCGGAGTCATGATTCTCACTACTTCCTGAACGCTTGGCGATTGAAAATCAAACCGCAGGCGTAATGTCCCTAGCCCTAACCGCCACTGAACAATTAGTTGCACCAACCACTGAAGAATTGCTCCGGCTAAAGTTCCCCAAGCTAAGACCATACCACCGATGAAAGCGTATTGCGGTTGGATAATGTCTTTGCCCAATTGTAAAGCCATGACTCCAATACCGATGACAACGGTAATACTGGATAACAAAGGACTGATAGACAGTAACCAATATTGATTGGCTGCATTGAGAGTACCGAAGCCAATGCCAATCAATCCCGAAAATAAGGCCATCGGTGCCATAATTTGGATTTGTTGGATGGCGATCGCTCTTGTTGTTGCATCCAAACCATGACCAACTATATCTACAATTTCATCGGCTAAAAAAATCTGGGCGAAGGTCACTAACAACAGTATGCCACCTACTAGCGTTGTCACTGTTTCCACCATAGGCGCAGCTTCTTGTTGCTTGCGCTTGGCTAAAACACTAACGATCGCACTATGTAACGGCCCATTCACCCCACCTAGTAATATCAATAAAAAACCTGGAATAATATAGGCATAGCTATAAGCAGTAGCAGCTGCACCAACACCAAAAGCGGCAGCGATCGCTTGCTGCCGGACTAAACCAAAAACTTTACTAATTAATGTGGCTGCGGCAACAATGCCAGCAATTCCAGCGAAAGAACGAGAGGATTTTTGCTCTTGATTAGTCACAAATAATACCCGACAGTCTGAAGAAGGATGAAATGAAAGGGAACAGGGAACAGTGTAGGTGAAAGACAATTTAATTAATATATTTCATACTTCAAACTTCAGACTTTTACTTACAACCCAAACTATCGCGCGTGGCAACACCCGTAACTGAATTTACCCCATCAGCCTTTTCACAAAGTAATGAAACTTGATAACGGTCAATTAAAGCGTCAGTAAAATCCGCGCCTGTAATGTCAGCATCATAAAAACGGCTACGGGTCAAAGTCGCTTCAGTAAAATTAGCATTCTTTAAGTTAGCACCGTCTAAAGTAGCGCGATCTACTAAAGCACCAGTCAAATTAGCGCCTTCTAAATTAGCTTTTAATAAAACACCTTTGGTGAAAATGGCGTTTGTTAAATTCGCTCCTTGAAAGTTTGTCCCCCGCATTTCTGCTGCAACAAAAGTTACACCAGCTAAATCAGCATTGGCAAAGTTGCGGTTTTCTAAATTGATATTGCTGTAGTTGATCGTGTTAATTTGAGCAAAAGCTGGTCGCGAGCTAAGTATTACCCACAAACCAGCTAAAAGCAAAATTATAATTAAACTTAACAATTGCCGCCAAATCTTTTCCATAACTTTATTTTTTGTCAAGAGTCAAGAGTCCATAGTCCATAGTCAAGAGTGAGGGATAACAAGCAGAGTAACAAGTAAGAATAACAAACGACTATTGACTCTTGACAAATGACTATTGACTATTTCCAATCTTTTCCAATCCGAATCGTAATATCAGATTCCAAATCTCCAGATGTTGACACTTCAATTTGACCTAAACCTAAGACCTTTTGCAGGTCAATTCCTGGCTGTCGGCTGCCTCTTTGGACAATAATCTGAGTTTGGCGTTGGCTATCTGGCCAATCTGAGGTTGTGTAAAGATTTTTAAAGCCTTTCTCTTTGAGATAGGCAATAACTTTTTGTGTTACTTGTGGTTGATTGGAAGCATTTTGAATAGCAATTTTGAGGTTAGAAACAGGACGTGTATCTGATTTGAGTCCAGGCACATCCACCCCAACATAATTATTCAGTAGATTCTGTTGTCCAGTCATATTCAGCCAATAACTATTAGGATCTTGACTCAAACGGCTGAACGTACCAGGTAAAGTGGTCATTTGGAAATTATCCCGCTCCACATTCACGGAAAAATTCACCAAAGCCATCATTTCTTCTATCTTTAAGTTTGTATCAAAATACTTCCGCATAATGCGGGTTAATTGCGGCAACTTTGGGATAACAGTAGGACTATTGAGGCGTTGAACTAATGCTGCCATTAGTGCTTGTTGACGTTGCACCCTCGGTAAATCCCCTAGTCCATCTTCCCGAAAACGGGCAAACTGTTCTGCCTGTTCGCCATTGAGAGTTTGCCAACCATTGACTAGATTAATGTTCAATTGACTGCTACTATCATGATATTCCATTGCTTTAGGTACAAATACTTCTACCCCACCCAACTGATCAACTAACTGCCTTAAGCCACTGGTAGAAATACGAATGTAGCGGTCAATCGGCGCATTATTCAAAGTCCGGCTAACTACTCGTGCTGCCAACACTGGCCCGCCTTGGGGATTGGCATCCGATAGCTTTGTTAACCCCTTTTCCGGGAGCGCAATCATGGTATCTCTAGGAACGGAAAGCACCCGAATGGATTTATCACTGGGGTTAAGCCGCACTAAAAGCATGGTGTCGCTTTTGCCAGCAAAGCTTTCCGGTGAGCCATCGACAGCACCATTTACTGGCTCAATGCCCATGATGAGAATATTCATGGGGCGTGATAGCTGATATTGAGAGATTTTGCTCCATAATTCTCCAGGTAAAGGTACTTTCTGCTCATCTTTACCAGCAAAACCTAATTCCTCATCGGTTTTATCCAGATTGCTCCATAAAGGAGTCCAAAGCGCCAAAGTTGATACTAAAAGCCCAGAGAGAATCACCCCCATCACCACTGTCAGTATCCACAGTAGCCAGCGAGGCATACTCAAGCCTAATCTCTCGTACAATTCGTTGGGAATTGCACTGACTGACTCGACAACACTACGAGAAGAACTGGCGGTTGCTTCTTGAGTTGTAGATTCTAAGTCGGAATCAGTTACTGCTTGCAGCGTTCCTTGAGTGTCTACCCGTTGGATTTGACCAGGTTTACTCTCCAAATCTAAATCTGGTATTTGCTGAGGCGTAGCCTGATTTTCGGACAATTGAACTTCTCTAATCACAAATTTCTCCCCACTCAACCACTTCCCTAAAAGTTATGTTAATGCAAGCTACAAATCTTGCCAGAGTAAAAGCTCACTGTAAACTTGTAGTGTTCTTGCGTAGGTGTGTATGACAACATGAATAGTTCCTTGTTCCCCGTCATCCTCGCTGGTGGCAAAGGTGAGCGTTTTTGGCCTCTAAGTCGAAAAGACCGACCTAAACAATTTTTAAGCCTAGATGGTAGTTCTAGAAGTTTACTGCAAGCAACCGCTGAGCGATTGCTCCCATTGGCAGACGCTTGGAACTCCTTGTGGGTGATTACTTCCAGCCAGATAGCTGAAGGTGTCCGCCAACAGTTGCCCGAACTGCCATCGCCAAATTTACTAATTGAGGTAGAGGGAAGGGATACTGCCGCCGCTGTTGCTTGGACAAGTTTGGAAATTAAAAAGCGTTATGGAGAAGACGCTATCATCGGCTTTTTTCCGGCTGACCATTGGATAGCTAACCAAAAGGCGTTTACAGACACATTAAAGGCTGCTACTCAACTAGCAACAAGCACCAAAGCGATTGTTACTTTAGGAATCAAGCCCACTTTTCCATCAACTGGTTACGGCTACATTGAACAAGGTGAAAAGATTGGTAGCTTTAATGAGTTGCCAGCTTATCATGTCAACCGCTTTACTGAAAAGCCCAACCGTGAATTAGCAGAAACTTTTTTATCTACGGGACGCTTTAGCTGGAACAGTGGAATGTTTGTGTTTCGGGCTGGGGTCGTTCTTGAGGAACTATACACTCATGCTCCAGAAATCATCAAACCTTTAGAACAATACGGCCCTGAGATTTACCCCCAGTTGCCTAAAAAGAGTATAGACTATGCACTCATGGAAAAGACCAATCTAGCATACGTCCTGCCTGTTGATTTTGGTTGGGATGACTTAGGCGATTGGAATGCGATCGAGCGTTTACTAAAAAAACAAGAGACTCCTAATGTAGAATTAGCTACCCATGTAGGTGTAGATACGCAAGGAGCTATTATTTATGCTTCTAATCCAGAGGATGTAATTGTTACTATTGGTTTAGAGGATGTGGTGATTGTGCGCGATCGCAATGTTACCCTCATCGTCAATAAAGAACGCACCCAAGAAATTAAGCAGGTTCTCAAAATCCTGCAAAATGATCCCCGCTTTACTGAGCTACTGTAATTCTCAAAGTTAAAACCCTTGGCAGAGGCTCGAAAGCTAGTTTTTTTATTATAACTTGACTGTCTGTTGTTTTTACTGACAGTTATGACTAGCTTTGAGCCTCTGGCCAAAACAATGGCGATTAACTCCATCACTGCTTATCAAAAATATATTTCTCCATTTAAAGGCTTTTCTTGCCCCCATCGGCAATTACATGGAGGAGAATCCTGTTCAACTTACATTAAAAGAATATTAAATCAGCAAAGCTTGATAGAAGTTGTAAAATCATCCCAAAAAAGATTTCAAGACTGTGCTTTTGCCAGTAAAACTTTAACTAAAACTAGCTCTGGCTGTATTGTAATTCCCTGTTGTCTACCCCTTTAACTTCGCTGCTTCCTGGCAGTTTATCAACATGTTCCTCACACAAACTGTTCCTCGTCAACGAGAAATTATTGAAGTAGTGCTTCGCAATGGCTGGGATTATATGCGAAGGCTACTGACTGGTGGCAAAACTGATGAACCCCAGCTACCCACCCCAGCGGTATTAAAAAATATTTTGGTAAGTTTGGGGCCTGTTTATATCAAGCTTGGTCAGTTATTATCTACCCGTCCAGATTTACTCAGCGCCGCCTACATTGAGGAACTATCAACACTGCAAGATGAAGTACCGCCAGTGCCTTGGCCAGAAATAGAGGTAGTGATTCGTAAACAGCTAAAACAACCGCTAGAAGAGGTTTTTCAAAAGATTAATTCAGTCCCAGTAGCGGCGGGATCAATTGCCCAGACTCATCGCGCCACATTAGCAGATGGTCGGGAAGTAGCGCTGAAAGTGCAACGTCCAGGAATCGATACTACGATTGCTCAAGATATTGCTTTAATTCAAGGCATTGCTGATTTAGTTGCCCGTACCGACTTTGGTCAAACTTACGAAATTAAATCTATTGCCGAAGAATTTACTAAAGCTTTAGAAGCGGAATTAGATTTTACACGAGAAGCAGGATATACAGACCAACTGCGGCGCAATTTATCTAAAGGTCGCTGGTTTGACCCAAAACAAATTGTGGTTGCACAAGTGTATTGGCATTTAACTTCCGAAAAGTTGTTGGTGATGGAGTGGCTAGATGGAGTCCCCTTCTTGTCGGCAAAATTTAACAGTGACAACAATGGTAAAGATGTAGCTGCCGAACGTAAAGCTATCACTACTTTATTATTTCGGGCATTTTTCCAACAGTTATATATTGATGGGTTTTTTCACGCCGATCCCCATCCGGGAAATTTGTTTTACCTCAACGATGGTCGGGTAGCACTGTTAGATTGTGGGATGGTGGGCAGACTTGATCCCCGTACTCAGCAAATATTAACAGAGATGTTGTTGGCGATCGTCGATTTAGATGCCGGCAGATGCGCTCAATTAACTTTACAATTAGCAGATTCGCCACAGCCTGTAATTGTAGCGCGGCTAGAAAGTGATTACGATCGCATGTTGCGGAAATATCATAATGTCAGCTTGACAGACATGAATTTTAGTCAAGTCATTTATGAAATTTTGCAAGTTGCCCGCAACAATAAAATTAGATTGCCGAGCAATATGGGCTTGTATGCCAAAACTCTAGCAAACTTAGAGGGTGTAGCTCGTGCTTTCAATCCAGAGATTAATTTGTTTGATGAAGTTAAGCCGTTAATGACCGACTTGTTTCGACGGCAATTAGTAGGCGAAAATCCGGTGCGATCAATCCTCCGCACAGCCCTCGACTTAAAAAGTTTATCATTACAATCACCACGCCAAATTGAACTTTTACTAGACCGTGTAACATCAGAAACATTACAGTGGAATCTCTCATTGCATGGTTTAGATGGGGTACGCCGCACAATGGACGATGCTGCCAACCGTCTATCTTTCAGCATCCTGGTAGGTTCACTGATTATGGGGGCAGCAATTATTTCCACAAAAGCCCAGACAGCACAGTTGTCGTTTTTAAGCAGTGTGTTATTTGCCGCAGCCAGTTTATTGGGGTTGTGGTTGATTATCAGTATTTTGCGATCGGGGCGTTTACGTTAGAGGCTATAGTTTTACCAGGCCTTTACTAATCCAAATCATAATACTAGTAAATCAAAATACGTATTTTATAATTTAAAACCATTGATGGACGCAGATGTAAACTGATGATTTTTCTAGATATATAACCAAAAGCATATAGACTAGGACATTTTGAGAGTTTGAATGTCAGGAACAGTACTTCTGCCTCCTGCCTTCTTTTATACATCACGTCCTTAAAGGTTTTAAGATAAATTTTATGTCAAATATTTTTGCGGAAAATCTAAGTAAATTTTATTCGGTGGCTGTTAAAGAACCTGGTATCGCTGGAACGATTACCCACTTTTTCCGTCGTACCTACCGTTCAATTAAAGCAGTAGAGAATGTTTCTTTTGAAATTGCTCCTGGTGAGGTAGTAGGGTTTTTAGGGCCAAATGGTGCTGGAAAAACTACCACACTCAAAATGCTTACTGGTTTAATTCATCCTAGTAATGGAACAGTTAGGGTAGGTGGACACGTCCCCTTCCTGCGCCAAGAAGCATTTTTGCAAAAAATTACCTTGGTGATGGGGCAAAAACAGCAGTTAATTTGGGATTTACCAGCACTAGACTCTTTAAAGATTAATGCTGCTGTGTACAACATCTCTGATAAAGAATTTTATGCACGGGTAAAAGAATTAACAGAGATGTTGAACCTGCAAGGAAAGCTGACTCAACCAGTACGCAAGCTATCTTTGGGTGAGCGAATGAAGGCAGAATTGTTAGCTGCACTGTTACACCGTCCGCAAGTATTGTTCCTTGATGAACCAACCCTAGGACTAGATGTTAATGCTCAGGTAGCAGTACGTGATTTTCTGCGCGACTACAATCAGCGTTATCAGGCAACAGTGTTATTAACTAGCCACTACATGGCTGATATTACCGCTTTGTGCAATAGAGTGCTGTTAATTCACCAAGGACATCTGATGTATGACGGAAGTTTAGATGGACTGTTAGAACGCTTTGCACCATACCGCGAAGTTCATGTAGAGTTAGCTCAACCTTTACCTAAAGAAAAACTCAAGGCTTATGGAGATGTGCAACTTTTAGATGGAAGAGCAGTGTGTTTCATGGTGCAGCAAGAAGCACTTACCCGTACAGTGTCTCAGATTTTGGCAGATTTAGAAGTTATCGATTTAAAAGTAACAGAACCGCCTGTTGAAGAAGTAATCGGAAAAGTATTTCAGGCGGGTGTAGTTTAAAAAGTACTGAGTGCTGAGAAAAAGAGATGAGTAACTTGGTAACTCGGAAACTAACAAATGACTATTGACTATTGACCAATGACTAATGACTAATGAAAAAAATTATTAGAAAAACCCTAACTATTCTTTCTGTATACTATGCCTATATGATGGAGTTTCGTGCAGAATTAATTTTATGGGTTTTGGCTGGGTCTTTGCCAATAATTCTCATGGGTGTTTGGATACAAGCAGCACAAGGAGGAAAGTTTGGTCTGACACCTGTGGATTTTGCCCGTTATTTTCTGACAGTTTTTGTGGTTAGGCAAATCACAGTTGTTTGGGTAATTTGGGAATTTGAAAAGGAAGTAGTAGAGGGTAAGCTGTCACCTAGATTGTTACAACCAATAGATCCTGTATGGTATCACGTTGCAGCTCATGTTTCTGAGAGAGTTGCTCGCATACCATTTGCAATACTGTTAATTGGTTTGTTTTTCGTGCTGTATCCTCAAGCTTTTTGGTTGCCGAGTTTAGGTCAAGTGTTCCTATTTACGTTAGCGGTAGTGCTAGCATTTATCTTGCGATTTGTAATTCAGTATACCTTTGCAGTGTTAGCTTTTTGGACAGAACGAGCTAGTGCTTTAGAAAATTTTTGGTTATTGTTCTTTTTATTTTTATCTGGGATGGTTGCCCCTTTAAATGTGTTTCCCGAATATGTACGTAATATTGTTTTATTTACACCTTTTCCATATTTAATTGATTTTCCCGCAAGTATTTTGGTGGGGCTACCTGTAGATGTAGTACGGGGTTTTTTATGTATGATCGGTTGGATAATGGTATTTTTGGGAGCGAATCGTTTGTTGTGGCGGGCAGGATTAAAACGATATTCAGGGATGGGTGCGTAATCCGATTTTGGATTGGGAATTAAATTCGGTGTTGTGCTGCTAAACAACCAACTAATATGAATGAAAACCTAACTCAAAAAATTAGGGATGATTTTGATCGCATCGCTCTGTATGACCAGGAGAGATGCGATCATAACAATCACTATCATTCTTTTTTACTCAAACAGTTACCAAAACATTGCCAAAATATTCTTGATATCGGTTGCGGAACAGGTGAATTTTCACGTCTTCTCGCTCAACGTGCTGAACAAGTTGTAGCAATTGACTTATCACCAAATATGATTGAGGTGGGCAAGCAGCGTTCCAGACATTATGCAAACATTGATTTTCAAATTGCTGATATTTTGCAGTGGAAATTTACTCTAGAGAAATTTGATGCGATCGCTTCTATATCGACAGTTCATCATCTACCATTAGAAAACTTGCTACCCAATCTCAAAGCAGCTTTGAAACCTGGCGGTAGGCTGGTAATTTTAGATTTACTAAAACATGAGAACATGAGAGATATGGTGAGTGATTTTGTTGCCGTTCCTCTCAATTGGTTACTTCAAAAGCTGAAGAATAATCATCTGCAAAAATCACCAGAAGCTGCTGCTGCTATGCGGGAGCATCTTCTTACAGATCAGTATCTCACCCTATCGCAAGCCCAACGAATATACACTAGAAACCTTAAAAGCGCAAAGGTAAGAAAGCACTTGTTTTGGCGTTATTCTGTAGTTTGGGAAAAATCGACTACGGTATAAAAATAATAGCGTTACATATTTGTGTGAGGTAAGTTCATCCTCGGATTCAGTAATACCTTTCATTCTTCACTATCTTGATATAAATCCTGCAATGCTTGCAGTTGAGTTTTACGAGAAATTCGACGATATTTTTTACTTTCTAGCTTGGGTTCGTATTTATTCTGCCCTTTACCTTTGGTTTTTAACTTTAAAGTTGATTCTGGATCGGCTTGTTGGTTTAATTGGGTTTGCCTAGCGATCGCTTCATCCAAAAATTCTAAATAATGTTCATAGCGTTCCCAATCTCCCTGCACAGCACAATCAGGTTCGTCTCGATGCAAACAATCACTAAACCGACAGTTTCCAACTTCTAGCAACTTCCGCGCTTCGGGAAAATAATGTACTAATTCTTCTGGTAGATAATCCAAATCTGGCTGATTAAAACCAGGGGTATCAGCCAACAAACCACCATCAGGTAATTCAAATAATTCTACGTGGCGAGTGGTATGGCGACCACGCGCCAGTTTACCAGAAATTTCTCCGACTCGCAGGTGCACATCGGGTATAAGGGCGTTAATTAAACTGGATTTACCTACACCAGAAGGCCCAGCAATCACAGTCGTTTTATGACTGAGATCAGTTACAACTTGGTCGATATTAATATTATTTTGAACACTGATAAATAACGGTTGATAACCCCAACTCAAGAGGCGATCGCTAATTTCTTGTTGTTCTTCGAGTGAGATTAAATCGCTTTTATTCAAACACAGCACTACATCCCAGCCAGTAGATTCAGCTTTTACTAAAAACCGACTTAACTGATAAGGTTCCAAGGGAGGATCGGCAACAGCAAATACCAGCATAATCTGGTTGACATTAGCGATCGCAGGTCGATCCAATTGCCCTGTGCGGGGTAAAACCTCGGCGATCGCACCGCGTCCCCCAGCCCAATCTGGTTCTTCCACCACCACGCGATCGCCCACCATCACCTGTTGCCCAATTTTTTTCAACCGTGTTCTGCGGGTACACAGAAGGATGGAAGAGTAGGGATGAAACTCTTGATCTAGCTGTACGCGATAAAAATTTGCTTGTACAGCCAAGACTGTACCGAGTAACTGTCCAGTAGTTGCAACAGTTTCCCCCATCATTAGTTAGCGATCGGACGGCGAATTAACAAAGAAAAATAACCACTACAGTCGGTAATTTGCTCTACTTGATAGCCTGCCATAGTCAAGCTATCAGGAACTTGCTCAATTGGTTCTCCGGGATCAAGCCATACTTCCAGCAAACCTCCTGGCGGCATTTTTTCCAAACGGAGTTTTGTCCGCACGAAATTAATCGGGCAAGGAGTGCCGCGCAAGTCGAGTTGAGCATCAGGAGTAGATACAGAAGATAGACTCATTACTTAAACAAATTTCCCAAGAATCCTTCCAGACCACCTTTACCAGTGCGATCGCCTTTAATTTTAGCCAGTTTTTCTAGCAATTCTCTCTCCTCTGGAGTTATCTTGTTAGGGATATCAATTAAGACTGTTAATAGATGATCTCCCCGACTTACAGGATTACCTAAGCGAGGTACGCCGCGATTTTCTAGCTTCATTACTGTATTAGGCTGCGTTCCTGGTGGAATGATTAATTCCACTGGCCCATCTACTGTATTGACTTCCAAGCGACAGCCTAAAATCGCTTGTAAGTAGCTAACTTTAATTTCCGAAAGAACATTAATTCCATCTCGCTGGAATTCTTCATCTTCATTAACAAA
Source organism: Nostoc sp. CHAB 5844 (assembly GCF_020829595.1). GTDB lineage: Bacteria > Cyanobacteriota > Cyanobacteriia > Cyanobacteriales > Nostocaceae > Nostoc_B. The sequence continues at coordinate 51,522 of NZ_JAIVFW010000025.1, forward strand.
TAAGTAAACGTACAAATCTCCAGGCGCGCCACCACGTTGACCGGCATCGCCTTCTTGGGATATCCGTAAGCGTGTACCGTTATCTACCCCAGCCGGAATGGTAATTTTGAGTTTCTTGGTGATTTGATTTGTACCCTTGCCATCACAAGAATCACATTTATCTTCAATTACCGAACCCGTACCGTTACAAGTTGGACAAGTAGAAACTTGCGTGAAACTACCAAAAGGTGTTCTAGTCACCCGTCGCACTTGACCGGAACCACTACAAGTTGAACAGGTACGCGGACGAGTTCCTGGTTTTGCACCTGAACCACTACAAGCTTCACAAGTTTCTAGGTGAGAAATGCGAATTTCTTTTTCACCACCAAATACCGCTTCTCGGAAGTCTAACTTCAGATCTAGCCGTAAATCATCACCCCGCACTGGGCCACTGCGCCGTCTTTGCGCTGTCTGTCCGCCCATACCGCCACCAGCAAAGCCGCTGAAAATGCTTTCAAAGATATCGGCAAAACCACCCATATCGCCCATATCTTGAAAGCCAACACCAGCACCGGAAACACCTTCTGGGCCAAAGCGATCATAACGCGCACGGGTTTCTGGTTCTGAGAGTACCTCATAAGCACGGTTAATTTCTTTAAACCGCTCTTCCGCACCCGGTTCTTTGTTCACATCTGGGTGATACTTCCGGGCTAAACGGCGATAGGCTTGTTTAATTTCTTCTTTGTCGGCGTCACGAGAGACACCCAGAATTTCGTAATAGTCGCGGGCCATATAGCAAAGGTAAAAGATAGAAGGAAGAAGGCAGGAGGCAGGAGGTCGCTGAGCGTAGTCGAAGTGAGGCAGGAGGCGTAGAAGAATTACTAGTGAATGTTAACTCAGCACTCACCACTCACACTTCGGCTCCCTTCGACACCGCTCAGGGCAAGTAGCTCAGTGAAAAGCACTCAGCACTTTTTTAAGGCAGAAGGCATAGATTAATTTTTATTAATAATTGATTGTACCTTTTACCTTTTATAAAAATCACCAGCAAATGTTGAGCAAAATTTGCCGTTGCCTGAGAGACGACCAGGACTAACGAAAGTTAACAACAGAGTTAGCAGACGCTGGAATCTCTGAGTGTCGAGTTGGCTGCCTCTTTTACAATTGTGCTACGTGTCAGGGAAAAACCCTGCTCATGAACTAGAGGGGCTAACCGCACCACTAGGTGTGGAAAACCCCCCATTTGTAATACATCGCATTTGTAATAAGACATCGTTTAAGGGTAAAGGACAAAGTATTGAAGGTTTAAATTTCATACTTCATACTTTACACTTCATACTTCATCTTTAGTCTATCGCCTCATAATCAGCTTGTGCGGTCATTTCCTCATCAAAATCAAAATTGAACTGTGGGATTACAGTTCCATTCATAGGAGTTTCTAATTCAGATGTTAATACTGGTTCTGAACCTCCTTCAACTTCTTCAGTACTTTGACTGTTAGCGCGATTGTAAACATCAGCACCGATCGCAAACAGCGTTTGCTGGAAGTCATCAAGGCAATTTTGAAATTCTTGCAGGGAAATACCGGGATTAGTCATCACAGCTTGAAGTTGGATAAGTTTTTCATGAGCTAAAGTTTTCATCTGGTCGCCAATAAAGTTGCTATTATCCTTCAAGGTGGATTCGTAACTGATTAACAGATTGTCTGCTTGGTTTTTGAGTTCAACAAATTCCTTACGCTTTTTGTCTTCTTCTGCAAAGACTTCCGCTTCTTGGCGCATTCGTTCGACTTCGTTAGCACTCAAACCACCAGTATTAGTAATCCGAATGCTTTGCTCTCTACCTGTACCTTTATCTTGAGCGGAAACCTTGAGGATACCGTTAACATCGATTTCAAAAGATACTTCGATTTGGGGTACACCACGGGGAGCAGGAGGAATTCCTGCTAACAAAAACTTACCCAGACTTTTATTATCCCGCGCCATTGCCCGTTCCCCTTGGAGAACGTGAATTTCTACCGAAGTTTGTCCATCAATAGCAGTAGAAAAAACTTGAGACTTGCTGGTAGGAATTGTGGTGTTGCGTTCAATAATTTTAGTGAATACTTCGCCTAGAGTTTCAATACCTAACGATAGCGGCGTGACATCTAATAGTAAGAGATTATCAACTTCGCCACCAAGGACTCCGGCTTGAATTGCTGCTCCCAATGCTACAGCTTCATCAGGGTTAATTGAGCGATCAGGAGTTTTGCCATTAAAAAACTTAATTAAAGCATTTTGAACGGCGGGAATGCGTGTAGAACCACCAACTAAAATAATCCGGTCTATATTTTGTGGTTTGAGGTCAGCATCTTTGAGGGATTGAATCATCGGTTCGATGGTAGCCTGAATCAGATGTGCAGCTAGTTCCTCAAATTTCGAGCGGCTGAGTTCCATTTCTAGATGCTTTGGCCCGGATGCATCAGCGGTAATAAACGGCAAGTTAATTGAGGTACTCGCCATGCTGGAGAGTTCTATTTTGGCTTTTTCTGCTGCTTCCCGCAGGCGCTGCAAAGCCATCTTGTCTTGGGCTAAGTTAATTTTTTCTTGTTCCTGGAAGCGTTCAATCATCCAGCGCACAATACAGTTATCGAAGTCATCACCACCAAGTTGATTGTTCCCGCTAGTGGCTTTGACTTCAAAAACTCCATCTCCTAGTTGCAGAATGGAGACATCGAAAGTACCGCCACCCAAGTCAAATACTAGAATTAGTTGTTCTTGGTCTTGCTTATCTAAACCAAAGGCTAAAGCAGCCGCAGTTGGTTCGTTGATGATGCGTAATACTTCTAAGCCAGCGATTGTTCCAGCATCTTTAGTTGCTTGCCTTTGGGCATCGGTGAAATACGCTGGTACGGTAATTACTGCTTGTGTGACAGATTCACCCAAAAAATTTTCCGCGTCCTGCTTTAATTTTTGCAGAATCATGGCAGAGATTTCTTGCGGTGTGTAGTTTTTGCCACGAATGTGAACATCAACAGTTTCATCTCGACCTTTGACACAGTTGTAGGGAACGCGATCGCGTTCTTGTTCTGTATCTTCCCAACGACGACCGATGAATCGCTTGATACTGTAGACTGTATTTTCGGCATTGGTTACGGCTTGGCGTTTTGCCAGCTGACCGACCAAGCGATCGCCACCCTTGCCAAATCCCACAATACTAGGAGTGGTTCGTCCGCCTTCAGAATTGGCAATGACAATCGGTTGACCACCTTCCATAACTGCGACGCAACTGTTAGTCGTGCCTAAGTCGATCCCAATAACTTTTCCCATACTTACAGTATTTGTACTGAATGCTTCTGTCGTGGTGTTATACGGGATACTTGTGAGCGATTAATCAATCAAGTATAAGGGTGTAGGTAAATCTGACTTTTCACGGGATCTGGAAAACCTCTCTCTAAATCTCTCTCCTACAAGGAGAGAGACTTTGAATCTTCCCCCTTCCCGCGTCGGGAAGGGGGCTAGGGGGTTAGGTTTTTCGTCGGCTTTTCCACATGACGTGAAAAGTCAGGTAGGTAAATCCCGCACACCCTGACATTTTTGCTTCCAGAACTTTAAAATTAAAGGTCAAAAGTTAAAAGCATGATTTGTTTATTTTGACTTTTAACTTTTAACTTTTAACTTTAACTGTTGGCTGAACTCGACTGATCTTCTTGTGCAGAAGGTGTATCCTCCTTAGGAGCAGCCACCTTGACCATTGCATGACGTAGCACGCGATCGCCTATATAATATCCGCGTACTAACTCTTCTAACACTGTTCCTTCCGGATGTTCATCCGTAGGTTCGCGCATTACTGCTTCATGGAGATTGGGATCGAACTGTTCACCTTCAGGACGCATCGGTGATACTCCTAAGCGCTTTAAGGAATCTACTAATTGTTTATAAACTCCTTGATAACTTTTGTGAATTGTCATCTCGCCATCGGTTTGTGGCTTGAGGTGCGCTCGCGCCCGCTCAAAATTATCAACCACTGGCAACAATTCCATAATTGTGTTCCGCTTCACCTGCGCGTCTAGCTCTTCTTTTTCTTTACTAGTACGCTTGCGGTAATTCTCAAAATCTGCTGCAATCCGCATGTACTGAGTACTACGTTCTTCTACCTGCGTCTTGAGAGACTCAATTTGTTGAGTCAATTCTGTCAAAGCTGCTGTTTCAGTTTGTGTTCTCTCGGTTGCAGCGAAGCCATCTTCTTGATTGAGCGCAGCCGTATCTCCTGATACATTGCTTGTGGCTGCCACTTGCTCAGTAACTTCGCTGCCAGATTCGTTGGAGTTTATTTGGGCTGGGGAGTCGCTCATCATGTCTTGCTTTACCTCTGTTGGTTCACCCAATTGCTGGCTTGTATTGTTTACCTGTTTATTTTCGTCCATCATTGTCTATTCCAGATACTGTTAAGGACAAGAAATCACCACAGGGGTAGATTTTGTTGCCAACATTGTTCTGGAAGTGATGTCACCGTCATCTTATTGTGACAAATGGTGAATATATTAGCGTATGTACCTTGAGGACGGGAACCCGAACGATAAAGGATGAAGTCTGAAATTTCTACTTCAGACTTCACACTTCATAATTCAGACTTCGGTTGGAATTTTATTAAGTTTAAATGAAAATTCTGTGCCGTAGCTTGGGAATACTTTAAGCAGAGGTTTTTCCCTACTAATTGCTCACCTATGACTCAATCGTCACCGCAACGACGCAGTACCGCTCTCACGACCCGAACAGAGTTTTCGCCATTCAGCAGTAAGCTAGTGCAATCTGGCTATGTTAATAGCGAACAGATGAGACAGGCACTGATTGAAAGTCGCAAATCTGGCAGGCCCTTGACGGAAGTGCTGGAGTCGATCACTGGGCGACAACTATCACCTGAATTTCTCAGACAGTATAAAAAACAACAGTTATTTGAACTTAAAATACTATACGGCGTTGAATCTCTTGATCCGGAAGTCAATAACATTGGCAGTACGAATGTCGGTAGCCTGATTGAAACTCTGATCCCGGTAGATATTTGTCGTCGCCATCGCTTGGTGCCACTATCAAAAAGCGAAGACCAAAATCCACCCAGCGTTTTAGTGGCGATGGTCGATCCGGATAACTTAGAAGCTTCTGATGATCTAAATCGCATCTTGCGCCCTCAAGGCTTAGCATTGCAGCGTATGGTGATCACCCAGGAAGATTATCAACAGCTAATCAACCAATATTTGGATGAGATGGCTGTCAAACAAAAGCATCTGGAACAAGAAAAGTTTACAGATATCAATCAGGATTTAGAAAATCTTGGAAATTTAGATATTCAAGATGCTCCCGACGATATGGAAGCTGACTTGGGAGCAGCGATGAAAGGTGCAGAAGATGCTCCAGTCATCAACTTGGTGAATAGAATTCTCGCTAAAGCTTTGCACGAGAAAGTTTCTGATATTCATGTTGAGCCTCAAGAAGAAAACTTACGCATTCGTTTTCGGAAAGATGGTGTATTGCGTGAAGCTTTTGACCCTTTACCGAAAAAAATTATCCCTGCTGTTACAGCTCGATTTAAAATTATCGCCAGCCTGGATATTGCCGAGCGGCGTGTACCCCAAGACGGACGCATTCGCCGGATGTTTGAAGGTAGAAAGGTAGACTTTCGTGTGAATACCTTACCCAGTCGCTACGGGGAGAAGGTGGTACTGCGGATTTTGGATAACTCTTCTACCCAATTGGGATTGAATAAGTTAATCACTGACCCTGAAACCTTACAAATTGTTCAGGATATGGTAGCCAAGCCTTTCGGTTTGATTTTGGTGACTGGGCCAACAGGTTCTGGTAAAACAACCTCGCTGTACTCGGCATTGTCGGAAAAGAACTCACCTGGCATTAATATCAGTACGGTTGAAGACCCGATTGAGTATAGTTTGCCAGGGATTACCCAAGTACAGGTAATTCGGGAGAAAGGATTGGATTTTGCCACAGCACTGCGGGCTTTTTTGCGGCAAGATCCAGATGTATTGCTGGTAGGTGAAACGCGGGATAAAGAAACCGCCAAAACAGCGATTGAAGCTGCCTTAACAGGTCACTTAGTATTAACTACCTTACACACAAATGATGCTCCTGGTGCGATCGCTCGTTTAGGCGAAATGGGCATTGAACCATTCATGGTTTCTAGTTCCTTAATCGGTGTTTTAGCACAACGCTTGGTGCGGCGTGTGTGTTCTGACTGTCGCATTCCTTATACTCCCACACCCGAAGAACTCGCTCGTTATGGTCTATCTGCTTCACAAGATGTAGAACTTACCTTCTACAAAGCTAATACATTAACCACAGAAGCCTTAGCAGATGCCAAAGCCAAAAATCATGTTTGCCCAACATGTAATGGCGTTGGATACAAAGGACGCTGTGGTGTTTATGAAGTTATGCGCGTTAGCGAAAACCTACAAACCTTGATTAACCAAGAAGCACCCACAGAACGCATTAAAGAAGTTGCTGTAGAAGAAGGTATGAAAACCTTGTTGGCGTACAGCTTAGATTTAGTGCGTCAAGGAGCCACCACCTTAGAAGAAGTTGATCGAGTGACCTTCACTGACACTGGTTTAGAAGCAGAGTTAAAAGCCAAACGTAAGAGCGGTCTGACCTGTCGAACTTGTAGTGCCGAACTGCAACCCGAATGGCTGGATTGTCCTTACTGTATGACACCCAGATTTCAAGATTAGTTAATAGTCAAAAGTCCATAGTCAATGGTTAATAGTAAACACAAATGACAAAGGACAAATAACAAATGACAAAAAGGAAGCAGAACTATGGAAATGATGATTGAAGACTTGATGGAACAGATGATTGAAATGGGTGGTTCGGATATGCATTTATCCGCAGGTTTGCCTCCTTACTTCCGCATCAGTGGCAAACTTACACCGATTGGTGATCAGCTATTGACAGCTGATCAATGCCAAAGATTAATCTTTAGTATGCTCAACAATACCCAGCGTAAGACTCTAGAACAAACCTGGGAGTTAGACTGTTCTTACGGTGTCAAGGGTTTGGCTCGTTTTCGGGTGAATGTTTACAAAGAACGCGGCGCTTACGCTGCTTGTTTACGGGCATTAAGTTCTAAAATTCCTAACTTTGAAAAATTGGGTCTGCCAGATGTAGTGCGGGAAATGGCAGATAAGCCCAGAGGGTTAATTTTGGTGACAGGCCCTACAGGTTCTGGCAAAACAACAACCCTAGCGGCAATTATCGACTTAATTAACCGCACCAAAGCAGAGCATATTTTGACCGTAGAAGATCCAATTGAATTTGTTTACGAACCAGTCAAAAGCTTAGTCCACCAACGACAACTCGGTGAAGATACAAAAAGCTTTGCCAACGCTTTGAAAGCAGCCTTGCGGGAAGATCCAGATATTATTCTGGTGGGAGAAATGCGGGATTTAGAAACGATTTCTTTGGCGATTTCAGCAGCAGAAACTGGACACTTAGTATTTGGGACACTACACACTAGTTCAGCCGCTCAAACAGTAGACCGAATTATCGATGTTTTCCCCCATGAAAGACAAACTCAGGTGCGGGTGCAGTTATCTAACTCCCTAGTAGCAGTATTTAGCCAAACTTTAGTGCCGAAGAAAAACCCCAAACCAGGTGAATATGGTCGAGTCATGGCTCAAGAAATTCTGATCGTTACTCCTGCTATTTCTAACTTAATTAGAGAAGGCAAAACATCGCAAATTTACTCAGCTATTCAGACTGGTGGCAAATTGGGAATGCAAACTCTGGAGAAAGTTTTAGCAGATTATTACAAAGCAGGAACTATTTCTTTTGAGGCGGCAATGTCTAAGACATCCAAGCCAGATGAAATTCAACGACTCATTGGTGCTGCAACGCCTACAGCAGGAGCAAAACCTGGCGCTGGAGTTGCTAAAGCTCACTAATATTTCATCTGGAATAAAAACGGTAATAGTTAATAGTCAAAACAACTATTGACTAAATTTAAAATTTTGAATTTATTTATCTATGCCAACCTTCGTTGCTCGTATTCGGGATGCCCAAGGAAAATCTCGAAAAGAAAAAATTGTTGCTGAATCTTTAGCACAAGCCCGTACTAATCTCAGAGATAAAGGTTTTGTAGTCCAAGAACTCAAACAATCTCAAGGCTTTGGAGCCAGCCTTGATTTGAAAAAAATTAAGAATTCCTTTGTTAAGGTTCCGATTAAGGAAAAAGCAGTTTTTTCTCGGCAACTTGCTACCTTAGTGAATGCTGGAGTAGCAATTGTCAGAGGTTTAGGGGTGCTGTCTGATCAGTGTACCAATCCTAAAATGAAACAAGCCCTAATTGATATTAGCAATGATGTGCAAAGCGGTGTCAATCTTTCCGATTCAATGCGTAAGCATCCTGACTGTTTTGATGGTTTGTATGTCAGTATGATTCAGGCAGGTGAAGTAGGAGGTGTTTTGGATGAAGTACTCAATCGTTTAGCTAAATTATTAGAAGATGTTGCCCGATTACAAAACCAAATTAAATCTGCACTAGCTTATCCAGTTGTGGTGGGTTTTATAGCTGTTAGTATCTTTGTCGGTATGACAGTTTTCCTTTTACCTATTTTTGCCAAAATCTTTATAGAAATAGGTACAGAATTACCTCCTTTAACTCAATTCTTGATGACATGTAGTGAAATTTTAAGAAGTTGGAAATCTTTGGTTATCATTGGTGCTTTTGTTGCAACTAGATTTGCGTATACACAATACTACAAAACCCGCGTCGGTAGAGAAACTATCGACCGTTTATCGCTCAAGATGCCTTTATTTGGCGATTTGATTCAAAAATCTTCCGTAGCTAGATTTAGCCGGACTTTCGGATCTTTGACTCGTTCGGGTGTGCCAATTTTGACTTCCTTAGAAATTGTCCGAGATACATCAGGCAATCAAGTAATTGCTAATGCCATAGATGCTGCACGTTTGGAAATTCAACAAGGCGGGATGATTAGCCTTGCTTTACAAAAAGCGAATGTCTTTCCGTCAATGGCAATTCAAATGATTAGCATTGGCGAAGAAACCGGGGAATTAGATGGGATGTTAATGAAAGTTGCTGATTTCTATGAAGATGAAGTTGAGCAAGCTGTAAAAGCCCTAACTAGTGTTCTAGAACCAATTATGATTTTGGTTTTGGGGAGTATGGTTGGTACTATTTTGATGGCGATGTATCTGCCACTATTCAAAGTGTTTGAAAAGCTGGGATGAAAAGACGGAAGGATGAAGGATAAATTTCATCCTTTATCCTTCACACTTCATACTTAATAAAATTATGCCTGTGCAAAAATCTCATTATGAAGCCAGCTTGGCAGAGTATAGCAATCATCAAGCGGCGATCGCTCTACTCAAACAACACCGACCATATCTAGAAATGATTCCTAGTTTGCGTCGTCCCGATGAAAGTGTCATTACTATTCCTTTGCCTATTGTTCGCTTGCGTAATACTGTTTCAGCAACTCCACAGGCAACTTGTCTACCCTGTGATATAGCAATTTTAATGTGCGATCCAGAATGGAAAATTAAAACTGGAGCCGAAATCTTAATATTTATTCACCGTCCCCATGAAGACTTTTCTGATTTGTTGGGACGTTGGCGACAAACCCAAGTTTGGTTAGATCAAGATTATGAGTGGTTAATGCCGCCTCGCCATAGTCATATATTAAGTGAAGGGGCAAATACTATATATCCGTTATTTGTGGTCTTTAGTGAAACATCAGAACGCATGCAACGAGGTTTGATAGGTGCAGAACTACCTTTTGTCATGCAAACATCATATTTGCTATTGGAAGAAGAGCGAAGAGATGAAGAGGGGCTAGGGACTAGAGACTAGAGGTTAGAGGCTAGGGGTTAGTTTTTTACTCATGTTTTGGAAGAAGTCGATAGGGTTCAAGAAATTTTAGTTTCAAGCATTCAAAAAATAAAATCTTAAAACCCTCCTGCCTCCTGCCTCTCCGCAGTCGCTACAACGGAGGGAACCTCCCTTCGGGTGACGCTCAAGAGCGTCGCTAACGCAGTTCCGTGACTGTCGGCAAAGCCGCCCAACGGACTGCTCACCGCAACGCGCTGCTCTCTGCCTTCTGCCTTATCCCAACGATAAATATTCACGCCGACCTAGTTACTACGACAAAATAGGGATAGTTGAAATAACTTGTATTAGTACCTCTGGCTCAATTGGTTTGGAGATATGCTGTTGAAATCCGGCGGCTAGTGCAAGTTGTTGATCAATCTCTCCCGCATAAGCAGTAAGGGCGATCGCGGGAATTTCTCCGCCTTGAGCGGGTGAGAGCTTTCTAATTTGACGAATAAGTGTATAGCCATCTATGTCGGGCATCCCAATATCACTGATGAGCAAATCAAATTTTGCTTGCCCCAAATGGCTCAAAGCTGCATTAGCTGATTGGGCTTGAGTCACTTGTGCGCCGTACTGTTCTAGCAGGAAGACGATTAACTCCCGCGAATCTGTGTCATCATCTACAAGCAGCACTTGTAATCCATCGAGATGGAAGACTGAGCGATCGTCAGCAGCAGTACGATCTTGATGCAATTTTGCAGTTGCGATGAGTGGCAGCTTAACTGTAAATGTTGCGCCTTGCCCTTCTCCAGGACTCGCTGCCTCAACGGTGCCTCCGTGCAGTTCAACCAAATAACGTACAATCGCCAACCCTAAGCCTAATCCGCCAAATTTTCGGGTCGTTGTGCCATCGGCTTGGCGGAAGTAGTCAAAGACGTAGGGCAGAAAGTCACCAGAAATGCCCCTGCCATTATCGCTGACAGTGATTTGAGCATATTCCAAAGGACGCGTATCTTCTTCATTCACTCTTTCTAAGCGCACGTCTACGCGACCACCCTGTGAGGTAAATTTAATAGCGTTGGTAAGTAGATTCCAAACAATTTGTTGTAGGCGACCAGAATCACCCAAAACTTGCCCAAGGTTCGGTTCAAATATTGTTTCAATTTGAATGGACTTAGCTTCAGCCGCGAGTCGCACGGTTTCCAGGGCAGCTTTGATGGTAAACGCTAAACTGATTGGCACTGTGTTCAAACTCAACTTGCCTTGGAGAATGCGCGACACATCGAGCAAATCTTCAATCAGTTGTGCTTGTAGTTTGGCATTGCGTTCGATTGTTTCCAGCGCGTACTTTGTTTTGGCTGCGTCCTGCTGGCTCGTTTGCAGAATTTTTGACCATCCCAGAATCGGATTTAGGGGCGATCGCAATTCATGGGACAATACTGCTAAAAATTCGTCTTTGATGCGATTAGCTTGGCGTAATTGGTCAGCTTGCTGCTGTAACGACGACAGCAATTGCGCTCGGTCTAGCGCAATTGCTATTTGGTCGCATAGTGCCTGCATTAAGTTAGTTTCTGCGGACGTAAACTGCTCGCGGCGGCGACTGCCAAACGAAAGTGTACCAAATAGGTGTCCCTGAGCAATCAGTGGTTGACAGGAGTAGGCAGTAATTCCCAATGAGCGAATCAGATCGGTTTTTGGATCGTGTGAATTTTGGATGGCTGCACATACGATTTGATTTTGGCCTTGAGCAGTCGTCCCACAGACCGATTGCCCATACTCCAGCCATTCCATCTCCCGTGCAACGGATTCAGGAATACCCTCATAAGACGCAAGACGCAGCTGGTTGCGATCGCTATCAATGAGGTAATTAAAGTAAACATCTAACTCTAGCGAGTCTTTGAGTTTTCTAAATAAGCTACCGATCAACGTCAGCGGTTGTGCGGTGGAAAGTAAATCCTGTGTGGTTTCATAGAGCAAATCCAGGCGTTGATTGCGCTGTTGTAAAATGATTTGTGCCTGTTTGCGTTCATCCTCAATTTGCTTACGTTCAGTAATATCAGACAGGATAAAAACAGCACCCGTGATAGTTCCATGCTGATTAAATACTGGGTCGATGGTTTTGGCAAACCACCGTCCTTGAGACTGAAATTCTAAAACTTGTCGTTGGTGAGTTTCTTTGGCACGGCGAAAGCAGCTGCCATCACCGGTTCCCAATTCTGCATCCATCAACTCATGGTAGACACAACCTAAGATTTCATCGGCGGGCTTGGAGAAAAGCTGCGTCATTGCTCGATTACAGCGTCGAATTATACCTTCAGTGTTTACTAGACAGACGCTGTCGTTGATAGAGTCAAAACTGGTTTGCCACTCCCGTGCCGAGGACACAGCAGCTTCCTCTGCCCGGCGAATTCGTAGCAGCGATCGCACCGTGGCAATTAGTTCAATGGGTTCAACGGGTTGCGCTAGATAAGCATCAGCACCACTGTCTAAGCCTTCTGCTTTATCCTGGCTTTGGACAAAACTTGCAGAAAGATGTAGCACGGGAATAAAAGCCGTTTCGGGATTCGCCTTAATTTGCCGACAGACTTCAAAACCGCTCAAATCCGGTAATTTCACATCCAGAATCACTAGATCAGGCCCAAAGTTAGCCACGGCTGCTAATCCGGATGCTCCAGTTGCTGCTTCCACGAGCGTAAAGCCTACATTTTGCAAAATACGGGTTACAACGTAACGATTGGCTTCGTTATCGTCAACATGCAGGATCGTCACCCGTGGTTGGGACATGATTTTCACCTTAAGCGTCTAGAACAAGTCCGGCTCTGACAAGCGCATCTTGAAGTTGGGCGATGGCCTTTGCTTGAGAGCTTGTTTCTTTAGAAAGAATGGCGATGCTTTGTTTTGCTAGCCGACTCTGTGCTTGGGCATCTAGTTGTGCCGATGAGTGGACGATCGCCGGAATCGACCGAGTCAGAGAATTGTTCTGAAGTTGCTTGAGTACCTCGAACCCGCTCATCTCTGGCATCTCTAAGTCCAGCACGATCGCGGTCGGTTGCTCGTGTTGTGCCAACATTAATCCTTCCCGTCCGTTTGCGGCTTCTAAAATAGTCAACGGTGTATTTACTAACAACTGTTTCATTAGATACCGATAGGCAGGGTCATCATCAATTAACAAAATTTTTTGAGCCTTGTCCTGATTAATTAGCGTATTGAGTTTGTTTAACAGGGGTAATCTGTCTACAGGCTTAATTAGAAAGCCGTCAGAGCCTAAAGCCAGTGCTTGCTTTTCGTTATCAATGATAGTAATAACAAGTACAGGGATAGTACGAGTCATCTCATCTCCTTTAAGTTCTCGCAAGAACGTCCAGCCGTTCTGCCCTTCTAGCATAATATCTAGGATAATTGCCATCGGTCGAACTTGTTGTAAAACTTGCCTTGCCTGAGCTAAGGTGCGGGTGGCAATTAATTGATAAATTGACTCCTGGAGGTGCTTTTCGTAAATAAATAGTGTTTCTGGATGATCTTCAACTACGAGAATGGGCAGGCGAGTTAGTTCAATTGATGCGATCGGTTGCACTATACTGAGAAACTCAGTTGTATATGGGTAGACAATCGGAATTGATGCTGTGAAGGTGGAACCTTGACCCAACTCGCTTCTAACTGCAATGCTGCCGCCGAGTAGTTCCGCTAACTTGCACGATAACGGCAATCCTAACCCTGTTCCCTTCACTTGCCTTTGCAGAGGTGACTCAATTTGTACAAAATCCTCAAAAATGCGCTCTTGATCGGCTACAGCAATGCCGATGCCCGTATCGGATACAGAGAAAGTCACGGTATGACCTGTTTGCATGGCACTCACGCGCACCTCTCCCTGCTCGGTAAATTTGAGCGCATTCGAGACAAAGTTTCTGAGAATTTGAGCAACTTTGCCCTCATCGCTATAGAGCGGTGGAATGTTGTCAGGTTCTTCGACAATTAGCGCCACAGACGAGCCTTGAACCAATAATGGGCGCAGCATTCCCCGCAAAGTGCCAAACAAATTACTGACTTCAAAGGAACTGGGACGCACTTCAATTTTTCCAGCTTCCACCTTAGCCAAATCCAGCAAGTCATTGACCAGTTCTGATAATCCATTCGCCGCCTTTTGAATAAATATTACCTGCTTTTCTTGCTCGGCACTCAAATCACCATCCATCCGTGCCAGCAACATCCGTGACAGCGATAGAATCGAGTTGAGTGGCGTGCGAAACTCGTGGCTCATGTTCGAGAGAAAGCGGGTTTTTAGCTCGTTTGCCTTTTGCAGTGAGTTCGCCTTTTCATCCAGTTCTGCATAGAGAGCAACTACACCACGATTAGTATCTTCTAGTTCCAGGTTGAGATGGGTTAGTTCTTCCTCACGCTTACGTAGCTCTGCCATTGCCCGCAGTAATTCCTGGTTTTGTTGCTGGATTTCTTCATAGGGATTCTGGGGCGATCGCTTAATCATGGTTTCTCGAATCTGCTGCAATTGCGAATCGGTGAAACTAAGTGTGCGCTTCGACAGGGTTCTGCCCATAATTACCGTTGTTCCCTGTCCTGGCAGCGATTCAATCTCGAAGAAATCCATCAATCTGCGAGTACCCACGATGCCTAATCCCAATCCTGTATTAGAGGTGTAGCGTCCTGCTAAAACCTCTGCTAGATGAGGAATGCCCCTACCTCGATCCTGAATCCGAATCAGAAACGCTTGCGGCTCTCCTGCCACAGAAAATTCCACCGTTCCACCTTGAGCATACTGAAACGCGTTACGGGCAATTTCTGAAACTGCCGTTGCCAATCGTGCCTGATCTTGAGTATCAAAGCCCAACTGCTCGGCAATTTCACGAGTTCGTTGTCGAGCTTGCACAACATCTTGTTCGTAGTGGATTTCGAGCGTAAAAAGCATTGTCAAGTCGCTTCGCTTCAATTAAAAATTGCACCTTCTTTAGGTTTTATACCTCAATTACGAATTACGAATTATTTCCCATTTCTTTAGCCACTAACACCGTCACATCGTCCCGCTCTCGGTTAAAGTCTCGGTATAGCACACCTGCAATCAGACTGGGGTGTTTTTGACTCAAGCCTGGATAGCGATCAAGCCGCCACTTAGTATCTAAGCCATCAGAATGCATAATTAAAAGTCCGTTGGTATGCCAGGGATAGCTAAACTCTTGAATTTTACGGATTTCATGTCCAACTGTACCGTTGTGAGATACAAGGTTGTGGTGTTCGATAAACGAGGAAGTACTAGCAGCGATGTTGCCAATGCCGACAAAGCGGACAGACTGTTGTTCAAGGTTAATTTCGGTAATGGCAAGTGCCGCTCCGCGTGTACTTCGTAAAGCTGCGTGGGCAGATTCGACGATGCCATCAAGAGAACGGTGATGATGTTCTTGAAAGATTCTCACAGCTGACAAAGCAGCACTAAAAGCCGCAGGCCCGTGTCCTAAGCCATCGGCTACTAGCAATAGGTGGCGGGGATGATCAACTTGATATGCCCAAGCATCTCCGCAAACCTCCTCTCCTCGCTTGGGTAAACAGACCACCCCAATTTCTAAAGTTTTTTCAGTTGGCTGGGGTGCCGAGTCTGACCAGAGGTGAGCAAGAAGTGCTGTGCCTTGATTTGGAAGAGAGTAAATTTCAAATAAATCTGAGAGGCGACGAATTGCACCCAGTCCATTGCCTAACGTTCCGGCTGTGGAAAAGCCATCTTGCAAACACTCATCCACATTCACCATTCCCTGTCCTTTATCTAGTGACAAGACCTCAATACCGACATCTGAATGGTGTTCGATTAATCTCAGTAACAGCACCCCACCCTGAGCGTGCTGTATCAGATTGCTAGCTACCTCTGTCGCTACAATCCCAACCTTACCCCGTTGGGTTTCTGCAAAGCCGAGCCGAGTTGCCAAAGCGATCGCCGCCCGTCGGGCTTCCCCGGTATGGCTGGATTCAGTAATTGTAATGGCAACAGATTCTCTCATTTTATTTCCATCGTACAATTGTTACCCGTGTTCCTTCTCCTACTACAGACTGAATCTCAAACTCGTTGGCAAGTCTTTTGGCACCACCCAGCCCCATACCTAAGCCATTTCCCGTGGTGAACCCATCCTTGATCGCTAGTTCAATATCAGGAATTCCCGGCCCCTGATCTTCAAAGGTCAGCTTGATTCCTCGTCGTCGCCCGTCCTGAAGCGTTTCTAGCTGGACTGTGCCACCTCCCCCATAGTCTAGAGTATTGCGGGCTAATTCACTGGCGGCGGTGACAATTTTAGTTTGGTCTACTAAGCTCAAGCCAATCTCCACAGCAAACTGACGCACGGACTGCCGAACTAAGACTACATCACCAGAAGATTGAATGTTTATGGTTTCAGTCTTCTGCATCGTCATCTGCCCTCCATTTGGTGGCAGTGATATGATTTGTGGTTTTATCGAGTGACGATCGCAACACTGCCATACCCTTTTTTACGTTTAGGGCAGTGCGAATGCCCCTCAGCGACAGCCCCAATTCCACTAGGGTGATGGCTACGGCAGGCTGCATCCCTACGACAACCGTTTGTGCATCCAACACTTGCGACATTTTGGCAATGTTGCCTAAAACTCTAGCAATGAAAGAATCAACAATCTCTAATGCAGAAATATCGATCAGCACACCCTGAGCGTGAGTTTGAGTGATGCGGTTGGTTAAGTCTTCTTGTAGCGTCATGGCTAGGCGATCGTACATATCCACCTGGATCGTCACTAGCAGGAAACTGCCCATTTGGAGTATGGGAATGCGTTCCATTAATTTCTCCTGTTTACCTATTGGGGCTGAGAGCGGCTAATGGTTGCTCCCACCCGTTTTAGTGCCGTGAGAAAGGCATCGGCTAACGTTGCCTTCGTGGTAACATCTGCTAAATCAATACCGAGATAAACAATTGTTTGGGCAATTTGCGGACGAATCCCACTAATAATACAATCGGCTCCCATGAGACGGGCAGCAGTAACGGTCTTGAGTAGATGTTGAGCAGTGAGGGTATCGACGGTGGGAACCCCAGTAATATCAATGATGGCAACTTCTGACTCGGTTTCGACAATTTTCTGCAATAACGACTCCATCACCATTTGAGTGCGGGCGCTATCTAAGGTGCCGATAATGGGCAATGCCAAAATTCCCTGCCAAAGTTTAACTACTGGGGTGGACAGCTCCATCAACTCTTCCTGCTGCTGCAAAATCACCTCTTCCCGCATCTTTTGATATACTTCCATTGTCAGCAATCCCAGCTGATCCAATAAAGTTGTGGCTTGCCAGATTTCTTCCCCCAACTCCATAGGGTCTTGCAATTGCTCACGCAGACGGCTGAACAACGGTTGCTTGAACGAAAAGATGAACATAGCCGTTTCCGAGGGCGTGTAACCTTTTTGCGATCGCGATCGGGAAATGCTGACGAGCATTTCCCGCACATCTTTCCACGCTACTGCTTGAATATTGGTCAAGTTGCCCTGCCCAACGGCTCTGCGAAACAAGCTCAGGAATTCCTGGCACTCTTGCTTTAACTCGGCTTCCTTAATTAAACCTCTCCGAGTATTGACACTAACTAACTCCTGAGTCCACTCCGATAGCAAGTCTGCCTCGAAGGTTTCCAATATCTCTGATATCTTACTTTCGTTCATTTTTCCTATCAGGGCAACCGCTGCATTAGTCTAAAATTTAGTGTATGACGATTCAGGCTGACGTTGGAGAGCAATTTTTCTCAGATATCTGGGCAACATCTTGGCGTTAGCGATCGCACCTTTAAGTTAACTGGCTGTTTCTTGAAACATTTTCATGAAATCTTAGTTTTTACTCCTAAATTTTGTGTAATGTGCAGCCTTCCGCTATCTTAAGTTTTGAGATAACAAATTACGCTTAACATGACCTCGCTTTCTCCTCACCAAAAAGCCAAAGCCTTAAAACCCGGTAGCCGTCGCCCTGCCAAAGAACTGTGCAGCGAATGCGGACTATGTGATACATACTATATTCACTATGTCAAGGAAGCCTGCGCTTTTATCAACCAGCAGATAGACACCCTTGAAGCACAAACCCACAGCCGTTCTCGGTATCTCGACAACCCTGACGAACTCTACTTTGGTGTGCATCAAGACATGATGGCAGCGCGAAAACAGCAGCCCATCGAAGGCGCACAATGGACAGGCATTGTTAGCACCATTGCCATAGAAATGCTAAATTGCGGCTTAGTCGAAGGCGTTGTCTGTGTCCAAAATACCAAAGAAGACCGCTTTCAACCCATGCCCGTTATTGCTCGCACCCCAGAAGAAATACTGGCAGCACGGGTAAATAAACCAACACTTTCCCCCAACCTTTCCATCTTGGAACAGGTAGAAAAATCAGGGATGAAGCGACTACTAGTAATTGGTGTTGGTTGCCAAATTCAAGCACTTAGGGCGGTAGAAAAGCAACTGGGTCTAGAAAAGTTATACGTTTTAGGTACACCCTGTGTAGATAACGTCAGCCGCGCCGGACTGCAAAAATTCTTAGAAACCACCAGCCGATCGCCTGACACAGTAGTACACTACGAATTCATGCAAGACTTCCGCATTCACTTCAAACATGAAGACGGCTCAATCGAGAAAGTCCCCTTCTTTGGCTTAAAAACCAACCAACTCAAAGATGTCTTTGCGCCTTCTTGTATGAGTTGCTTTGATTACGTTAACTCCCTAGCCGATTTAGTTGTCGGCTATATGGGCGCACCCTTCGGCTGGCAATGGATTGTTGTCAGAAATGATACAGGTAAAGAAATGCTGGACTTGGTAAAAGACCAGATAGATACTCAGCCAGTCATGTCACAAGGGAACCGGAAAGAAGCAGTACAACAGGGAATTCCGGCTTATGACAAAGCGGTTACTTTACCGATGTGGGTAGCAAAAATTATGGGTGTGGTGATTGATAAAATCGGCCCCAAAGGTTTGGAATATGCGCGGTTCTCGATTGATTCGCACTTTACAAGGAATTATTTGTATGTAAAGCGGAATCATGGCGAGAAGTTAGAAGCGCAAGTGCCGGAGTATGCTAAACGGATTGTTGGGCAGTATAAGTTGCCGGAATGATGTCTCACGCAAAGGCGCTGCCTTGCCTTTGCGTGAGACAATCCTAACTCATGTAACTTCAATCACTCCCAACTACCTCAATCGCCGCCTCTAGTGCGATCGCCACATGAGTCCAATGAGTCCCCCCTTGGCAATAAACTATATAAGGCTCGCGCATCGGCCCATCCGCCGAAAACTCCAACGTACTCCCCTCGATAAACGTCCCTCCAGCCATCACCACCTGGCTTTCATACCCTGGCATTGCATTGGGAACAGGGTCAAGATAAGAACCCACCGGCGAATTCTGTTGTACAGCTTTACAAAAAGCAATTAACTTTTTCGCAGAACCGAGTTTAATTGCTTGAATCACATCACCACGCGGTGCAAGCGGTGCAGGATTCACCGGATAACCAAGCTTGTCAAAAACATAACCAGTCAGAAAAGTTCCCTTCATCGCCTCACCCACCATCTGCGGCGATAAAAATAAGCCTTGGAATAACCAGCGATTTTGGTCAAAAGTCGCACCACCATAACTACCAATACCGGGTGCAGTCAGACGACAAGCCGCGGCTTCTACCAACTCAGCCCGACCAGCTACGTAACCACCTGCGGTGACGATAGTACCCCCAGGATTTTTAATCAAGGAACCCGCCATTAAATCAGCACCAACATGGGTAGGTTCTTTCGTTTCGATAAATTCGCCGTAGCAGTTATCAACAAAGCAAACAGTATCAGGATTTTGCTGTTTGACTAAATGCACAATCTTTTCGATATCAGCAATTGATAAGCTTGGCCGCCAAGAATAGCCGCAAGAACGCTGAATTAACACCAAACGTGTTTTGTCATCCACTGTATGGCTTAAAGCTTGCCAATCCACAGTTCCTTCAGAAGTTAACTCCAATTGGCGGTATTTTATGCCAAACTCAATAAGGGAGCCTTGGCCTTGACCCCGTAAACCAATTACTTCTTCGAGCGTATCGTAGGGAGAGCCGACAACTGCTAACATCTCATCACCAGGACGGAGTACACCAAATAGGGCGCAAGCGATCGCGTGAGTTCCCGATACAAACTGCACTCGCACGGCCGCCGCTTCCGCACCCATTACTTCTGCAAAAACTTTGTCTAAAGTTTCTCGTCCTAAATCATCATGACCATAGCCACTCACACCAGCAAAGTGGTGCGCTCCTACGCGCTGATTACGAAAGGCATCCAGCACTCTTTTCAGATTATGCTTGACCTGAGCGTCAATTCCAGAAAAAATCTCTATCAGTGCCTGTTCTGCTTGCCGCAGCTGTTCCAAGCTGTTCATTACTTCCTCAATAATAAAAAATTATAAATGTGCAGATTTTGCGATCGCGCAGATTAGGCTGAACAATTTCAATACAGGTTACTGCATGACAATTGCTACTTCAACTAAACCTCAAATCAATTGGGTAAACACCCTCTTTTTCGTTGGTCTACACATCGGCGCTCTATTTGCCCTTGTTCCTAGCAACTTTAGCTGGACGGCAGTTGGTGTGGCTTTATTACTTTACTGGGTAACTGGTGGTTTAGGAATTACCCTAGGTTTTCACCGCCTTGTGACTCACCGTAGTTTCCAAACACCCAAATGGTTGGAATATCTCTTGGTGTTGTTTGGGACACTAGCCTGCCAAGGAGGGCCAATCGAGTGGGTAGGGACACACCGCATTCATCATTTATATTCTGATAGTGAACCCGATCCCCATGATTCCAATAAAGGTTTTTGGTGGAGCCACATGGGTTGGCTAATTCACAAATGCCCCGCTCATGCTGACATTCCTCGCTTTACCAAAGATATTGCCGAAGACCAAGTTTATCAGTTTTTAGAAAAATATTTCATTCTCATCCAATTTGCTCTAGGTTTTTTATTGTTGTTTCTGGGTGGTTGGCCGTTTGTTGTTTGGGGAATTTTTGTGCGTATTGTCTGGGTTTACCACTGCACATGGTTGGTGAACAGCGCTACCCATAAATTTGGCTATCGCAGCTATGAATCTGGCGATCGATCTACTAACTGCTGGTGGGTAGCTTTATTAGTATTTGGCGAAGGCTGGCACAATAACCACCATGCTTTTCAATACTCAGCCCGTCACGGTTTGCAATGGTGGGAAATCGACTTAACTTGGATCACAATTCAATTTTTACAATTATTCGGTCTGGCTACAAATGTAAAACTTGCAGACAAAAAACAGTAAGTCGTTTATCATTTGTCATTAGTCATTGGTCTGCCAATGATTAATGACAAAGGAATTACCGAGTAATCAAAATATCCATTAGTCTGTTCTAAAAATAGCCACTAAAAGCTACTTTTGGGTATGCTTAAGTAGCTAAAATTGCTATAATCCAGAGCGTTAATCTCAAGAAATTTTGCGGCAAGTTACTTTTGGGTGACTTGGTGGAGGAGTTTGTTGTTTTTTAGGTTTTCATGACTACATCAATAATCAAGACGCAAGAAATAAGCAAAGACCTTAGTACTTCCCAACTGAGGCTCAAAGATATTATCAAAACTTTGCCAAAAGAATGTTTTCAGCAGAATCGCCGCAAAGCTTGGACGCAAGTTTTCATCAATGTTTTGATGGTGGGTTTAGGTTACTATAGTTTGGCAATTTTTCCCTGGTTTCTCTTGCCTATTGCCTGGATTTTTACAGGGACTGCTTTAACAGGTTTTTTTGTTATCGGACATGACTGTGGTCATCGTTCATTTGCCAAAAGACGCTGGGTGAATGATTTAGTTGGGCATATATTTATGATGCCGTTAATTTACCCTTTTCACAGTTGGCGAATTAAGCATAATCATCATCATCAACATACTAATAAGTTAGATGAGGATAATGCTTGGCATCCCATCCGACCGGAAGTTTTTGCAAGTTGGGATAAAACTCGTCAATCTGCTTTTAAATTGTTCATGCGGAAGCGCCTCTGGTGGGTAGGTTCTATTGGACATTGGGCGGTTGTGCATTTCGACTGGCGCAACTTTAAAGTTAAAGACCAAGCAAGTATTAAACTTTCGGTTGCTGTAGTTGCGATTTTTGCAGCAGTTGCATTTCCAACTCTCATCGCTACAACTGGTATTTGGGGATTTGTTAAATTCTGGCTTGTGCCTTGGTTGGTTTATCATTTCTGGATGAGTACCTTCACCATTGTTCACCACACATTTTCAGATGTTCCGTTTGAGGAAAAAAGCAAGTGGAACGAGGCAATGGCACAGCTATTTGGTACTATTCATTGCGATTATCCTCGTTGGATAGAGTTCCTCTGCCACGATATTAACGTCCACGTCCCCCATCACCTTTCTACTGCTATTCCCTCATATAATTTGCGTTTAGCTTACAGCAGCATTAAAGACAATTGGGCAAATTATTTGCATGATGAACTTAAGTTTTCTTGGTTTTTAATGAAGCAAATTACAGACCAATGTCAACTTTATATAACGGATGTTGGCTACCAAACTTTTAACAAATACTACGCAAAGAAATAAGTAGTTTTACTAAATAGTTAGTCTCAGCTTCTCAAGTTAAGACAGCTAGTATTGTTCTGCGAATTAAACAGGTTCTGGCAATTATTGAACTGCTGATTATTGCTCAATGAATTGCCAGAATTATTTGTTTTGTGTGTTAATATCACAGGCAACCTAGAGGTGAATTAAAAATTACCTCTAACAAAGTCCGATTTTATATTTCCCAAAAGAATCAAGTGCAATCAATTACCATCCCTTTCGATAGTTCTCATGTCATTGAAACATCTGAGAATACAACTAAGCTGTCCTTTACTCTTCAAGATTTAAAAGCTGCTATTCCAGATGAATGTTTTCAACCAAATGTTAGCAAGTCGCTGTTTTACTTTTTCCGTGACATTTTGATTATTAGTTTGCTTTATGCAGTTGCTCACTACCTTGATTCTTGGTTTTTTTGGCCTATTTTTTGGTTAATGCAAGGAACAATGTTTTGGGCTTTATTTGTGGTTGGGCATGACTGCGGACACCAATCATTTTCTAAGCATAAATTTTAATTCTAGGCTGGATATGCTTTCAACATGAAAATTTTCGACTTGTATGTAGACTGTAGCTCCCCATAGGAGAGTAAAGCCTGAGCGGAGGCTTCTTCTGCTCAGGCTTTTCAATGCAGTTCTGATGAAACAAGTGTCTTAGCGAAGCACAAAACTAATCTTCTTCCTACTCCCCACTGCCTACTCTCCAGTGAAAATTTATGTGCAGAAACGCTGACGAAACCAGCGTAGCCGTCCTTCTAAGCGTTCCAGACTTTGTGGATTTTTCTGCCCGATGATGAAATTCCACAGAGCGGTTTGAAAATTACGTGCTTCCAGAAACAAATCTAATAAATCGTTATCTATAGCTAGACCATAACCAATAAGAGCCGCTGCCGCACGTTCAATATCAGTTCCAAATACATGGCTAGAAGCGATTAGACAGGCAATATCCCAAGCAATGTGTCCAATAAAAGTGTCCTCCCAATCTGTCCAAAGTACCCCGCGTGTTGTGTTAAGTACATTAGAAAAATTGGAGTCGCCATGCAGTGGTTGCATCGGTAACTGAAGTTGCTGAAATCTGCTTTTGAGTTTGTGATTTACTGCTTGCAACATTTGGCTATCTCTGGGGCTGAATGCTCCTTGAGATATGAGAGAAAACAGCATATTTTCCGACTCACTTAAAGGATCTAAGACTGTCAACTCACCTTCAAAATCTAATAAAGCTTCATGACATTCCCGCAATGCAAGACCTGTAATAGTTGCGTCTGGCAGTTCATTGATTTCTTCGACAAAATCCCAAAAGCTTAGGACTAAACCATTGTGCTGATGAGGGACTGGTTGAATAAGATTGGTTGGACTAACAACGGGTGCGCCTGCTGCGGTTAAATAACTAGCTACTGCAACTTCTTGAGCAAACCAAGTATCACCAAACCGCACTGTACCCGTTGTAGTTGCTATACGTGCAACTACAGGGGCAGGACGTAAATGGACAACCAAATTGCTTCTGTCTTGCAAAACGACAGCCTCATCAAATTTTAAACCTTGTTGCTTGGCGACTTCACAAGCTGCATTTATGGCATTTTTTAGACGAGACTTTTCAGATGGACTAGTCATTATTGAGGAAAAAGAAGACTTTGGTCAGCTTGATGCTATTTCAGTATTTCGTCTAGCAAGTTTCTTGCAGGTTGTGCTTTTGCCAGTGCTGCTTGATGATCGCTGTAAGCACGAACTAGGCGTACTAAGCCACTCACTCCACCCTTAAGTTGCTCAAGCTCCTCACCAGCTAACAATTCTCCATCCAGCATTCTTTGGATTAGAGGTTTGATATCGCCGACTTCCTGGCGAACTTTTTGCAGTTTTTCGACGCTACTGAGTAAAGCTTTGAGTGAGTTAAGTATTTCATCAATATCTTGGGCATCTTCTACTGGTTCAGGTGAGTCTTGAACTGTTACTGCATCTTCTGTATTTGAAGCCACAGCTGGTTCTTGAGCTGACGTTTCACTTTTAGCCCCATTTGACTTTGCCATGAATGTTTCCTCAATAATTTTTTTCAGTCTATCGTTAAACCGCTCATCTCGTTTGTGAACTAACTCGGACTTACGCAGAAAGACAGTCTTTTGAGACTGGGTGTAAGGGGTTAAGGGTATAAGGGTTTTACTGATCTACACCCTCATACCCCTAAACCCCTTGATTTTTTGTTTCACTGCGTAAGCCCTAAAAATATTGCATTCTCAGATTGGCATTTTTTGTGAAGCTATTTGATTTATACTTTTAGATTCGTCTGAATTATCGAAAAGTTTGAAAGTTGTATGTCCAGCCTAAGTTCTGACATGGTACGCGTTTATTTGCAAGAAATTGGTCAATTCCCTTTATTAACATCAGACCAAGAAATAACTTATGGCAGGCAAGTACAGCAAATGATTGCCATTGAGGAGCATAAACAGCAGTTTAGTCAACAATTACATCGGGAACCAACACTAGCAGAATTAGCGAATTTTGTAAACAAAAGCGAAACTGAAATCACTCAAATACTTCAACTTGGTCAGAGAGCCAAGCAAAAAATGGTGACAGCAAACCTACGACTGGTAGTGTCGATCGCCAAAAAATATCAGCGTCGTAATCTGGAGTTCTTGGATTTGGTTCAAGAAGGCGCTATTGGTTTACAACGAGGTATCGAAAAGTTTGACCCCAACCGAGGCTATAAGTTGTCAACTTATGCATACTGGTGGATTAGTCAGGCTATCACCAGAGCGATCGCCGAAAAATCTCGCACTGTCAGGCTGCCAATTCATGTTAACGAAAAACTGAATCAAATTAAGAAAGTACAGCGAGAATTGTTTCAAACACTTGGTCGCCGCGCTACTCTGACAGAGATTGCTCAAAAATTGGACTTAGAGCCAAGCCAGATTCGAGAATATCTGAGCGCTGCTAGTGCGACAATTTCTTTAAATTTAAAAGTGGGGGATAACCAAGATACAGAACTCTGCGAACTTTTAAGTGATGACGGTATCTCACCCAATGAACAAATCACCCAAGAAATGCTGCGCCAAGACTTGGATAATTTGTTAGCATTCCTCAAGCCCGTGCAGCGTGAAGTATTAATTTTGCGGTTTGGACTTTTAGATAATCAAGAACGCAGTTTGGCTCAGATTGGAGAGAAGCTCAATGTCAGTCGAGAGCGAGTTCGCCAAATTCAGCAGCAAGCCATGACTGCTCTGCGTCGTCAACAACCGGAGATTGGACAATATTTATTTTCCACATAAAGGTAAACGCATGATTGGTGGTGGTCGTGGTCATATTCGTGCCTCTGTTGATCTGGGCGCGGTGGTTGCTATTCGTCACAATCGTGTCATTAAAGCTTTTTATGAACGTCTGATTGCGCGTGGTAAATCTCAAAAATTGCTCTTTAAGCCTAAACCTGAGCTCCAGCAACTGAGGAAGATTCGGCGGCGCTGCGGAGTGAAGGCGTGTGGGCTTTGACTATCTAGACTACAAGCCGCAAGTTTTGTCGCCCGTACCAGACACCGCTGAATCAGCCCGCCGCGTTCCTCAGTTGCGTCAATGCTAAGAGTCCCGATTTTTTTGTTAACGAGCGCTTGAGTTTCAAGACAGTCGCTACATTTATTTTTCTATCACCAGAGTGATAGAAAAGGGTTATAGCAATAGCCAAGGCAGTTAGGACATCGGTAAATGGTAAAACTGAAACAGCAAAAGACTTTTTACTCTGTCACCTGTCCCCTACCGTAGCTTCCAGCCAAAATGCAACCAGTGCGTGGAGGAAGAGTTAAAGAAAGTTGTTTAGCTTCTCCTTCGTTATTCCAATCGAATTCTGCATAACCAAATAGAAGTTTGTTGGGTTGAGTTTGCAAACTAGCAATGTCGATATTTGCTTTGGCTGATGCTGTACCAGTATTAACAGCAATTAATAATTCTTCTGTGCCTAAAGTGCGGGCAAAAACGTAAAGTGTTCCTTGGGCATACAGGACTTGATAATCTCCTATCCGCAAAGCTTGGTAAGCATGGCGAATGTCAATTAATTGGCGGTGAGTCTGAAAAATTTCTTGATCCCAATTGGCTTCTAAAGGAAAGCCCCGCCGCGAGTCTGGGTCTATTGCACCTGGTAAACCCACCTCATCGCCATAATAAATACTCGGCGCACCAGGAAAGGTAAGTAACAGTAGAGTTGACAATTCTATGCTGGCTTTATCACCGCCTGCAATACTCATCAAACGTGCTGTATCGTGACTAGCAAGTAAGTTGAGTTGAGTTAGCTGAATTTCCCAAGGGTATAGTTCTAATAATTCTTGGATTTTAGTGGCGTACTCGGCGGCAAATAAAGGAGGATAAGGTTGATAGTCTCGACTTTGGACTTGTTCTAAGACTACGCGATCGCCTGCAGTAAAGGCAATTGTCGGCCCGGCAAATAAATAATTCATCACGCCATCAAATTGTGTGCCATCCAACCACTCGCGCGAATCTCCCCAGACTTCGCCCACAATATAAGCTTCGGGGTTAATGGCTTTGACGCGATCGCGGAATTCTTGCCAAAAACCAGGAGTTTTAATTTCAAATGGTACATCCAACCGCCAGCCATCAACGCCGAATTTAATCCAATATTCGGCAATTTCCATGATATATTCTTTCACCTCTGGATTGCCGTGGTTAAACACTGGCAAAGCTCGATTATCAGCCCAACCCTCGTAATTAGCCGGAAACTCACCATTATAAGGAGAAAGCGGCCAGCCATGAATTTTGAACCAATTCACCCAAGGTGAATGTGGGCCATTTTCCAAAACATCATGGAAAAAGAAAAACCCACGACTCGAATGATTAAATACCCCATCCAAAACCACTTTGATATTCCGTTGGTGGGCTGCATCTAGCAATTCTTTGAACGCTTCATTCCCTCCCAATAAAGGATCGACTTGGTAATAATCGTGAGTGTGATAGCGATGATTACTAGCCGACTGAAAAATCGGCGTGAAATAAATCGCGTTAATCCCTAAACCTTGGATGTAGTCTAATCCCTCAATAATGCCCCATAAATCGCCGCCTTTATAACCTTGGAGTGTGGGCATTGCTTCCCAGTCTTCCCAACGGGCTTCGTGTAGCAACCGTTTACGGGGCTGTTTGCTTCTAGCAAAGCGGTCTGGAAAGATTTGGTAGAAAACAGCGTGCTTAACCCAGTTTGGTGTTTGAATTTGCATGGGTAATTTTTTGTACCTTCAGGAGAGATTGTTGCAAATAGTTGCTGATTTGCGGCTCTCACCTATGATGGAAAAATGGAAAAGAGTTTGATATGTGTACTACCTTTTTGGCAACATTTATCAATATCATTCCCGCAAATTTCCAGTATCAACAGTGAATATTACCGAATTAGTCAAGATTTCAATTATTCTTTTGCTAGTTGCTACTGGTGTAGCCTTACTATCCCGTCGGTTGCGAGTCCCTTATGTTACGGGTTTAGTCTTAGCAGGTTTGCCGATAACTGAATTATTATCTCGTCGCATTGGTTTAGACCCTGCTTTGATTTTGAATCTGTTTCTGCCAATTCTCCTCTTTGAAGCTGGCATCAATACAGATGTTAGTCGCCTACGCAGCACATTTAAACCAATTGCCCTTTTAGCTGTCCCTGGGGCTGTACTTTCTAGTGCGATTATTGCCGTCTTGTTAAAACTAGGGCTGGGATTAAATTGGATACCAGCTTTACTTGTCGGCGTAATTCTGGCAAACACGGATACAGTTTCGATGATTGCTGTGTTTAAGGAGATACCAGTACCTTCCCGGCTTTCTACTATCGTGGAAGGAGAAACTTTATTCAACGATGCTGCTGCTTTAGTTTCATTCAACCTAATTTTGCAAGTATATTCCACAGGTTCACTCACGTTATTAGAAGGAATCCAACAACTACTATTTATCTCTCTAGGGGGTTGTGTTGTAGGCTTAGTATTAGGCTACTTAAGCATCCCAGTATTTGCCCGTTTAGATGATCCTCTCAGCAGCCTCTTACTGACGGTTGCAGTTGCGTTAGGGACTTTTCAAGTTGGGCAATTTATCGGTGTCTCAGGTGCTGTAGCGGTAGTTGTCGCTGGATTGATTTTTGGAAATCTGGGACTTTCGCGGAATACTTCGGCTTCTAGTCGCATTACTTTGTTGAGTTTCTGGGAATATGCCAGTTTTACTGTGAATACATTTATTTTTCTGCTGATTGGGGTAGAAATAAATCTAGTCACACTCTGGACAACTCTACCTGCAATTTTACTTGCTGTTTTGGCTTATCAAGTCGGAAGGCTTTTGACAGTCTATCCATTACTAACAACGGTTCGTTGGTTCGATCACCCGATTCCTCTGCGTTGGCAACATTTACTCTTTTTAGGCAACATCAAAGGCTCACTCTCAATGGCGCTGGCTTTGAGTTTACCTACGACTCTACTAGGTCGAGATGTTCTGATTGCTTTAGTCTTTGGTAGTGTGTTGGTGTCATTAGTGGGACAAGGTTTAAGCTTGCCTTGGTTAGTTAAACGCCTCAAATTATCTAAATTTTCAGAGACTCAGCAGCAGGTTGAAGAATTACAAGCTCAACTAATGACAGGTAAAGCTGCCCAGGAAGAATTAGATAGCTTGTTGAAGTCAGGAGTATTACCAAAATCAGTTTACGAAGAAATGCGATCGCCTTATCAAGTCCGAGTAGCTGGGGCAGAAAAGGCATTAAGAGATTTTTATAATCGCCGTTTTGACAATTTGGATGCCAAAAATAATGATTTGAGCAAATTGGATACTATTCGTCGTCGCTTGCTGTTAGCAGAAAAAGGAGTCCTTAATGAAGCACTGCGTAAGCGAATTCTTTCAGAAGAAATTGTGCGCGGACGGATACAATCTCTTGATGAACAATTGCTCCTACTTGATGATGATTGATTCTTGTTTGAAACTGCTTATTTTTTGTAATTTTTTATCACCTTGCCAGGGCTAATAAAAGAAATTCCTTGCTGAAAGTCAGTACCAATCATTACTGCTTCTACTATTGGCTCAGATATCTCTGTTTGTGAAATCCACTCTACTATAAAATTTGCGCCTACACCGCCTCTACTATCATTTCGATTCACAAAAAATTCTGTAGAGGCCAGCGCATCAAGTTGAATTGGCTGCTTTAAGTATTGCTCAATTAATTTGCCATTCGAATCATAATAGCGCACAGAAGTAATAATTAAAGAATTAGCCACATCTGTATTACGAATACTGAGTGTAGCTGCTAAATTAAAAATTTCCTGTCGATTGTGATGATAAATTTCGGAATAGATGGGAACATAAATAGTTTGACCCATTGCTATCTTAAAATTATTATCCACAGTCACTATTTTATGCGCCTGACTACTTTGAGTTGGCTTGGGTTGCGATTTTAGAGAATTTTCCGATAATTGACAAGAAGCCAGCAAAATAACTGCGATCGCTAAATATATATGTGGATAAAAATTCATGAAAACTATTTACAACTTTCGATAAAATCAATGACTTGATGTAAAGCTCCTGGCTTGGTCACAATCAATACAGTCGAACCAGGTTCTAGTACTGTACTACCATTGGGGATCATCAAATCTTCGTGGGGGTGAGGTTGATAGCCAATAATCAGAGAGCCAGTAGGAAATCGAGAATCTTGAGCAATTTCGGCAACGCTGCGATTGGCTACATAGCAACTGTTGGGAATAGAAAGTTTTAAAACTTCAATCTGCCCCTGCTCAAAATGCATCATTGATTCTACCTGCGGATATTCAATAGCATTGACCATTGTTGAAACTGCTAGTTCAACCGTGCTAATAACGTGATGAGCGCCTGCCAAACGCAGTGGTTCAGCAAAATCAGAGTGGCGCATCCGGCTCAAAATATGCGGAACACCATAGTGCTTGGCAAGAGTCACCATCGCCAAGTTCAAAGCATCACTTCTGAGGACAGCTACTAAAGAATCTGATTTGCGAATTCCGGCTTCTAACAACACTTCTGTACTTACAGCACTACCTTCAAAAGCCATTGCTCCCACTTGTTCACGGGCATAACGGCAAGCAGTGGGGTCAATATCAATGACGGCAACAGTATGCCCTAGTTCTACCAATTTTTGAGCCAAAGAAAGCCCTACTAACCCTGCTCCACCAACTAGCACGTACATGGCTGCTCCTGATACTCAAAAACTTTCTACTTTACTTTACAGGTTCACAAGGTAGTGAAAGTGAATTTAACAAGCTTGTTTGATATTTTGAGAGATACTTTGGTATTGAAACATCCAACTATTTGGCTCTTCATTACTTATTATGCTAAATACGTCTGTGAATAAGCTTAAAACCCTTGCTGGGCAACAATAACAGCTGTTACTCTCCTCGTTTGAGGCTGAATTCTGAAATTGACGCTATAACTACCTACAAGGCTTGATATTCAAGGCAAGTTACGGACTTTATTTAAAATTCCAGCATAATACGTACCGAAGAACCAACTATTTTAACTCTGAGGAATGTTAACAACACACCACTCCTGAATACCCCAACGTTTAAGAACTGGTTCAGCAAGAAGGATATGTTCTTCTGTGCCTTCTATCGCTACTAAATAATTGCCTTGAAATACTCGGTCATTATGTATACCTTTTGATATTAATTTTCTCTGTATTTAAAAGTTCCTTATAAACAATTTGTATTAATTGATACTAATTTATGTTTAATAGCTTCATAATTCTTGATTTTTATATATAACATTTACTAATTATCTGAGGTCAACTCTAGCTTCTAGGCGCTGACCTCAACAAGATGTACTTCACTAAAACGAGCAAAGCTCTAACTTTTCCGTAATCATCAGAAGTGGTGCTGAATCAGTAAAAAGCATTTCTGAAAAAACAGTTACTTGAGATGCTCATTAGTGATGACTTCGGATAATAATCCTTACTATATTTATTGACATAAAGATATTTTACCAACAACAAATCAAATGAGGAAACAAATAATTCATGAAAATTAGTGGTCAATGAAAAATTTCGCATTAAAATTTATGAGTTATTGACTCACTCATAAACTTATTCACGGCTATCTATTAAAACTATAGATAACCATAACCTTATCAAGAAGTAAAGCCATAAAAATCGCTTAGTTATTACTAATCTAAAGTGACTTCTCTGGCTAAAAAATTACTTGTCTTGTCGCAAACGAATAGAGGTAGAAGCAAAAATGAGACACGAAAAACTTTCACCTGGGCTGCTGTTAGCAGTTGAAGATTATCAACATGAAGGGCTACAAGCTTTAATGACACACAAGCGATCGCTTGGTATCATGGCTCCTAAAAGTGTTGTTAAGCCAACTAAAAGTCTGGTTTTTATCTACTGTGACGCTGACGCAGACTTAAGCCACTTAGCACAATACGGCATAGAAGTTAATCAAAATACTGGTCATGTCCGTACAGCTTTCCTCCCCATTGAAAGTTTAGATCCTTTATCAGAAGAACCTGCCATCCAGCGGATTAAACCATCACGTAAACTCAAACTGCGGATGGATGTTGCACCTCAAGCAGTGAAATTACCAGAATTCAAAAACAAAACTGGACTGACTGGCAAGGGTGTAGTCATTGGTGTGATTGATAGTGGTATTGACCCGAAACATCCTGCCTTTGCTGGGCGGATTTTAAGTCTTTGGGATCAAACTCTACCAGGGCCAGGAGTTAAAGAAGGTGCTTATGGCGCTGAATTAAAAGATACCCTGCTGACCGTTTCTCAAGATAATGATGGTCATGGTACTCACGTTGCAGGCATCGCGTCTGGTGCTGATGCTACCTATGGTGGTGTCGCACCAGATGCAGAATTAGTAATTGTCAAATCTGACTTACAGGATGCCCACATTGCCGATGCTGTCCGTTACGTTTTCCGGGTAGCTGGTGAGTTAGGAAAACCAGCCGTAGTAAATCTCAGCCTAGGTGGACACGCCGATGCCCACGATGGTAGCGACTCCCTCTCCAAAATTATTGACTCAGAAACTGGCCCTGGCAGAATTGTTTGTTGTGCAGCAGGTAACGAAGGCAACGACAATATTCATGGTCAAGCCACCATAGCCAGTGGGCGAATGAAGGGAATGCGCTTTAATGTGCCTTTAAATCAAGTAGGCATTGTCTGGTTGAATGCTTGGTATTCCAAAGACAACCAATTAGAAGTTTCCTTACGCAGTCCTAACGGGTTTGTGACTCCCTTCCAAAAAATTATTACTGACGGGAACCCAGCAGTAGATCATCAACTCCCCGATGCACGGGTGCAAATTGTTACGCCCGGCCCAGACCCTTCCAACGGTGACTATAATTTCTTTGTGCAGATTCGGGGTAACGGCCCGTCGCCAGTAATGGGTGGCATTTGGCAACTACGAGTACGCAACACGTCTGCAAATAATACCCGCTTGGATGTATGGACGCTAGATGATACCTCATCAGTGTTTTTTACAGGTACTAGTATCAAAGATGCCGTTAAAATTGGTGCGCCAGGATCTGCCAGCAGTGCAGTTACAGTTGCTGCTTATACCACCAAAGTTAAGTATACAGATATTGATAACCAAGTGCGAGAAATAGGCTTGGAACCCAACTGTATTTCTGAATTCAGTAGTGAAGGGCCGCTACGCAATGATGCCCAAAAACCAGATGTGGCTGCACCAGGTGCGATGATTGTTTCGGCACTTTCTTCTAATGCCAATTTTGACCGTTCCATGACGGTTAATTCTAAATTTGTGGCGATGGCTGGCACTAGTATGGCAACACCTTTTGTTACAGGGTTAGTAGCGTTATTATTGCAGCGCGACTCCAATTTAGATCCTCAAGCCGTCAAAGAGTTACTCCGCAAAAACAGTTCTATTCCTGGCAAACCAGTGGGAACATTTGATAACAAATGGGGCTACGGCTTGATTAATATTGAGAATCTTTGATTAGATGTAGAATTCAACGTATCAGTTGGAATCAACATAAGTGGTAATAAACTGAGAGGATGTTTTAAAAGTATTGGGCGAATATACAGCGTTTTGCAAGTACATGAGGTACACCCCTCCCCAACCCTCCCCTTGGCAAGGGGAGGGTGCCGTAAGGCGGGTGGGGTATTTCTGTACCTCACGAAGTTGAAATCTGCTGTAATTCGCTACTACACAAGCAAAGTCCGCCTACGCGGACTTATAGAAAATCAAGGTTTTTAACCTGCGCAGGCGGTGAGACCAGTGCTGCGGGAGGGTTTCCCTCCGCAGGCAACTGGCGAACCCAGAGGGGTTTTGTCTGTATAGCCGCGATTTCCAATCGCCAGGGCTAGTATTAATTTAGACTTTACAAACATCCTCTGATCGAAGTTGGGGTAGGTGTAAAATTACCTACCCTAAAACTGGGATTCTAAATCCTGAAAATCTTTTTAAATCAGAATTACTAAACTATATTCAAAAAATAGAAATTTTTATACTTGCCATATGTAGCAACAAATCTGTAATAAGACGTATAGCAGGGTGTATTACGTCTGTATAAAGGTAGGTAATTAAAACCTAAAAATTTGATAAGTTAGTTTTAGGAAAATTTCAAACTTGCCTACCCTTTTACCAAGGAAATACTATGAACTATCAGAAGCTAGGCGCAGCCCTGGCGATCGCACTTAATGATGTTCAAGATCCAGCAACACCGAGTTTAACTGTATTCATCCATACTGAACCAATTTCAGATGCCGCGATCGCAGTTTTACAAAGTTTCGATGTTAGTGGTGTAACAAAGGATAAAGATACCTTCACTGCGACATTATCTGCAAATGCAATTTCCCAGTTGTCAGAACAACCTTGGGTGAAATCTTTACAGCTATCACAACAGTTGCGTTTGCTGAATAGCGGAAAAAGAATGCAGAGTTTCAAAAAGTAAAGTGCTAAGAAATTACTGCGTTGCTTTGGTTCTCAAAAGTGATTATTAACTTACTGGCACTTAACGGCTTAAAGGCAACTTAACAGTAAAAGTTGCACCTTGCCCAATGCCTGGACTTTGAGCAGTGATTGTACCATCGTGGAGTTGGACTAAGTTACGAGCGATCGCTAGTCCTAACCCTAGTCCTTTTTTTGCGCCATCTGCTTGAAAGAAAGTATCAAAAATATACGGTAATAACTCAGTACTGATACCACAGCCAGTGTCACTTAAGATAATCTGGGCTTGATTTTCATGAGTTTGCAGACTAACTTCAATTCTTCCCTTTTGAGGAGTAAATTTGACGGCATTTGTCAGTAAATTTAAGATAATTTGTTGTAAACGTTCTAGATCGCCTTGCACTATCCTTGGTGATGGATCGAGCAGACATTCTAGGCGAATGTCTTTAGTTTCTAGGGATTGACGTACTGAAGCGATCGCAAACAGAATCACTCCTTGTAGCTCAACTGTTTAAAGATTCAGGCTAATTTTACCCCGCTAACGCTACGCTAACGTAATTCATAATTCGTAATTAAGAAATTCAGATAAATTTACGGACTCTCTACTGACATCATCAACGGCAATTTGACAGTAAACGTTGCGCCTTGTCCAACTCCGGAACTCGCAGCCTCAATTGTACCGGAGTGTAGTTCGACCAGATGACGAGCGATCGCTAACCCAATCCCTACTCCTCCTGGCGAATGACGGCTTGGCACTTCTGCCTGACTAAATCGCTCAAAGACATAGGGAAGAAAATCACAAGGTATGCCAATACCTGTATCAGTAACGGTAATCTGAGCATAAGTTGGGGAATGGTCGAGCATTTCTTGATTTTCTACTTGCTCTACTCGCACTTCTATCCGTCCCCCAAGTGGTGTAAATTTGATGGCATTGTCGAGCAAGTTGCTAATAACTTGTCGCAAGCGTTCTGGATCTGCCAAAATATTACCTTGTGTCAGGTCTGATATCGTTTCCATTAGTTGAATGCTCTTTGCCTGATCTGCTTGAAGGAATGCTGTCACAACGCTTTGTACTAGAGGAATTAGCTCAACCCTTTGAAACTTCAAGCTGAATTTTCCCGCCAGAATACTAGAAACATCCAGCAAATCTTGTACTAGTTTTGCCTCAATTGTGGCATTGCGCTCAATTGTTGCCAAAGCACGAGTCGTTTTTGGGTCAAGATTTTTGGATAGCAATAAGCGTGACCAACCGAGAATTGTTCCTAGAGGGGCTTGCAGTTCATGGGTCACGGTCATGAGAAACTCATTTTTGAAACGGTTAGCGGATTGCTCAAAGCGCAGTCGTGACATTTGCAGTTGTGTCTCCACCCGCGCCATCAGTTCACGGGCAGAGAAGGGTTTGAAGAGGTAATCATCTGCCCCTGCTGCCAAACCTTCAAGTGTTGCCTCTTCTGTTGCTCGTGCTGACAGCAAAATAATGGGAATGCTTTTTGTTTGAACGTCAGCCCGGAGGGCTTGCAGCAATTGCAGCCCATCCATCTGGGGCATCATGACATCGGTTAGCACCAAATCAGGCGGCTGTTGCTGGATTAGGCTTAAGGCATCAGCCCCATTAGCGGCTGTCTCCACCTGCCATCGTTGGTTTAATAGCCGCTTCAGGTAGGCGCGCATATCCGCGTTGTCATCCACCAGGAGAATGCGGGCAGAACTGGACACAGGGGCAGAGGAGTAGAGGGGCAGAGGGGAATTAGAAGCTCTTTTCTCCCCTGCTCCCCTGCTCCCTTGCTCCCCTGCTTCTTCAGGTAGCCACCCCAACGCTTCCTCTACATAAGCAGTCACATCTGTTGCCGTTGCGGACAAGGTTTGAGGTGAGCCAATCTGTTGTTGGGGCAGATGAGCAAAGCCGATGGGAATGGACACCTGAAAGCAACTGCCTTCTCCTGCAACACTGCTGACAGTAATCGTGCCGCCATGCAGTTTTACCAACTCCTGTACCAGAGACAAGCCAATTCCCGATCCTTCAAAGCTCCGCCTCCTGGCTTTTTTCACCTGGTAGAACCGTTCAAACAAGCGAGGCAGTTCTGCGGCGGCAATCCCGATGCCCGTGTCTTGCACGGTTAACTCAACAGAGTCTCTAGCCGACATCAAGCGGACTGTAATCTCGCCTGCAAAGGTAAACTTAAACGCATTCGAGAGTAAATTGAGGACGATCTTTTCCCACATAAAGCGATCAACGTATACTGGCTCTGGTAAGGGTGGACAATCGATTACCAGGCGCAAACCTGCCTGCTCAATGGCTGACTCAAACGCACTTGCGAGTGCTGTCGTCAAGGTTGCGAGATTGGTCGGCTCATAAACTGCCTGAATGCGACCCGCTTCAATGCGGGAAACGTCAAGCAGGGTGTTGACGAGCTTCAGCAGCCGCATCGCATTTCGATGCGCTAGTTGCAGTTGCGATCGCTGGGCGGAACACAAAGGATGGGCAAGATTGCTCAAAGTCTCTTGAATCGAACTCAGTAACAGGGTCAGGGGGGTACGAAACTCATGACTCACATTACTGAAAAACGCCCACATTGCTTCTTCGGCGCGTTTGCGATCGTCTTCGGCGCGGTGGCGGGCGATAAAATCTGCCGCAGTCCACGCGAGTAGGTCAACTAACCGCAACTCGTCGTCGCTCGGTCGGTGCGGCTTGGGGAATTGCGTACTTAGCACTCCAACCAGCTCGCCCTGCCGAGTGACGAGCGGCGTTGAGTGCGTGGCGCGGATGTTCTCGGCAAGCGCCACTTCGCGATCGCGCGTACCGACGAGGGGCGCAAAGGTTTCGGTGTCCTCGATGATCAGTCGCTTGTCGTGCTGCCGTGCCATATCGCAGGCGACTTTTGAACCTTCGTGACGGAAGTGTTCGATGAAAACAGAGTCCTCGTCGTAGCCGCGCCACGCAAACATTTCGAGCCGATCGCCGTCGTCGCTGACAAGCTGGACGCAGCCGCGATCGGTATGGGTGAATTCGATTGCCGCCGCAACGATTTCCTCAAGCGCCGCATGAAGGTCGGTTTCGATCGCGAGCTTCGCGTGTAGGTCGTAAAGCCGTCGCATCCCCACTAGGTCTGCCGCCAGCCGCGCCTCACTCTCGCGCCTCGCTGCTTCTGCAAGCTTGCGATCAGTAATGTCGAACGTAACGCCCGCCGCCCGCACCGCATTGCCGTCCTCGTCGAAGTAGAACCGCCCGCGATCCGCGATCCAATGAATGCTGCCGTCCGACCAGCACACGCGCACATCAAATTCGAGTTCGCCCGTCTTTCTGGCGCAGGCGATCGCGGCATCGAAAATCTCGTGGTCTGCTTCGAGGACGTGGCGTTTGACGATTTTCTCGCCCCATTCGGCTTGCAGCGTCTCGTAGCCGAAAATCTTGTCGTGGCGCAGGCTGCGCGTAGCAATGTCGTTGACGATATCCCAGTTCCAAACTCCCATCTGCGCTGCTTCGATGGCGATGTTCAACCGCTCCTGCGACTCGCGCAAGGCAACTTCTGCGCGTTTGCGATCGCTAATGTCATAGGAAACGGCAAGCACTGCATAAACTTCGCCTTCGGTCGACCGTAACGGCGTTCCGCGTGAGATGAATGAGCGATTGTGAGCGTTGTGTTCATGCTCAAATGGCTCGCCAGCCAGCCCCCGACGGTAAAACGTCTCATAATATGCTGCTAATTCGGGCGGTAGCACCTCAAAAATCGTTTTTCCGACGAAATCTTCGCTTTTGAATTCGGCAGCGGACAATGCTTCTCCTTCGGCGAGCAAGTACCGCAGATCGCCATCGACGACAAACACAGCCCCACCTGGTAAGTTCTCAATCATCACCCGCAAGTATTCTTCTGATTCGTGCCAGGCTGCTTCTTTTCGTTGGCGATCGCCAACCTCAGCCTCTAGTTGGGCATTCTTTGCCAGCAATTGGTGGGTTTGTCGCTGATTCAAGAGCAGCGCCGCCGCAGCAAAGTCTGCCAAACTCGTCATTATCCGCACATCTTCAGAGTCAAATTGCCGCTGCTCATCGTGCGACATCATCCAGATTGTACCGAGGGCATGGTTATCTGCAATAATTGGTAGAACTAACTCTTCCACAATGGCAGTGTTTGCTGCCGGAAGATCAGTGAAATAGCGATCAGGATAGGAATAAAGTTGAGGCGTACCGCGTTCTAAGCAGACACCACAGGGACTAAAGTTGCGCTTTGTAGTGCCATCTACGTACTTTACTAACGCTCCTGCCAACACATGAGCGCGAAAAACTTCTTCACCAGTTGGTGTTATCTCTAATAAACTGACTCCTGCTGTTCCGGCATCACATAGTTCGAGTACTATGTCAACTATGTTTTGGAGCATCGTTGAAGGCTGATTTACCAACTGCCGCGCCAAAGCGTGTAATGCCTGATTTTCTTTTAATAAGTTTTCAGCACGAAGATTTCGACAGGACAACTCCTCAGTGATGACAATATCTTCTAGCGTGACTGTTTGTTTTTGAGGTCGTTGCATTATACTTACGGCTCCAGCAGTTCAGCATCAAAATAATTCGTAATTCGTAATTATTAATGTATGCTTTAATAATTTGTAATATTATGTTTAGCTCAACGCTCATATTTACCGTAGCAACTGTATCAAAAGTTGAGCGATCATTCGCCAAAAAAATTTCCCGTTATTATTACAGTTAATAACGGGAATTAATCAGATTTTTTATAAACTTCTGCAATTAGCGAGTCGCAACTTGCGGATCTGACCACACTTGTGTCTTGTCACCAAAAGTAACAGGCTGATCGGCATCTGTTGTATTTACTGTCTTGCCATCAGTAGCAACTTGTACCAGAGGCCAGTCCTCTTCACCCATTTCTCCCTCACGAAACAGTACATGATCAGGTTGGTTTTTACTCCAACCTAGCAACACGGCAATCTTTTCATGCTCATCGTTCTGGCGAGTCGGAGCAACAGTGTGAGTGTGATTTCTTTGCCGATCCCAAATAACTGCACGATCTGTAGCGTCGCCTGTATTGAATACCCCTTCAAACTTCCGTGCTAAAAAGCGATCGCTTTTTTCTGACCAGCTAACAGGTACTAATACGCCAATTTTACCATTTTCTGGCATCTGTTCAGCAGGTGCAACATTACTATGTAATAGCGGATCGTTGACTTGCGAGGTTGAAGCCATCACCCGCAATTTCTTAGTCTGTCTATCTTCGACAAACATCGTACTACTAACGCGGCTGTTATACATTTCCGGTTTAATTTCCATTTGCACCCGACTGTAAACAGCATACTTACCATCAGGTGAAACCACAGGCATACTACGGTAATAGCGCACACCAGAATTACCCTTCGACCCAATCGCCTCCTGAGTTGCCACAATCCATTTCCAGGGAATTGGATGTGGACTACCTATGGGATCTACTTGTTCTGCTTGCTCCTCGCTAGGAGCTTCCATAGCAGGCGCTTCATTTGTTGATTCTGGCTCTTGGGGGAGTGGTACAATGGCTGGAATTCGATTTAATGCTGATGATCCCACAAGAGAATTTTTCCGCTCAACAAAATTCTTTGCTTTCATCAACGATTCGATCTCAGCCGCTTGAAATTGTGCCGCTAACTTGAAGTCGCTAACAGATATGTTGGGAATTGGAGCCAGTTCCACCGCTGCCAAGGGATCGGCAGTAGCTGTATCCTCGCTTGTGTGAGAGCCATTTTTGATGGAATAATCTGCTACTACTAAAGACTCGATTTTCTGTGCTTTTAAAACTGGCTGTTCCCCAACTACAGCCTGATTGTGCGGAACTGAGGTAGATTCTCCGGCTGTAGAGTTGCTGGGAGCATCTTGAAACATTCCTGCTAAATCAGGTTCGCCGAAATTAGCTGTTTCTTGAGGTACAGCTTCCGATTCTCCAGTGTCAGGAGCAATTTTATTTACTACTTTAGATTGTTTAGCAGAGGTAGAGTGACCTGATGCTGCAATTAAAGGAGCAATCAACATCACTACGACAACAGAATTGAGAAATGGTTGCACACGGAACCATCCTGACAGCAAGAGGGGTTTGAGCATGTGTGGACTCTCTAGAAGTGCGAGTGCTGTGTGAGGAGCAATCGATGCCTATGTAGCAAGGGAAAAGGTGATGACTACAGGTATAACAACAAACTCACAATTTTAACGAGTTGTGAGAAATAATTTTTTTAAACTTACAGTTTGTCACAAAAATTTATTATCATTACCTACACCTTTTGCTTAATAAATACTATTTATTTACGGCAGTTCTGCCAGCACAAATCTGATGCAGATTAACAACAAATTACTGCATACAATGAAACATTTACGCTTTTAACACATAATTAACCACACCAGAGATTGGTACTTGATTAAAAAGCATTAGGCGTAATTATTTAGGCTACAAATACTAGCAGCCTAAAGGTAGAGCCAAATAGCTGAACTGTTGGGATAGACTTTAGCAACTGCTAAGCCGCAGGAGGCTCCCCTATTTATACCTGCTACAACAGTGCAGACCCCGGTAAAGGTAAAAGTGAGTGAGGCGTTACTTTAAAAGCTGGGAAAGCTGACGCACAACATATGATACTCGAAAAACAGAGTTAGTATCCACCCTTGGGAGTAAATTAATATCCAACTGTTACGATTGCAAAAGCGCAACTAAACTTATAGCCACGTTTTGGGAGAAACGCTCGAACAGCTTTGCATTGGTAAACCTAACAAAGCTCGTTTATGGATATCGCTGAATCAGCTTACTAATAAAGTATCAAGTTGATATCAATTTATCAACATATTGAGTTAAATTATTTTTAGTCTATCAAGAAAACCCAGGTTTCGCCAACTGAATGTGGAAAATAAGGGTAAGTGAGGATAATAATAAATAACTAAGTAACTATTACCTATTGACTATTAACCATTAACTCTTGATTAATGAAAGTTGTATTTTTTGGTACTCCTGAATTTGCCATTCCTACCCTAGAAAAATTACTGAATCATCCAGAATTTAAAATTCTGGCGGTAGTTACCCAACCAGATAAACGTCGGGAACGAGGAAACAAACTAACTCCTTCACCTGTAAAAACACTTGCTCTTAATCATAATTTGCTAGTGTGGCAACCAGAGCGAGTTAAAAAAGATAGCGAAACTTTAACCAAGCTACAACAATCAGAAGCTGATGTGTTTGTTGTGGTAGCTTATGGACAAATTTTGTCAAAAAAAATCTTGCAAATGCCCAAGTTGGGTTGCGTTAACCTGCATGGCTCGATTTTACCGAAGTATCGCGGTGCGGCTCCGATTCAGTGGTGTCTATGTAATGGTGAACCAGAAACAGGAATTACCACAATGTTAATGGATGCTGGTATGGATACAGGGGATATGCTACTAAAAGCAACCACACCAATTGGATTGTTAGATAATGCTGACAGTTTAGCCGAGAGATTAGCCACAATTGGTGGAGATTTATTAATAGAAACTTTGTTAAAACTGAAGCATCAAGAAATTCAACCAGTTCCGCAAAACGACGCAGAAGCTACTTATGCACCTTTGATTCAAAAGCAAGATTACGAGTTAGATTGGTCAAAGAGTGCTATAAAGCTACACAATCAAATTCGGGGTTTTTATCCTAACTGCTTTACAACTTTTCGTAACCAAACTCTAAAAATTACAGCAACTCTTCCCCTTGGTTCTGCTTACGGTGAAGAAATACCACCAGAATTAGCAACGATACTGCAAAAATTGCCTGATTTATCAAATATATCCGGTAGTCCAGGAGAAATAGTCAGCATTGCCAAGGGAATAGGCGCGATCGCCCAAACTGGTGGAGGTTTATTATTATTAAGGGAAGTTCAGTTAGCTGGTAAACGTCCCCAGTCGGGATGGGATTTTGTTAATGGTACTCGTTTGACAATAGGTGAAGTGCTGAATAAGTATGAAGTGTGAAGTGTGAAGTGTGAAATTTTTCAGTTTCTTGCGTTGGTTTTATGGTAGAGCATTAAAATCGCACTTTTATAGAAAGGCTCAAAAACCTAAAACCTTTTTATTGATGAAGAACCATAATTCATACTTCATAATTCAATCTAAAATTTCTATTCCCCATGCTCAACTAGATGTAGTACATCATGTTTATCTGTCTTTGGGTAGCTCGCCGTTCACACAAATCGTGTAGTGTGTATTGTTGTAAAACAGCATTAGCAGCTTGACAAGCTTCTTGCCAAACTTCCTGGATTACCTGAGTTTCTATATTTTGAAGATTTTGATTAGATACTGGTGCGATCGCATCTAATCCTTCAATACAAGTAATACAATCAAATAAAGTAATTTTACGCGGGTCTCGTGCCAAAACATAGCCACCTTTGGCACCACGTATACTTTTAATCAGACCTCCACGTCTTAAAGTTGCCAGTAATTGTTCTAAATAACGAATTGGTATATTCTGTAGCTCTGCCATCTGTCTGATTTGCAGAGATTCACCACTAGAGTAGCAGGATGCCAATTCTAACAGGGCTAGAAGTGCATATTCCGATTTGTTAGAGAGTTCCACAGGCGTAATATTTTAAATTCACACCTAACTAAAGCTTTTCAAGTTGTTGACTTTGCTTCGTTCAGCTAATGCTGAGCAAAACTCATCACGCAACCTTACATTTAAAGTCTTGGTTTTACTGTAATGACTCTTACCAATAAAAGCAATTGTTTTTATTTTTTATTTCAATAAATATAAGTGATTAAATAATACTTGTAGCTGTCAGCAACTGTATAAACCACCAACATATACATTCATTTCTGCTTCTTGCCTGATTGCAGCTTGAAAAAATCTTAATATAGATAAAATAGTGCTATAATGATTAATCGTGAATACGGCGACATAGCCAAGTGGTAAGGCAGAGGTCTGCAAAACCTTTATCCCCCGGTTCAAATCCGGGTGTCGCCTTAAGTGTACATTAACTAATTCTTTGTCACTGTTAACAGATTGATGTCATGTTTAACAAATTGATGTCACTGTTAACAGATTGTGTGTCACAAATACAAATAGACACACTATCACAATGGCAGACCTCTGCC
>NZ_JAIVFW010000026.1 GCF_020829595.1 Nostoc sp. CHAB 5844
TGAAACTTTCTATACCAAAAACATTTTGCTGAACGAGGGGATCCGCGCTTGGATGGCTCCTCAAGATCAACCCCACGAACAATTTATTTTCCCTGAGGAGGTATTACCTCGTGGTAACGCTCTCTAATAGACCCGCAGTGATGGGCGGTGGTCGTGACCAAGAATCTACCGGTTTTGCTTGGTGGTCTGGTAACGCCCGTTTGATTAACCTGTCTGGTAAACTGCTAGGCGCTCACGTTGCTCATGCTGGCTTGATAGTCTTCTGGGCTGGAGCAATGACTTTGTTTGAAGTTGCTCACTTTATTCCAGAAAAGCCTATGTATGAACAGGGCTTGATTCTTCTACCTCACCTTGCTACTTTAGGTTGGGGTGTAGGCCCTGGTGGTGAAGTGATTGACACCTTCCCCTACTTTGTAGTTGGTGTGCTTCACCTAATTTCCTCCGCAGTCCTGGGTTTTGGCGGTATCTATCACGCCGTGCGTGGCCCAGAAACCTTAGAAGAATACTCTTCCTTCTTTGGTTATGACTGGAAAGACAAGAATAAGATGACAAACATCATCGGTTTTCACCTGATCATCTTGGGTAGTGGTGCGTTGCTGTTAGTGCTGAAGGCAATGTTCTTCGGCGGTATTTACGACACCTGGGCCCCTGGTGGTGGTGATGTGCGCGTCATTACGAACCCAACCCTCAACCCAGCAGTTATCTTCGGCTATCTCATCAAAGCTCCTTTCGGTGGCGAAGGTTGGATTATTGGAGTCAATAACTTAGAAGACGTAATTGGCGGTCACATCTGGATTGCTTTAATTTGTATTGCTGGCGGTATCTGGCACATCTTCACCAAGCCTTTTGCTTGGTCACGTCGTGCATCCATTTGGTCGGGTGAAGCCTATCTCTCCTATAGCTTAGGCGCACTTTCTCTGATGGGTTTTATTGCTTCTTGCATGGTGTGGTTTAATAACA
This sequence comes from Nostoc sp. CHAB 5844, assembly GCF_020829595.1. Classification (GTDB taxonomy): domain Bacteria; phylum Cyanobacteriota; class Cyanobacteriia; order Cyanobacteriales; family Nostocaceae; genus Nostoc_B. The sequence continues at coordinate 961 of NZ_JAIVFW010000026.1, forward strand.
CTGTTTACCCCAGCGAATTCTACGGCCCTACCGCTGCTGAAGCGTCTCAAGCGCAAGCTTTAACCTTCTTAATCCGTGACCAACGCTTAGGTGCTAACGTTGGTTCTGCTCAAGGCCCTACAGGTTTGGGTAAATACTTGATGCGCTCTCCGACAGGTGAAATCATCTTCGGTGGTGAAACCATGCGCTTCTGGGATTTTCGTGGCCCTTGGTTAGAGCCTCTACGCGGCCCCAACGGTCTTGACCTAGAAAAAATCAAGAATGATATTCAGCCTTGGCAAGCTCGTCGTGCTGCTGAATACATGACTCACGCTCCTCTGGGTTCTTTGAACTCTGTAGGTGGAGTGGCAACTGAAATTAACTCCTTCAACTATGTATCTCCTCGTGCATGGTTGGCTACTTCTCACTTTGTATTAGGTTTCTTCTTCCTCATTGGTCACTTGTGGCACGCTGGCCGCGCCCGTGCTGCTGCTGGTGGCTTTGAGAAAGGTATCGACCGTGAGAACGAACCAGTAATGTCTATGACCGAGCTTGACTAAGTTGAAATCTTTTTTTCATCACTGACAATCGAATTTTAAAAGGCTCTTGTTCAAAAACAAGAGCCTTTTCTTTTAGGACTCCGTAATTGTCATATTTTTTCGTGAAGGAATTCCCAATCTAAAATTTAATTGTATGCGGCAGCCACATAGGTTATACCATTTCACTTGAAAATTGATACATTTAGGCAGGCAGAGGAGCAGGGGAGCAGAGGGGCAGAGGAGAAATTATTTGTATCATTTATTTGGTGAAATGGTATTACATCAATTCACGAAAAATTTGATGCACATAAAATCTGTAGAGACGTTGCAATGCAACGTCTCTACAAAAAAATTCGTTTCATCTTTAAAGGAAATTGGTATTAGGACATTGGTTAGGACATTCTAAAACGCTAAAACCAATTCACTGCAAGTATTTCACTTTTGACTTTTGACTTTTGCTATATTAGTGGTTCCATTCTAGGGTAATCTCCAAATTACCTGTATCATTCCCTTTTACTAGTACAGGTGTGAGTTTACCTGATTCAATGCCAATGTCTATGCCAAATTTGACACTAGCCTTATCTGGTTTAACTTTATTTAATGCTTCAGCAATTTCTTGGACAAGAACTTCCAGCGGAGCAGTGACTTCGTTAAATTGTCGAACTTGAATATTCGGTTTGCGATCGCCTATTTGTGTAGCTTCAACTTTAATATTTGTACCATCAGCAAGTTCTACCGTAATAATTCTGCTTTGAATTTCCATGTTAGTTTAAAGACATATCTATGCTTTAATACCATATAAACTTAACTGCTTCCTACATTCATAGCTGCTAAAACAGCTTTTTGGCTAATATCCTTGTAAACAGCATCTAAATACTTCATTACTACATCACCAGAAGTTAAATTTACTACATCCTCCTCAGTCTTCGCTAAGGGGATTGCACCTAAGATATCTAATACTGTCTCGCTCATGCTAGGTGCAATCACTACTAAAGATGAATCTAAAGGCTCATGATATTCCCAAAAAGAGCTAATATTTACTGATGATTGCTTGTGAGTAATTGGCTGTTGAACGTCGGATTTTGTCGCAGTTGTATTCGCTTCAGATTTAGCACCGCGTAACTTACGTAAATCGCTGATAATTTGTTCTTTAGTCCGCCCACGTAATTGAAACAGCACAAACGGGTCTTCGCTAAATCTATCGCCTAATTGATAATAAATTGCCCCAACATGCTTACAAGGGTTGGCTTTATCTGGACAGGAACATTTACTGTGAACATCACCTAATGTAAATGGAAACAAAGACAGCCCATTAGCAGTAAATACTTCTTCAATATTTTGTGGCATTTCTCCGGCTAGTAACTTAGCAGCGAATAATGCTCTTTTAGACATTGTTTCAATGACATAGCCCCACTCTTCATCACTAAAAGAGTCCAGAGAAAGAGAAACTGTATAAGGTTCAACTTCACTACCTTGCACCTTGGCTAATACCTTCGCACCTTTAAATTCAATGCTGAGAACATTACCTTGACGAGCATAATTTCTGGCACGTTCTAACCGCTTTTTAAAACGATAAGAATCGAGTAATTCTAGCCATCTTTGTGACCACCATTCACGGCTTGCTTGTAATGTATAACTAGTCATAATTAATTACGAATTATATAGGGAATGAGGAAGATAAGGATTTTGTGACAATTGAGTTCTGCCCGATAAATTTCTACTACCTTTTACCAGTACGCTTCTTTTCCTTAGCATAGTAGTTTACTCAAACTTGTGTGTACACCATAGCTAAAAAAAGAATTGGGAGTTGGTGTAGAAAACGGAGGAGTCTGTAGGTTGGGTGGAGCGACAGCGAAACCCAACAAGAGCAAGATTGAATTAATTACGAATTACCAATGACCTATGACTGATTCACAGGAAAATGAAGCAAGACTCCAAGAACTAGCCTGGGCAATAGAAACATCTGTAGAGCAGTTTAAGCTAATGGTGGCACAGTGTAATTATGCCAAACTGCGCGATCGCCTGATTGCCAGATTACAAGAAATCTGCGAAATTGAGATTCAGGTTTTACATTTAAAGCCATCACAAAGGACGCTGCATAAAGCCATTCAAGAAGAATTTGGCGGTAATATCCAAGCTTTGATGATTACGGGTTTAGAAACCTTGCGAGATTTACCGCAGATGTTTACCTCTGCAAATCAGGTGCGGGAAGAATTTCGCCGGAGTTTTTCTTTCCCGATAGTTTTGTGGGTGAACGATGAAGTTTACCAACAATTTAGCCAACTAGCTCCCGACTTAGAAAGTTGGGCTACTACAAATAGATTTAATATTACTGCGGCTGAATTAACTGATTTTATTCAACAAACCGCAGCCCAATTATTTGATAATAGTTTTAATATTAATTTAGAACTTTGTATAGAAATTAAATCAGCTTGGCAAGAATTACAAAATGCTGATGATATTTTTAGCCCAGAGATAAAAGCTAGTTGTCAATTTTTGCGGGGATTAGTTGCTTATATTGAGCAAGATTTAGATGCAGCAATTAACTATTATCAGCAAAGTTTAAACTTTTGGCAAACAAGTAATAATTTAGAACGGCAAGGTAAGATACCTTCGGGTTCACAGTTGCCTGCGGAGGGAAACCCTCCCGCCGCACTGATTCACCGCAACGCACTGGCTCCTCTGCTCAAGAGCCACGCCAGTCGCGCGGCTGTCGGGAAACCCGCAAGGGGCGCGCTGGCTCCCCTTGCGGTCTCAACAAGCAAACTTTTGTGATTATTAGCTTATAAGTTATAAAATACTAGTTATCCATCAAAATCAAGCGCAGAGGGTCTAAATGCACATACCAAGGGTAAGGTTGGTCTTTCATCTGCGCCCATTTCTCTTTGAAAACCTCAGCTTGCAGATGATAGTCTTGACTATTATTCGGGGCAGTGTGTAGTTTTAAGAATAATGTCATCCGATGAGGTGTTTCACTTGTGCGTACTAGCCAACAGGGAAAGGTATTTACTTGAGATGAATCATGGCAAAAGATAAGTTGATGAGCGCGAATGCCAACGTGAGATAGTTTGTCAGGAATTGGTTCTAAAACTTCGAGGTGACAACCCCAATCCAGCGCTTGTATTTTTTGCACTCCTTGAACCACAGCGCGAGAGAAGTTCTTACATCCAGTTAATTGGGCAACACTCACACTAGCAGGATGTTCGAAAATCTCATATTTGGAACTGTGATGTACTGCTTGACCATGTTCTAATACTAATAAGTTCGGGCAAACTCGGTAAGCTTCATCCATATTATGAGTAACAAATAAAGCCACACCTTGGTAATCAGTCAAAGTTTCTGTCATCTGCTGTTCTAATTGACTACGCAAGTGAGTATCGAGGGCGGAAAATGGCTCATCTAAAAGTAATGCTTCTGGTTGACTAGCCAATGCTCTGGCTAATGCAACGCGTTGTTGTTGACCTCCGGAAAGCTGATGTGGATAGCGATCGCCTAATCCGGACAATTGCATGGCAGTTAGTTGTTCATCTATTTGGACTCGCGCATTTGCCGCAGACAATCCCTTGGGTAAGCCAAAAGCTATGTTTTGGGCCACTGTCATATTGGGGAACAAGGCATAATTTTGGACTAAAAAACCAATGCGGCGATCGCGGCTAGGTAAATTAATTCCAGTTTCGGAGTCGAACAAGACTCTGCCATTCAAAACTATTCGCCCTCTATTTGGCGTTTCGATGCCGGCAATGCAGCGCAGAATCATACTTTTACCTGCGCCTGAACCACCTAATAATCCCAATGGTTGCTCGTTAGTACTGAAGGACACTTTTAAATGAAAACTGGGCAATTTTTTTTCAATATCTATAAACAGTCCAATTTCTGAAACAGGTGCAGACACTGAATAAGATTCAGCCAGTCTTTTTTCTTGTCTTCGTATTCCTGCTTCCTTGCGTCTTCCCTCCTCTCGAACTTCCTGCCAAAAATTGACTGCAATTATCCCCGATAAGGAAATTACCATAATTGCGATCGCCCAAAACCAAGCTTCATCCATTGCACCTGCTTCCACAGCAAAGTAAATTGCCATTGGAATCGTCTGGGTTTGTCCGGGAATATTACCAGCCAGCATTAATGTTGCGCCGAATTCACCCAAGGCACGGGCAAAAGCCAACGTCGTAGCGGCGACAATTCCAGGTAAGGCTAAAGGTAAACTGATTTGCCAAAAGATTTTTGATTCACTTGCACCCAGAGTTCTCGCTACTCTTAGTAAATTGCGATCGATTTGTTCAAAAGCGCCCAATGCAGTTTTATACATTAATGGGAAGGCTACCACAGTTGCTGCGATCGCTGCACCATACCAAGTAAAGACAATAGTCAGATCAAAAGGCTCCATGAGTTTGCCCACAGGCCCATTCTTCCCAAAAAATAACAGTAATAAAAAGCCAACAACTGTTGGTGGCAAAATTAACGGCGCAACAAAAATACTTTCAATCAAAGATTTGGCTTTACCTCGATAACTGAGCATCCAGTAAGCCACAGCAATCCCTACAAAAAATGTGATTATAGTTGCTAATAATGAAGTTTTAAGTGATATCCAAAGGGGTGATAAATCCTGTGGCATAGTTTCATATAATCAAAGATTTTCAACTTTCCCAAGAGGTAATGACAAAAAACAGGAAACAATTGCCTGGTTGGTGAGCGACTTGCCTTGAGCGAAGCCGAAAGGAGCCGAACCACTGCCTTCTGCCTTCTAATATCAACTTCCAGCTAAGGTAAAACCCTGTTTTTCAAATACATTTTTGGCTTCATTACTACTAACTAAAAACTGTTCAAAATCCTTAGCGGCATCGACATTTTTACTACTTTTTAGTACCGCAATTGGATAGACAATAGGAGAATGACTATTTTCAGGTGCAGTGGTTACTACTTTGACTTTGGAAGTACTTTTCGCGTCCGAAAGGTAAACTAAACCAGCATCAGCATTTCCTGACTCTACAAAATTCAGAGCTTGCCGTACATCTTTAGCGTAAACAACTTTACTTTTGATTTGATCAGCAATTTTTAACGAAGTCAAAACTTGTTGAGCATATTGTCCAGCAGGTACACTCTTGGGTTCACCTAAAGCAATTTTCTTCACCTGCGGCGAAGTCAAATCTTTTAAATCTGATATTGTTGTAGAGTTTTGCGGTGCAATTAATACTAGTTTATTTCTCAATAAATCCTTGCGTGTGCCATCAACTAATAAACCTTTTTTCTCTAATGCATCTATTTGTTTAGTTGCTGCGGAGATGAAAACATCAACTTTTGCACCTTGTTCGATTTGTTGTTGTAAAGCACCTGATGAGCCAAAATTGTAGGCTAGGTTAACGCCTGGTTTTTCTTTAATGTAAATTGGTTTGATTGCTTCGAGTGCGTCTTTGAGACTAGCAGCAGCTGAGATAGTTAAACTGGTTGTTTGGGCTGTGGGACTAGCAGTGGTGGCTGAGTTAGGTGTAGTTGTTTGATTACAGCCGATAACTAACAGACAAGAAAAAAATAGCCAACAAGCAAAAGCTAAAATGCGTTTAGAACTCATTTGCAGTCTTTCAAGCGGTTTGTCAATTCATGTGTTACTTACCAACCTAACATGAGAAAAGTTGGTAAGTAACACTAAATTATTTAACTACACAGAAATCTGCAATTTCTGGAATTACAAACTCAAAATCTTGATCTAGTGGTCTGAGTTATTCACAAACATAGGCAAATGAATCTTAGACAAGGGGTATGGCGTGTCAGGAAGCAAAAATTTTACTTCTTTACAGCCAATTTCAACAACTCAGCTTTGTGCGTAAATTCTGACTTTAAAGCAGCTTAATATGTCGGCTGCAAACAAAAAGCCCCCGGTTTTTGCCAGGGGTATCTATCTCTATCAGCATCAACCTATTCCTACATAAACGAGAATCGCACTTGTTTGAGGTTATTGCATCCGCAGTCATGCAGTAATTGCATAATTATAATTTAATAATTGCAATTAACGTGTAAAAGATGGAAGCGATCGCTCGAAACTTTCCAAAAAAAAGGCTTAACGTTTTGTTAAGCCTTGAAATGTCCTAGTGCTTAAGCAGACATCCGTGATTAATGTAGACATACTAGCTTGACAGTTCATCTCCCTAGAGGAGGTCATTTGACCAAATAAGGCAAAAGAAAGAAGAATAAAATTGGTCGCAAGCCCCTGAATTTATTCATGGAAAAGAAGATAAAGATTTGTTTCGAGACACGACATGCTGTGAAACAATGCGTCCTTATTAAATCCCCAATATTTAGATATGTGTAGCACTCTTTTTACTTTTTAAGTTGTAGAAAAAACTTGAGAAAAATTACACATCGCGTTAAGCTTCCTTAGCGTAACTGCACACTTTGACATCAGGTGATGACAAATCAACACTCCCCAGAAATTCCCTCCTGTACTTGGAATCGTCCCATTGGCTTAGGCTGGGACAAACCTTATACCGTCCGCTACGCCAGTAATATTGATGATGGCCCTTGGCATGGTCTGCCTTTGGGTGGTTTTGGTGCAGGTTGCATCGGTCGTTCTTCGAGGGGAGATTTTAACCTATGGCACATCGATGGCGGTGAGCATATCTTTAAAAATGTCCCGGCTTGCCAGTTCAGTGTGTTTGAGTCTAACGGCACTTCTCAAACCTACGCTTTGTCTACTGCATCACCGGAAGATGGTAGTCTCCAGGCTTGGCAATGGTATCCGGCGAGTAGTGAGTCAGTTTTCACAGGGACATATCATGCTTTATATCCGCGCAGTTGGTTTGTCTATGAAAATGTATTTCAAGCACAACTAACTTGTGAGCAGTTTTCGCCTATTTGGGCAAATAATTACCAAGAAACTAGCTATCCTGTGGCGGTGTTTTTATGGAAGGCGCATAACCCCAGCAATGCACCCATTACACTCAGCATTATGTTGACTTGGCAAAATATGGTGGGTTGGTTTACTAATGCGTTGAAATCGCCAGAAGTCAAGATACGCGATGATGGTAGTCCAGTTTATGAGTATCAGCCGCGCTGGGGTGAAAGTCAGGGAAATTACACTCAGGTAGTGGAAAATTCGGAATACTTCGGTTGCTTTTTAGGACAGGTTGGAATTACTGCACCTTTGCAAGAAGGTGATGGTAGTTGGTGTATTGCCACGTTGAAACATTCCCAAGTCGAAGTGTTTCATCACAGCAAATGGTATCCTGAAGGTACAGGTGATGAGGTATGGCAAAGCTTTGCTGCGGATGGTTCTTTGCCTAATTATATAGATACAAATCCAGCGACAGAAAATCAACAGTTAGGAAGTGCGATCGCAGTTCGCTTCACTCTCCAACCAGGCGAAACTTTAGAAATTCCGTTTGTGCTGGCTTGGGATTTCCCAGTCACAGAATTTGCAGCGGGAGTTAATTATTACCGCAGATATACAGATTTTTTTGGTAAAAGTGGTAATAATGCCTTGGAAATTGCTACTACTGCTTTAAAAAATTATCAAACTTGGCGATCGCAAATTCAAAGTTGGCAAGCACCAATTCTCAACCGCAAAGATTTGCCCGACTGGTTCAAAATGGCGTTATTTAATGAATTGTATGACTTAACTAGTGGTGGTACTCTCTGGAGTGCAGCATCAGAACTTGACCCTATCGGTCAGTTTGCCGTGTTGGAATGTTTAGATTATCGCTGGTATGAAAGTTTAGATGTGCGGTTATACGGTTCCTTTGGGTTGCTGCTGCTGTTCCCAGAATTAGAAAAGTCGGTAATGCGGGCTTTTGCACGGGCAATTCCCCAAAGTGATGATCATCAACGGATTATTGGCTACTACTATACTATTGGTGCAGATACGACAACCGCCGCTCGCAAAGTCGCAGGTGCAACACCCCACGATTTAGGCGCACCGAATGAACACGTCTGGGAGAAAACTAATTACACCTGTTATCAAGACTGTAATTTGTGGAAGGATTTAAGTTGCGATTTTGTTTTGCAAATCTACCGAGATTTTTTGCTGACGGGTGGTGATGATGTAGAGTTTTTAGCAGATTGTTGGGATGCGATTGTGCAAACTCTCGATTATCTGAAAACTTTTGACAAAGATGGTGATGGAATTCCAGAAAATTCGGGCGCACCAGACCAAACTTTTGATGATTGGCGGTTACAGGGTGTTAGCGCATATTGTGGTGGGTTGTGGTTGGCTGCTTTGGAGGCAGCGATCGCTATTAGTGATATTTTAATAACGAACCGCCGAGAGAAGTTGCGTGCGGGGGTTCCCCCCGTTGAGCAAACTTCTCCTATCGGAGACGCTGCGCGAACGGTGGGCGCAGAGGGCGCAGAGAGACAGAAGTTTATATATCAAGAATGGTTACAGCAATCTCGTCCTATCTATGAGGAAAAGCTGTGGAATGGCCAGTATTACAGGTTGGATAGTGGCAGTGGTTCGGCTGTGGTGATGGCAGATCAATTGTGTGGGCAATTTTATGCGCGGTTACTAGAATTACCAGATATTGTATCGAGCGATCGCGCCCTCTCTGCTCTGAAGACTGTTTATGATGCTTGCTTCTTAAAGTTCCAAAATGGTCAGTTTGGTGCAGCGAATGGTGTGCTTCCCGACGGTTCTCCAGAAAACCCCAAGGCTACCCATCCTCTGGAAGTCTGGACAGGAATCAATTTTGGACTAGCGGCTTTTCTCGTGCAGATGGGAATGAAGGATGAGGCTTTGCGGCTGTCACAAGCTGTGGTGCGGCAGATTTACGATAACGGACTGCAATTCCGCACACCAGAAGCGATTACCTCAGTGGGTACTTTCCGCGCTAGTACTTATCTCCGGGCGATGGCGATTTGGGGTATTTATTTAGTTATGAGTAAATAGGAGCCAGAATACAAAAGTTCAACAATGTTGTTCTGAGAAAAAAAAAAGCTGGGAATTTTCTGAACTCCAAGCTTTTTCCTCAGATATTGTGAGTCGGTTGCTGTTACCCAGCGACTGACTGTATTAGCTTGGTCATTAAAACAATACTTGCAAAGAAAAACAAATTTCTAATTATTATTTATACAGCAGTTTCGATATTCGTGAAATACTGTAGAGACGTTACATGTAACGTCTCTACATAGTTTTGGGTTTTACACTTGTACCTCATGTACCCAAAATATGCTGTATATAGCCATAGCCAGATAGGTTAGGACATTCTAAAACGCTAAAACCAATTGACTGCAAGCATTTCACTTTTGAACGCCAGTGAGGGAGTCGGGGAACCCGACGACACTTGCTACAAGTCGGGCATTGCCCGCGATAGCGCAGTATCTCCCCAACGCACTGGCGACTTTTGACTTTTGACTTTTGCTATATTTCTATTAGCTGAATTATGAACTCCACTTGGCATATTTTGAGTTTTGATTTTTGATATATAAAAAGACACGAAATTTCGTGTCTCTACATAATATTTTCTCTGCTGAATTGTTTAACTTTCCAGTACTTCTCGCAATAGAGAAGCCAATTTATCAGCACTATCAGGAACCGCGATCGCTTTGGCATTTTCCCCCATTTTGGTTAACTCGGCTGGATTTTGCAATAACTCTAAAACTTGAGTTTGCAATATTTCTGCTGTTAACTCTGATTGTTTATATGTAATTGCTGCGCCAGCTTTAGTAAACACGTCTGCGTTATAAGATTGATGATCTTCTGCTGCAAAGGGGTAAGGAATCAAAATTGCTGGTGTGCCACACACCGCTAATTCTGTTAAGCTACCAGCACCAGAACGACTAATTGCTAAAGCAGCACGCCGTAACAGTGCAGCCATATTGTCATAAAACGGTAACTCTATATATTGCGGATGTTTAAAAATACCTGCGTCGGGATCGCGATCGCCTGTTAAATGAACGATATAAGCACCAGCATCTAACCAAGCACTCGCCGCTTGACGCACTAATTTATTAATAGCAACTGCGCCTTGACTTCCACCAAAAACCACAATTAACGGCACATTATCGGGAATCGATAAATCTAGTGGTGGAATTTCTGCTGCTAAAAATTGCGATCGCACTGGTGTACCAACGCAAACATTTTTAGCACGAGGTAAATACTTAGTTGCAGCTTCAAACCCCAGCGCCATTGCATTGCACCAAGGGCCAAAAAAACGAGTCACCTTTCCTGGTAAGGCATTAGATTCGTGAAAAACTACAGGTAAACCCAAAGAACGCGCCGCAATTACCGCAGGCCCCGCAATATAACCGCCTGTAGTAAACACGCCTTGAAATTTCCCCTGTTTGAGAATTCGTCGAACTTCTATAATCGAACCTATGAGTTTCACCAAAATTCCCAGAGATGCAAGTCCAAACCCTTGCTGGAACCCTTCAACTGGAATAGTATTCAAGGGGTACTGTTTGGGAACAAGTTGCGTTTCTAGTCGATTTGGGACACCCAACCATCCAATTTCATAGTCTGGCAGTTTTTCAGCCAGTGCGATCGCTGGAAACAAATGTCCACCAGTCCCACTGGCAGCTATGAGTAATTTTATCGGTGCGTTTGTCATCAAACCTCTACCGTTTAGCGCCTAGCTTCATTAAGATAAAACAATTTCCCGACCTTCATGACTAAAATCAGTAAACTGTTACCAATGACTAACATTATTGCTGTATCACTAAAACGCCAACTGCGATTTTCTGCTAACAGTTGGCTGTTATTATCTCTGCTGACACTGGGTTTAACTAGCAGTTTACATGGTGTGCAAGCTGCACCTCCCCAAAATGCCCCCGCAGAACTGAGCAATTTACTCACACAAATTGATACAGCTGCTAGTAAAGGCAACGCGAAAGCGGTAATCCAATTCTATAGTCCCAATTTTACCAGCACCGATGGATTAAACCGCCCAAACTTAGAAAAGGCTTTGGTAACACTCTGGAAACAATATCCGCAATTACGCTACACCACAAAGCTGCAATCTTGGAAGTCTGAAGGTAGTGCCATCATTGCTGAAACAGTCACTAACATTTCTAGCGCACCATCTACTAATGTTAATAACTTGGCTCTGAATGCGACAATTACATCCCGCCAAAGAATTGCCAACGGCAAAATTGTTAGTCAAGACATCTTAGCGGAGCGTACTACTATTACTTCTGGTAAACAGCCACCTCAACTTGATGTCAAATTACCCCAGCAGGTAAAAGTTGGACAGCAGTATAGTTTTGATGCGATCGTTAAAGAACCATTAGGCGATGATTTTCTGTTAGGAACAGCGATAGAAGAACCCGTCAAAGTCGAAAAATATCTTAATCCCTCGCCCGTAGATTTGCAATTACTCACATCAGGCGGACTCTTTAAAGTCGGACGCGCACCCGCAACTCCTGGTAGCCAGTGGGTTTCGGCGGTAATTGTTCGCGGTGAAGGTATGACAATGGTGACTCAACGTTTGAAAGTAGTGAAATAAAGTATGAAGTGTGAAGTATGAAGTATGAAATTTCATCCTTTATTCTTCATCTTGGTCAATAGTTCAGAATTATTGGACAATTAACACTGGACTATTGACTCTTGACTAAAAATGATTTCCCTACAAAATCAAATTATTTTGATTACTGGTGCAAGCAGTGGAATTGGTACTGCTTGTGCCAAAGTTTTTGCGGGTGCTGGTGCAAGGTTAATTTTAGCGGCGCGACGGCTGGAACGCTTGCAGCAGTTGGCAGATACTCTAAATAAAGAGTTTGGTACAGCAACTCATTTGTTACAGCTAGATGTGCGCGATCGCCTAACGGTAGAATCTACTATTACTAACCTGCCTCCCGACTGGTCGAATATAGACATTCTTATCAACAACGCTGGTTTAAGTCGCGGTTTAGATAAACTGCATGAAGGCGACTTTCAAGATTGGGAAGAAATGATTGATACCAATATCAAGGGTTTACTATATCTCACCCGCTATGTCGTTCCAGGGATGGTAAAGCGTGGTCGTGGTCATGTGGTAAATATTGGTTCCATTGCTGGACATCAAACTTATCCCAGTGGTAATGTTTACTGTGCAACCAAAGCTGCGGTGAAGGCAATTTCTGAAGGTTTAAAACAAGACCTTTTAGGTACTCCAGTACGTATTACATCTGTTGATCCTGGAATGGTGGAAACAGAATTTAGTGAAGTGCGTTTTCATGGCGACGCTGAACGCGCCAAGCGAGTTTATCAAGGCGTAAACCCATTAACTCCAGATGATGTCGCTGATGTGATATTTTTCTGCACCACGCGATCGCCTCATGTCAATATCAATGAAGTCATACTCATGCCAGTAGATCAAGCCAGCGCCACTCTTGTTCATCGTCATAATTAAGGTAATAACATCGCAGTTACTAAAGTATTCACATCTTATCTACTGCGCTGGTTTGACTGGCAACTCACAGACGAAGCCAAATTTGTCCAATTTCACTCTAGCGCATTCAAGACGAATACCAAATCGAAATTATGGCAAAGTGCTGATACTAATTCACCAAAATCTTGATACACATACAAGAACTTGTAGCGGCAATACGGACGGAAAGCCCTTACACCTGTATTTGTATTATCCATGAAGTCAAATGGTATGAGTGCTGAGTAGAAACCCAGTATTATCAGGGGTTACAGCAACCAACATAGTCCTAACCTATGCTGCAACTGCTATAAACATAGGAAAGAGTAAAGAACTAATGACAAATGACAAAAATCGTAGGTCTAAACAATCTACGATTTTTTTATCAACAGTTGCAACTCATAATCATTTCGACTATGATTTATTTAAGTGAATCAAAATAAATCATCCCAGCTATGGAGAGCCTTGTTATCGGTGCATTAGCTAGTTTAGGCGCAGGACTGGCCACAGCCATTGGAGCCTTACCTGTTTTACTACCAATTAATCTGACGCAACGAGTACAGGGGATCATGCTGGGATTTGGTGGAGGAGTGATGTTAGCGGCGACATCCTTTTCATCGGGCAATGGCATTTGTCGCTGGAGCAATGTTGTTTGTAATTAACGCTTAATATGAATAAAGGCTGAAACCCTGTATTTTTGGTGTAGAGACGCGAAATTTTGCGTCTCTACAAAGCGCGAAATCCTTATTATTGCGTTAATTTTCATAATTCAAATCAGACGTAATTAGTGATGAAATCATTCCTGAATTTCATCACCAAGGTTTAGAAAAAGAAGGAACATTCGGTGTCATGTTTGGCTTTGTAGTCATGATGTTTTTAGATATTGCATTGGGATAAACAGTGCGAAGTAATCTGAGTTTCAAATTTTCCAGCGTCAATAACCAATACTTATTTTCAACTCAAAAGGAGCGAATTATGAATTTCTCTCGCTTTGAACATATTAACCTTGCCTGCAAAAATATTGAAGCCAGTCAGAAGTTTTATCAAACTCTATTTCCTGATTGGTATGTGCGTGCTGAAGGTGTGTATAACGGTAGTCGTTGGCTGCATTTTGGGAATGACCAATTTTATCTGACTTTGAATGATTATTCAGAGCAAAATAGAGTGTCTCAGCCTTACGAAAGCATTGGTATTAATCACGTTGGCTTTGTCATTAAAGACGGCGAAGCTATGCAAAAATTGCTAGAAAACGAAGGGGTTGAATATTACACACTCACAGCACCAGAAACCAAGCACAGAATTTATGTCAATGATCCAGATGGTAATGAAATTGAGTTAGTGGAGTATCAACCAGATTATGCATTGAGGTAAGCGAATACCTGAACAACTTGTTCATGTAATCTCTAGGCGATCACACTACAACTTGCGATCGCCTGCAACTATAAAATTATTCTTTAGCTTGGTATTTCTGAAAAAATGCAGCACTTTTTAGCTACATAGCGTAAACTAGCCTAGCCTCTAATCCCTAGTCTCTAACCTCTATCCTAAAGCAGATTTTTTCTGTACCTATAAGTTCATTTAGCTTGATCTATTATGTATACTACGGTTAATACGTCGAAATATCGTACTATACATCATGGTGTCTTTACACTCAAGCTTGTCTAACCCACCTGCTAAGAACGCCAAGCAGCACTTTACTAGGCGGTCATTCCTGCCAGACCACCAAAATATTCTTTGGCAGATTGAAAAAGGTTTTGTGCGGACTTTTACTTATTTAGAAGATGGTACAACAGTTGCTCTAGGATTATGGGGGCCAGGAGATACCGTCGGTAAAGCCTTGTCAAAAATGGAACCTTATCAGATGGAGTGCTTAACCAAAGTAGAAGTCAGCATTATACTCATGGAAGATTGGTATCAACCACAACAGACACTACTTGCACACATCCAACAGGCTGAAGAACTGATGGTAATCCGTAGTTATAAAAAAGTTGATACCATGCTCATCAAACTATTAGCATGGTTATCTAAAAAATTCGGTTCGCAAGTTGAGCAAGGACGTTTAATAGATATGCGTTTAACTCACGAAGACCTAGCCGAAATGCTTGGTTCTACGCGTGTTACTATCACTCGGATTTTGGGGCAATTTGAGGAAGAAGGACTAATTGACCGTCTATCTCTCCATCGAATCGTAGTGAGAGAAGAAGATATTTGGTACTACGAAATCTAATGTCAGCAACTGCGAAAACGTTATTAGCTGATAATTTTGGGGGATAAAAAGCTAACAAATCTCATTTTGGGCAATCTCGGCTTTAAGTAAAGTAACAGTAATTACTTTATTTTCTAGTCTTACTCTATACTTGTTCTAGCTTGAAAATCAAAACTAAAGACTAGGCACTAAAAGCTAAAAAAGAGATATTTTTATACCTTGCTAGATTTACTCCCCCTATCATTATTTTTATCCGAAAAAAGCATATTAAAGATATAAAAAGCAAAATTATTCTGAATTACAAAGAAAATATTCATGTAAGATATAAAATCATAAGCTAAGAAACTTGCGCGTACTTTTGCACGTTTTTCGTGCGAAAAGTGTTTCTTTCATAGCACTCAAAATTAACAAATTGAGGTGAGCATGATATTTTCAAAACGTTATCTGGTAAGCATCTTCTCTATTGCAGCTTTAGGATTGGCTTCCTTGCCTGCTGATGCACAGACTACCCAAAGAAGCACTCAGAGTGTCAATCAGAATGCTGCGATCGTAGGTGATGACGGCTACATTCTACAACGGGCTGATCAAATCAATATTCAAAACAGCCGTCAACGTCTTAGAGGTCGGCGTTCTGGTGGACGTGTCAATCAAGACAACGGTCAATTTACCGACCAATCTGCGGGTTCTGTAGGTTATGGCAGCGCTGTTGAACAACGCTCTAGACTAATTAACATCCAAAGAAACTCTATTCGCCGTGAACGTAGTCGGCGTGACAGATATTGATGAGCTTGATTAGCTATTGAGTCAGACTCCCAATTTTCAATAAGATTGGGAGTTAAAAGCTAATTATTCAGTTTGTTTTTGCATTGGCTGAAGCAAGTACAAAATTAGATTTAAAATTTTTAGGCTTTTTGAATTAATTCAACATCAAAAAGCTTTTTTCCTCCATTTATGGAGAAATTTCATCATGATAGTGAACAAGTCTTTACCCATAGTGGTTTTTTTAGCGCTAATAGTTCTGCCCAGTGCAGCCAGCGCATCCAGAATTGAAATCCGTACTGATGACGGCACAACAATAGTTGATTCAGATGATGGGATCAGAATAACTTCTGACGAAGACAGATATCAATCAACAGATAGTTACTATACTCAATCAGATTCCCCTACTCGTCGTCGCCTGCGTAGATATTATCGACAAGCACCCTGTCGTCGCTACACTTCTAACTATACTAAGCGTCAAACAAATTACTCAGGTAGAAGCGTCGTTCAAAGCACTACTTCTACAACTGTATGTCGATAGTGATTACCAAATGTTGACTTTGGGAGGTAAGTATGAAATCCAAATTTTTATTACTTGGATGCTTATTGAGCAGTGCTTTATTACCACTATCACCGGCTTTGACTGCTCCTGCTGCTGCACAGTGTGTGATGACTGATGTTTCCGTTCAAGTTGCTGTTCGTGGTTCTAGACAGCCTTCTCGACAAAGCAACAATGTTGATTTGCAAAATCAAGGCCGATGCTCAGGAAATGCAATTACACAAGTTGGTACACAAGTTTACACTGGTAGTGGCCGAGCAAACCAACAACGCACCAGCAGACAACGTATTAATGGCGGTAGAGGTAACGGTACAGGAATAAATGGGCCGACGATTAAAGTTCCTGTTGGAGTGCAAGTGGATGTTTACAACCCAGCGTATGATCGATCTTTAACGAGACCTCGTAATTTCCGTCGTTGAAATATATCGATAAACAATTTTGGATTGAAAAGATAAATTTAGGGGCTAAATAATTACTAATTCGTAATTGAAAGGATACAAGCCCCTCTAAAATTTAAAATCTAATGTTTTTACATGAGTTGATTAAGGTATGGCGAAGATGAGGAAGCAAAAATTTATTTTTGGTCTTTTAACGGCTGTTGCAAGTATTGGGCTTGTTTCTTTACCTACTCTAGCAGAGGTTAATAGTAGTCAAGGAGCAAGTCAAACTGCGGCAATTAATGGAGATAACAATACAATCATCCAAATAATCAATCAAACTAATCGTCAACAAAATAGTCGAGGACGGATAAATCGTCGTCAAGCACCTTATCAACGACGTGATGCTTACAGAAATCAAGGTTATGGGCGGCAGGAAAATTATCGTCGTGACCGTGGTAATCGTTACGGCAATTACAAAAAGTATCGCAATCACAATCGTTGGGATAGATAGTTGATTTAGTACGAAAAGGCAAAAGTAAAAAGTAAAAAGTAAAAAGCAACAGTGCCTATTTTATGAGCTTTTCGACTGTTTCAAATAGTAGCTGCATTTGGCAGATTATCTTTCACGTATCCACAGTGCCAGTCCGCCTCCACGGCCACGTGCAGCAATAAAATCTTCTGTGATTAAGAAGAAAGCAAAAAACGGCAATTTAGCTATGGGTTGGTTGTCAAAATCTTCTGTCTGTGTCTGATGTTTTCCAAACGGTCTGCTGTAAATAATCTGACCAAATAAACTAACTTGTAGGTGAGTAAAATTAAATCCCAACAAGTTTTTTTTGCCTAAATATTTGGCTGGGCCTGTAAGTTTGAAAAACACAGGCCCTAGTTGCACCTGATTAGTAATTTCTCCTTTGACTGGTGTGGTTTGACTAAAGGAAATATAAGCTGGCGTAAATTTAGGCCAGTAAAAGCCTTTGCCTAAAATTATGCCGCCGCGCTGCTTAACTTTACGAGTTCCGGTGACAAAACACAGTCGCCATGTTCCTACAAGCGAAGCAAAAGTATAGTTTAGTCGTTGCTGTTTGGTGGTTTTTTCAGCTTTTAATAGAGCGTCAACTACTAATTTAGCTGATGGGCGATCGCTATCTTTGCCCGCTTTGGTTAACGTGGCGACAAAATCAGATGCAGCAAGTGATGGTAACTCAGCAGTCATAACAACATTTAAAAAAATTCAGAACTCAAGAGTCAGAATTCAGTATGAATTAGAGTTCGACTTGGTAATGAATAAATATTAACGTGAGTGCGGGTTATGCCGACTGAGGCAAAGCCATATTTCTTCCTTGTTTCTACGACTCATTGCAAGCATTTGTGTAAAAAACCTACTCTCACCAAGAGGATGACTGCAGATACAGTGAATACGGCAAATTTGGTTGATTCTAGTTGTTCTGCTTTTGATAATAAAACAGGCTCTCAATTTACTGTCACTGGACGTGGTGGTTTACCTCGTAGCCCTGATGAAACCTTCGCTGGTGATCGCTGTGGACAGATACTCGTTTAACAACAGCAGCAAAGCCACAAAATGGCGCAATCAGTCGAGCAAGTAAACCTGTGAAAACTACTGATACTGTGTCTATTATTCCAGCAACAAATTGGGTGTTCAATAATCAGGGAGAAGTAACACTAGTTAGTCATGTCGGTCAAAGAGATGTTTACAGCACTAGTTCTAATCAAGTTGCTTGTCATACACCTTAACCAGACATGATACCAAAAATCAAGGGTTTGAGTCAGGGTGCTGGGGTGTAGGTGTTCAAAACCCTTACACCCAGTTTTAACAGACAACCTTTGTGTGTAAGTCCTATTTTGTTAACTATTGTGATGTACCTGGTCTGAGTCTATCCCGCCAGGTGGGTTGTGATGCTGAACCCGAACCTGAAGAACCAGAACTAGCGTTAGTTGAGGATGACCGTCGAGATCTGCGAGGTGCGGGGGAGTCTGATTCTACTTGCCTGGATCTTCTTCTAGAACGCGATGGTTCTGCGGCTGAGGCACTGGTGGAATCGTTTTCTAAAGTGCGGTAGCGCCGCCGTCTTCTCGGCGTTTCTGTATTATCCTCTTGCTGTTGATATCTGCGCCTTCTTCTTCTGGGTGTTTCCGGATTATCTTCTTGCTGCTGATAATTGTAACTGCGTCTGCGTCTTCTAGATGAGCCGCTATCATCTGAATCATCATCATCAGATGAAATAGAACGGTTCAGCACTTTCTTGGGTTTGATGGGTTGGGCTTTAATTGTGCCTTTGCGACCTTCTAATTTTGGTCTTTCGGGGAATTTTTCTACTGGCATTCCCTCTACAGCTTTTTCCATAAATTCATGCCAGGTGTAGGCAGCACTGCTACTACTACCATAGGTAGCGCGGTTGTCATCATTCCCTAACCAAACTCCTGCCACTGTTTGGGGGATGTAGCCAATAAACCACAAGTCCCTAGCTTCATCAGAGGTTCCTGTCTTGCCTGCTACAGGTCGATTATCTAATTGAGCAGCTCCACCAGTACCTTCGACGACAACGTTACGGAGCATCCAGGTCATGATTGCGGCACTGTTAGCATCTAGCGCTCGCTGTGATTGAAAATCTGCTGACCAGATGACTTTGCCTTGGCGGTTAAAAATGCGCCGAATACCATGCGGCTCTACGTGTAATCCTTGAGTAGCAAAACTACCATAAGCGCTGGTCAATTCTAGAAGGTTGACTTCGTTGGAGCCAAGGGCTAAAGAATAATGGGGATTAAGTTTTGATTTAATGCCCATATTTTGAGCTAGTTTAATTGTTGGCTCAAATCCGACATCAAGTAATACTTTCAACGCAACTATATTCACGGAGCGAGTTAGGGCATCGCGCATGCTCATCCAACCCCGGAAATTTTCGCCATAGTTTTTTGGTTCGTAGCCATCAACGACAAAAGGAGCATCTAAATAGTTAGTGTAAGGGCTTTTCCCGGTAGCGATCGCTGTGGCGTAGACAAATCCCTTAAATGTCGAGCCTGGCTGACGCTTGGCTTGGGTGACACGATTGAATTGGTTTTTGCCAAAATCTTTACCCCCTACCATTGCTTTAATTTCGCCATTGCGGGGGTCAATAGCGACTAAAGCTGCTTGCTTAAAGTTTTCCCAGCGCCCTTGATTGCGTAATACTTTAGTTACTGCGGCTTCGGCCGCCTTTTGCCAAGTCGAGTCTAAGCTGGTTTCTACTGTTAAACCCCCAGCTGCCAGCACATCCGCCGAAACATACTTAGGTAATTCTTGCTGAACGTAACTAGTAAAGTAGGGAGATTCGACTTGCAGCCGTTTGGGTATGCTACTTTTGACAATTAATGGTTCTTGGGCAGCGGCTTGGCTTTCGGCGGCGGTAATAATTCCATCTTCCCGCATCCGTTGTAATACGAGATTGCGCCTTTGTTTAGCTGCTTCGGGATTTTGTGCTGGAGAATACAAACTTGGGGCAGGAGCTAACCCGGCAATTGTTGCTGCTTCTGCTAAGGTAAGTTGGTCTACTGGCTTACTAAAGTACACCCAAGCGGCATCTGCTACACCATAGGCACCTGAACCTAAATACACCAAATTTAGGTAGCGTTCTAAAATCTGGTCTTTGGTCAATTCTGCTTCCATTTTTTGAGCCAGACGCACTTCTTTGAGTTTGCGCCAGATTGTCCGCTCTTGATTGAGGAAGAGAATGCGTGTTAATTGTTGGGTGATGGTGCTACCACCTTCGACCACATTTTGCGATCGCAAGTTATTTAAACCTGCTCTCACAATACCTTGGGGATCGACACCGTTGTGTTCTGTAAATCTTCTATCTTCTGAGGCGATAAAAGCTTTTCTTAATTTATCTGGTATCTGTTCTATTTTGAGTTGTTCTCTGGTAGCTTCTCCTTGTTGCTGGAGGATAGTAC
Source organism: Nostoc sp. CHAB 5844 (assembly GCF_020829595.1). GTDB lineage: Bacteria > Cyanobacteriota > Cyanobacteriia > Cyanobacteriales > Nostocaceae > Nostoc_B. The sequence goes on from NZ_JAIVFW010000026.1 coordinate 21,657, forward strand.
CATCAGCCGCTTTGATTGTTAATGTTTGTTCGCGGACAACAGCTTGCAGTTCTGATTTATCCGGCAAAGTTTTATCTATCGAGGTAATGATGTATTTCGCAGCAACCACTCCACTACCTACGGTTAGTATTGCCCAAAACCAGAAACGACGATAAAACGGCTTTTCCCTACTGGTAAATATAGTAACTATCCCAGATGAAACATTACCCATCTGGCCAAATAGTTGCCTCACTTTTCCCACTTTGGCTGGGGGCAAGCTCTCGTCGGTGGATTCCTCGTTTTTATATTGATTCCCAGGCGACAATCGCGGTTCCTCCTTGTCAGAGTCACTCAAACTTTGTTGGTTGTTGCTTGAACTAGGAGGTGAGATTCCCCACGTCAGTTCCTTGCTGTGAGCAGTCGCAGGTTAACCGCCTAAAATACTTTTTAGGGGTTAATTAACTACGTTCGTGTTAGTATATTATCCTATAAATAATTAACTGAATTCGTTGCTACACAAAATATTCTTTTCATAATTAATAGTGGAATTTTGTCAAGATTAAGTCTGTAATGTTATTTAATTCTTCAAAGAAAAATTGTTAAAAGTATCCGGTCTCAATGGGGAGCAAAACATCATAAATCAGCCTAATGATAGTAGGCAAGAATCGCTTAGTTATGAGCGATGCGTGCGTATAGCTGTAGCACTTGGTAGTAATCTTGGTGATTCTGTGCAAATACTAGCAGCGGCGATCGCGCAGTTAAGCGTTACACCAAAAATTCAATTAGAAGCAATATCCAGTTGGTATAGAACTAAAGCAGTCGGGCCACCACAACCAGATTACATTAATGGCTGTGCGATTATGCAAGTAGACATGACACCACAGTTATTACTAGAGACTTTGTTAGCCACAGAACAGCGGTTTGGGCGAGTGCGTCAAGAACGTTGGGGACCGCGATCGCTTGATTTAGATTTGTTGTTGTATGATCAAGTTATTCTCGACACACCAAACCTGCAAATCCCCCATCCCCGGATGCGAGAGCGAGCATTTGTTTTAGTTCCCCTAGCCGAAATTGCTCCAGATTGGATTGAGCCAGTTTCCGGATACACGATCAAACAGTTGGTAAAAGATGTAGACTGTTCTGATGTACATTTACTGAAGAGCAATTTAAGTCACTACCCATAAACACGCAAAATTCTGATCCCACAAACGACAACAGTGTTTGTTTGTTGATTTTAAAAAGATAAAACCATAACTATGCCATTAGGTAGAGAATTACCGCAGCTATTAAAACAACGTCTGTTTTATAAAGGACGCAAATTTGATTTTGAAGTGAATCGCTTGCGTTTACCGAATAAATCAGAAGGAGAATGGGAATGTATTCGTCACCCAGGTGGGGCGTTAGCTGTGCCTGTGACAAACGAAGGCAAACTGGTACTCGTGCGTCAGTATCGCTTCGCCGTTCAAGGACGCATACTAGAGTTTCCGGCGGGTACTGTAGAACCCAGTGAAGATCCGCAAGAAACCATAAAACGCGAAATCGAGGAAGAAACAGGCTATAGCGCTCAGAAATGGCGCAAACTTGGAGAATTTTTCCTTGCGCCTGGCTATTCTGATGAAATTATTTATGCTTTTCTCGCCCAAGATTTAGAAAAGCTAGAAACACCACCAAAACAAGATGAAGACGAAGATATTGAAACTGTGCTGCTAACTCCAGAAGAACTGGAAAAAGCAATTTTGGCAGGCGAACCCGTAGATGCGAAATCAGTTTCTAGCTTTTTCTTAGCACGTCCTTTTTTAGTTTGAGTCAGAAGCATCTCACAGCGTTTAGACACTAGAGGCGAGAACACCAATTCAGTAATCTTGAAAGAACCTCTCCCCCTACCCTCACAAGTGTAGGTTTTTTACGTGAGCATGAGTCCATACTTAAAAATCGGCGTTTTGAACCCGCTCAAAACTTAAACATTCAATTGTCCAATCGCTGGAATACTTGAATCACTGTTTGAGAATTAGGTAAAAAATTATGGATTCATACACAACAAAGAAAGATGAGATTAATAATCCCACATATTGACCACGTAATCATCAGGGTTTTAGCCTTCGGATAAAAAACCTACACCTGTCAGCTTGGTAAGGGGAGGGTGCCGTTAGGCGGGTGAGGTAATTTTATTATGGGTAATTAAACGGACATGATATGAGAGGCTTTGGCTTGGGGTTTTGGGTCATTTGCGTTGTTGACTAATTAATATTTCATCTATTATTCCTAGTGCGATCGCACCTAAAAAATCTGGCGTTAAATTCCTAAAAAAGTTGTTTCTACTATTAAAACCGTTGTGCTAATTGAGGAGTACGCCCTTTTAAGCCAATCATCAACTTCAGGGTAAATACCTTTAATGGTGGAACGCGCTGCATTAGCCATAAACCCAAACGACGCACCACTACTAAGGGTAAGATTTGATTAGAAAACATCCGGTCTAACAAATCAGTGAAACCTAAAATTGTCAAGTTTTCCAGTTTACGCCAGCGTTCATAGCGTTTGAGGACTCCAATTTTACCGATATCTTCGCAGTTGGTGTGGGCTGTTTGGAGGACTTGCGCGAGTGCAGCCGCATCCCGAATGCCAAGATTTAAGCCTTGTCCACCGACGGGATGACAGTTATGTGCTGCATCGCCGACTAGTGCCAAGCGAGGGAGGACATAGCGATCGCTTTGCATCAGTTGGACTTGGAAGACAAAGCGATCGCCCAATAATTCCAACTTACCCATGTGATCACCGAAGCGGCGGGTAAGTTCTGTCAAAAATTGCTCATCATCCAATGCACATAAGGCTTTTGCTTCTGCGTGGGGTGCTGTCCAGACGATGCGGCAACGGTTTCCTGGCAAAGGTAGAATGGCAAATGGCCCACTCGGCCAAAATCTTTCGTAGGCAGTATCGTTGTGAGGTTTTTCAGGTTTGACAAAAGCAACTATACAAGACTGCCAATATTTCCAGCCATGAGTTTTGATACCAGCAGCTTGACGAATTGGCGATCGCGATCCATCAGCAGCTACCAGTAATTTACTGCGGACTGTGTATATCTGCCCGGAAATCTTAATATCGATTGCCACTATATCCTGCTGATGCTGTGTGTTTACCACCTCAGCCGGACATAGATAATTCACATTTGGGCATTTCTGTACAAATTCCTGCAATGGCTGCAACAGGGCTTGGTGTTCGGCTACGTAACCTAACTCTGGTGTACTTTTACCGATATCGGCTGATTCAAATTCCACCACATCAGGATAATCGGCATCAGAAAGACGCACATGGCGGTATTTGGCAATGTAAGGTAAGATTTTGTCCCAAACTCCAATACCTTGGTAAATCAACGCCGAAAGCATATGAACTGCATAAGCTTGACCTTTGGCTACGGATGCTGATGTCACCTTCGCCTCAATTAGCAGGATATTCAAGCCAGAATTTTTCAAGGCAGCGGCTAAGGTTAACCCAACAATTCCACCGCCGACAATTACCAAATCATAATCATATCCCCGTTTGTCTGTTGCGGGTTGCTGAGGGTAAAGTGTTTGAGTAAACTGCGTTAGCGCCATTGTTAAGAGAAATTAAGCCATCTTAACTATTATTCTTACGCGATCGCGCCTTTTAGAGCAAGTTGAGAAACTCATGCCCTGATACTTCTTTTGTCACCATTTGTAACATTATGCCAGTAAATGTGTTCAACCATGCAGACTTCAACACATCATATCAATCAGGTTATGTCTCCTGACTGGAAACCTGTAAATGACTGCATAGTTGTACACTGAAATATTTCAATGCTAATTTTTAAACTAAAGTAAAGAGTCTGTATTTTCAGGTTTCAGAAAGTTGCGTTAATAAAGCATTTATTCTAAAAAGACAGACCTATTAATGAATTAATTAGTTTTCAGATTCTCTTTATTATTTAGATTTTATTAATTTTTGCAAATCATTTTTTTAATTTAGAAGAAGTAAAGTTATGGTACAAATACTTGCTTAATCAAATATTTTAAAATAAAATTCAATTGCATATTGTATTGATGTTTTCCTGAAACATCAATATTGACCTGTTCCCTATTTATTGCAAAACAAGTAAACTCAACCATCAAACCAGATTATTATATTAGGTTTAGGTTAACAAGAAATTACTTGTTTTTCGTTGTGTTTGCGGTAAAGCTAGTGAAATTACTTGTCCAAGGGCTAGTGTTTGCAAAATATCTCGAAACAATTGCTATATCAGGCAAGACTTTGCATTTTCATTCGTGGTCATGAAAATTCATTCATAGATTTTTGTAAATATGAACCTCTTTAGTTTCATACAACAGAAAAAAAAGGAACTAAGCATGAATAAGAAATCTAGTAACCGCATCTCCAATACCAAGCTCAAACCAGGAGCAGTTTATATTCAAGACTGCGTATCTAATGAACTCAGCAAACTTTATACTCTGGATTTAACTACTGGTAAAGCCAGCTTGATTGGTGAAATAGTTACAGAGGTTTCTGACATTGCTTTTGTTGGTTCACAACTATATGGGCTTGATCGTGAAGGCGACAAGACAAAACTAGTTAAAATTGATATCAATTCAGGTGATGCGATCGCGATCGGCAATATTGGTTTTGCTTGTGCAGGTTTAGCATACAATCGCCAGCGTCAAATTCTCTATGCCACAACTGCGAAACAACTAATTGCTATTAATCTCGACACAGGTAAAGGTACACCAGTAATAACAGTAGCAGGCAAAGACCACAACTGTGGTGAAGTTGCTTTTGATATTACTGGCAAAGGCTATATTACCTTAATTGGTTACGACAAAAAGAAACTATTAGCCAGTTGCAATATCGATACAGGTGAAGTCAAAATTATTGGTGATATTGGCTTTCCTGACGTTGCCAGTTTGGAGTTTGTTGGTGATGTTCTGTACGGCGTAACTGGTAACTTCTTTAAATTAGGTAAGGATGGTCAATTAATTCGCATTAATACCACAACTGGTAAAGGAACTTTAATTGCTGTCACCGCTCCGAGTAGTCGTTGGGCTGGGATTTCTATTTATGAACCAGCTACAGAAGTAGTAACCAAAATTACTCCAGAAGTAAAACCAGAGGAAAAATCCGAAAAGACTAAACTTACCGAAGAAACTAAAACTGTCAAGGAGGTCAGTATGAATATTTTAACCATCGATACCAAAACTAATTGTTATGTTATCGACACTAATCAAATGAATAATCTGCAACAGAATGTTGCAACATCTTTTATTTTGGAAAAAGGTACTTTTGATATCAGAATTACTGGAGGTCGCTATAGCTACAGCAAGAGCAAAACAGCAGGAGAACCTTTTGTTTTACTCTGGATATATGGAGATAATGGGAGTAAATTTATCAACAAAAATACAGGTTTTGAAGTAGGCGCAACCTGGACAACATTAAATGGTTATAGTGATACTTTAAAGTTGGAAATTAAAGAAAGAGCAGTTTTTAATGCTTTGTTCTTTGATTTTAATAATGAAGATAATAGCGGCTCAATTGACATCTTAATTACTAGTGATAAGCAATTTTTTAATCCTGTAAACTTAACAGTAGAAAGTAAACGTAACTGTTATGTGTTAGACGAAAATTATCTCACTACTCTAAAACAATCCGGTTCCAACTTTGTTGAGTTGAACCCAGGTAATTATCGGATAAAAATTCGTGAAGGTAATGCTACTTATTGGTCAGATAATAAGAAATTTAATATAGAGCCTTGGGCTTTAATTTTGGTCAAAGGTGGAAAATTTATTACAAAACTGACTGGTAGTGAAATTGCAGAAACTTGGGTCTCTTTAAATGGTCTGAAAGATGAAGTAGTTTTAGAAGTTAAGGAAAAAACTACACTTACAGGTTTATTTATTGATACTTACAAAGAAGATAACGAAGGACAGATTATTCTAGCAATAGAGCAGTTAGGCGAAGCTGAAATAACGGAGAAACACAAACAGCGGGAAAATAGCAATTCTATCGAGATAGAACAGAAAAATATAGAACGGAAGCAAGAAAACTATACGTTTGACTTCACATTCCGGTTTGAAGAAGAGGAATTTAAGAAAAAGTGGCAAGAGCAATTAAAGGAGATTGATAGCTCTATCAAGGTGACAGAGAAAATTGATATAACGTTAGAAAACAAGTATTGGGATCAACTCGAACAGTTACTACTCAAGAGTTACGAACAGCACTTCAAGAGTCTGTCTATAGAAGTGGCAAAAGTTAAGTTTTCGATGGATGCTTATCTGCAACAGATAGAGTTGAGCTTGAGACAAAACTTGCAAGGTTGGTCTGACTATTACTTAGAACGGATATTAGAAGATAAGATTAACGTTGAGATATCGAATAAAGTTAACCAGCAAATCAACCTCTATTTTGACCAAACTTTTGAACAAAGAATCCGCAACAACATCGGTACAATTATAAACAACATCGTCAATAAGCAGGAACTTAATCAGTACGTTAATCAGCAAATTAACAACTCATTCGAGCAAAATCTCCGTAACAATATTGGTTTGATTATCAACAACATTGTCAATAAGCAAGAACTAAGCCAGTACGTTAATCAGCAAATTAACAACTCATTCGAGCAAAATCTCCGCAACAATACCAAACTAATCGCCCAAAATATCATTAATAACAGTACTGAGCTTAATCAGTATGTCAATCAGCAATTCGAGCAAAACATCCGCAACCACATCAATCTGATTACTCAAAGCATCATCAACAACAATACTGAACTGAATCAGTATGTCAATCAGCAGATCAACAACTCATTCGAGCAAAACATCCGCAACCACATCAACTTGGTTACTCAAAGCATTATCAACAACAATACTGAACTGAATCAGTATGTCAATCAGCAAGTTGATAACTCATTCGAGCAAAACATCCGCAACCACATCAACTTGGTTACTCAAAGCATTATCAATGACAATACTGAACTAAATCAGTACTTTGATCAACGTGTACAGCAGACTGTCAATAACAACACAGAAGTTAACCACAATATTGTTAACATCATTAACAATAGTACAGAAATTAACCACAAAATTGAGAGTATCTTTCATCAGACATTTATCAGTTTGGTGACAGAGCAGGTTGATCAATTGATTAATGTCATAGGTGGTAGAGAGGCATTTATCAACCTGATTACTCAAAGCATCATCAACAACAATACTGAACTAAATCAGTACTTTGACCAACGTGTAAAACAGACTGTCAATAACAACACAGAAGTTAACCATAATATTGTTAACATCGTTAACAATAGTACAGAAATTAACCACAAAATTGAGAGTATCTTACATCAGACATTTATCAGTTTGGTGACAGAACAGGTTGATCAATTGATTAATGTCATAGGTGGTAGAGAGGCATTTATAAACTTGATTACTCAGAATATTGTCAATGACAATACTGAGCTTAATCACTATGTCACTCAGCAATTTAATAACTCATTCGAGCAAAACATCCGCAACAGCATTCGTCTCATTACCCAAAATATCATTACTAACAATACTGACCTGAATCAGTATGTTGATCAACGCTTACAGTACAACGTAACCAACAACAATGTCTTGATTAATCAAATCTTCGATAATGATCAATTAACCCAGAAGATTCAGAATATCTTTATTGATAATTCTCAAATTCATCAGAAGATTGAGAATGTTGTTATCAATAGTCCTGAAATTAACAATAGAATTCTCAATTTTGTTGTCAATAGTACGGAAATTAATAACAAGATTAATAATCTTTACAGGGATGTTGATATCAAGATTGATAACATCCGCAATGAGTGGAATCAGACATTCATAACTTTGGTAAGACAGTACGTTGATGAACTGATTACAATCATCGGCAATAGAGAATCGTTCAATATTCAGATTGCCAACATAATCAACATCAAAGTAGACGAACTACTCAACCAAATCTGGAGAATCAGGAACGAGTTGACTGTGTTCATTAACAATTCAGATAGAAATCTCTATGAGTGGACTTTGGGAGAACTGATGGTTCTTAAAGGCTGTTTAACTGACCGCCAGGCGCTGGTTGAGCAACTGGTCACTTTCAGTTCTGAACTGAGAGTCAAACTAGATAGTACTAACTGCGTAGATATCAATACATTCAAGCCGTTCAAACCCATTTCAGTCCCCCAGTCGTTACCAGGAAAATAACTAGGCTTGATTCTTAAAGGCAGGCTAAGTTAGTTTAAGCAAGTTTGATAATGTAGAGGTTGTGTTATTGCCCTGCTTTAACGCCCTCTACTGCAACAATACCTTCGCTAATGTAGTGAATTCACTAATCAACCTAAAAAGACGGTACTCTGAGCAAGAGTAGAAATCAGAGTGCTGTCATGAGCATATATTTTTAAACAACACTCACAGCCAATAACTGTTCTGACATATCGAAATTAGATGTGACATTTTGGACATCATCTAAGGCTTCTAGAGTATCAATTAACTTCAGGAGCGATCGCGCTTGATCTGAGTCTGTCACCTCTACATGATTACTAGGAATCCAGCGCAATTCGGCATCAGTAACTTTAAAACCTTTATCTTTCAGAGTTTGGTTGAGAATTTCTAAGTTAGCAACTTCAGTCAGTATCTCCGCCGTCTCATCTTCAGTCATTTCATAAGACTCAGCGCCACCTTCTAAAGATGCTTCTAAAAGCTGGTCTTCATCAACCACACCTTGAACAACACACACACCTTTTTGGTCGAACATCCAGCTAACACAACCAGTCTCACCCAAATTGCCACCGTTTTTACTAAAAGCCATCCGCAAGTCAGCCGCCGTGCGATTGCGATTATCAGTGAGGGCTTCAACTAAAATTGCGACACCACAAGGGCCGTAACCTTCGTAGCGAATTTCTTCCAAACTATGATTATCGCCGCTAAATGTACCTGCACCTTTAGCGATCGCTCTTTCTATATTGTCATTGGGAATGCCCGCCGCCTTCGCCTTTTCAATAGCTGTACGCAGTTGAAAATTGCCTGCTGGGTCTGGTACACCATTTCGCGCCGCCACAATAATGGCCCGCGATAGCTGAGTGAATGTTTTGCCTCTTTTTGCATCCACAACAGCCTTTTGGCGCTTAATATTAGCCCATTTACTATGACCTGCCATAATTTGAAACTATTTATGCTCTCTCCAAAGATTAGGATATACAAGGAAAGTGTGAAGTGTGAAGTATGAAGTATGAAGTATAAAAATTTAACTTTCATTCTTCATGAGTTGCTATTCCCTATTAGATTAGTGATTCATCTTTTAAAGCGACTTCTTGGGCGATTTTTTCCTGTCCGTCGCAAATATAGAGTCAGACAAAAGAAAGTGCAACAATATCTCCAGCAATTACTGTTGTTGCTCCTGGTAGGCATAGTTGCTTTAAACGGATGTCAAAATCTGCGTTCTAGAGTTGAAGCAGGTAAGGTAACTCATATAACTTTATGGCATGGTGTGAATCCACCGCCTAATCGGGATGTATTGCAAAAACTGGTAGATAAATTTAACCAAACCCATACAGATATTCAGGTAGAGTCTTTATACATTGGGCAACAGGATCAGCAAACACCGAAAATTTTGGCAGCGGTCGTCGGCAATGCACCGCCAGATTTGTTGTGGTATAACCCGACTATCGCTGGGCAATTGATAGAACTAGGGGCGCTGATTCCTCTAGATGAAATGCTGGCAAACTCACCAGTCAAAAACGAAATTGACCCGACTTTGTATGCTTCGATGGAATACAAAGGACAACTATGGTCAGTTCCCTTTGCCACAAATAACCTGGGCATTTTTTACCGTCCGAGTTTGTTTAAAGCGGCGGGGATTAGAGAAATTCCGCGTAACTGGCAAGAATTCCGCCAAGTTGCTAAACAATTAACGCGTGATACGAATAACGATGGGCAGATTGATCAGTATGGAATGTTTCTGCCATTGGGGAAAGGAGAATTTACAGTCTTCACTTGGTTGCCATTTATGTGGAGTAGTGGGGGTGAGTTGGTGAGTGGTGATGCCCAAAATCCCGCAGGTGTGAGATTACCCGAAAATACAGGGGCGATCGCCGCTTTACAATTTTGGCGTAATTTAATTACAGACGGTTCCACAATGTTATCCGGCCCAGAAAGAGGTTATGAAACAGACCCCTTGCTATCAGGGAAAGTAGCAATGCAAATCAACGGCCCTTGGAATTTGGGACAATTTCAAGATACTGACATTGATTTTGGTGTTTTTCCCCTACCTGCCAACCAAAGACCTGCTACTAATATTGGCGGTGAAAATCTCTTTTTATTTAAGACCACACCAGAACGCCAAAAAGCTACATTTAAGTTCGCTGAATATGCCATGAGTGCTGATTTTCAAACAGAATTAGCCCTGGGAACTGGCTATTTACCAATTAATTTAAAATCTCGCCAAAGTGCCAAATATCAGGAATTTGTGGAGAAAACACCACAAGTGAAAGTGTTTTTAGCACAAGCCCAGTATGGGCGTAGTCGTCCAATTTTTCCTGGTTACAATCGAATTTCAGATAGTCTAGGACGGGCAGTAGAAGCTGTATTATTGGGTAAACTTTCGCCAATAGATGCAATGCAAGCCAGTCAGCAGCGTTTAGATTTAATCTTCAAATAAAGCCAAAAATAGGCATAATCAAGGGAAAAATCTGAGCAGTGACATCTCCTGCTCAGATTTGTTGGTGCTGTTCTGTGTCACTATTAACTTCAGCCGTATTTGCCAACATTACGCAAATCTGAAAAAAATAATCTGTAAATTTACTATCCATAGTTTTTACTGCTAATTAGATATTGACTTTAGTCTAATTAATAATCTATGATATTAGATTGTCTGTCTTATTCCTGCTCGGATCAGGTAGACACATCACAAAAGCTAACAGCAGCGATTAATTCAGATCAGGTATATCGCCTTCTCTCAAAGAGATCAAAGTTAGCTACCTGTACGGCAACTCTCAGGACAATTTCATGACCTACGCAATTATTGAAACTGGTGGCAAACAACTCAGAGTTGAGCCTGGTCGTTTTTACGACATTGAACTGCTGACAGCTCAACCAGACGAAAAAGTTACAATAAATTCAGTACTACTCGTACAACACGAAGGTGGACTCAGCATTGGGCAGCCTTTAGTAACAGGCGCAACTGTAGAAGGGACTGTATTGCGGCATTTTAGAGGTCGCAAAGTCTTGGTATACAAAATGAAGCCAAAGAAGAAAACCCGCAAAAAACGGGGTCATCGGCAAGAAATTACCAGACTTTTAATTAATTCTATTACGCTCGATGGTCAGGTATTTGCAGCCTCAGAAGCAGCGACAGCCGCAACTACTGAGACTGATAATTCCCCCGCAGAAACTACTGCTGAATCATAGAAAAACAAACATTAGAGGAAATTATGGCTCATAAGAAAGGAACAGGTAGTACACGCAACGGTCGTGACTCTAATGCCCAGCGTCTGGGTGTGAAGCGTTTTGGTGGTCAAGTTGTTCGTGCTGGAAATATCCTTGTGCGTCAGCGCGGGACTAAATTCCACCCTGGTAACAATGTTGGTATCGGCAGCGATGACACTTTGTTTGCCTTAATTGACGGTGTAGTAACTTTTGAGAGAAAGGGTAAATCTCGCAAAAAAGTCAGCATTTATCCAGTTGCTGTCACAACTGAAGCAGCAGTTAGCTAAAAATCTGGGAGTTTTATTCATTACCCAGAATTATATTGAAAAAAATGAGGGTGAAAATTTCCGCCCTCATTTTTACTGCAAATATAAACATTAACTCCATCAATGATTGGGACAGTAATCGTTTCCCTTCTCCTATAAATGTACGCAATAAAATATACTTACCACATAGATGTATACTGTGATAATTCTTCGTGGAGTACTGCACCGCAAGCTATGCCCGCCAATGAAAATAAGGATGTAATAACAAAGGCTTGCCCTCCCTTAAATCCTGCTGCGTGAAAATCAATTTTTGCTAAAATTGCCGCACAAATAATTAATAAGGTGTCTAGAAAGAGACGAAACCAAGCAACCATCAGGAAAAACAAAAATGCTCCGAACACTGCAATCAAAAAAGTTTTGATACTTGATTCAAAAAATACACTAGAATAATTAGCCATTGCTAAAAAGGGAACGGCTAGACTTGCTAGTAAAATTAATACACCAAGTACGACTACTATCCAGAGAGACCAAGGCATACGTGCTTCTGATAACACCCAGCCTAAGGTACTATAACTAATCAGTACTAGTAATAAAGATGCCCAAGGAAGTTTTGTAAAAATTGCCATGAGTTTCTTTTGTTATGAATAGGTAAAGCGATGTTGTCAATATATTTTTGAATGTAGCAAAGAATGCATATTACTTGTAAAAGCCTTTATGCTGGCAGGGTAAAGGCGATCGCCAGCTACAAGAAAGCGAACCAAGTTGAGTATATTTTGACGAGAATGACTTAGACTATATGTTTATCATCCTATTTTTGCAAGACGTAATCAATAGGCGGTTAAGCGAATTCTCTAAATTTACAAACAATTACGAGCCAAACTAGTTAAATATTTTCGTAAACATTTGTAAACTGTTAGCAGCAGAGTAGCAAAGTATCACATCTGGATTAAGGAATTCTCATGAAACAACTTGTTGTCGCTGAGCGCGTAAGCCTCATCGGTCATATTGTGTCAATGGTATTTGGGTTAGTTGGGATATTACTGGTTGTACCCAATGCCGAAGTCATTTTGCACTTGTCGGAAGTAGGACAGACTGCCATGCAGTGGAGTATGGCTGGTGGCGGTGTAGTTTATATGATTTTGGGTGCAGCAGCCGTATTTTTGTATGCCTCGCGGACATTGGGTGTGGGTCGTGCTATGGCGTTTCTGCTGCCTGCTGTATTGATTTCTTTGACAAGTGAACTGTTAGGAACCAGTACAGGCTTTCCTTTTGGTCACTACAGCTATTTAAGTGGCTTAGGTTATAAAATTGCTGGGTTAGTGCCGTTTACAATTCCCTTATCTTGGTTTTATCTGGGCTGTGTGGCTTATTTGTTAGCCCGTGCAGGTTTAGAAGTGGATACAAAACCGAGCTTATGGCGACATATCGGCGCGGTTGGCTTGGGTTCTTTGCTGCTGACTTCCTGGGATTTTGTGCTTGATCCGGCGATGAGTCAAACTGCATTGCCCTTCTGGTATTGGCAACAACCGGGTGCTTTCTTTGGGATGCCTTATCAAAACTTTGCAGGCTGGTTAGGTACTGGCGCAGTGTTTATGACAGTGGCAGCTTTATTATGGAGAAATCAACCAATTAAATTTGAGCGATCGCAACTCAACTTACCTTTAGTAGTCTATTTAAGTAACTTTGGCTTTGCTACAGTTATGAGCTTGGCTGCTGGATTTTCCATTCCTGTATTGCTCGGTTTGGTGTTAGGTGTGACTCCTGCTATTGCCTTGTGGTGGAAAGCATCAGCTGCACCTACTCAAGTTACCATTGAGCCAACAACTCAAGAAGTTTCCGTAGCCAGCGTCAAAGTTGCTTTGAAGTAATAAAAGCTTTGAAAAAGCAGGGAATTATGGGGAAAATTTTCTCAGTACCCAATCCCATTTATTTAGTGGAAGTCTTAAATTATTCGTGAAAAACAAGATCCCCGACTTATTAAAGAAGTCGGGGATCTGAACTTGATTAAGTATAGTTATTGAGGATAAAAACATTGCCAGTTAGTATACTTAAAAACTAAAAATCACGTCTTTGAGTATGTATTGAGCATGAGAACTTCTGCACGAATGTTTTAAAAATTAAATTGATAACTGTACAAACCATATTTTTTAACTCAAATGACATATATAGCAAGAGGCAGGAGGCAGGAGGCAGGAGGTAAAAACCTTACTATTCCTGAGATTCACGCTTGTCATTATGTCCTAATCTACCTGGCAGCTGCTATATATTTAGCGTGGGTCGGCAGGCTTTGTTTATATAGCCCCAGACTTCCAGTTTGAGGGGATAATTGGATTCATGCAAAAAGTCTATTTTAAAGAGATTAGTCGCTAAAAGTATTGATATTGTGGGAACTGTTCAATTATTATGGTCTATGATTGGCTTACTCCTGACAATGGGTGGCACATTTCTAGAAGCATATAGTATCACCTGGCCTTGGAGTTGGAGTCAGCATGGAATTCAAACTTTTTCTTTAGGTGTCACCTTTCAAATTGGTGCAGTGCTACTTGTAGGTTGTTTGGGAGGGCAAAATGCTGGTGCGCTCTCGCAAGTTGCCTACTTGGTTATGGGTTTAACTTTACTACCTGTATTCTCCGAAGGTGGCGGTATTGGTTATGTCAAACTGTCTCAGTTTGGTTATCTATTAGGTTTTATCCCTGGAGCCTGGATTTGTGGATTTTTGGCTTTTCAAGCCAGACCAAAACTAGAAACTTTGGCATTTAGTTGTATTGGTGGCTTGTTAACCGTTCATTTCTGCGGTATTACTTATTTGGCTATTAGTTACTTTTTCCAGTGGCAAGGCATAGAAAATTTGTCTTTAATTCAAGCAATCCTCAAATACTCTTGGTTTGCAGTACCAGGACAATTAGCTGTAGTCTGTGCAGTTACCTCAATAGCATATTTATTACGCCATTTAATGTTTTATTAGTCAATAGTCCATAGTTAATAGTCCATAGTCAATTAATTGGCTTTTGACTTTTGACTTTTGACTTTTGACTCTTGACTCTTGACTAATTCACCATGACTTTAAAAAATCGTCTGTTTTGGACTGCTGCTTTTATCGCTTTTTTCTTAGATCAACTAACCAAATATTGGGTAGTGCAAACTTTTAAATTAGGAGAAACATTACCACTTATACCTGGGGTATTTCACTTTACTTATGTGACTAATACTGGTGCAGCTTTTAGTCTGCTAAGTGGAAAAGTGGAGTGGTTGCGCTGGTTATCTTTCGGAGTTAGTTTAGTGTTGATAGCCTTGGCTTTGTTTGGCCCAATATTAAATCGTTGGGATCAGTTGGGTTATGGTTTAATTTTGGGTGGAGCGATGGGCAACGGTATCGATCGCTTTGTTTTAGGCTATGTAGTAGATTTCCTTGATTTTCGCTTAATTAATTTTGCTGTATTTAATGTTGCAGATTCATTTATCAGTATCGGTATTGTTTGTTTGCTAATTGCTTCGTTCCAAAAAACACCCACTACAAACCGCAGAAGGTAAGAAGGATGAGGTACAAAGGATAAATGACCAATGACTAATGACTCTAATTAATTGTGCTGTAAAAACTCTACTTTAGGTAACAAAGGGTCAGTAACAATAGCTACGCCGATAAAACCCCAGCGTTTGAGTAAGCTACTTATTTGGCTTCCAGGAAGAGACTCCACAGCAAAGCGATTTGCCACATCTGCTGCATGTGTATTGAGATAGCTTAAAGCATCAAAGTTTTCCCGAAACAGCAATATATAACCTGATTCTTCAGAGTTAGGACGAGCTGTAAGATAACGTCCATCAGCTTTGGCACGTACTAGATAATAGACTTCGGAAAGCATATTGAAGTGTGAAGTATGAAGTGTGAAGTGTGAAGTATGAAGTGTGAAATTTACAACACACTTTAAAAGTCAACTAAATGGAGTAATAACCATTGACTAAATATTTAAGAATCCAGCCGAATTCGAGGATCGGCTACTTTCAACATTAAATCTGCGAGTAAGTTACCTACGTTTAATAGCACAGCACTCATAACTAGACTTGCCATTACTAAATATTGGTCTTTAGCGATAACAGCTTGTAAGGTTAATCTTCCTAACCCAGGCCAGTTAAAGAACTGTTCAGCGATGAATGCACCGCCTAATAAACTGGCTAACTCAAAACCGAGCAAAGTAATTAAAGGGTTTATAGCATTGCGGAGAGCATGAACGTAAATTACGCGATTTTCTGGCAGTCCTTTGGCACGGGCTGTTTGGATATAATCTTGACGTAAAACATCCAACAATTCCCCACGCGTAATGCGTTGCAAACCTGCAAAGCTGGTGATACTCAAGGCAATTGTGGGTAAAATCATGTGCCAACCGACATCAATAATTTTACCGAACCATGACAAATCAGCATGATCGATGCTGGTCATGCTGCCGACTGGGAACAAAGGTGATGTAAATTGGGCAAAGATTAATAAGAATAGAGCGGTGATGAAACTGGGAAATCCTTGTCCGGCGTAGCTAATTACTTGTAATATGCGGTCTGTAGCGCGGTTTTGCTTAACAGCAGCGATAATGCCCAAAGGAATAGCGATCGCCCATGTCACAATTAAAGAAGCGATCGCTAATAACAAAGTTGCAGGTACTCGCTCCCACAATAGCGAAGCTACAGAACGTTGATAAACAAAGCTTGTGCCAAAATCTCCTTTAGTAAATATCCGCCACAACCAAAAGAAATATTGCTCAGGCCAAGATTTATCTAAACCGAACTGTCTTCTAATTTCCTCAATTCTTTCTGGCGAAATTTTCGGATTTTGCCGCAGGGTATCTACATAATCCCCTGGAGACAATTTGATGATGAAAAATGACAACGCTGATGCCAACAATAAGGTAAACAGCGCTTGTAATATCCGTTTAATCACATAAATAAAAGTTTCACTCGTGATTAACCTAATTAGCCAATCTCGACTTGTCTCCAGGGAAATTTTTGTAGCAGTCATTTGTCCTTTGTCCTTTATTCTTTGTCATTTGTCATTTGTTGTTTGACTAATGACCAATGACTAATGACCAATAACTAATATTCAATTAACGAGATAATCGGCACATCTGGTAGATGTTTGCGCCCTTGTAAATCTCGTAGCTCGATAATAAACCCAAAACCTACTAGTTCGCAGCCAATCTGTTGCACTAATTTTGCTGTAGCGCTGGCTGTACCACCTGTAGCAATCAAATCATCCACAATTAAAACTCGGCTTCCTGGATGCAAAGCGTCTTGGTGCATTTCCAAGCAGTCAGTGCCATACTCTAGTTGATATTCAACTGAGTGAACTTTTGCAGGTAATTTACCTTTTTTCCGCACAGGAATGAACCCAGCACCTAATTTATAAGCCAGCGGAGAACCAATAATAAACCCCCGCGACTCCATCCCGATCACATAATCTGCTTGGAATTTGGCTTCATTGCATTTTTCTGTTAAAAAGTCAATAGTATAGCGCAATCCCTGTGGATCGCGCAGTAACGTAGTAATATCTCGAAATAAAATGCCAGGCTTGGGAAAATCTGGGATGTCACGAACTAGAGATTTTAAATCCATAAACAGTTAGGGAATAAAGGCTAAAGTCTGAAGTCTGAAGTCTGAAGTCTGAAATGAATGGTTTAGTTTTTCCTGTGCCGCGTTCCTTTGGAATGGGTGCTTGATTTCAGCGGAAATATACTAGTACAGCAGGGCGGAAATAGACATACCATTCAAAATGGCGCAAAAGCCCAGAATACAATTCTTTTGACTTTTGACCCTTTGGGTGACGCTCCTACGTCGCTAACGCTACGCTAACGCCACTTGCTTTATGCCGGGAAACCCGTCCACCGCAGTGGCTCACTTTTGACTTTTGACTTCCGCGTAGCGGTACTAGGGGTGAGAGGCTCAAGGAGAAAATGTCGTATTTTACACTTCATACTTCATACTTTAAACTTCAGACTTGAAAAATCGTACACTATAATGTCATACGCTGGATTTAAGGCTCTAGTGTCATCATCCATTGACGATAGTGAGAATCTACACCAAGCTTAAATATGGACTGGTACTCATACTAAAGGAAGGTAAATTGAGGATTGAAAAACTGAAATTTAACTATACGCAAACTTTGTAGTAGAACAAGTTAAGTCATGTATACGTCAAGTATTATGGCTACTGCCACAAGTTTAATGTTATTTTTTGGCTACTTATCTTAAATTTAGTTGTACTAGTTGTATCTAGTCTGTTGGAAGCGCACAAGGTAATTTATAGAATGAATGTCTCCGCGAGCTTAACGCCGTTCAACAGTCCCGCGCCTGCGTCAACGCCGATGATTCTGGATACGTTACCAGATCCGGCGATCGCTGGACAAGGATGCCCACCCAGAACAAGGGTGCAAATTGACCTGATCTTACTGGCAATAGAAGCTTTAGAACTTGGTGGTTCAGAAGCAATTTTGAGTTTTGCACAAGAGTTGGATTTAAAAGATATTATTAAAAATCGGGTAAATTTATGGCGGATGCGTAGCTCCAGTCCCATGCGCCGCGCGAATATCCGCCGACCCTTAACTATTATGGAGGCAAAGGCTTTAGTGGTTATTGCTTGCTACATTGCTCGGCGGTTAACAGTTGTCATCCGTCAGATGCTAATGATATATCAGCAAATGAATGACAAGCAGATACCTCTAGAACAAAACTTGCGTTTATCTAATTATCTAGAGCGCTTTCGAGCGCATTTTAAAAGTAGAATGAATGCCCGACGTTCTGGTGTACTGGCATTAACTTCTGATGAAAAATTAGATGAGTTAGCAATTAATTTGTTAGAAAAATTATTATTTTGTACTGGTACGGCTGGAATGCAGCGGTTCTGGATTAGTCTTTTTGACGGTGAAGTGGAATGAACATTCAACGGAAGTACAGTCTACCTAACTGTACGTTGCTTTTAGAGGGTTTAAGTGATGCTTCCAGGGCGGTACATTTACAAGAACTCCGCCCAGAATTGTCAATATTGGTAAATGTAGAATGCTATATATCTGGTTATAAGCAACCTCTGGTAGGAGGCCGAGAATTCTTTGAAAGTTTGGTGAGGGCTGTTAGTGCATACGGGCAAGAATTTTTAAGTAATGTGCCGAACCCACAAGCGCATAACCAAGATTCAGAATTAGTAGAACTACAAAAAATTGACTATAACCGCCATAGATTAATTGTCCATTCTGAAAGCAGTACAGAAGGTTTGGAGTCGAATTCCAACCAGGCTAAATCACCGATTCAAATTGATATGAATACGGTGCAATTATTTGATTTGGTAGAAGCTGTAGATCAGTTTTTTGCTGACACCCAAACTTTACCAGAGTTATCACTGGAGCTACAACCAGTTGCCAAACGCTACGGTGGTGCTAATGAAGCTGTACTCAAGCAAGCAGTACCAGCAAGTATTGGCGTTGCGAGTGTAGCAGTTGCCGCCGTGGCTTTTAGTTTGATTCCACCGCCGCAAGTTCGTCCACCAGAACCACAGCCAGAAACCCAGAGTAGTGCCACGCCAACACCTAGCACTGCGGCTGCGGCAACACCGACCACAACTCCTACAGCACAGACATCTCCTTCAGCAAGTGCAACACCTATCGCGGCTACAGTTCCTACTCCAACTCCTACAGCAGCCACCACACCTCCGACAGGAGATTTAGAAGCACTTTTAAATACAGTTTCGGAAATTACTGACCCATCTCAACTACGAGCTTTGAATCGTCAGGTTTGGAATCAACTTGATCCTGCTTGGAATGAACGCTCGGCAGTGAAACAAGATCTAGTTTATCGTGTAGGTGTGGCTGGTGATGGTGCGATCGTTGGTTATAAAGCAGTCAATCAAGGGTCAAATGATGGAATAGATTTAACACCACTGCCAAAACTGCTCTACAATCCTGCTAAACGTTCTGCGATTACTAATGAACCAGTAGCCCAGTTTAAAGTGGTTTTTACTAACAAGGGCGTGTTAGAAGTTAGTCCTTGGCGTGGATATGCTAGTACACCACAGGTAGTTGGTCGTAAAATTACAGACGCTAATACAGTTAAAGGTTTAAACCAAAAGCTATACAAGACCATTCGCCAAAATTGGAAAGGTACTCCTACTTACACAAAAGCTTTGCCCTATCGAGTCGCTGTTAATAAAGAAGGCATCATTGCAGATTATGAACCACTAAACCAAGTTGCCTTCGATTATTTCCGTGAAACACCGCTACCAAATATGTTTCAAGCTGTTTATGGTTCCAATGGTGCAGCGCCTAACACTCAGGAACCTCTGGCTCATTTCCAAGTAGTATTCAATCCTAATGGCAAACTCGAAGTGAGTCCTTGGCAAGGATATCGGTAACTTAAGAAAAAATGCTTAACTCAACTGTATTGGATTTTAATACTTACTGATATGAGTTTTGCTGATCGTAGCGATCGCGTGATGCCACAACTTCACAAAAGTGTTCTCTAGTCCAACTGGCTAGTGACAGTAATGGCTCAATTAGTGTTTTTCCTAAAGATGTCAGAGAGTATTCCACACTCAAAGGCATCTTTGATAAAACTTTACGCTCTACTAGTCCATGCCGCTCAAGTTTACGCAAAGTTTGAGTCAGAACCTTTTGCGAAATTCCTTCTATATGATGTTGAATCTCGCTATATCGCCGCGAACGGTAGGCCAAACAATACAGTACAATCACACTCCACTTATCTGCAATCACATCAAGAATTTGTTGAGTTGGGCAATTGAGTGTAAATATTTCTGGTTCGGGAAAGTCATTGATCATCTTGCCTGTTCACGCACCAAATGGTGCGTTATTGTTTTTTTGCAGGAGTTATTTTAGCCTGAAGTAGCGAAGGTTAAAGCTTTGCAGGCAAACAAAACAAACGAGATATTCTTAATATGAATCGAGAAGAACTCGCTAAATGGCTTCTGAGAGTAGCTGCACTATCAACAATCATTGTTCCCATTGGAGTTGATGCAATCTTGTTAGCAAATGGTCACATGAACAACCCTGCGTGGCTACCTCATGCTAAACTGCATTGTGCTATGTCGTTTTTTGCTGCTGTCTCTTTAGGTGGTGCAGCTTTAGTAATATTAAAAGTTCGTCCCGTAACTGACAATTTCTCAATGGCTCTTGCCACATTTCTTAGTTCTGCATTTTGGATTGGGCTAATTGCGGCAGGGTTTTGGCCAGGGACTTCATACGGTTTTCTCAATGATCCGGTTCTCGGCAATATTCGTGAGCCGGAGTTACTTGGAATTACAATTTATCCAAATGTTGTAGCTAGTATACTGACGATCGCAGTAGCCTTGGCAGGTTATTGGCTAACAAATTATCAACAACCAATTGACCAATAAATAAAGTAATTGGTCATCCCTCAACAGAATGAATTACTAATCTATCTAGAAAGAGTTTTTTAAAGTTAGTAAAAACAACTATGTTATTGTCGGGTAATAAATTATTTGTTACCCAATAGCGTTGCTGGTAACAAAAATGACGCGCTCTCCAAATTCAGGAAATGATCAGGAGTCTATTAACCGTCGTTTATATCTCCTCCTTTTCAGTCGTACTAGTCTGATTATCGGAATTTTTTTGCTTGCTGGAATTGGAGCGGGAATTTGGTGGGCAAGACAATATGTATATAACGATTTAGCACCGTTAGTAGAAACTAATCTTGAACAATTACTGGGGCGACCGATAAAAATAGGTAAGGTTGAAGCTTTTTCACTTTCTAGTTTGAGATTTAGTTCTCTATCGATACCAGCAACTGCTACTGATCCTGACCAACTGACAGCAAAAGCTGTTGATGTGCAGTTTTCACCCTTACAACTCATTCTCACCCGGACACTGCCTTTAAATGTCACAGTGGTTCAGCCAAATGTCTTTATTCAACAAGATCAGGATGGTCGTTGGGTGACAGCTGAAGTTAAGAGTGGAGAAGGTAAAGGGGCGATTCAAACTCAATTACAAACACTTCAGATTGTTGATGGAAATGTAGAATTATTACCAGCCTCCGCACCAACTAAGCCGAAAGGTTCTGTAGTTATAGATAAATTCGGTGGTGTTGCCCGATTTTTGCCTGATGATCAAGGAATTGGCTATGAAATCAACGGTCAACTGACTAGAGGCGGTGCAGTTAAAATTACTGGTGAAACGCAACCAAAAGCACAACAAACTAATCTTCAGGTTGTAGCACAAGATTTACAAGCATCGGATGTTAGCCGATTAATTCAGTTACCTATTGTTTTGCAAGCAGGACGCATCAATGCTGACTTAGGAGTGCAAATTCCCCCAAACGTGTCAGATATAGCAATTACGGGGACAGCTATTCCTAATAATGTGACTGCTCAAATTCAAAATATTCCGCAACAGTTTATTAATTCTAATGGTAGATTGAAATTTCAAGGTCAGGCGATCGCACTCGAAAATCTAACCACAAACTTGGGCAAAGTTCCCATTCTGGCAAATGGCACAGTTAATACTAAAACAGGTTTTAACATCTTAGCTCAGGTAAAACCAGTCAGCGCCAAAAATCTCTTAGACACATTCAAAGTAAAATCCCCTGTCGTCGCTATTGGCGAAATCCAAGCCAACATCAAAATTCAGGGTTCTACTCAACAGCCAGTTCTTAGCGGTAGTGTCAGTAACACAAAACCTATTCAAGTTGACCGCCTGCAATTCAAAACTGTTAGCACTAACTTCCGCTTGGGTGTATCTAAAGCTGCAACTCAACTTGCTGTCTCCAATCTTAAAATATTACCTGCAGCAGGCGGAGAAATTACAGGCGGCGGTCAAGGTACACTGGGCGGTCAAGTAAAATTTAACATCCTAGCAGAGGGTATCTCAGGAGATATACTGGCACGAAGTTATGGCATTACTCCACCAATTAATATTGGCAATGTCTCGGCAAATACAGCAATTACTGGTTCTCTTGGCAAACAGCCTTTGACACTCAACATCTCCAGCGTGCAAGTGAAACCGCCAGCCGGAGGGCAAATCGTCGGCAGTGGTCAAGTTGAACTCGCACCCCAAGGTAGGGTATTGTTAAATGTCCTTGCCCAAAATTTACCAGGCGATGTAATTGCCAAAACAAATAAGACTTCATCTACGATCAAAGTTGGAAATGTCTCAGCAAATGCCAGGATTTTTGGTTCTATTGGAAATCTGCGAACAATAGCGCAAGTACAAGCACCCACCGCGACTTATCCGACCAGAGGACAACTTGTAGCTACTCAACAAGGGCAGAATATCTTTTTGCCAGCTGCTATTTTTAATGTGGCAGGCAATACAATCAGGGCGAGGGGTCAGGTTATCCAAAAACGCTGGCAAGCTTTTGTAAATACTGAGCAAGTTCAGTTAAGCCGTTTTAAACAGATTCCCCCCCAGTTCCAGGGAGTTTTAAATAGTGCGTCAGTCAGTTTGTCAGGAAGTACTAGTTCTTTTCAACTAGCAGATATTCAAGCGACAGCACAGGCAAGCTTAAGTGTGGCAGGAGGTAGAGTTAATATTAGGGATGCTAACCTGAATAACGGTCGCTGGCGAGCATTTGCTAACGCTTCGCAAATTCAACTCAACCGCTTTTCGCCACAACTGCGCGGACGACTGAATAGCAACGTACAAGTGGCTGGTACTACAGCATCTTTTAATTTGGCAGATATTCGCGCCGCCGGACAAATTCGCGCTAATCAAGGAGTAGCACAGTTAGCACAACCATTAGCAGCACAATTTATCTGGAATGGCAAGCAAATTATCGTTCCACGGGCGACGACTCCGGGAGTGAGTGCGAATGGCGCGATCGCTGTACAATTACCAGAAACTGGGACACCAAAAATCGCTAACTTTAATTTCAACGTTCTAGCGCAGAATTTCAACCTCAACAACACTGGCGTTAAAGTTCCTGGAGACATCGCAGTATCAGGATTTCTTGACTTTAATGGGCAAGTTTCAGGTACACCAGAAATTCCGCAAGCCACGGGTAATGTCCGGCTGCGAAAATTCAATGTGAGTAACTTGGCATTTGACCCAGTTTTAACTGGTAATGTGAATTTTCTAGGCGGACAAGGAGCAAGTCTGCGACTGGCAGGTAAGGAAGATAGGATAGCACTTAACCTGGACGCAAATTATCGCCCAACTTCATTTTTAGTGAAACGCGATCAGGCTGTCACAACAGGGAGAACTCAGGGAGATAACTTAATTATCAACGCCCAACAGTTTCCTATAGCTTTGGTGGGCGGCTTTTTACCTGATAATAGATTGAAACCTTTGGGCGGGCAATTATCAGGAAATTTAGTGGTTAATTTGAATAATTATGCCCTAGCTGGAGATGTAGCGATCGCCCAGCCGCGTGTTGCCAGAGTCTCAGCAGACGAATTTCGTGGTAATTTTAGTTATGCTGATGGGACTGCCAGCTTAAATAACGGTCTATTGCGAATAGGAGACGGTAGCATCGCTCTGAGTGGCAGTTTGCAAACCGGAAATGACCCGAAATTTCAACTCCAAGCCAATTTAGTGCAAACGAGAATTGAAGAAATTTTACAAGCGTTTAATATCTCCGACTTTCAAGATTTAACTACAGGAACAGAACCGCCAACAAGAGCGGGAGCCGAAGCACTCGACACTACAGCCGTCAGATTACCCAATGCAGACTTGAAAACACAGCTAGAATATTTCTCAAAAATTGCCACAGCCGTCGAACAGCAACAACAACAAGAGAAAAAACAAGCACCTCCTTTGCCTAGCCTTGCAGAATTAATGGGTGCTTTGAATGGAGGAATTACAGCCAGTGGCTCTTTAAAAACTGGGTTGAATGTTGGCTTTAATTTTCAAGGTGCTAACTGGCAATGGGGTGAATACGCTATTGATGAAGTGATAGCTCAAGGTAATTTTGCCGATGGTGTCGTCACACTATCGCCAGTCAGTATCGGCATCAATCAAGGACGGGTAGCTTTTTCAGGACAGTTAGGCACTGAACAACTTTCAGGACAGTTAAATGTAGCTAGTCTACCTTTATCACTGTTTGAGCCTTTTATCGAAAAATATCCTATAGATGTCACAGGTCAAGTTAATGCTGTCGCCAATTTGCAAGGCAGTTTACAAGACCCCACAGTTAAAGGCGAAGTATCACTGGCGAATGCGACTCTTAACCAGCAAGCTGTGCAAACAGGACAGGTGAATTTTGACTATGATAATGCTCGCGTGAATTTTAACAGTGCCTTGCTGTTGACAGGAACACGACCCATCACAGCTACAGGTAGTATACCGGCTCCCTTACCTTTTGTCGCAGTCAAACCAGATAGTAATCAAATCAGTGTCAACGCTAACGTGAGTAACGAAGGCTTGGCATTATTAAATCTGCTGACTAATAATCAAGTCTCTTGGATAGACGGTCAAGGACAAGTTGATGTTAATGTTAAGGGTACTTTAAACCAGCCAGTTATTAATGGAACTGCCACACTTAATGATGCAACGATTCACGCTCAAGCTTTATCCGAACCTTTAACTGATGTGACAGGAACAGCGCAATTTGACGGCAGTACGCTGAATGTACCAGGTATTCAAGGCAATTATAATCAAGGACTAGTAACTGCATCAGGAATTCTGCCAATTTTTGCGCCTCAGTCTGGTGCATCCAACCCGCTGACAATCTCAATCGAAAAACAACTAGATTTTCAGGTTCCAGGATTGTATGAAGGCGGTGTTAGCGGTAATGCTGTCATCCGAGGCACAGCACTCAAACCGCAAATTGGTGGAGACATTGAACTGAATGATGGACAAGTTACTATTGGCAAATCTGCCACTGCTAACGCTAAACCAGCAGCAGCAACAGAAACTAACATCAGCGCCGTTACCCTAGAAGCTGACACTAGTGCAACAAATACAACAGAGGCTGACAACAGTGCCACAGCAGAGGCGACTAACACTAACGCTGCAAATAACGCCGCAACTACACCTAAGTTACCTGTAGAGTTTGCAAACTTACGATTGACTCTTGGCGATGATGTGAAGGTCGCAACAGAGTCTCTACTGAGCTTTGTACCGGGAGCCGGAGCGTTTAGTCAACCGATACTGAGCTTTAATGCTAAAGGCGACTTGACGATTAATGGTACATTAGCCAAGCCTCTCCCTCAAGGAGTCATTCGTCTGACCGGCGGACGAGTCAGCTTGTTTACGACAGAGTTCACCTTAGAACGTGGCTACGAACAAACTGCGACGTTTACCCCTAGTCAAGGACTTGACCCCACTTTAGATGTTCGACTTTTAGCAATTGTACCGGAAACATCCGCAATCCAAAATCGCATTTTAGAATCACCTTCGTCGGCGGAAATTAGTGATGTATCTACTACCAATTTTGGTACTTTACGTACTGTTCGTGTCCGAGCCAGAGCGACAGGGCCAGCTAGTAGATTAAATGAGAATTTAGAACTGACAAGTCAACCTAGCCGTAGTCGCGGAGAAATTGTGGCTTTGCTGGGTGGCTCAATTCTGAATAATTTTGCTCAAACAGGAGATGCAACACAAGGATTAACTAATTTAGCTGGTACTACTATTTTAGGTGGTTTGCAAGGAACTATCACAGCGATCGGACAAGCTATCGGCTTTAGTGAGTTTCGCATATTTCCCACTCCTATCACAGATCAAACAGCAAGAAGATCATCAGTTCTCGATTTGTCAGCAGAGGGGGTATTCAACGTTAATAGAGATTTATCTGTTTCTTTATCGCGGCCATTATTTAGCAGCGATGCCTCTTTCCGCTACAATGTGCTTTATCGATTGAATGATGAAATTTTGGTGCGCGGCGCAACTGATTTAGGAAGTGAAAATCTACTTTTATTTGAGTACGAATCTCGATTTTAGTAGGGCGTAGGCTCCGCCTTTGGGCAGGGTACGGCCGTTCGCCCTGAAGATACCATTAAATACCTTTATCTGTATTCTCATTTTTCTCCGGTTGTATGACACCACCCTGCCTTGCGAAGGGGAGCCACTTGCGGTGGACGGGTTTTCCGGCATAAGCTGCATTGGTGTGAGGTTGGGAGGGGTGAAAATAATGTGCAGCTTCACATTAAATTGGTATAAGGGTGTAGGTGTTCAAAAATAATGAAGATTTATTTAATTATTTGAAACTCACCATCTTTAGGTGAAACTAAAAAAAGCAAATCTTTAATATTTTGTTGGTTAACGATGCGATCGTGGTCTTTATTGAACCGCACTTTGGTTTTAGCACCTTCTACTACAAAGTTAGGCTTACTTAATTCATCGTATAAACGTTTTCGCGTTGGATTATTACCACTTCTTCTTAAACCTTCTAGAAGTGCTTGAGTTGCATCGTATGTCATTGCACTTGCAAAGTTGATATCTTTAGTTTGCCAAAGTTTCTGCGATCGCTGCTCTAGTAACGACAAATTATTATCATTGTTTCTGTACCAATGAACAGCAATAATTAACTTTTCAAAGATATCGTCGTTTCTATTCAATATGCTTTCAAGATAAGCAGTAGTTCCCGATAAAATAACTACATCTTTGCTACTTTGCAAGATTTTTTCAATTTCGCGGGTTAAAATATCATTACTAATCGTCAAAAAAATAGCATTGGCTTTTTGATTATTTACTTTTTGTAAACATCGTGATAAGACAATGGGATTATTTATTTGATATTCCGCAAAATCACACTCTGTAACAATGCTTCCCGTGCGAGTAATTACTTTTTTAGCGTAGAGTTATTATTACAGTTTTTTTGAAATAGATACTCTCAAAAACTACTGGGTCTAGCTTTCACTCAAGGTAACATCCAACTAACAAATAAGCTGCTGGTTGTTACATCAACGCAAAAACTAGACCCAGTATAAAATTTAAGCAACTAGACTTTCAATCTTAGCGTCTGTTGCCACCACGGTAAGGCACTGCGGCAAGATAATCGATATCAAACGCAGAAAGTTTTTGGGCGTAGTTACCACCAGGATTGATGGATGCTGCCAAATCTGCGAACTTGCGGGGATCACCTTCAGCAAGCTGTTTTTCTTTGAACTTGCGGCTGTAGAATTTGTCCAAAGTAAAGCGCCAGTCGGTTTGAACTGTACCTGCTTTTTCTTGGAAATCTTCACCATAGCGAGGTGTAACCAAGTTATGAGGACGATCTACCAAGCGTTTGCGTTGGTATGGTACGGTATTTTCGCCGAAGGCTTGAGTGTATTCTTCGCTGTCTACAATAGCATCAACAAAGCCACTAAAACCCTTGGTTCCAATCACGATTGACCAAGCGATTTCTTCTTCTTTGTTGTAGGAAGAACGACCTAATAAGCGTTTGAGGGTGATGTCAACTAAACGGTAGTTGTTGTTGACTGAAACAACTAAACGATAAAAAGCCTCAGACTTGGCTAAACCACGGATAAAGTCACGCACGGAGATTGCGCCAGTTTTGAGTTGAGATTCTAAAGTTATTTGGCGGTTGAACTTCAGAATTTCATGTTCGCTGAAAACTTGGCGGTAAGCAGCCCAAATGATGTTTTGAATATCAGTATAAGAACTGACATCTTCTATACGATAGATGTAGGGTGTATTTTCATTTTGGTCAGCGATACCAAAGCTTTTTACCCGGTGATTTTGACTGCTTGGTTTGTATTGAAGTAACGGCAGTGCCATGCTGCTTTTTTCCTCTTATTAAAAGATTACGCAGAGATTTAGCTGGTGAAAAATGAGGAGGTTTGATTCCTCAAATCCTCACTCATGCTTTATCTATTGTCCCGCATATAGGTTAGAAGCCAGTATTGATTCCTAACCAATTTAGTACCAACAAGAAAGTTATTCCTGCGGACATTACTAGTAATACGGCGAGTAGTGCAGCGCCATCAAGGTTCCGGCTAGATATATATGACAAAGAGCGATAAGGCCCGATGTTAACAATACCTGCTCTGTCTCGATAGTCAGCACCATAGCGGGGAGTAAAGCTGAATGGTCGGTCTATGGTCATGCGTTTGCGCTGATAAGGTACAGTGTTGTCACCGAAGGCTTGAGTGTATTCTTCACTGTCAATCAGAGCATCGACAAATCCATTCCAACCGCGAGAGGCAATTTGAATAGACCAGGCTATTTCTTCTTCCCGATTATAGGGAGCGCGACCCAACAAACGCTTCAGGCACATTTCTACCAGTCGATAGTTGTTATTGGGTGTGACAACTAACTGATAAAATCGTTCTGATTTGGCCAAACCTCGGATAAAATCTCTAACCGTGATTGACCGATTTTTGAGTTGGGTTTCTAGGGCTATGTGGCGGTTAAATTTGAGAATTTCCTGCTCATTCAAGACTTGGCGATAAGCTGCCCAAATCAGTCTTTCAATTTCGCTAGGAGAGTTAGCTGTTTCTATTCGGTAGATATAAGGTGTATCTTCGTTGATATCTGCCGTACCAAAACTAGTAACTCTTTGATTTTGAGTTGTGGGTTTGTATTCCAGTAAAGGTAATGCCATACTAAAGACCGCCTTCAGAATAAAGTTGGCATCTTATACTCAGTCCGTCTTTACCATTTTGGATTTTGGATTTGAAACCCATGATTTTTCCAATTAGTATGAGTTACTTTTCATTGATGATTTAGTAACTCGACGGAAAAACATTTAGAAGGTTGTAAGTTGGCTTTGGCGAACTTTCTATCCTTCTTATACCTTTATCAAACCACTAAAAACAGCCCTTACCGCACGGGGAAATTAGCACTGGAATTGATGGACACCGGAATACCTTGAGGTATGCTATCTCTGGTGGTGTCGGGAATTTTGATATTGGCAAGGTCAACTGGTGTGTAGGTGACAGTTCTGATGCTAAGGGAGTTAGCCAAATCCAAGAAGTTTTTGATGTCACCTTCTTTATAGCGAGCATCTTCTAGCTTGTCGCGCCAGTAGTTACCGTAGCGAGGGGTGACTAGATTAAAGGGTCTATCTTTATAGCGACGGCGTTGGTAAGGAACTATGTTTTCGCCAAAGTTAGTGAGATATTCTGGAGAGTCGATTAAAGCATCAACAAAACCATCCCAACCAGCAGTTGCTATTTTGATTGACCAAGCAATCTCTTCGTCCTTATTATAAGGCGCACGACCTAAAAACCGTTTGAGGGCAATTTCTACCAGACGGTAGTTAGAATTTGTCTCAATGACTAAAGTCCGAAAAGCTTCAGACTTGGCTAAACCCCGAATAAAGTCACGCACAGTAATGGCGCGGTTCTTCACCTGAGATTCTAAGTTGCCTTGGCGGAAAAATTTCAGGATTTCGTGTTCGCTAAATACTTGCCGATAGGCTGCCCAAATTAATTCTTGAATATCACCATCTGCGGCGCAGTCTTCGATGCGGTAGGGTCTGGGGGTATTTTCGTTAGGGATTTCGTAACCAGGGACGCGCTGGTTTTGAGAACTGGGTTTGTATTCTAATAAAGGAATTGCCATAGTTTTAGGGTTTGGTCATTGGTCATTGGTCATTGGTCATTGGTCAGTTGTTAATAGCTGACTATTGACTACTGACTACTTAGGTTGTCTTAGTGCCAGGAAGATAACGGTAGGGTAGGGCAACGGCTGTGGGTTTAACTGTTGGTTGAGGAGTACCAGCTTCACGGCTGTTGTCGGGAATTTTGATGTCTTTGATTTGGGAGACAACTGAAGCGGTTATGCGTTGATAATTGCGTTCGCTGGTAATCAAGTTACCAGCCATTGCTAAGAAGTTGCTAGGAATTACGCGACGGATTTCTTCTTTGGAGGCATAACCTGTGGTACGTGCTTGATAGAAGGAACGACCACCTAATAAGGTCAAGGTCTGGCGATCGCGCCAATAATTGCTGTAGCGTGGGTTAACTAAATTAAAGGGTCTATCTTTGAAACGACGGCGTTGGTAAGGTACGATATCATCGCCAAAGTTTTGTTGATACTCGTCGCTGTCTAGCAATGCGTCGATAAAACCATGTAAGCCTTTAGTGGCAATGACAATTGACCAGGCAATTTCCTCATCTTTATTATAAGCTGCGCGTCCTAAGAAGCGTTTCAAGATGAGGTCAACTAAACGGTAGTTGGAGTTGATGTCTGCTACCTGTGTCCGGAAAACTTCAGATTTACCCAAGCCACGAATAAAGTCCCGGACGTTAATCGCCCGATTCCGCAGTTGTGATTCTAAGAAGGGTTGGCGATTACTTTTGATAATTAGATGTTCACTGAAGATTTGCCGATATCCTGCCCAGATAATGTCATCAATATCTTTATCGTCAGTGGCAGCAGATAAACGATAAATCGTTGGTGTATCTTCGTTGGGTACTTCGTAACCTTCTACCCGCTGGTTTTGTGAACTTGGTGAATATTCAAGTAATGGTATTGACATATTTACTTTTACCTTGTTTTATGGTAAACAAACAAGCTTATTAACGGTAAGCTAGTTGCACACGAGCGCGGACTGCTTTTTCGGTATCGGTTGTGAGCATTTGGTTCAGTCTGGCGAAAATCGGCTGTTGCAAATCGCTATTTTGTGCCAAGGCTTGTAAACCAACAACAGCGGCATACCGAATTGACCATTCAGAGTCTTGAGAAATAAATATAAGTGTTTCTAAGGCTCTTTTGGGTGCTGTATGGCTGGCGGGAAAATCTAGCTTATGCCAGTGCAAATTTCCTAATCCTTTGGCAGCAGCACGGCGAACACTGGGGGCAAAGTCTGTAGCAGCTGCACTGATTAATAAATCTAAAGCACGAGGGTCAGCGATCGCCGCTAAAGTGCGAATCGAATAAGCCCGCGCGCCATAGTTGTAATCATCAATTTGAGATATTAGCTGCGATACTGCATATTCTCCCATTTCTGTGAGGGCAGTTGCTGCTACCGCTGCGGCTGCTGGGTTGTTATAACCAAACACAGCAATCAGGGTAGGAATTGCAGCTACATCTTTTGTTGCTGCCAAGTTCTGCACTGCTGTCACCATTTGTGCTGGTGTGACGGCTTCGGCGACGGCACGAATTAATTCATCAGTCATTGGTTATTGGTCATTAGTCATTGGTCATTAGTCAATGTTTAATCCTCACAAATGACAAAGGACAAATGACTACAACAGTGCATCCATGAGGTTCATTACCCGGATACTGTCATCGTTTAACTCTGGAGTTAATTGATGTTCTAGCAATCCTTTGAGGGCAATAAGCTTGAAGCTATTTTCGACCTTAGCGTGAGCGATCGCTTCTGCTGCTGCCAAATACCCAATTGCACCCAAATCCCCTAAGACAACGCGGCGTAATTTCAGATCGCCTGTTGCCAACATTTCCACTAACCGCTCTCCGTAGATGGGGTTTTGTGTTAGTTGGTACATAGCTCTGGCAGTGGCGCATTGTACTCGTGGTACTGGATGCTCTAGGAAAGGCTGAATCAGAGGTATTGCCTCAGTTGCACCAATTGCTCCTAAGGCTTCTATGACTGCTTCGTAGGGCTGGGTTAGATGGGGGAGTCCCTGTACTTGCACGGCCTCGGCAACACCCCCATCTAACATTTTGATCAGTACTGATGCGGCAGTGCGATCGCGCAACATTTCTAAAGACTGAGCGGCTGCTTCGCGCACATAGAAATCAGAACATTCTAGGCATTCAATTAAGCTTGGTACTGCGCTGGCATCTCCTAACTTACCTAATGCTCTAGCTGCATTCCGCCGCAGAGGATAACCTCCGAGTTCTGTTCTATCGGCTTCATCTTTTAATGCCGCAATTAAAGCATCTACAGCATCTACCCTTTTAACCCGGAACTTGCCTAGCCACCAAGCTGCATAATAGCGGAGACTTAAGTCTGGTGATTGCAGGTTAGCGATTGCTAGCTCTGGTGTGAGCTGTGGCCCGTTCTGAGAGGGAAATTCTTCCCCACTGGGTTCTACCATTGCCAGGGGATTATTCCTCTTCAGCAGTTAACGGCTCAATCTTGACGATTTTGCCACCCAGACGGGTAATTCTTTGGTATTCTTCATTCATCCGGCTGTATGGCACTGTAATAAATACACTACCGCTGTTACGAATATTGTATTTATTTTTGTCAGTTTCGGAGTTTTGCCGCAAGCCTACGACTTCGTAACGGAATACCCGGCTAGCAGATGAAGAAACGCTACTAGCACCAAGTGTGGTTTGACCGAACATTACTTCTATATCTCCTGTTTGGTTTTAGAATCCCTATTAAGCTGGCGTAACGCTGACTATTTTGCCACCTTGCCGATGAATTTGTTGGATTTTGTCAGAAAGCCGCTCGTAAGGTACGATAAAAGCTGTACTGCTTCTTCTCACACTGGGGTAGCCAGGAGAGCGAATTCCAGTAACTTCGATGCGGTAAACACGATCAGCTTGTCCTACGGCGTTGCCTAAATTCCGCTTGGGAGCCACATCTTTTGTTGCCCGGAAGCTCCAATTGTTATTACTACCAGAAGGCCCAACAATTGAGGAAGCTTTGTTGCTAGCCAATTCTTGTGCTAGACGTGATTTTTTACCTTCTACTTGGGCGCGATCACTATTTGCATAGCCTCGGTATAACCGGAATATCCGGTTAAAGCCTACTGTTTTTTGCCCTGGTTGAGTTGCAAAACCACGATAGTAAGGCACGATGTTATCGCCAAAATTATTTTGATACTCCAATGAATCGATATAGGAGTCAATTTCCGCATCGTAGCCTTTGGTTTGATACAAGTCTAAGTGATAAGCGACTTCTGACTCATCGTAGGGAGCGCGACCCAACAAGTGTTTATAGTTGAGTTCAATAAGTCTAGTTTGGAAGCTGTTGTAGAAAAATTTCTTTTTGTAAAGTTCTGATTTAGCAACTGTACGGACAAATTCCCGGACTGTTAAGTTGCCATCTCTTAAAAGTGATTCTGCACTAACGAGGCGATCGGACGCAAGGATGTAATCATTACCTAAAACGTGCCGATAGACAGCGTGAATCACATTTTCTACATCTTCTCTACTAGCATTAGGGCGCAGTTCTACTTTAGGTGCGTCGCTAAAAGGCTCTGTTCCCAGCCTGGATGCTGCTGCTGTAATTGCCATTTTAAGTTTCCTTATTTCTTGGTCGGCTGTAATTACCGACGGCTGAATTGAAAAAGTCCTGAGTAAAAAACGACCGGAACGCTAATTCCAGATCCTAACCTCTAGTCCCTTCTTCATCC
Source organism: Nostoc sp. CHAB 5844 (assembly GCF_020829595.1). Lineage (GTDB taxonomy): Bacteria > Cyanobacteriota > Cyanobacteriia > Cyanobacteriales > Nostocaceae > Nostoc_B. The sequence continues at coordinate 55,492 of NZ_JAIVFW010000026.1, forward strand.
CTAAAAACTATGCCCGGAGCCAGATCCAACTGCTAGGTGATTCCATCCAGCACTTGTATCCCTCTCCGGGCAGAAAACTATCTAGCTGAGAGCGTTGATAGCATAGTCGATGTAGGTGTTAGCTTCGTTAGCAGCTTGACCAGACAAACCATGATTAGATTTGATGTGCTTCAGAGCTTCTACGTACCAGCTAGGAGACAAATCAAAGGAGCTGTTGATTTCAGCCAAACCAGCAATTAAATATTCATCCAAGGGGCCAGTACCACCAGCTACCAAGCTGTAGGTGATGATCCGTAGGTAGTGACCAACGTCACGAGCGCACTTGGATTTACCACGGCTGTCAGCAGCAAACTGAGGTCCAGGTGTTTGGGTGGTGTAGGGGAATTTTTGGTAAACAGCTTGGGTTGCACCATCAATCAAACGTTGAGCGTTGGATGTCAAACCACGAGCAGCTTCCAAGCTAGCAGCAGCACGTTGATAACGACCGTTAACAGCTTGTAATTCGGTGTTGCCTAAGAAACGCCCTTGGGTGTCAGCAGCTGCAATAGCTTCGGTAATTGGTGTTTTAACCATGATTTAAAGTTCTCCTTGGTATTTCGTAATTTCTTGCTTGTTTACCTACCTAATAGTTAGGTTGATGCTTGCTATTAAGCAACAGCAGCAGCGGCACGATCAAAGTAGCTTGCTACTTCAGAGATCAATTGGCTGCAATCGCCTTTGGTGATGCCGTTAGGATCGTTAGCAATTGCGATCGCTGCTTCTTTGATTTTTTGAACGCCTACAGCTACGGAAGAACCAGGAGTACCTAAAGCTTGGTATGTTTCACGCAGACCGTTTAATGCGCGATCATCTAGAACGCTGGGATCACCTGCTAAAATTGCGTAGGTTACATAGCGTAAGATGATTTCTAAGTCGCGGAGACAAGCAGCCGCACGACGGTTGGTGTAAGCGTTACCACCAGGAGCAACCAATTGGGGTTGTTCTTCAAACAATGCACGAGCCGCGTTGGTAACGATGGTAGAAGAGTTGCTGGTGATGCGGTTTACTACATCCAAGCGTTTGTTGCCGTCTCTAACAACGTTAGCCAGAGCATCTAGTTGTTCTGTGCTCAGGAACTCGCCTCTAGCGTCAGCTTGAGAAACTACCTTGGTAAATACATCTAATGTCATGGACTCTAATCTCCTAATTCCTTAGTTGAGAGATGTCTCGATTAAAACTGGTAATGTTTTATCAATTTAGGATGGAACATAACAGACCAAGTAACCATTTGTATTTTTGCTGCTCTCAGATTCGCCTGTTACTTCATGAGGAAAAATTATGAGAACTAGGGTTCGTTTTATGAGAAACTAGCAAACTTTACGAATAGACTGCCTTGTTTAAGTTCTGTCTGTTATTTACCCCTCCAGCTTATGTTTATACAACGCTATAGATCCTTTATTTGTTACAAATTGTGAATAAATAAGTTGCAGTCATAAGAACCACCTCAAATCCTTTACATATAAGGGCTTGACCTGAGATAAAGTATTTTTTTTTGTTACACAACTTCATATTTAATAAGTTTTTTAGCAAATTTGGCGGGTTTAATATTTTCTTAATTTTTCTACAACCCTTACCAAGCAAGATATTGCAGTTCTACACCAGATTTTGCATCCGGAATGTTATTGTGAAGAAAAATAAAATAAATATTTCGCAACATTTGTGTGAGTGCTTGTTTTAGTGGCAAAGGAGGGGAGTAAGGTAAGTAGGGGGAGTATTAATACTCATCTCTCTATGCCCTGATTCTTAAGCCAAAGCTAAAGCCATGCGCGATCGCACCACTGTATCGGCTTCCCCCGCGATCGCATTTTGTAAAGCAGCCTTAGCTTCGGGCGTGGCTATTTCTTGCAAAGACACAGCAGCCGCATAACGCAGTCCCCAATCTTCAGGAGAGAGCAAAGCCCAAATTAGCTTTTCTTGAACACGGCGCATAACTTCTGCATCGTGAGAATTAACAGCAATGTTTCCTAATCCTCTTGCAGCTATTCGGCGGACGTTACCTTGGCAATGATTGGCTACTGCTGTACCTACAACATCTGCTAACAAATCCAACGCTTTTGGGGAAGCAATTTGAGCTAAAGCCTGAATAATATGAGCTTGCAATGTCTGATCTGAAGAAGCTTTGTACGCGACAATTAACGGCTGAACACTCCTATTTCCCAACTTGACTAACGCCTCTACAGCAGCAGTTCTAACAGTTGGATGATGATGACTTAAAACTGCGATTACGACATTGATCACGGCCAATTCTTCTGTGTTATTAACAGCTATGGCTGTAATTGCAGCGATCGCTTCTTCTGGTGTCGAGGCATGATTTATTTGTGAAATTAATTGCTCACTATTGCTGGATGTATTCATAGTTTTGCTCATTTATAAAAAATTGCATGACAAAAGAGATTGGTCATGAGAAGTTAAAAGGTAAAAGGAAAAAGTAAAAAAGAGCAAAAATTAATCTTTTGCCTTTTTACTTTTTATTTTTTACTTTCTATCACCAATCTCGAAGACTGAATCTTGAAATTTAAAGTTGAATTAATAAATCATCGATTGCTCGAAAAATTAATAAATTTGTTTCTTTTTCCGAATTATTACTTTCTAAAAGTGCCTCTAAAATGCGCTTTAAGTTTAACAACTTCAAACTATTAGGAACCTGAGCCGTCAAGATTGCCTGTATAGCTTGTTGATGTCCAACTGCACCTAAATCAAAAACAGCTGCCCAACGTAAATACATATTGTCATGGTTGAGATTTTTGACAATACGTTCAATGTACTGGGGCTGCTGAGTCAAAAGATACATATATCGAGCAGCGGCACATTGCACTCGCTCAGAAAAATGTTGAAGAAACGGTTCAATTTGCGGACGTGCTGACCAAACCTGGAGTGTTGCTAATGCTTCAATCAAGGCTTCATAGGGTTGCTCTTGACCCTTTTGTAATAGATGTAGCAAAGGAGTTACTGCTCTTTTGTCCCCAATAGCTGCTAAAGCAATGATCGCAGCTTCCCGCAGACGCAAATCCTCGTCGCACTCTAACGCTGTTATTAACGCTGGTACAGCTTGGGGATTTTTCAACTGTCCTAAAGCTCGTGCAGCTTGACGGCGCAGAGGATAACCCCCCGATGGAATTTGATAGCGTTCATCAAACAAAGCATCACATAACGCCGTACAGCCTGCTTGCACTTGATGTTTACCTAACCACCAAGCAGCATAATAGCGAATTTGATTATCGTCACTGTACAATGCAGCGATCGCTGTTTCTGGCGAAAGAATTGGTTCAGCAAAGTTAGTGGTAGTCATGATCAAGAGGGTGTAAGGGGTTAAGGGTGTAAGGGTATGGAGGATTTTTGCACCCTAAACCCCCATACCCCTACACCCTATCTAAACGAGAATTCCTGACTTACCCTAAGACTTACACTGAAGAAATGCTCAGTATTTTACCGCCGCGCTTGTGAATTTCTTGGTATGTAGCCGAGAGGCGTTCATAAGGCACAGTGTAAGTTTGTCGGCTACGGCGTACTGAGGCTTTAGAACCGATTGTACCGGCGATCACTTCAATCACGAATATCCGACTATCTCCTCTGGCAGCCGAACTAACTAAAGTTGGCGCTGCTGAGACAAAACCTATACCTGCGGAGGTTGGTGGCAAAATCCCATTAGTCAAATTCATTGCGACTTTCGTCCGCAAGCGAGAATTTTTACGTCCCATCTGAGCATTATCACTGTTACCAGAACCGCGATAAAGCTCTAGTATGCGGTTAAAACCTACCGTTTTCATTCCTGGAATTGATTGAAATCCCCGGTGGTAAGGAACGACAGAATTCCCAAAAGCGTTTTCATATTCTGGACTGTAAATGTAAGACTCAATATCTGCATCGTAGCCACGAGCAGCATATAAATCTACATGGTAAGCAATCTCTGATTGATCGTAGGGCGCACGTCCCAATAAGTGCTTATAGTTTAATTCGATAAAACGCACTTGGGAGTTTTTATAAAAAAAGCATTCTTTGTAAAATTCAGATTTTGCTAAAATCTCCACAAATTGCCGGACATTAATTTTGCCATTACGCAATAAAGCTTCGGCACTAACAAATTTTTGGCTGGCATATAGTCCTTGGCGACCAAAAATTTGCTGATAGGCAGCCCGAAATACTTTTTGTAATTCGTCTTCGCTCCAATTTTGGCGTAGCTCTACTTTAATGTCGATTCCATCTCTAATTGCAAGCCGTTCTGCGACTGAACTACTCATTTTGACAATCGCTCCTTTTTAAATTTCTCTTGACATAAATTTGGGTCTTTGGCAGTAGAAAAGTGCTGCAACTAAAGCAGAAAATAACTTATACTAATTCACGAAAATTCGGCAACAGATTTAAAGGTATAACATTATATGCTGTTGAAAATTCATAATTACGTTAGCGTAGCGTTAGCGAGTCCGCGAGCGTCATTACGAATTACGAATTACGAATTAGTATTAACTCTCTACTTATTGAGCAATTATCTATTTCCAAAGACCCACAAGTTTTGTATTAGCTTAGGGCGTTGATTGCATAGTTGAGGTAGGTGTTTGCTTCACCAGCAACATCACCACTTAAACCATGATTGTCACGCACAAATTCAAGTGCAGCTACATACCAACTAGGAGATAAACCAAGAGCGCTGTTGAGTTCGCTTAAGCCAGCAACTACATATTCATCTAAAGGCCCTGTACCACCAACAACACAGCAATAGCTAATGGTGCGGAGATAGTGGTCAATATCGCGTACACACTTGGATTTGCCTTCGGGACTAGAGGCGTATTGAGGGCCACTCATTTGAGTGGTGTAGGGGAATTTTTGATAAACATGATTTGCAGCTGCTTCTGCCCATTTTTTGCCATTATTTGTAAATGCTTTGGCAGCGTCTAAACCTGCACGAGCGCGGTTGAACCGACCAAATACTGCTTGTATTTCGGTATTGCTGAGATAAGAACCGCGCAAATCAGCAGCAGCGATCGCTTCAGTTAAGGGTGTTTTCATAACTCTCCTAATCTCCTCGATTTTCGACTAATCACTAACAGTCAGTTTGAGAAAAGTTTGAACAAAATTGTTTATTAAGCAACAGCACTAGCAGCGCGATCAAAATAGCTGGCTAATTCCCCAATTAGTTGGCTACAATCACCTCTGCTAATACCATTGGGGTCATTAGCAATTGAGATAGCGGCATCTTTCATTTTTTGAATGGCGGAAGCTACAGCATCACCAGGAGTACCAAGAGCGTTGTAGGTTTCTCTTAGACCATTTAAGCAGCGATCGTCCATAACGCTGGCATCACCTGCTAATACAGAATAAGTGACATAACGCAGAATAAATCCTAAGTCACGAATACAAGCAGCTTGATTACGATTATGGAAACAAGCACCACCAGCATTAAAGATTTGCGGACGTTCAGCAACTACAGCACGATAGGCATTAGACACAATTGAAGAAGCATTACTGGTGAGTCTGTTGACTATATCTAACCGCTTGTTGCTATCAGCAACTACTGCTGATAAAGCGTTAATTTCATCACCACTTAGATATGAACCTTTTTTATCGGCTTGTTCAACTACTTTGGAAAAAGCGTCGAGCATTTTCTATTCCTCCTAAAGGTCAGTGCAGCGTTTTATTAGGTATACAGCAATTAATCTCTTGAGCAGAAATTTCACAGCAAAACACAGTTGTTATTTCAAATGCAAATTTGAAATAACAAACATTTGCCGCAATCAACTATTTCAAAAAACAGCTAATTTTGCTTGTTTTTTTAATTGCTTTTAAACCTTCGTTCAGTATTTTATATATTGGTTGAGTTAGTTTTTTCTTAAGTTTTGTAAAATCGTGTTACTCCATACAGCTTTTTAGCTAAAGTATTGCTCTACAAAGCTTTTGCTAATACTAAGGAAATATTCACTTTACAATTAGAGATTTTTAGTAACTTTACTTTACATATTCTCTCAGCTTTTTTGTGTTTGGTAACAAATGCTACTTATATATGATAAATTGCTGACAGTGTGACTTGTGGATATGAGAAAACACAGCAGGAATCAAGCTACTGTTCAATACAAACTAAACTTATGAAACTAAAGTCTTTTGACTCTTAACTTTTAACTTTTGACTTTCAAGTAGCGTTAGTGGCTGTTAGAAATTGTGTTAGATAAATTTTGTTACATATATCACAATGTTTAATTTTAATTAGTTAAATAAAAATAATTTTGACTTGAACTACTAGATATATTATTAATTTCCTTATAACTTTTTGTTTACAAGCATTTCATGCAGTATTGACACTACTTACTGGCATTTTGGAAAAAAATTGATGTGTAAGCTTTTGTAAAGCTAAGTGAAGGAAAACCTAAAAATTCTTTATATTCTCTTTTTAAGAAGAGATTGCTACTCTGCGGCGGAGAACTTCTAACAAAGTTGTAAACGTTTGTGGTGGTGGTGCTGTCACCTCAATCCAATCTTCGGAAACGGGATGCTGTAACTTGAGTCGCCAAGCGTGTAGTGCTTGACCTGGCAAATTTACGCCTACAGAACGACCAGAACTATAAACAGGGTCGCCAACAATCGGATGTCCGATTTTGGCACTATGGACACGAATTTGATGAGTGCGTCCGGTTTCTAATTGAAAGTGGATTAATGTGTAGTTACCTAAGCGTTCTAATACTTGCCAATGAGTAATAGCTATACGTCCACCTTGTTCTACAGGGACAACGGCCATTTTCTTGCGGTCTTGGGGATGACGACCAATCGGGAAAGCTATCGTACCATTTTCAGTTTTTGGCGCACCGTAAACTACACCTAAATATTCTCGCCGTGCGGTTTTGGCTTGGAGTTGTGCTTGTAGATGTTGATAAGCGATGTCAGTTTTAGCGATCGCGATCGCTCCTGTTGTATCCTTATCCAATCGATGCACAATTCCCGGACGCTGCACTCCGCCAATACCAGGAAGGTTAGGACAGTGCGCCAACAAAGCATTTACTAGTGTGCCATCAGGATGTCCGGGTGCGGGATGGACAACTAAACCTGCGGGTTTGTTGAGGACAAGTAACTGGTCATCTTCGTAAAGAATATCCAGAGGAATATTTTCTGCTTGTAGCTCTAGAGGTTGTGCTTCTGGTATTTGTAGAGTGATGCGATCGCCTGCTTTAACATTTACCTTCTTAGATGTGCAGACTTTGCCGTTAACTTGGACGTTACCCTGTTCGATTAAATGCTGAATGCGAGAACGGGAGATATCTGGTAATTCTTCTGCAAGGTAACGGTCTAAACGTTCACCATTTTCTGAAACTTGTAAATTAATTTCGGTCTGCATTGAGAATCAGGGAATAAGGGATAAAGGATGAAATCTACACTTCATACTTCATACTTCACACTTCATACTTTCATTGAAGTTCTTCAGGATTAATTCCCCTATCGCGGAGTAAAGTACGGAGTGATTCTAGTTGAGTTTCTGCTTGTTCAGCACGTTGCCGTTCTTGTTCAGCGCGTTGGCGTTCTTGTTCAGCTGCTATTTGTGCTTGTTCGCGTTGTTGCGCTAGTTCTAGATAGGTAAGAAACTTTTGTCCATCGGGACGATAAATCTGAAGTTCGCCATCTGATAATTCAAACCTAATACCGAGACGGGGACTGACCCAGTTGATCATTTGCGGAATTTCGGCTAATTCATTCTCAGAACGCAACCAACCGCTTAATTCAGTTGTCTGTGGGTCATATATGTAGTATTCTTCCACTCCGTAGCGATCGTAAAATTTGTATTTTACAATCATTTCTTTGGCAGTGTTGCTAGGAGAAAGAATTTCAAACACTACTTGCGGAGGAATGTTATCTTCTTGCCATTGTAGATATGAACCGCGATCGCCTTTTGATCTACCAAAGGCCACCATGACATCAGGCGCTCTGCGAGTCATGTTATCATCCTCGACAGGATACCAAAATAGATCACCAGCTACGAATACGTTAGGCTCATTGGCAAATAATAAATCCAAGTTCTTTTTAATCAATACAATTAATTCAAACTGTTTTGTATTTTCTGCTATCGGCTGTCCATCAGTTTCCGGGTAGATGATGCTTTTTTTGGTAGAAGAAGGTAGCTGAGTCACCATGAGCGTAAGTCCAAATTACACAAGTGGCATAGTTAATTTTAGCTTAATAATTCAATAGTCAAATTTTCCCACCTTTTGCTTTGAGAATTGGGGTTTTATTTGGCATATTTATTTGCCAAGTTATATTTCTATTTTAAAAAATTTTAACTTTTATACATAATTCTAAAATCTGACTAATTACTGTACTTCTTTGGATTCTCCGGATATTCTGATTAATTCACAACAATTAAAATCTTTAAATAATAATTATATTTATTTTTTCATATTTTGTTTATTATAAAGCTAATATATTTTTCTATCGTTGCTAAAATTTAGGTTAAGCTCAATTTTAACTTTATCAAAGCCACATTCTACCATTTAGCCAAACTTAGATACTTTGTTTGTGTCAACTACAATTATTAAATTTTTCCATAAGGCTTGATTTATGAAACTTAGACATAGCACCAGGTAAATATCTATCAACATAGAAAATCAAAACTCATTTTTAGTGCTTATGCATCAGTTAGATTCTGCTCAGTCAGATGCTTTGGCAGATAATGACAAATTTCTGTCGAGTCAATTATTCGCTAAATTCTCCGGAAGAGAAAACAGCCTTGATTACTGATTGGGTAATGATTTTGCCCAGGTTTTGCTCAGAGTAAATTTAAAACTTTTTACTGATGTGAAATTAAACGCTGAGTTATCATATATACTTAATTAACTTTAAAAAAGTTTTTCTAATTAAGTATATACAATCTATGTTTTTGTCATTAAAAAGCTTATTTATCACCCTATTAGCACGTAAATTCATAGAAATTTTGCTACTGATGGGTTGGAGCCAATACTTCTAAATGCAAAATTTGAGTTATTGTTAAATTGACCAGATTATTGCATCAGACAAAAGCCGATTTGACTTTTGAATACTATTTACTAGTCACTACTTAGGCTACTTTGCTATCTAGTAATCGTCCATGTTAACACTCAAAAAAGAGTTAAGTTAACAACACTTTAGCAGAGATTGACGACTTTAGAGTAAGGGGTGAAAAATCTCTGTACTAATTTAAATGTGACAGCTATATTTAGCTGAACAGTATCTCTAAAATACTTTGCAGTGAATGCCGACTAGGTAATTCACCAATTTTGCTTGCCAATATGTGTTTATATTTAAAGATATTCCAATGACAACCCTGCCTATTAGTAGATATAGATTCTTTCAAAAAATCCAGCCATTATCTCTGTTAAAAAAAATTACCAGTAAATCTGTGACTGGTTGTTTACAGGTGTTCAGCACATCTGGCGCTTGGTCGATATATATAGATGAGGGTAAGTTAATTTATGCGTGCCACTCAGAAAAGATGTTTGAGCCACTTTATCGAAACTTGCAACATTTAAGTGAGCAAATTTCTACTCTGCCTTATGGTATTGACGCTCAACTAAGGGCAATATTTGAAACTGGGGCTGGTAGTCAAGCCATCCCAAATCCCGATTATTTGGCGATTTGCTGGTTAGTTAATCAAAAGTATATTAGTCCAACGGAAGCAGCCATACTCATAGAACAATTGGCTTTAGAAGTTCTAGATTCATTTTTGCGTTTAGAAGAAGGCAGTTATGAATTCATCCCGGAAAGCTTTTTGGATGATTTGCCCAAATTCTGTCATCTCAATCTCCGTTTATTAGTCGAACGGTGTCAAAAGCGCGGAAGGGAAGGAGTTTATCAAGATACTTCGCCATATACAGAAAGGAGTGCCGCTGGGACGAATTATCATGGGTTGCGAACGCCATTGTCAAACCCAACTCCGCCACAACCCCAACCTGAGCCGCAATTACCCAAAATCAACCGCTTTCCATCACAGCCTGTTAACACTAAACATCATAATTATCAGCCAAGTTCTTCCCCATCAACAGAGAAGAAAGTTTACACAATATTTTGTATTGATAATAGCCTTGCTTTATTAAATGACATTAAGAATGCTTTCGATGAGCAAATATTTTCTGTAATTGGAGTTACAGATTCTTTACAAGCTTTAATGGAAATTCTTCGGACTAAACCAGACATTATTTTATTAAATGTAGATATGCCTGATTTAGATGGGTATGAGTTATGCACTTTGTTACGAAAACACGTGTATTTTAAAAACACACCCATAATTATGTTGACTGAAAAACTCAGTCTAATCGATAGAGCTAAAGCTAAAATAGTTAGAGCTTCAGGCTATTTAGCTAAACCTTTTACCCAAGGGGATTTAATGAAAACTATATTCCAACATATTGTTTAATATAGTAATTTTGTTTGATTTATAAATCATGTCCAGACGTAGCAATGCTACGTCTCTACAAAAATATGTGTTTCAAATTTAAAGGAAATTGGTATTAGAACTTAACTAATCATATTAATTTTCCTCTATTCATTCAAAAGCTTAAGAGTATGGTCTGGAAAAAGGAGAAATGTTTAAATTTCTTCTTTCGCCTTTAGCCAAACCATATTTATTTCCTAGCTTGCTACTTCAACTGCTTATGTCAAGACATTTTTTAAAGCAGAAATAGATGGTGCGAAGAAGTAGCCGCCGCCAGTGGGAATTACCCAGTCTTCAGGAGCAGTTAACTCTTTAGTTAAAGGTTGAGAATTGTTATCCTCCAAATGGATAAAGAATTTGCGGGTGCGATCGCCATTTTCTCCATTACTTTGACCAATAATCGGATCGTGACCAAGGGTGAGTTTACCTTCAAACTCGTGACCAGTAGCAGCAGGTACGCTGAAGTTTGGATTGTTAGACCAGAATTTGGTGACAAACTCAAACTGATCGACAATTGAGGTTTGATACGCCAAAAAGTGTAAACCGCGATCAACAAACTTCGGATCTTCTATCGGCTCATCTGGGGTGGAAGCAGACACAGGCCCGTAAGGAATGCCACGACGCAGTAGACGGTGTGTTTGAGTAGTTACCTCGCTGCGATCAATCTCGTTAGGGCCAGGGCCGCCACCGCCGGGTGTTTTGTCGTTACGTGGATAGGTCTTGCGAGTATGGGCAATAAATGGGCAGCGTAAACCTGTTGCATCTTCGGAAGGCGGAACTACATCATTTTTGAAGAATCCATTCTCTGGTGGGTCATCACCATTGAATTCAAAATCGTTGTTAGCATTGTCATCATTACCCAAACTGGGGGCATCTGCTTCTGGTGTGCGGACTGTAGGAGCGCCACTAGGCCAGCGTCCGACCAGCTTGGCACTTACTTTTCTGGGGTCGGCGTTCAACTCAACAGCCTTGTCGTTCAAAAACTTATGGAACTTGAACACATCCTGACGCAAGCGACGGAACACAAGATATGAGCCATCATCTGCCCATTTTGGCCCTGCTGAGGCGATCGCACCTTTGCTATGTTCCAAATCCTTAGCATCAGGATTCTGATCTTCGTAGCCGAAAACAAATTCTCCCGGCCAGAGAACATCTTGCCCTGGTTTGCCCTGATTTGGGTTTTTTGGATCTTGGCGAGGAGTGAGTAAGTCTTTGGGATTCTCAGAAACCCTGCCACGAATTCCAGGTTGTGAAACTCCATCTAGATTGCCAAAGTGTTCATGTCCAGCCAGCGGTGGCGGTAGGTTAGCGCCTTCTTCCAGAAACGTAATTTTAGCTCCACTATTTTTAGCGTTGCCTTTGTCGTCTGTGAAGATGACAATACTTTGTAAAATGCGGGAAACTTCTTCTAGTAAGTCTGTGCGATCGTCACTAGCAACAATCAAAACTACATCTACTTTGCCATTATCCGGCCCACCGACAACCCAGCCTATGGGTTTACCTTGATTGTCCACTGGGTCGTTGAGTTCAGCCGCGCGTGCTGCCAAACCAGCTTTAAATGCTTCATCTGTAAAATTGTCAGCACTTGAGGTCAGTTTTTTCAACCCTTCAAAGGAAAAGGCAATGTTGACCCAGGTTGCTTTAACAGTACCTTCACGCCCGCGTCTTTCTCTGGCAGACTTAAATATACGGTTAAAGGCAATCACTTCTGAGGCAGTGGCAATAAATTTAATCTGTGTTTTGAGCCACTCTTTAAAAGCATTTGGATTTTCAATTTCTAGGAAGATCAGCGTTTGATGGTCTTTATTGAATCCGCCGAGAATGTTGCCTTGAATATTGTTGACACGCAGAATTGGCTCACCCTGTGCAGGAATGTAAAATATGCTCTCTTCCTGACCGGCTAAAGGATTAGGGGCAGGTGCTTCACGAATTATTTGATCAGTCATAAAGCCTTGTCTATAATAAAGTTTTTGCAGGAGCTTTTTGGTCAATTAGACATCTAAAAAGTTCCTTGTCCGCAGTTGCGATCGCAGTTGATTCCTACTCAACAACCAATGCTTGATCTGTGAGTAGATACTCGTGATATCTGGAGTTTTACACCACAATTTTGTTATCAAGGTTAATTCTTGCCATTACGCAAGACATCAATTTTTGTAAGATTTCTTAACAATATTTAGTCAAATAGTCAATAGAGGAGAGTATTACCCTCCTTTATATGAGTGTTGAATGTATTGATTTTTATTTAGGAATTAAACAATTTTTCCGGCTTCAATTTGTCACCCGATTAATCCTCATTTTGTAAGATGGCATAGAGTCTCAACTCTAAAAGTAAAGGACATGGATACAGTTGCCATTGCACAGTTGAAACATTCAAATCCTTGATCAATCCAGTGCGTATATCTAGTAGCCAACCATGAACCATAGGTGCTTTGCGTTCATGGAGTGCTTGACGCATGATAGAAGTTTGATAAAGATTTTTTACTTGCGCCACAACATTAATTTCTGCTAAACGATTCAAACGTTCAACTCTGGTTGGCAGCGCATCAATTTCGGATTTTTTCTGTAAATACAGTTCTCGAATTGGATTCACCCAGTTATCAATAATACCAATGGTTCGCCATTCTAAAGCCGCTTTAATTCCTCCGCAATCATAGTGACCACAAACAATAATATGTTTCACCTGAAGATGCAAAATTGCGTATTCTAAAACGGCTAAAAAGTTAATATCTGTTAGAGAAACTTGATTCGCAATATTCCGATGTACAAATAAATCTCCAGGTTCAGTACGGGTAAAGTTTGTTAAGGGCAGACGACTATCAGAACACCCGATGTAGAGAAATTGTGGTGTTTGTCCTGTAGATAATTCTTCAAAGTAATTTGGTTCTAGAGCTAACTTTTCGGCAACCCAAGTCTGATTATTCTTCAGAAGATCATCAATGCTGTTATATTTCATCCAATTTGCTTGAGTCTCTCATCAACATTTTAGCTGTTTTACACTGACTCAAGGCACAATATTAACTGTTAAAAAGTTAAAAATTTGCTAAATATGAGAATTTTTGCTGATAACTAAAAACTGATTTTTGTGTAGCAATAATATTTTATTGATAATCATCTAGAGTTTCATGAGATGTCTGGAAAACGTAGATTAAATTAGGTAGCATCTATAACTTGTGAATAGGCAATAGCTTGAAGTTAGAAGATTTTAAACACTTGTGTGGTGTTTCTTGAGATACTTTTAAGCAAATGCGCTCTTGTAATGCGATCGCCACAATAAAACTTAAGAATTTAGAAATTAAGCAATTTGAAGTGTATTTGGTTCAGGGATAGACTCACCTTCTGCTTGCCAAGCTTCTAAATACATTTCTATTATCTCTTCGCCATTGTGAATTGCCTCCTCACGAGTTATGCCATGAGTACAAGGCATAACAACGCGATCAGCAAACTCTGGAATTGTAACTAAGAACAGCTGATCTTCATCAGACCATTGAACAATCATGCTATATCGATTCATCAATTTTCGTCCTCCCCTAAGTTTTATAAATTGATTTTTCGCTATTTACTCTACAAAAATTTGTTGAGCGGTCTATCTCCTGGCAATAATTAAAGAGATAATATAATTATTAATAACTATTTCTCAAAAAAACGATGGTTCAAACAACAGAATATCTTTACATTGTTAGAGATGAGCAGATTTTAAATAGTGAACCAATTATTCAGGGAACTCGTACACCTGTCAGAGCAGTTGTTGAAACTTGGCGCATGGGTGTTGCACCTGAAGAAATTCCCAAAGGAATGCCTCATCTGACTTTGGCGCAAGTGTTCGCTGCCTTAGCTTATTACAGTGATCACCAAGATGAAGTTAACAATTATATAGAGTGTAACCGAATTCCTGAAGAATTAATCGACCCATTAGTTAGAGATTTGTGAATAGCTTTTTTATTCATTTGTATTTAGATGAAGATGTCAATGTTTTAGTGGCAGACTTGCTTAAAGCAAGAGGATTTGATGCAATCACCGCACGAGATGCCGAACAACTTCATGCTACGGATGCAGAACAACTTGCCTATGCCGTTAGTAAAATGAGAGCGTTAGTTACACATAATAGAACTGACTTTGAAGAGCTTGTACAGGCTTACTTTGCTTCAGGACAAATACACTATGGTGTAATTTTTGCTGTTCGCCGTTCACCTCAAGAAATTGTACAAAGATTATTAGTGATTCTGAATCAAGTTACATCTGAGGAAATGCAAAATCAGGTGCGATATATCTAGAATCTTTGATCAAACTGGACGACAAGCAGACAAAATATCGTGCATATTCACTACAGAACCAATAACTGCGATCGCCGGAGCATCGAATCCTGTTTTCTCAACTTGTTCTACAATTGTCCTTAACTGACCAATCAATTCTTCTTGATCTGGTCTTGTACCCCAGCGCACTAAAGCAATTGGTGTTGCTAAACTTAAACCCGCCGCTGCTAACTCTTCGATAATGTGCGATAGATTGTGAACACCCATATAAATTACAATCGTCTCGGAACCGTGAGCGATCGCTTGCCAGTTTACCTTCGGTCTATACTTACCAGCGGACTCATGCCCAGTCACAAAAGTAACTGAAGAACTATACAGTCGATGGGTCAAAGGTATGCCAGCATAGGCAGGGGCAGCAATTCCCGATGTGATACCTGGCACAACCTCTACAGGAATGCCAGCTTTGAGTAAGTCTGCCATTTCTTCGCCACCGCGACCAAAGATAAACGGGTCGCCGCCTTTGAGTCGCACTACAATAGCATGAGCTTGAGCTTTATCAATTAGTAGTTGCGTTGTTTCATCTTGTAAGAGTGAATGTCTCCCCATCCGCTTACCAGCGTTGATTTGTTCTGCTTGGGGATTAATCATTGCCAGAATTGCCGGACTTACCAACGCATCATAGATAACTACATCAGCACATTCCAACAAACTTTTGCCTTTGAGAGTCATGAGTCCGGGGTCTCCCGGCCCTGCACCGACTAAATAAACTTTTCCCAAATTCTTCTGCTTTTCTTGTTCTGTGCAGTTCATTCGTTCATTAAATCCCAAATCAAATCAGCTAATTCTGCACTTGCTCCCAAAGGTTGAGCTAATTGGAAAGTCACAGCAGGAAATTTTAATTTTAGCGTTTCTGTTAGTTGAGCGATCGCATCGGTTATGCCACCTGCGAATAAAAAATATGGCAAAATCGCAATTTTTTCTTTGCCAGCAGCTACCAATTCTTCTACTTGCGTCTCTAAACTAGGAGGTACAGACCAATAAGCAGCTACTGCATCTAAATTTACAGCTATGTTTTCCACTGGCTGTTGAAAGCCAGGACGACGACTACCATGCGCTAATAAAATCCATGCCTGGGTTGTGATATCAGCCATTTGCTGGGATAGCAACGTTGTCAAACCAGGTTGGCTACCTAAATATGGTAGTAATTCGAGGCTGATGTTTTGACCTATAGCTTGTTGTGTTAGTGCTACTTCTTCGGGAATTTCTTGCATCATATGCACTCCCGGTAGCAGAAATAGTGGGATGATTTTCAGACAGTTGCATCCTGCAATAACAGCACTATGAGCAAATTCTTTAATTTGAACGTGCAAAGGTTCTGGACGTGTTTCTAAGTAAGCCAAGCCGACTAATTTTTTGCCTGATGGGTAACTTTGCTGTTTTTTATCTATTAACTCTTTCAATTGCTGCAAAGCAATTTCTGGACGTGGGTCGCGGCTTCCATGAGATACTAGCAGATATGCAGATGACATTGGTAAATGTGAACCTTTTGACTTATTGTTGTTCGGCACTATAAGTATAAAAATTATGAAAAGCTCCCACCGTTTCAAATTTGTAACCTGGTAGCCAAGCACCAAGTGTTAAATCTGTACGATAAATACTAAACAACAAAAAGTTTTGCCTTTCCGTCGTCTTGACAAGCAACTCTCGTATCTGGGGATTAGTTGAATCAACTAATTTTTCACAACTTGAATTAAGTAAATTTTCAATTAGCTTGGATGTTTTTTTACACACATCAATTTTTAAATATTGTGTCAGTCGATTTACTGCATATTCTTCGTATTCATCTACAGTGGGATTAGTCGTGGACATTGCTACGCTAACTACACCTATACTTGCAGCGATCGCAAATGTCATAACAGTCAAGAGTTTCATATTTTCTTCCCGTCATACTCTGATAGTTATTAGAGTCCCAGGACTACACATTAGCAAAGTCCGTTCCTCTTAAAAGATGCTTGCTCGATCACTAAATAGATGCTATGATAAGTAATCGATAAGTGAATGGCGAGCGTAGCCAAGTGGTTAAGGCAGTGGTTTGTGGTACCACCACTCGTGGGTTCGAGTCCCATCGTTCGCCCTCAATAATATAAATTACTAAGCATAATAGTGTTAACCGGAACAGCCAGAGATTAAGGTAATACTATTGTAGAAACTTTAATTTTAAGTAAGCTCAAGACTTTTGCTTTAAAATCTTTTGAGCTACATCAGCTTATTTAATTGATATAGCAGGGAGAAGGTTTTAAAGCTCACTTATTGTTCATGTTTAATGATTAGTTTTTGTCAGAATATGCTGTGGGTTAACGGGTGAGCATTATAATGCCCACCCTACAAGCTTAATACTTCTCAAAAAGTCGGGTATCTGATCATCGTGAGTTTTCACAAATCAGAATTGGTAAGCTAATCGTCATTTAAATTGCACCATTTTTATGGTAGTAAAAACTGCAAACCCTCTCCCTTGCTCCCTGCCACGCCAGTCGCGCGGCTGTCGGGAAACCCGCCCAACGCGCTGGCTCCCCCTGCGGTATCAATGTGCTTTCTTATATGCTTAACAGCTTATTACGTAGCAAAGGCTGGGCGGTGATGAATCCAAGGTTTCGCTGCTTCGATTTGAGCTGCAAGGCTAATTAAAGTGGCTTCCGCCGCAGGTTTACCCAGCAGTTGCACACTGATAGGTACACCATGACTATCAAAACCCACAGGTAAAGCGATCGCCGGTTGTCCGGTGGCGTTAGCAACTGGACAAGGGGCAACCCAACGCACAATATTTTGAAATGCCTCTTCCGGACTCAAGGCAGCCCATTCTCCTACCCGAATCGGTGAGTGTAAATATACGGGCAGTACCAACACATCAAAATGATCGAAAAATGCCACTATTTGCCGTGAGACAATTTGCAATTGCGATAAAGCCCTAAGATATTCTGCTACAGAACCTGTACGTGCCAACAGCCAGCGGTTTACAGGCTGCAACGCCTCTGCTGGAATTCCTGAGGCAGCTACCCCAGCTTGCCAAACGATTTGGAATGGTTCGATCAATCCACTAAAATCTGGGCAGTTTTCTGCAACGGTGTTACCCAATTGTTCTAATAACTGGACTGTTTGCAATACACCTTGCTGACAGTTAACATCAGCAATTCCCAAAGGCGGGATTTTAGTAGTAAAGGCAATGCGTAACCCAGAAACTTTCTCTTGGGTAGCAGCGAGAAAAGATGGTTCGGGATTGGGTAGCCAATAAGGATCGCCTGTAAAGTAACCAGAGATTGCGTCTAACATTGCTGCCGCATCAGCTACAGTCCGGGCAATGGGGCCATTGACTGCAATTCCCCCCAAGCGATCGCCCACTGGGGCTTTGGTGACTCTACCCCGTGATGGTTTAATACCCACCAAACCACAACACGCCGCCGGGCCACGAATTGAACCACCACCATCAGAACCTTGGGAGATCGCACATAGTCCTGCTGCTACAGATGCAGCTGCACCACCACTAGAACCGCCTGGAGTATATTCTAAATTCCAAGGATTTCTGGACGGGGGAAATCCTGTTGGTTCTGTGTAAGGAAAAGAACCGATTTCGGAAGTAGCAGTTTTACCCAGAATAATGAACCCTGCTTGTTTAATTCGAGTTACCACCCCGTCATCATAATCAGGGACGTTATTGAATAATGCGGGATTGCCGTAGGTACAAGGTATACCTGCCACGGTGTTGAGGTCTTTAATGGAAATTGGCACACCAAAAAAAGGCGGCAGTTCGGCGGCTGTTGCCAGCATTTCGGTTTTTGCTTGAGCATCAGCGATCGCTAATTCTGCCGTCACCGTAAAATAACTTCCCAATTGGGGGTTCAACCGCTCAATTCTTTGTAAATATATTTCCACTAACTGGAGTGGCGACACTTCCCGATGACGGATTAATTGCGCTAACTCCACCGCTGGAGTAAACGCTAAATCAATTTCATTCATATTTGATTTGACTTTAGTTACTAATTGTGCATTTATTTACAATTTTTCTAATGAATTTGTTACTTTAGCAGGATTTTCGGGAAGTATGAATCCATAGCTCCTCAGATTTTCAATCTATCAGGATGCTCTACCACCAATTAAGATGAGGCTGGTATTCAAGCTACCACCTTGCTGCATAGTCATTTTAATTGTTTCACATCAACTTTCGGCAAATCCCCAAGGGATATTTATGGCTGATTTAGAAAATTTGGTAAATGAACTACCAAAAATTGTTCATAGTCTGAGGCTGAATATTGGATATTCTCATGACATCATGCAACAAATTGTCATGATTAATCATGCTCAGGATCAACTACATAATATTCAAGAAAAAATTAAGTACAGCCAATTAGAAAAATCACCTACTACCACAGTTGTTTGTTTAGATATAGTACAAAAATCTTTGAAAAATGGAGATTACACAGTTTATATCTATAAATATGATTATCCAGGATTACTAACAGCGAAATTTGGTAAATTACCAGTAGATATCTCGCTCAAAGAAATCCAAGCCAAAATTGAGGTCTGGATTGATTGGGGTGATTTAATTCAGGCTATAGCTGCCGATATTTTGAGTGATATTCAATTAGTTCAACAACTGAATATTGATGCTCATCATGACAGTATTCCTGCAACATTCCAAGCAGTAGAAGAAGTTTTAAGAATCAAATTAGATTTAGATAAACCACGAATTTTACAACAACAACTTCAGCAAATCATCCAAGCTCAAGAAGATTCTTTAAAAATTAAGGAAAGATTAGAATTTATTTTTAATAATATTAAGCAGAGCAATAACTTATTAAATATTTTACTAGGAGTATCATCTTTTTGTGGCAAATCTGGCTTTGCACTAGAATGGCTAGATGATGATCAGGAGTTAATTATATCTGGTGATGGCAGATTACAAGAATTAACAGATATTATTAATGATTGTGAATTTTACCAAGATAAAATTGATTCTTTGATTTTGCAGATTAGTTCCTTGAGAGTCAAGACAGAAAAAAAGTTGCTCAAGCCTAAATCTGATAAACGTAAATTAGCAAATAATAATCTGGTAAAAAAGTTTAAAGAGCAAAAGTTATCTCACTATGGTGGGATGATTGCTGTGAGTTTATTAGCTTTAAGCTTTGGTAGCTGGATGCTCAAGGCTGAAATTCCCAAACTACAACAAATTAACTTAAATTTTAATCAAGAAGAAACTGCGATCGCTAACTTTAAAACCGCCCAATATCTGGGTTTAGAAGCTTCTGGAATAGTACAATCACCACCGCATCCTCTGATTATTTGGCAACAAGCAGAATCTAAATGGCAAGAGGCAATCAAGTTACTAGAAAGTATCCCGAACAATACATCAGTTTCTGATAAAGCTAAAGATAAGTTAATTCGTTATCGTATTTATCATACAGCTATAAGCCAAAGAGTAATTGCAGAAAAAAAAGCTGTATCTAACTTAGAAATAGCACATAAACTAGCAATAGAAGCTCACTTTTTTATCCAAATTTCGCCTCAGTCAGTCTCAGTTCGGCAGCAAGCTAAAGACAAATGGCAACAAGCAATTAATATCTTAAAAGAAATTCCCAAAAATACATTTGTTTATCAACAAGCTAAAGAAACATTGCTGAATTATCAAACGAATTACAGGGAAATTAGTGCAGAAATTCAATAGGCATATCTGGAAAAACGCAAAGCCAGATAACGCTTATAAGGTAAGCGACTATCCTGAGCGTATCAGGAAACCACTACCTCTCAAGTTAGTAAAATCCGTTCTTTTAATCGAGCCAAAGTTTTCAACTCTATTTTAAAATAGAGTTATAGTAATACTCTACAGTTTCTAGCTTGTGAAGTTTGGCTGTTTAACGAACTATAAAGAAATTGAAGAAGTCAGAATGCAATTAGTGGGGGTTTAAAACCCGTTTATTCATCCGCGGCTTCGCACAAAATTCAATTCTGAATTCTGGTTTCTGACTCCTGAATTCTGTTTTGATAAATAGCGCAAAATAAGTTTCAATTTTTTGCAGAATAAATCTTTTTTCGTTGTCATAGCTAATTCGACCAGCTAAAGAAAATTAATTGCAGATATCGGTTCTAAAAAATAACGGAGAACGATTTTGCTGAATACAATCAAAGACAGTGTGCCAGCCACAGACTTAGTAACACGCTCAACAAAGTTGTGGATGCCTCAACAAGTTATGTTTACTCCTGCTGCTTTGGATGAGCCTTGGGGACAACAGATTTTGAAGCGCGTACAATCTCTGAATTTGCCAATCATTTTGATAATTGGTAAATACACTATGGTTGATTGTTTGACTCTATTAGTGAAGCTCTTGATATCAACTGTGATTTAACTTTTGAGCTAATTTCTCACCGTTTTACACCAGGATCAAAAGAAGTTTTACAGACTTGGTATCCACATTCTCAACTAGATATGGATGAAGAAAAACGCCGCATTAAGCGTAATAAGTTTGGTGGGGTTAAGTATGTTTATGATGCTGACACAATGAACCTGATGAAGCGCTTTTTTGAAACAGAGATTCAACAGCGCTTTCCAAACGCCAAGATTTTATATTGGACTTAGCGTATCAGAGGTAGATGTTTCTCCAACCAACTTTCTAAATCAGCTAACACTTCTTGATAATTGAGGTCATCTTGAAGTTCGTGATAAGCATCGGGATACTCAATTCTGGTTTTATCTGTACAGGAGGTTAGTTGTTCATAAAAAATCTTGCCTCCTTCTGGTAATGCTACTCGGTCTGCGCCACCGTGCAGAATTAATAGTGGCGATCGCCATTCAGCAGTATGATGATTAATCCAAGCGACAGTATCAAAGAACTCTGTTGCTAAACGAGCCGTTCCTAGTGTGTGTCGTAAAGCATCTTGAGTATAGGTAGCTAAAACTTTCTCATCTCTTGTACCAGCAGCAAGGTCAAGACCAGTGTTTAATGTAAAACGCGGCCATACCCACGACAGTAATTGTCCCAGAAATAACTTGATTTTCGACACGCCGACTTTCCCTAAACTTGGCGCTAAGATAATCACACCTTTGAGTACAGCAGCAGCTTGGGGATAATGCAGAACATAGTCTAAAACAACAATGGAACCCAAACTATGACCTAAAAGAAAAATTGGGCATCCTGGATGCTGGGTTTGAATTAATGCTAAAAAAATTCGCACATCTTCGCGGAACTCTGCCCAAGAATTAATATATCCTCTTTGTCCTGGCGATCGGCCATGACCGCGCATATCAAAGCCATAAATAGCATATTGCTTAGGTTTGAGGTGCTGAATTATGTTATTGTATTTATTACTATGGCCTCCTAGTCCATGCACCATAGCTAATACTGCCTTTACCTTACCTGTTGGTTTCCAGCTTTGGTAATACAGTTCAACTTCTCCAATACCTTTAAATGTGCTTTCCCTGTGGTCAACCATAAAAATTAATTTTGATATTTTTCTCTACTACTTATTTAGAGCAATATTCGCTGATTCTTTAAGAATAAAAACTCCGACTTTTGCATAACTAAATATACCAAGAGGTTAAGATACCCCCTTCTTTGAAAAGTCAGGCAGCTTAGTGTTTAGCAATGACTTACAGTCAATATATATAATTTTTATAATTAAATTTTACTTATATAAATCATTAAAATAACAAATCATTATTAATGTAAATTTTCATCTAAATAGTATTTACTATATTTTAATACCTACGGTAATTACTGATGCGAAGCAAGGTTGTTTTGAACAATCCAATTTAGAGTGCTTCATAACTGTTAAATACCGTAGATAAGTTTTTCTAATATTTTATATCTGTGAGGAGTAGTCATGGCAAAGTATCTCTTAGCTTCTGCTGGTGGAGCTAGTTTTTTATGTTTAATCAATGGACTGTTGCCTACACAAGTACTAGCTAGTTTAGTGCCAACAAATCACAATTCATTGATAAATGAGCCTCAAAAATTAGCAATTTCAAACAGCAAAGTCCCTGATAAAGTTAACGAGTTTAATCAAGTTCCTTTTCTGACGACTGCTCAAGCTGGATTGATCATAGCTAATGATAGTCAACCAGAATCACCTAATAACACAAACAAACAAGAAGCTCAAGATTCATTACAGCCTAACTCGTTGCAGACATCAGATGACAACGACAGCGCACAAGTCACGTCTGTATCGCAATTGTCTGATGTGCAACCAACTGATTGGGCTTTTCAAGCATTACAATCTTTAGTTGAGCGTTATGGTTGTATTGCTGGTTATCCCAATGGCACTTATCGTGGTAATCGTGCCATGACTCGTTATGAATTTGCTGCTGGCTTAAATGCTTGTTTGGAACGAGTTAATGAATTAATCGCCACAGCAACTTCTGATTTAGTTAAAAAAGAAGATTTAGCAACTTTGCAGAAGTTGCAAGAAGAATTTGCTGCGGAACTAGCAACCTTGCGAGGTCGAGTGGATGCACTAGAAGCACGCACCGCAGAACTAGAAGCAAATCAATTTTCAACTACTACAAAACTCAATGGAGAGGTGATTATTGCTGGGATTGGTGCTACAGGTGGCGCACCTGACACGGATGACCCTAATATTATCTTAGTGAACAGAGTCAGATTGAACCTCAACACTAGCTTTACTGGCAAAGATTTATTAATCACTGGTTTGCAGGCTTATAACTTCTTGGGTGATGTAGATGGAAGTGGTAGCTTGCAAGATAGTTTAGGGTTAGCGTCGGATTTACTCGTTTCTAGCAGTGCTAGGACAAGTTTTGAACCGCTGTTTCCTGGTTTTGACGTGAAAACGTTATCACCGAGGGCAGCTAATAGTGTACAACTATACAAATTACTGTATGTTTTTCCTGTCGCAGATAAATTGACTTTGTTTGCGGGAACTGCGGCGGAAGCAACAGACGCTTTTCCCGCCATCACACCTTTTTATGGTGAAGGACAGGAGTCTATTTCGCGGTTTGCAGGTTTAAATCCTGTAGCACGAGTCTCTGGTGGGACTTCAGGAACTGGTTTAGCATCGGCGGCGGGATTTATTTTCAACCTTTCCCCGCAGTTAGACTTAAGAGCTTTATACGGCAGTGTCAATGCTAATGTACCCCAAGAAGCAGGTGATATTGTTCCAGGAGTTTCTAACACACCTTTGGGTGCAGGTGTATTTGGTGGAAGTAGTGTTGTCAGCACTCAGTTAACTTTTAAACCCAGTAGTTCGATAGATGTGGGTTTAAACTATGCCCACAGCTATCACGAAATTAATATTTTGGGTACAGGATTAGTTCGTGATGATATTGGTGCATTAGCTGGCGTTGCTTTAGGAACACCTGTCACGCTCAATTCTTTTGGAGGTACGGTGACATGGCGCTTTTCCCCAAAAATAGCTTTGTCAGGTTATGGTGCAGCAATGTTTGTTGATGATTCTTCTGGAGGAATTGATGCTTCCACCACTTTTACTAGTTGGATGGTAGGGCTGCACTTCAATGATTTATTTAAATCAGGGAACAATGCGGGGATTATTTTTGGACAACCGCTTTTCCGCTCTGATGCTGATGGTGCTGCTCAACTGGCTCCAGATGGGGTAAATCGGACTACTCCTTACCATTTAGAGGCGTATTATCGCTTTAAGGTAACGGATAACATTAGCATTACTCCCGGTGCGTTTGTGTTGTTTAACCCTGAAGGCGACAGCAGAAACGAAACTACAACTGTAGGTGTAATACGGAGTACGTTTACTTTTTAGCATTTTCTACACGCTAGTCCATAACCATAGACTTATTAGTGTAATGGTTATGGACTGGCCTGTATGAGCATGAGTGGTAAACCAAATTATCATCAAAGTTAAACAAGATGGAAAATGAGGAATTAGATATAAATAAGTATGTTGAGCAAACTTCTTTATTATTAGATTTGCAGATTAAAGATGAGTATCGTGATGGAGTGGTAGCAAATTTTGAGAGAATTAAAGCGATCGCTCAACTGGTCAATTCTTTTCCTTTACCCGCAGATGTGGAAACTGCACCGATATTTGAACCATAGTTGATGAGTCAAGTCAATGCACTAAGTCAACTCACAACCAATGATTTAGCAGCTTGGGTACAACAAGCTAAAATCCAAGCTGTACAGGGAAAAGTATGCGATCGCATTCCGCAATTGGCTATAGCTAATCCTACTTGGTTTGCGGTTCACATCTGCTGTGTCTCAGGACAAACTTACAGCCTAGGAGATACAGGTTGTGTGTTTCCCTTAATGAGTGTAATCAAAGTATTTTCATTTCTGTATCTGCTGGAAAATATAGGAGTAGATACAGTCTTACAATGGGTTGGAGTTGAACCATCGGATGCGGCTTTTAATTCTTTAGATCAATTGATTACTGATGGCGGACATCCCCGCAATCCGATGATTAATAGTGGTGCAATTACTCTAGCTGATAAATTACCAGGAAAAACAGCAAGCGATCGCACCTACAATTTTTGTCAGTGGTTAAATAAGTTAACAGGTTCTCAACTATATTTAGATGAAGTCATGCTGGCTTCGGTACGCGCTTCACGTTCACCAGTTAACCAAGCGATCGCATCTTATCTAGCCCAAAAAAATCGTCTCGAAAATCTCGAAATAGCTCTTGACACTTACGAGCAAATATGCTGTTTATCTGGACGAGTTGAAGATTTAGCTTTATTAGGAAAAGTTTTAGCTTGTGGTAATAATTTACAGCATCACCGGATAGTTAACGCTGCAATGTTAATGTGCGGACTTTACCAAGCCTCTGCTAAGTTTGCTGTCAAAATTGGTCTACCGATGAAATCAGGCATTAGCGGTGGACTTTTAGCCATAGTACCAAAACAAGGAGCGATCGCTTGCTACAGTCCTGCCTTAGATATGGTAGGAAATTCTGTAGCGGCGATCGCTTTTGTGGAAGCTTTAGCGCAAAAATTAGAGTTGAGTGTTTTTTAAAAGTTAAGAATTAGTTGCTGATCAGGTAATTCATTTGCTTGGGGTGTTGATGTTACCTCATCATGAATACAAGCGATCGCGTCAAGTCAACCCAGAACAAAAGTTCTTAAAACGCAGGTTATAAGCTGATTTCTCACCCTTGTATTCCCAAGTGAAAACGAAGGAACGATAAGGCTTATGGAAAACTTTTTAGTATACTGAGTTTAGAAGGTACGAAATTGGCAATCACGATATATACGGTCAATTGCGAAAAGATGAGCGCTTTAATGAGACAAATAAAAAGAAGCGTCCAGGAATTCTAGCAGCTAAATTAGTCAAGCGAGTATAAAGACCTCTTGCTTAAAATTACTTAGCCGATACTATACCTTGATTACACTGTCGTGGTGGCGATCGCACTGTATTGAAGACCACTAAATCTTCGATAAGCGTGGGGGTTTTAAACCGATTTATCCATCCGCCAGCGATGCACTACGATGCCCTGAGCTTGCCGAAGTGCCGCACAGAACTCATCCTGAATTCTGTTGTGATAACTTTACAACGTGTCCTCATTTCTATGTATTTTGCCTGCCTCCCCAGGTAACTGGATAACTTTTGGTTCTGGTAACTCAGTAGTTTGAGGAATGGGTATAGCTTCTGGCTGCGGTTGTGGAGTTGGTGCCACCTCTGGTTGTAGTTCTGGTTTTGGTAATATCTGTGGCTGTGGTTGTGGAATGGGTATAACTTCTGGTTGTGGTTCTGGGGTTGGTGTCACCTCTGGTTGTGGTTTTGGTAACTCAGTCGGTTGCTGTGGAACAATCTCTGGAATTTCTGGTGTGGGAATTGGTTGTGTTTCTGGTTCTAGTATCGGTTCAGTAACTGGTGGCTTGGCGGTGTAACTTTGATCTACAATGCTGCGTACTTCATCAGCCTTGAGTTCACCTCTAACAATTCTGGATAAGGTATCTTTACCTTTTGGCTGGTAGTTAACCAATCTGACAGTAGTGTTAAAGGCATTTTTGACAGTGTTACCTTGATTATCTAAAAATTCTAGCTTCACCCAGTTATTTCCAGGTTTGAAGCCTTTGAGGTAGAGGGCTTGCCAGCGATCAAACACAAAGCTTTCACCATTAATTGTGCAACGGATACGCCAATCACTGAAAGGGTCGTTTAGATCATCTTTAGCCGTGAAGTGCAGTGGCGCATTAGTTAAGTAAAAGTCCAGTAAAATTGGTTCAGCACCATAGCTACCTTGTGGACGGCTGTAAGTTAGCAGAGGCAAGCTAGTATCAGGGTTGTGATCATCAGTTTTCGTAAAAATGTGAAATGTTGTCTGAGCATAAGCGCCTTCATTCTTAAAGCTTTCATGCCAAGGACGAGAAGCAAAAACACGCAAGGTATGTGTACCTGGAGATAAATCAGACAAAACCAAGGGCTGACTTAAGTCGTACACTGGTATATAAGGCTGATTATCCAAAATTACGTGGAGATGAGGCCCTAATTCAAACTGAGGATTTTTAAATATAGGTAAATCTTTTACCTGAAGTTTAACAGTAACTTTAGTGTCTTGGATGATTTCATCAAGTTGCGGCGTGATTACAGTCACCTGAGGACGGTAAACTTCTAAAGTTGAACGTAGTTCTTGTATCACCTTTGGTGGAGCAACTTCGGTAAATTGCAGCGAAGTCGGTTGATATTTTTCGGTATGGCTAACAGATACATCTTGACTAACAGCTTTCTGGGCACAACTGTATAAATTCAAGACCAATACTAGTATGATTAGCCACTTAAAAATAGTTAGACTCTTGGGGAGAATCTGTTTTAAAGCCTTCACAAACCACAAATTCATGCCTGACACCCAGTTATAGTCTGCAAAACTGCAAAATTATTTTGCCCTAAACTGTGTATCAGACACCATAGCCTAAAAGGTGAAATTTTGCTCAGGTACTATGTATTTTTTAAAAATGCTAGGAGAGCAGTCATCTTTTTTACAATTTTCGCTCACAGATGTCTTACTCTCATACCAAAAATATGTATAACTAAAGTCAAGAATACTGAGTTTGTAGACATTATACCCATTAATCATCAATTTAACGAATTATTATTCTTTGTAAATTAAATGAAGAAAGTATTGACTTTTTGCTCAGGAGTTTAACGTTAAAAGCTTGATCAGACAGTTAATCTGAGGATTTTGAATTATTGTTAAATTCTCTCCAACAATGTACAAGTAAAGACTTTATAATTCAACAGAAACAAACTTCCACATAGCGTCTTCATCGCTGCTCCAACCACACCTGGAGAATGCGACTAAGGATCACTTTGTGGTTTCATGATTCCTCATTCCTTATCACGAGAGGAGGTCGAATGACGATTAGTCCTCCGGAGCGAGAGGAAAAGAAAGCAAGAGTAATAGTCGATAATGACCCTGTACCTACCTCATTTGAAAGATGGGCGCAACCAGGACACTTCGACAGAACTCTAGCCAGAGGCCCCAAAACCACCACCTGGATTTGGAACCTCCACGCCCTCGCCCACGATTTTGATACACATACAAGCGATTTAGAAGACATCTCCCGCAAAATATTTGCGGCTCACTTCGGCCACCTGGCTGTAGTGACAATCTGGTTAAGCGGGATGATATTCCACGGCGCGAAGTTTTCTAACTACGAAGCCTGGTTGAGCGACCCGTTGAACGTGAAGCCCAGTGCTCAAGTCGTTTGGCCCATTGTGGGACAAGACATTTTAAATGGTGATGTTGGTGGTGGATTCCACGGCATTCAGATCACTTCAGGCTTGTTCTACATCTGGCGTGGCTGGGGTATTACCAATTCCTTCCAGCTTTACGTAACTGCCATTGGCGGCTTGGTATTAGCAGGCTTGTTCTTGTTTGCTGGTTGGTTCCACTACCACAAACGCGCTCCCAAACTGGAATGGTTCCAGAATGTGGAGTCGATGTTGAACCACCACCTGCAAGTTTTACTAGGCTGTGGTTCCTTGGGATGGGCTGGTCACTTGATTCACGTATCAGCACCAATCAACAAGCTGTTGGATGCAGGGGTAGCCGTGAAAGATGTCCCCTTGCCCCATGAGTTCATCCTGAACAAAAACTTGTTGATCGACCTGTTCCCTGGTTTTGCCAACGGTTTAACACCTTTCTTCACCTTGAACTGGGGTCAGTATGCTGACTTCTTGACCTTCAAGGGCGGTTTAAACCCAGTAACAGGCAGCTTGTGGCTGACAGATATTTCTCATCACCACTTAGCGATCGCAGTCCTCTTCATTGTTGCTGGTCATCAATACCGCACCAACTGGGGCATCGGTCACAGCATCAAAGAGATCCTGGAAAACCACAAAGGCCCCTTCACCGGGGAAGGTCATAAAGGTCTCTACGAAAACCTGACCACCTCTTGGCACGCGCAATTGGCAACTAACCTTGCCTTCTTGGGTTCCTTGACAATCATCATCGCGCACCACCAATACGCGATGCCCCCGTATCCATACTTGGCAACTGACTACGCTACTCAATTGGCTATCTTTACTCACCATCTGTGGATTGGTGGCTTTTTGATAGTCGGTGGAGCAGCTCACGCAGCCATCTTCATGGTGCGGGATTACGATCCTGTAGTTAACCAAAACAACTTGTTGGATCGGGTGATTCGTCACCGGGATGCAATTATTTCCCACCTGAACTGGGTGTCTATTTTCCTTGGCTTCCACAGCTTTGGTTTGTACATCCACAACGACACAATGCGTGCCTTGGGCCGTCCCCAAGACCTGTTCTCCGACAATGCAATTCAGTTGCAGCCAGTGTTTGCTCAATGGGTGCAAAACCTGCACGCCTTGGCTCCTGGTGGCACTGCACCCAACGCGTTAGAACCTGTTAGCTACGTTTTCGGCGGTGGGATTCTGGCTGTTGGTGGCAAAGTAGCAGCTGCACCTATCGCTTTGGGTACAGCCGACTTCTTGATTCACCACATTCATGCTTTCACCATTCACGTAACAGTCCTGATTCTGCTGAAGGGCGTACTGTTTGCTCGTAGCTCTCGCTTAATTCCAGATAAAGCTAACTTAGGCTTCCGCTTCCCTTGCGACGGCCCCGGCCGTGGCGGTACATGCCAAGTTTCAGGTTGGGATCACGTCTTCCTCGGATTGTTCTGGATGTATAACTCCATATCGATTGTGATATTCCACTTTAGCTGGAAGCTGCAATCGGATGTTTGGGGAACCGTAGACGCAGCCGGAAATGTGACTCACATCACTGGTGGTAACTTTGCCCAAAGTGCTATTACCATCAACGGCTGGTTGCGTGACTTCTTGTGGGCGCAAGCTTCACAGGTAATCAACTCCTACGGAAGTGCGCTGTCTGCTTATGGTCTAATTTTCTTGGGCGCTCACTTCGTTTGGGCATTCAGCTTGATGTTCCTGTTCAGTGGTCGCGGCTACTGGCAAGAACTGATTGAGTCTATTGTTTGGGCTCATAATAAACTGAAGGTAGCACCATCCATTCAGCCTCGCGCTCTGAGCATCACTCAAGGCCGTGCTGTTGGTGTAGCTCACTACCTCTTAGGAGGAATTGCTACCACCTGGGCATTCTTCCACGCACACATTCTTTCAGTAGGATAGCAATCAGTCTTAGGAGTGCTGAGTGCTGAGTCCTGAGTGATTAAATTCAACTCAAAACTTGGAACTCAAAACTCAGAACTCCAAAAGCTGAAACCTGATGGCTAAGGGTCAGAGGAAATATCAAAGCTATGGCAACAAAATTTCCAAAATTTAGCCAGGATCTCGCACAGGATCCGACCACGCGTCGGATATGGTATGCGATCGCTACAGGTAACGACTTTGAAAGCCACGATGGCATAACCGAAGAAAATCTTTACCAAAAGATTTTCGCCACTCACTTCGGTCACTTGGCAATCATCTTCCTGTGGGCATCCAGCCTCCTGTTCCACGTAGCCTGGCAAGGTAACTTCGAGCAGTGGATTAAAGATCCTCTACACATCCGCCCAATTGCCCATGCAATTTGGGATCCCCACTTTGGTAAACCAGCAATTGAAGCTTTTACCCAAGGCGGCGCTAGTAACCCTGTAAATATTGCATACTCTGGTGTCTACCACTGGTGGTATACCATTGGTCTGCGGACAAACAATGAACTATACACAGGTTCAGTATTCTTATTACTGTTCGCGGCATTGTTCCTGTTGGCTGGTTGGTTGCACCTACAACCCAAGTACCGTCCTAGCCTCGCTTGGTTCAAGAGCGCTGAATCTCGCCTAAACCACCACTTAGCAGGTTTGTTTGGCGTTAGCTCTCTGGCTTGGGCTGGTCACTTGATTCACGTTGCGATCCCCGAAGCTCGCGGACAGCACGTAGGTTGGGACAACTTCTTAAGTACCGCTCCCCACCCAGCAGGCTTGACACCTTTCTTTACAGGTAACTGGGGTGTTTACGCGCAAAACCCTGATACTGCTGGTCATGTATTCAGCACTTCCACTGGTGCAGGTACAGCGATTCTGACCTTCTTGGGTGGCTTCCATCCCCAGACAGAATCCTTGTGGTTAACTGACATTGCTCACCACCACTTGGCGATCGCCGTACTATTCATCGTTGCTGGTCACATGTACCGCACCAACTTTGGGATTGGTCACAGTCTCAAGGAAGCATTGAATGCTAAAAACTTCTTTGGTATTCCTGTTGAAGGTCCATTCAATCTGCCTCACCAAGGCATTTATGACACCTACAACAACTCCCTGCACTTCCAATTGGGTTGGCACCTAGCTGCATTGGGTGTTGTTACCTCTTGGGTGGCACAGCACATGTACTCCATGCCGTCCTATGCCTTTATAGCTAAGGACTACACTACTCAGGCAGCACTGTACACCCACCACCAATACATCGCTATCTTCTTGATGGTTGGTGCTTTCGCCCACGGCGCTATCTTCTGGGTACGTGACTACGACCCCGAACAAAACAAAGGCAACGTACTTGAGCGCGTACTGAAGCACAAAGAAGCGATTATCTCCCACCTCAGCTGGGTATCCCTCTTCTTAGGCTTCCACACCCTCAGTTTGTACGTCCACAACGACGTAGTAGTTGCTTTCGGGACTCCGGAAAAGCAAATCTTGATTGAGCCAGTATTTGCTCAGTTCGTCCAAGCTGCCAATGGTAAAGTACTCTACGGCTTAGACACCTTGTTGTCTAACCCCGATAGTATCGCTTACACAGCATGGCCTAACTACGCTAACCCCTGGCTACCAGGTTGGTTAGATGCCATTAACTCTGGCACTAACTCCTTGTTCTTAACAATTGGCCCTGGCGACTTCTTGGTACACCATGCGATCGCACTAGGTCTACATACCACCACCCTCATCCTAGTCAAAGGTGCTTTGGATGCTCGTGGTTCTAAATTAATGCCCGACAAAAAAGACTTCGGCTATGCATTCCCTTGCGATGGCCCTGGTCGTGGCGGTACTTGCGACATCTCCGCTTGGGACTCCTTCTACTTAGCTCTGTTCTGGGCATTGAACACAGTAGGTTGGTTAACCTTCTACTGGCACTGGAAACACCTGGGTATTTGGCAAGGTAACGTTGCTCAGTTCAACGAAAACTCTACCTACCTGATGGGCTGGTTCCGTGATTACCTGTGGGCTAACTCTGCACAGTTGATTAACGGTTACAACCCCTACGGCATGAACAACCTGTCTGTCTGGGCTTGGATGTTCCTCTTCGGACACTTAGTTTGGGCTACTGGCTTCATGTTCCTCATCTCCTGGAGAGGTTACTGGCAAGAGTTGATCGAAACCTTGGTTTGGGCGCACGAGCGTACTCCTCTAGCTAACCTAGTTCGCTGGAAAGACAAGCCCGTTGCTCTCTCCATCGTTCAAGCTCGTGTGGTTGGTCTAGCTCACTTCACCGTTGGCTATGTCCTCACCTACGCAGCCTTCCTCATCGCCTCCACTGCTGGTAAGTTCGGTTAATCTGGCTACTAGTTTGTAGGTAAGTAAAAAAAATCCCCCACCTTACGGCAGGGGATTTTTTTGTTGGCAGCGTAAAATTTTTTTCTACTCATGTGTTCTATAAAGGGGCGGGCATCTTGCCATTAGTGTCAAGTTAAGACGAAACAACTTTGGTCAACTAGTAATTATATTTAAAATTAACTCCAAGCTAGAGTATTAAATTCACTTTTGTACTGAAGTTGGAGAGAAACAATCAATGATGGCTTTCAATATAAAGCGATCACTAGCCTCAAAATTGTGTTTTCTACCCCGATTTGGGCAAACTTTTGAGTAAGATTACTTATTGACAATTGCTCCTTAACTTTAAGTTGAGACCAATGGCATCTTGCCTGCCCCAATTATCGCAAATTAGCTGGCACTTCTTCAGGAACCACCCAATAGTAAACAGTTTTTCCATCTACCTGTAGTGTTTGTTGTGGTTTCCAATCGCCCATATCGAAAGCGTGGGAGACAATTCTTGTACCAGGTTTGAGTTTGAATAATTCGGGGCGGAGTCTGAGGTTAACTTCGGGCAGTAGGTAAAGTGTGATGACAGTAGCTTCACTCAAATCTGTTTTGAATAAGTCTTGCTGACGAAACTGTACACGGTCGGTTACTCCAGCTTGTTGGGCATTAGCGTTAGCTTCTTGAATGCGGTCTGGGCTAATATCTATACCTACACCTCGCGTACCATATTTTTGTGCTGCTGTAATCACAATTCGTCCATCGCCACTACCAAGGTCATAAAGCACATCATTTTTATTCACCTTGGCTACTTTCAACATTGCATCGACCACAGGCTGTGGTGTCGGTACATAAGGAACATCACCTGGGCGTTCTTGAGGTTGAGTTGTAGTAGTTGGTGCTTCCGTCTGAGCAGTTAAAACAGGCGGTTGCACTTCTGCTGCTGAGTCTTGTTGTTGGGTGGTGCATCCGGTAATTCCGAGAGTAGTGATACTAACGCCTGTAATTAATGAAAGCAAGATTTTTTGGAACATAAATCTACTCCTAGAGCAAAAATAGGTGAATGTTGAATGAATTACGCCCTACTTTGGCGGTAACGATTCCACAGCAATAGCGGAACACCTGCGGCCACAACTAAAACACCAACAACTGCACCCACACCGGTATACACCAAGCTGGAATAAAGTAAGTAGCCACAAACTGCACAAAACAGCAATGGTGTAACAGGATAAAATGGCACGCGGAATGGTCGGAGAATTTGTGGTTCTCGGTGGCGTAGTACTAGTAGCGATATGCCTGAAAGTAAAAAGAAAAACCAAAATATAGGAGCGGTATAGTCCACCATTGTTTCAAAGCCTTTGCGGGTGAACGTACCCAACACAACCAACGCTAAAGCGATCGCAGCTTGCAAAACTAAGGCGTAGCTGGGAGTACTATGACGTTGCCGCCAGTGTCCCATAAAACTGAAAATGGCGAAATCCTGCCCAAGGGCGTAATTAGTCCGCGCTCCGGTAAAAATAGTGGCGTTAAGTGCGCCCAAAGTCGAAACTGCAATCAGCAAACTGATAAACCAAGCTCCTGGTGCGCCCCAAAACGTCCGCATTAAATCGGCGGCTACAGCTTGGGAGTTGGCCATGTTTGCTAAACCCAGTCCCCGCAGGTAAGCTAGATTGATTAGCAAGTAAATTACTGTAATTGTGCCAATACTCCAAAGCAGCGATCGCACAATGTTGCGTTGGCGATTTTGGATTTCTGCGGAAATGTAAGCGGCTTCATTCCAACCGCCATAAGATAGCAGGACAAACACCATTGCTAGTCCCCAGGTTCCTGTTGCGGTAGATTCTAAAGGAGGAGTAACATTAGCAGTTGCTGTTAACCCAATTAAAACCACTAGCAGTAAGCCAAGGACTTTCGCCGCAGTTAGTAAGTTTTGTGTCCACTTACCTTGTTGCAAACCGATGATATTTAAAGCAGTTAATAAAGCGATCGCAACTGCTGCATAAATCGAAGGTGAAAAGTTTCCTAGCTGCCAAATTTGTGAAGCGTAGTCACCAAAGACAAATGCCAACAAAGCAATAGAACCAGTTTGGATGACACTCATCCGCGCCCAGGCAAATAAAAAAGCTACTTTCCGCCCAAAGGCACGTTTGAGATAATAGTAAGCTCCGCCAACATCGGGATATGTCGTGGCTAACTCTGCATAACATAATGCGCCAACCAGCGAAACCACACCACCGATTAACCAAAATAGCAATACAGCCTGACTACTACCTGCTTGGGTTGCTACTAAGGCGGGAGTTTCAAAAATTCCTGCACCAATCACAATACCGACAATCAACGCAACAGCATCTGATAGTGTCAGTGATGGCTGAGGTGCTGCGTCCGTAGTCGCTAAACCTTCAAGTAATTTGTACTTTTCATGTCTACTCACATCAACTCCTGCTCGGTATTGAGTGTAATGAGCAATGTTGTGAAAGAAAATATCAATTACTTTTTATGGTTCAGGATAAATGTGACAGGAAAGTGACAACTGCTGCTTAATTAATCACAAAGGCAATTTAATTTGAAATACAGAACCCTTACCCAGTTCACTTTTTACACTAAGATGACCGCCATGTGCTTCAATGATTTGTTGAGCGATCGCTAATCCCAAACCAAAGCTATTCGCAGAATTTTTTTGATGTTGCTCTACTCGATAAAATTGCTCAAAAATATGAGGTAAATCTACCGCAGAAATCCCAATACCGTTGTCTTCTACTTCAATTATTGCTTGACTGTACTTAGTAAATAGGCGTAACTCTACCATTCCACCAGCTGGAGTATATTTACAAGCGTTACCCAACAGATTGATTACAGCTAGAGATATTAATTCAGCATCGACACACATCACAATTGGGGATTTTGGTAAATCACTTTGAAGATTTAAATGTTCGGCAGCAGTCTTCACCGATTGGGAGTTTAATAATTCCGCCAACAACTCATTCAAATCAACATTTTTTAAAGATTCTGGAGTTAATCGCCCTGTCCGACGTGCCAGAAATAGTAGATTTCCAATCAATGTATTCATTGATTTAGCTACTTCTGCAACTTTTTCTAAACGCATATGCTTACTAGCACTGTCTTCCATTGAAGCTAGTAAGCCAACTTGAGCATTACTCAAAATCGCCGCCAAAGGGGTACGCAATTCATGGGAAGCATGGGCAGTAAAGCGTTCGAGTTGTTGATAACTTTGGTGGATAGGTTGCATTGCTATGCCGCTGAGAAACCATCCAGTTAGACTTGTTATTCCTAAAGCAATCAATATCGTTGATATTAATAACAGTAAAAATCTATTGAGTAATTCTTGGACACGATTCATGGGCATTGCCATTTGCAGATAGCCAATTAACTCACCTTTGTATTTTACTGGCAGCGTAATTTCACGTAACCAAATTACTTGAGATGAAACACCTGAATTATTGGTAATTTTTAATGTTTGATATGCGAATTTTTGGTTGAATTTTTGTTGTGTAAGCTCACCAAAGTAATGTTTCAATTGGCCTTTGGTATCGTACCAACGAGCATAAATGATTTCACTATCTGCTGGTGGGTTATTTCCCAAAACTGGTAAATGTTTGAGAAATACTCGTTTTTGCCCTTGATAATCTTTATACCGTACACTGGCTGTAATTACTCTAGCTTTTTTGTATAATATTAAATCTAAAACTTCTAACTGCTGAATTGATTCTTGATAATACAGAATCCCCGCAAAAATTAGGAGTATACTGCCCATTGAGAGAGTAAACCAACTAGCCAAGTTACGACGGCTACGGTTAAACATGACTCAAAAAAGTTAAAAGTTAAACAACAAAAAGTAAAATAAAAAGTTATTTTTTCCGATCAGGATTGAGACGATAGCCCATACCGTAAATAGTTTCTAGCCAGTCTGCTGCATCTAGCAACTGTAAACGCTGGCGCAGACGACGTACCAAGGTTGTTGTCGCATTACTTTCTGGTTCGCTACCCCATTCCCATAAAGCTTGTTCAATTTGATTGCGGCTTAAAATTTGATGTGGATGACGCATGAAGTATTCTAGTAACTGAAATTCACGCGTAGATAACTCTACCATTGCTTGACCCCGTTCTAGCGTCAGTGTCGCAAGATGCAATTGTAGATCTGCAAGTTGGAGTTTTTCTCCTTGCCAAACAGGCGATCGCCTACCTAATGCGCGTACTCTTGCTAATAACTCAAATAAATCTGTCGGTTTTACCAAATAGTCATCTGCGCCAGCATCTAAGCCTGTGACTTTTTCGCCAGTGGTATCTTTTGCCGTCAACATCAATACAGGAGCTGTTTTACCTGCTTGTCGATACTGCCGACATAGATCTAATCCGCTCATTTCTGGTAGCATCCAGTCTAATATCAATAAGTCATAGTCTCGCTGGGTAATTGCCCACTGCGCGATCGCACCGTTTTCTACACCATCTACAATATGTCCAGCTTGAGACAATGCTGTTTGTAAGGGTTCTAGTTGGGCTGTGTCATCTTCTACCAGAAGTATTCGCATTGTTAGCCAGTTTCAGTTTTTCAATGCTTGATTGTAGAAAAACTCACTCAGTAAAGCTTCTGTCATCAGTGAGATTTTTAACAAACTAGAGAATAACCCACTGGTAGTAGGTGAGTTTGCTTTCAGGCGATCGCCAAACATTTTGAAATTATAGCCAAGGTAGTTAGGACATCGGTAAATGGTAAAACTGAGACAGTAAAAGACTTTTAACTCTGTCACCCTTCGGGTTCGCCAGTCCCCCAGACGCTCCTGCGTCGCTAACGTGACGGAGACCGCCAAGACGGGGGCTGGTCTCACCTGTCACCTATTACCTGTCCCCTGCTATAACTCAAAACCTAATTAAACGCAGCGCTGGTTCAATGCGTTTCTCTGCGTTAAAAAAAATATCCCCTATTTGGTTATCCAAACAGAGGAGTGATTTATTTTATTTAAAAAAACTATTTAACCGAATCCCCGTGCGACTCGTTGTAAGCGAATCACGGGATAATACCCGCCATCGACTCAACCAGAGAGTGATTAATCCTCAACAATGTCATCAGGGTCAACAACAGGCTGAGAGCGAACGACAAAGCCA
>NZ_JAIVFW010000027.1 GCF_020829595.1 Nostoc sp. CHAB 5844
CAGCACTGATTAAGGCATCGCTAGAGCGTAAAAGGATGCTACCACCACAACGATGGGAGCAGGAAAACTTACTCAATCGCTATTACGCTAAGGGACATATTGAGCAAGCGATAACTCTGCTAGGTATCCAGTAGCCATTATCCGATAACACTACAAAACCTTAACGCTATCTCTCTAATCACATGACATTTTGAGATGACATTCAACATAACATTTCAGATGTCATTTTTTATGGCATTTAATCAGAGGATACTTTGCTGATTTTTTGACAACAAAATATTTTTTATTACTGATGTAGCCATTTCAAAATATGTCGTATAAGATGACATTTCAAATGAGGAAAATATTATGTCTGGATTATCAGTTTTTACTTTCGAGTTTCATCAAGTTCGTTTTGTTGGTACAGCAGAAAATCCGGAATGGGTTGCTGCTGATGTATGTGCTTGTCTAGCAATTAGGGCATCTGGTATTAGTGAAGCCCTTGCATCCTTGGAGGATGATGAAATGGGTAACGGTAATGTCGTTACCCCTGGCGGAAAACAAAAAATGTTGACAGTGACTGAATCTGGACTATATCGCCTTATCTTTAAATCTCGTAAACCAGTCGCAAAGCGTTTTCAACGTTGGGTATTCCATGAGGTTTTACCATCTATTCGCAAGACTGGTAGTTACTCACTACAGAGCGAACAATCACTAGCCTTTCGATGCCCTCTTGATACTGAAATCGAACTACTTGAAAATAAAAAGTCATCAATCATGGAGCGAATCGCTACTTTTGAACAAGAGATTAACGATTTAAAGTGTCTCTACAAAACGGTCGATATAAGGCAAGCTGAACTTTACATTGAGAAATATGCATCAATGCACGAAAAGTACAATGAATGTCTTAAGAAACTTGTTGACTCTATGGCTGAGAATTTAGCTAAGTAGGTAATCTTTGAAGTGTCATTTTAGGATGCCATTCCAAATGACATCTCGTATGACATCTCAAATGACATTTAATATGACATTTTGTTAGAGGGGTATATCCTACTTACTTAGTAATTCCCTGATTGCTTTTTCCGTGTAAAAACTTCCTTCCATTTTTGCGATCGCTGCAATTTTCTCTAATTCTTCCCTGGTCACGAATACTTCACCGCTACTAGGAGTACTAGCCTTTTGTACTCCTAAAAGCTTTTTCTCTTGACGGGCAGTGTACCAAATCACGTCAGGCATCATTATTTCTTGCCGTGCCTGCTGAAGATTCTCAAGGGTGAGAGTAGTACCAATGTAAACTTGGCGTTTGCGATTAT
Organism: Nostoc sp. CHAB 5844; assembly: GCF_020829595.1. Lineage (GTDB taxonomy): Bacteria > Cyanobacteriota > Cyanobacteriia > Cyanobacteriales > Nostocaceae > Nostoc_B. The sequence goes on from NZ_JAIVFW010000027.1 coordinate 1,293, forward strand.
TGACCGTGCGTTGAGCTATCCATGAACCATTGTTTCTCTGTTTGCAAGTGAAGCTACCGGAGGCATCTTGGTAATTGAAGCTTTTTCTGGTCGCCAACCATTCTTGCCATTCAGGAGTGCCGATAATGATATCCTTTTGACTTTGTACCCAGTTGTAGTAAACGATAGGGAGTCCGATTTTCATAGATAATAAGGAATGAGCATTAGTTGAGCATCTACACTGAGTATAAAATAATGCTCAAAATCAGGCTCAAAATGCTGAAACTTCCTATTTTGAGCATTAAGTGAGCATTTTATAGAAATACTAACCTAGAAGTCTTGATTTTACGTCATTTATGCAAATCTCTCTAAACTGGCTGCGCGAACTAGTAGAAGTCAAATTAAGCCCAGAAGAATTAGCCCATACCCTGACAATGGCGGGGTTTGAGGTAGAAGATATTGAAGACCGCCGCACTTGGGCAGATGGCGTTGTTGTGGGGAGAGTGCTTGAACGTCAACCCCACCCCAACGCTGATAAATTAAGTGTCTGTCAAGTAGATGTCGGTGCGGCTGAGACTTTAAATATTGTTTGTGGTGCATCTAACGTCCAGGCAGATATTTATGTTCCAGTTGCCACCGTTGGCACTTATTTACCTAACATCGATTTAAAAATTAAACCTGCAAAACTGCGCGGTGTCCCATCTGTGGGCATGATTTGTTCTTTAAAAGAACTCGGTTTGCCTAACGATATCGACGGAATTCATATTTTTCCTGGAGAAAATCTCTCTGTAGGTAGTGATGTCCGTCCATTGCTTGGTTTAGATGATGTCATCTTAGATGTCACCGCCACTGCTAACCGCGCTGATGCTTTGAGTATGGTAGGGATAGCGCGAGAAGTAGCAGCATTGACTGGTGGTAAATTGAGTATTCCTCAACCTGAAGAAGTTACTGTAACGAAGAATGCAAGCAAATTAGCGTTAAAAATTGCCGATACTCAAGCTTGCCCTGCTTACATTGGTACAGTCATTAAAAGGGTGAAAATTGCCCCGTCGCCTGAGTGGTTGCAACAACGTTTGCGAGCGGCAGGAGTGCGACCAATTAGTAATGTAGTTGATATTACTAACTATGTATTGTTGGAATGGGGACAACCTCTCCACGCTTTTGATAAAGACCGTTTACAAGCTGTCGCAGGTAATGGCAATTTAACTATTGGTGTACGTTTTGCTAATCAAGGGGAATCTCTAAAAACCTTAGATGGGCAAACTCGCACTCTGACAACACAAAATTTGTTAATTACTGCGAACGACAAACCTGTAGCTTTAGCGGGAGTCATGGGCGGAGAAGAAACTGAAGTTTATGATGGTTCGCAAAACTTAGTTTTAGAAGCAGCGTTATTTGATTCCGTGGCTATTCGCCGTTCCTCTCGCAGTGTGGGGTTACGCAGTGAAGCTTCTGGGCGATACGAACGGGGTGTAAACCGGGCAGAACTGGAAATTGCTTGTCGTCGCGCTTTAGCTTTAATTAGCGAATTGGCGAACGGTGTCATTGTTCATCAAGAAATATCCGATACTCGTCCCGACCCTGCTACCTGGAGTCGTTCAATTGCCCTACGTTTAGATAGAGTAAATGAAGTACTAGGCCCTGTCGATTTAGGCGAAGATACAGGAGAATTACAAGAAAGCGATGTTGTCAGGATTTTAACTGCTTTGGGATGTCAGCTAACACCGTCAGGAGAAGGCACTTGGAATGTAACTGTCCCACCCTATCGTTACCGCGACTTAGAACGAGAAATTGATTTAATTGAAGAAATTGCTCGTCTCTACGGCTATGATAATTTCTGCGATACCTTACCCCAAAAAGCGGAAGCTGGCTATTTACCAATAGACCAGGAATTGCTGCGAAAATTACGTGCTTCCCTACGGGGAGAAGGTTTGACAGAATTAATTCACTACTCCCTAGTCAAACCAGGAGATGACCGACAGATAGTGTTAAGCAACCCCTTATTCACAGAATATTCGGCATTACGTACCGATTTAATTTCTGGGTTGATTGATGCTTTCCAATACAACTTAGAACAAGGTAACGGTTCACTCAATGGCTTTGAAATTGGGCGAATTTTTCAGCATGAAGAAGACGGTTTGCAAGAAGCAGATGCGATCGCTGGTATCTTAGGAGGAGACCGAACTCTTGGCAAATGGTCAAAAGGTGGACGCGAACAACCAATGACTTGGTTTGAAGCCAAAGGTATTCTCGAAAGCGTCTTTCAGCAATTGGGCTTACAAGTAGAATATCAACCAGATTGTCGTGATGAGCGTTTACATCCTGGACGCACGGCTTCTCTGTGGATAGGTGGAAACCGACTCGGTGTATTTGGACAACTGCATCCCCAACTGCGCCGCGAAAAAGACTTACCAGATTCAGTGTATCTGTTCCAATTAGATTTAGATGTGCTATTGGATGCTTTAGATCAAGATGAAATTCTGATTCCGGCATTCAAGTCTTATTCTACTTACCCAGCCAGCGATCGCGATATCGCCTTTTTCGCCCCAGTGAAAATTTCCGTGGGAGAAATTGAAAAAGCAATTACCAAAGCAGGTAAGGGCTTGCTGGAATCTGTCGAAATCTTTGATGAATATCGCGGTGAAAATGTCCCCCAAGGACAGCGGAGTTTGGCATTTCGTCTAGTATATCGGGCAAGCGATCGTACTCTCACTGATGCCGAAGTCGAACCTGTACACAATAAAGTTCGTGAAGCCTTAGTTGAAAAATTCGGCGTTAACTTGCGAAGTTAAAACCAAAAAGTGCTGAGTTGTAAATTACTCAGCACTCAGCCCTCAACACTCAATAGACTGTTTACGCCGCCAACTGCGTCCTAATAACAACAAACCACCTAAAGCTAGTAAGCCTGTAGTAGTTCCAGCCTCTGGTACTCTAGTCACTTTGATCCGGGCAATTTGGTAGCCAGGTGCTGTAAAATCGGCGTTAGCCGTAATTCCTTCGCCGTTGAATTGAAAATCCACAATCCCACCAGTCCCAGGAGGTCGCAGGCCAGAGTGACGACGCACAACATTAGTTTCAGCAATACCTGTAAATAAGTTTCTAGCTGCAAAAGGTACATGCACATAATCTTCATCATTTACTTCCGTACCCGCATCCCAAACTTGATTGCCTAAAACAACAAAGTCAGCGCCAATAAAGTTACCTTGAGCGTCAAAGACCTCGATCGCATTATCATTGCCGATAAAGGCATCATTACTCCAACCAACCATCCCCGCATAGCTAAAGAATCTGTTACGATTGGCATCTAAATCTACATTAAATCTAGTAGTCAGGGTCTCACCAGGGATGTGTGCTGCAAAATAGGGGTCTCCCCGTCGATTACTAAATACTATGTCTTGATAGCCACCGTTCTGTCCTGATTCGCTGGCGGCAAACGTACCAGCAATACTATCTGGTGGAGACGGAAATCTACTAAAATCTGTACCAGCCGCCGCCAAATCAGTAAAAAAATCAGCGGGAATTCTGCCATGTGCATCCCCTGTGAAACCGTTTTCTGCTACGTGTTCTATGTATACTGGCGCTGCCTGTCCTGCTTGAAAGGGATCGAAGCGCCCATCGTGGAAACCAAACCAAACAGGTGCTAAAGCCTGACCATACTGCGGCGCTAGGTTTTCCACAGATACCTGGAAAGTAGCAGCTTGAGCAGTTGCTGGGTTAGATGCGATCGCTAATGTAGCACTAAGTCCTATGAGTGTAGCTTTAAGGTTTCGATATTTATGGCTGTTCATACTTTTTGTGACGAACTCTTAAAATTAAGTAATTAATATTGCTCTGTCAGCATCGTATCATTAACCAATGCTATGGAATAAATTAAGCAAATATTAAAGAAAACTAAAGATAACTGTGGCTTTTACAGAAGCCGACAGGTAATATATTCAATGCGGCATAAATTCTGGAAAAGCTCACAGTTGTCAATAATGCCGTGATTGTTTGTCGGTTCTAATTAAAGCCAATCCAAAAGTTATTATGCCAAAATATGTACTCTGGGGAACTTACTGCGACGACGTTTTAGAAAAACGCGCCCCCTACCGTCAAGCTCATTTAGATGGTTTAGCCAAACAAAAAGAATCTGGTGTGTTGATTACCATTGGCCCAACTAAAGATGTCACAAAAGTCTTTGGGATTTACGAAGCTGAAGACGAAGCCACTGTGCGCCAATTAATTGAAAATGACCCCTATTGGCAAAATGGTATTTGGACAGAATACTCCATCAAAGAGTGGATTCAAGCTTTTTAAATTAGGGAATTTAGCAGCTTTTCTCTTGAGTTTTACTCTATATATTTAATTCTTGCTATCAATGTGTCAGTTTATGGATCGTCTACTAACTCATTACAACGGGTGGGAAAACTGAACTATGTAAATAAAAATGAACTAAACTAAAACCCTCTTCACCTCTGCCTTCTGCTTAATCGTGTAGTTAGAATTACTAACTTTTAGTAGATGTAATTATATTTGTGTGTATGTAATTATCAAAATATGTTGCTCAAAGATAATGTTGCTGTTGTCTAGAATAAAAAAGGTTAGCGATCGCACTTAATTTAGTTGTTTACCAATCGTTTGATTTTTAGAGGGTACTACCTATGCAACACATCCTAAAACGCGTATTTCTACCTAGTTTGATGGCTGCTAGTTTAACCAGTGTCAGCCTCATTCCAGCGCAACCTGCTAGTGCTGATGACCGAGTGCTAAATAATGCAGCAATTGGAGCTGGTGCTAGTGCATTAACTGGAGCCATAACTGGTTGCGGTTCATTCTTAAATAATGCTGTCACGGGTGCTGCTGCTGGTGCTGCTGTTAATGGTGCCAACGGACTGAGAACAAGAAGCGACAGAAGAGTTAACGGACGTAACCTCATTCGAGATGCCGGTGTAGGCGCAGGCACTGGTATAGTAGCGGGTGCAGTTACTGGCGGTTGTAGAAATACCTTGAAAAATGGTCTCAACGGTGCAGCTGCTGGTACAGCTGTGCATATACTGGATCGCAGACCTGCTAAAAACAGAAGAAGATAATTTATGATTGATAATTCGTAATTTTGTCACCAAGCACGAATTATCAATGGTGGATTATGCCAATGTAAAAAACCTGGGAAATATATAGATTATCTGTAGGGACGCAAGTGTTTGCGCCCCTACTTTATTTATTGATCGCGCGTAAAACCCCATCCCCTTGTGGGTGGGGCGGTTGACTTCTTTGAAATCCATTAGGAATTGCACTTAGTTTAAGATTTATAACTTAAAATCTGAATTACCTTATCATCTGGTAGTTTATCAGGGCTAATTGTCAGAGTGTCACTATTACCACGACGTACAGTGATACCTTGCACCAAGTTGAGAAATTCATCTAAAGGTGAAATATCACAGGCATTAGCATCAGCAGCTTGGGTACGGTAGTGAGTAGGAATAACTAGTTTGGGGTTTAACACATCAATTGCTTGTTTAGCTTCCTCAGCGTTATAAGCTTTAGCACTACCGCCTACAGGGATGAACAGGACATCAGGACGACCCATGAGAATTTTTTGTTCAATAGAAATGGGTGCAGCAATACCTCCAAGATGCAGGATGTTAATTCCCCCTTGCTGCCAACTCCAGGCGACATTTTTGCCGAATTGTCTACCACCTTTGCGATCGTGATCAGTGGAAATTCCTTGGAATTTAATACCTTGGAACTCATAAACTCCAGCTTCGTATACTAGCTTGGGATTTCCAGGCAGATCTTCTACTGCACCTTCGTCTAGTAGTTGACTGCTAATCAAGACCAAGTTTGCACTGACTTTCGGCGCACGATAACCAGCAGTACACCCGATTGTTCGGAATGGATTGGTGAGAATTTTGACTCCGCCACCAGTAATTAGAAAGCAAGTATGACCCAACCACTGAACTGATAAACCGCCAGATTGTGCATCAGCTTCAGAGTGAGAACCTAATGTAGTAACTAAAGCTGTGACTAACCCCGCCCCAGCATAGCCCATCAACTGTCGTCGTTTCATTAATCACTCTCTTGTCTGTAATTGTTCCAGAAAGTTTCGCAGTAACTGTTTTCCTGAAGAAGTTAGGACACTCTCTGGGTGAAACTGGACTCCTTGAATGTGAGGATATTTCCGATGTTGTACTCCCATAATTGTGCCATCTTCAACCCAAGCGGTGATTTCTAACACTTCGGGACAAGTTGCGCGGTCAATCACCAGACTATGATATCTGGTGGCAGTCATAGGATTTTCTAATCCCTGAAAAACTCCTAATATTGGTGTGAGAGACCTGAGAAGTTTTGCCATGCATTAACTCTGGAGCAGAGACGATTTTACCACCAAATACTTGACCAATGCTTTGATGTCCCAAGCATACGCCTAAAATTGGTAAGCTAGGGCCGAGTTGTTCAATTAAATCAAGAGATATACCAGCATCTTCTGGACGACCAGGCCCAGGAGAAATCACTACAAGGTCGGGATGCAAGTCCCGAATTTCTTCTATGGTGATTTTATCGTTGCGAAAAACTTTAATGTCTGATGCTACAGGGAACTCTGCTGCTAGTTCTCCTAAGTATTGTACCAAATTGTATGTAAAACTGTCGTAATTATCTATAACTACAATCACGGACTAGACTCCTGATGCTCATTACCAGATTCTAGCTGTCAGTGTCAGTAATTATTTAATTTATAATTTAGTAATTTTCATGGATGAGTGTAATTAATGGCCAAACTTAGAAAGTTGACATAATTAATTTTATTAATGGTGGTAACAATAGAGTACAAGCAACTAATATGGCGACTAAAGCCGAGACCAGCACAGCACCCGCAGCGCAATCTTTAGCAATTTTTGCCAAGTCGTGGTACGTCTGCTTCACTGTCAAGTCTACTAGCGATTCAATGGCTGTGTTGAGCAGTTCTAGAGCTAGAACTAAGCCGCTAGTGATGCCAATTACGGCTATTTCCACAGGTGACAAATGTAAAAATATACTTAAAGCGATCGCCAAAGCACAAAAACTTACATGAATGCGAAAATTGCGTTGAGTTTGAAAACTGTAGGTGATGCCAGCCCAAGCATACTTAAAACTAACCAGTAAATTGGCAGCGACTTGCCACGAGAATTCCCGTTCCTTTTTTATCAGTGTTGGTAATTGGTTTGGTGGTGGAGGAGAAACTTGTTGGGACATAAGCTGAGAGACAGAACAATAAAGTTAGCTAAACTGGGAATTTTCACCGATTGTAATCATCCAATCAACTTCTCGGCAATTTTCTACATGAGTATTATAAAAGTTTGCCTCAAAATTAACACTGACTGACATCAAAACTTTAATATTCTATGTCAATATGAATACTAACTGCCTCTAGTATTTTTACCTGCTGCTTGAGCATTTTTATTAAACTCTCATCATCAGGATGATCCCAGCCCAAAAGGTGTAACAGCCCATGAGAGGCTAACCAAGCTAATTCAGTTACTAAACTATGCCCTTGCTGTTGGGCTTGACGTTGGGCTGTATTTACCGAAATCACGATATCACCTAAATACAGAGGTTCATCCAGCAATTCTGCATAATGAGGAAAATCTGTCTCTAAAGCGGCAAAGGCTAAAACATCTGTGGGCTTATCTTGATGTCTATATTGAGCATTTAATGATTGAATTTCTGCATCGTTTGTTAAACGCAGCCCTATTTCATAGCTTGGTGCTGGCGGCAGATGAGGTTGAAGATTTTCTAACCAGTGGTGAAACCAGTTCTCCCAGGTTTCACCGCCAACATTTGCAGCTAATTGCGGGGAAGACTCGGAAAAAACATCTTGCAAATTTAGTTCAACTTGCACTAGCTATAAACGCTCCTCAACACTTTGAATTTTAGTTAGTTTTTAACGGGTTAGGTAAGCCAGACCGATTAGGACAGCTAATAACCCCACAGCACTTAACAGAAAATGTTTGATGGAAGTGCCGCCTTTGCGTACCATGTTCCGCATGGCAAGTTTGACGTAGCTTGGTTGAGGTTCCGTGGAAGGATTGCTCATAATTATTTCGTAACAAACTCTTTTACATATAAATGTAACAGTTTCCTTTAAGCTCTCTTGCCATTTTGTCTATTTCAGCAGGACTTACGCACAAAGATTGTCTGTTGAAACTAGGTTTAAGGATATAGGGGTGTAGGGCGTGAGTAAGGAAAACCTTATACTCTTACACCCTTGCACTCTTTCACCCTATTCAACAATCAATATTTGTGGGTGGGCAAGTTCTGGCTCAATTACATTAAGCAGAATTACTGTCTACTAGCTGATTTTCTTGCCGGAGGTAGGCTTGGATGAACATATCGAGGTCGCCATTCATCACATCAGTGATCGCAGTTGTTTCGGCATTAATACGTAAATCCTTTACCATCTGGTAAGGATGGAATACGTAGTTCCGAATTTGATTACCCCAGGAAGCTTCCACCATATCACCCCGAATTTGGGCAATTTCTTGCGCCTTTTGTTCACGGGCGATGACTAACAGTTTCGCTTTCAGACGGGCGAGGGCTTTTTCTTTATTTTGCAACTGCGATCGTTCTTCTGTACAGCGCACAGCAATACCTGTTGGTAAATGCACAACTCGTACTGCTGTTTCTACTTTGTTAACGTTCTGTCCACCTTTACCGCCAGCCCTGGATGTAGTGATTTCTAAATCCTTCTCTGGAATATCCAACTGCACAGACTCATCTATTTGTGGCATGACTTCCACCCCAGCAAAACTAGTTTGCCGCTTGCCATTAGCATTAAAAGGTGAAATCCGCACTAAGCGATGTGTGCCAGTTTCTGACCGCAGATAGCCATAGGCGTAGCGACCAGTAATTTCTAAGGTTGCTGATTTAATGCCAGCTTCATCACCCTCTGATTCTTCACTTAGTGCTACTTTATAACCATGAGCTTCTGCCCAACGGGTGTACATTCGCAGCAGCATAAATGCCCAGTCTTGAGCATCTGTACCGCCTGCACCAGCGTTAATTGTCAACACTGCCCCTTCCGCATCGTAGGGGCCAGAAAGTAGCTGTTGTAACTCCCATTGGTCAAGGTCACGGTTGAGCTTAGTGATAGTAGATTCCGCTTCTTGCAGTAGGGAATCGTCGGTTTCTAATTCCAACAATTCCACCACTGCTTTAGTATCTTCTAAGCTGGCTCGCCACTGGTTGTAAGTGTCCAGGTGGGATTTGAGGTCGTTAAGTTCTTGCAGCGTTTTTTGGGCTTGGGGTTGATTTTCCCAAAATTCTGGCTGCGCTGATATTTGTTCTAAATCGTGAATTTTCGCTGTCAGTGCAGGTACGTCAAAGATAGTCCTGGGTTTTACCCAGGCGGCTAGACAACGTTTCGATTTCGCGTTTGAGTTCTAAAACTTCCATAGTGCTTGCTAAATTAAGAGCGCTTTGGATGGATTTGCAAAGTTTGCTCTTTAGATTTTATTTGTTTTTTTGATTTTAGCGGCAGTTGAGCAAATTCTCTTGCCGTAAATGTGAAATTAGCCAAAACTGATCGGTTATTGACTGGGTGAGGTTAGGGAATTTTGTTGCAGATAAGCTTTGATGAACAAATTAATTTCACCGTTTAAGACCTCTGTGACCGCAGTTGTCTCGGCATCGGTGCGTAAATCTTTCACGTTTGTGTAAGGATGCAAGATGTATTCACGGATGATTTTGTTGGAGAAACATTTTATTCGCCCAGGTTGAATATCAGCAATTGAGTTAACACCTTGAGCTAGTGCGATCGCCCATAACTTACCCTTAAGAATAGCTAAGGCTTTCTTTTTATTTTGCATCTGGCTGCGTTCGTAATCACATAATACGGTGATACCAGTAGGAAGATGAATAACCTGTACCCATGTTTCTGGACGGTTGATATTTCCCTGGTTACGAGCCACTGTAATTTCTAAATGCTTATTTGGTATTTCAAATTCTCAGGACTCATCTAAGATAGGGAAGACTTCTATCTTAGCTAAACTTGTCTGCAAATTACCGCTAGTATCAAAAGGCAATATTCGTTGAAGTTGATGTATTCCCAATTCTGATTTCAGACAACCGTAAGCATAAAGCCCTGTAATTTCCCAAATAGCAAATTTAATGCCAGTGCCGTCACCACAAGAGTCTTCTATCAGATGTACTTGGTAATTTTGCTTTTTCGTCCAGTTATAGTACATCTTGAACAAAGTGTATGCCCATTTCTGAGCATCTCCATCGTTAGACTCAGCAGTAATACTCAGCAGTGCGCCTTTTTTGTCATAGAAGTCAGATAGTAATTGTCTGATTTCTGCTGTTTCGAGTTCTTGCTGAAGTTGAGCAAGGTTAGTTTGTGCCTCTTGTAGCAGTTGCTCATCTGCTGATATTTCGATTAATTCTAAGGCAACCTTGATATCTTCTAATGTGGAACACCATTGCTGATATTGTTTCTGCCTGTAATATATGATGTACTCAATTTCTTGAAGTGTTTGATAGGCAGGCTCTGGATTTTCCCAAAAATTCGGTTGAATAAATAATTGCTCTAATTTTTGAATTCTGGCATTCAGTTCTCTCAGGTCAAAGACAGTCCTCAGCCTTACCCAAGATATTCGATAACCTTTCTACTTCGTGTTTGATACTTAAGAGTGTCAGCATAGTTTTACTTCCTTGTGGTTAACTATTACTACATATTGTATTACTAAAATTACTTTTAATATCTCATGGCTATGAAAAAACCGTGGCTGATGACTTTGAACCACGGTTAAGAATTAATTAAATTTTTTAGCTATGATTGCTTAATCACGACCATTGATGGCAATCAGCAACCGTAAGATAAAGATAAACAGGTTGATGTAGGTAAGATACATCGACAAAGCCGCAGGTAGATATTGGTCGTTGCGGTAAGTACGGGGCAGGATGTAGAAATCTACGACAGATGCACCAACAAATAGAAACACGCCTAAACCAGAAATGCCGATTTCTAGCCAAGTTGGCGTATAAACACCAAACAAAGCAAAGATAAATTGGACTGCACAGACAACCACCAAGGCAATAACACCAAGACTGATAGTTTTTGTCAATGCCATTCCGTCTTGTTCAGACAGGTTTGAACCAACTTGACGGGCAACAATAAAGGTGACACCACAACCGAGGGCGGCCAAACCTATGCCTTGAATACCTACACCTTGGGTTCTCAAGGCGACAAATACTAAACCACTGAGAGTATACCCAGTCAAGAGGCTGTAGGTTGCGAGTAAGGGCAGTGCAATACTCTTTTTACCTTGTTCAGCAACGTTTTGGGCAACGAAGAACAGAATTAACTGTAGAATTACCGCACCAATAAAGGTAGGAAAGAAAATTCCAGGGTTAGTACGGATAACGCCTAAACCACCATATGTTCCTAATGCCGTGAGGACAAGACCACCACCGACGTAAGGCAAGGCATTGGCAATTACATTCGGGCCGATGAGGGCTTGAGTTCTAGCGTCTCGGATAGCTTCACGAAAGTTACTTGTATTGCTCATACTTGAGTTTTTCGCTGAAAAAAGTGCTGTATATTCCTATTCTTACCAAGATTGCCATTGACTAGCTAGGGTATTTTGCTGGAAAAATTGGTTTTACTTATTGATGAATACATTTTATTTTGTCTGAGATATTCGACATTTATAGTGTTCGCTCCCTCACACCAGGATTTCTGCAAGCTAGGACTGAAATATACTTAGAGGATGTCTGAGAAGTCTCATTTCATACTAGCCTTTGCGACTGAAGTCGCGGCTACACAGACAAAACCCCTCCGGGTTCGCCAGTTGCCTGCGGAGGGAAACCCTCCCGCAGCACTGGTCTCACCGCCTACGCGGGTTCAAAAACTTTAATTCTCTATTAGTCCGCGTAGGCGGACTTCGTTTGTATAGTAGCGAATTATATTCGCCCATTACTTTTCAGACATCCTCTTAGCTTTCGCCAATGCCAAAAAATCATTTGAGCAGTCATATCGGCGTAAGAGGATGTTTCGCAAACTTCTGTATGGTTTGATCTCAGGCATTTTATTAGTTTTTATAATCAAAGATTTATTAAGCAAATATTACTTTTGTTATTTTGTTTTTATTTTTCTAGAGATATATATGCTGAGTCAAAAACTATGGCTGCTGAGTTTTTCTATATTGCTGACATAAGGCTAAATACCTTTGGAGAAGCTATGCATTTAATCACGGAAATAGCTAGAGTTGACTGCCAAAAATAAACATTAATTAACTTAAGAAGTTTGTCTGCAAAACAAAAATTAGCTGCAACAACTGAGGTTGTGAAATCATGCGTAAAAACACTGAATGCAAGAGATAGAGCAGAAGTAAGTTCAGTGGAACGACGATGGTTTAATCAGCGTGGTCTAAGGAAAATAATTACAGCTTTGAAGAACATATACGCAACTCCGTTTTTTTCAGGAAAAGGAGTTAATACAAAGGAATTGATATGGCAGCAATTGAGTCTTCTATGCGAATTGATGGGATAGAGTTATTACACTTATACCACCAGAATCCTTCTATTAAACTTCGTAATCAACTTGTACAGTTACATACTGGCTTAGTACGGAAGATGGCTCATAAATTTAGCCATCAATGTAATGAACCTTATGAAGATTTAGAACAAATCGGTTATTTTGGTTTAATTAGGGCAATTGAGCGTTTTGACCCCAGTCAAGGATATGCTTTCAGTTCCTTTGCTGTGCCATATATTCGCGGTGAGATGCTGCATTTCTTGCGCGATCGCAGTACGCTATTAAAAATTCCTCGTCGTTGGCAAGAGCTTTACAATGAAGGGCAGAGGATTCGCAAAGAATTGGCTTTGTCTTTGGGTCGTCCTCCCAAGGATGCGGAAATTGCCAAGCAATTGAAGGTATCTGTGCAAGAATGGCAAGAAACTAAGTTAGCGGCACAAAATCGGATGCCTTTGAGTTTGGATGCTACAGCAGTTCACTATGTTGATTGTCAAATCACTTTAGGTGAAGCGCTTCCTTGTCCTCGTTCGGCTGTGATGCAACAACAAGAAGAAGAACGTCAACAACTCCAAGGGGCAATCAATATGTTAGAAGAAAAGCCCCGCATGGCAGTAGAAATGGTCTTCTTAAAAGAACTTTCGCGCAAGGATGCAGCTAAAAACATTGGTACTAGTCCGATGACTGTCACACGGTATCTGCAAAAGGGTATTAATGATTTGATCAATTATTTGCAGCCTCAAGCAGTGGCTTCAGGGTCTTAATGTTAATATAGCAAAGTGCTGAGGATAAACTCAGTTGCTTTAGGGCTTTGAGCAATCAACACTGCTTTATCTATCTAACTACAGCTATATACAAAATTTTTGAGAGGAAAACTTCTTCACTCAAATTTCCTCTAACTAATAAACCAAGCCTTGGAGTGATTAACTTGGAATGCTCAGTATTGGTATCATGAGCTTGGTATCTAAGGGTGCTAAGGGTGCGATCGCCAAAAAATTTCACTATTCAATTAATATTATTAAACGTCTATCAGTCTCAAAGGTTTGGCCAGTGAGACAGTAAGTAGCCTGGTTTTTCGTCAAATTCGTTCTTCTAGCAGCCCCAATATTCGACGATTTTCAGTTTGCAAACTCAAAATGTCAGCTTGCATTTGCTGAATATTGTCTTGAATTTGAGGCATATTACCTTGCATTTGTTGAATATTCGCAGTGATCACTTCAAAGTTTTGTTGATGGACTGTCACTGTTTGCAGCAGTAAATTAACTGCGTTGGCAATTTCGTTGACTGACCGAGTTAACTGAGCCGTTGACTGGGTTAGTTCAGCAGTTGATTGTCTTAGTTCAGCAGTTGATTGCCTCAATTCAGCGTTCACAACAACTTGATTATCAAGCTGTTGTGCTACTCTATCTAATGTCGCTTCGATTCTGTCTAGTCTGTCTGGTTGTTCTTCGGTCATTTTTAATTTGTAACTGCTTGCGATCGCATCTATAGTTAAGTAGGTCAAACTAGTTAAACATAAAACAATAGTAGGCGTTGCTGATTAGTGGGATGTTTTTTGTTTCGCTCAAAGGCGCAAAGGCTTGAAAAATCGATAGTTCACTTTGCTAAAAATGCTTAATTCATCCCGCATTTATGCAACGCCCAATAGTAGAGTGTAGGCTGTAGGGTGTTTTGTCGCACAGCGCAACGCACCGTTTTGATATTTGGGGCGGTGCGTTAGCCAAAGGCATAACACCCTACATTTTATGTTCAGCTACTTACTATAGTTATTATTTTAAATTTTAGGAATTCAAGCCAGCACGTTGAAAGATGGCATTAGGAGTAATTTCTAACTCTGGTAACAATTCATCAGTAATTACTTGATGATCTCGATAAGTCATAGAAAAGGAAGACGGTGTAAATACAGTTATAGTTCTAGCTTTTGTATCGACCACCCAAACACGAGAAACACTAGCTTTGAGATAATCTGTGGCTTTTTCGGTCATCTCTCCAAAAGTCTGACCAGGTGAAATAATTTCAATAACTAATTCGGGTGTAACTGGGCAAGCTTCATCTTTTAACCAATCAGCAGCAAGACGGTTATAAGAAACATAAGTCAAATCAGGTATAGGTATCCAATCTTGTTGATTTCGTGTTAATTTAATTGCCCACTCAACTACAACCCGTCCTTTTTTTTCTGCCCATACAGACAATATGATCAATAAAGCACCAGTAGTCGAACTATGAAAAAACTTAGGAGACATTTCATCGTTTTTATATTTAGGAACAGCTTCACCGTTAACAAATTCGTATTTAATCTCTCCTTCGGGAAGTGCGAGAAATTCCTCCACGGTTAGGCGTTGATTGGAAGACTGAACCATAGGTGTTATAAGTGCTGAGAAAAGTATGAAGTGTGAAGAGTGAAGTATGAAGGATGAAATTTTATACTTCTGCCTTCTGTTTTCTGCTTTCTGAACAAATGACCATTGATTATTGACTAACTATCGTGATTTTAGATCAGCGATCGCACCTCTGGTCATGGCAGCAATGGCTTTATCGGTAGCTTTCGGCAAATGATAATATTTACCGCCAGCTGTTTGGGCTAATTCTTTCGCAAAGCCAGTGGAAACAAATTTACTCTCAGTATCAATTACCAATAGTTGTATTCCCAACACCCGGACTCTAGCAGCAATTTCTAATAATTCACCTTTGATATCCGGCTTTTGGTCTGGTTCTTGGGGTTCACCTAAAGAACGCCCTAGAGGAATATTACCCCGGCCATCGGTAATGGCTACAACTACAACTTGCCCAATATCGCCACTCATCTTGGCATTTAAGCCGACACGCACAGCTTGGGTTAAACCATGTGCAAGAGGTGAACCACCGCCACAAGGTAATCTTTCTAAACGGTTCTTTGCCAGTGCAATAGAACGTGTTGGCGGTAATAACACTTCCGCCTGTTCCCCCCGGAAGGGAATTAAAGCTACTTGGTCGCGGTTTTGATAAGCTTCTGTCAACAGTTGCATCACCGCACCCTTCGCTGACTGCATCCGATTCAAAGCCATTGACCCAGAAGCATCTACCACAAACACTACCAGCGCCCCGGCTTTACGTACCAAGCGTTTCGAGCGAATATCACCTTGCTCAACAATAACTTTTCTGTTTGGCTGTCGCTCACGCCGTGCTTTTTGATAGGGTGCGGCGGCTCTGAGAGTGGCATCTACGGCGATGCGCCGGACTTTGCCCTTGGGTAACATTGGCTTAACGTAACGTCCCCGGTCTTCGGAGAAAATTAAGCTGCGGCTACCAGATTTACCTTGACGTTGAGCCATTTGGGCAAAATACAGTACGCTGTCATCCAGAATCACACCTTCCGGGTCGAAGATAAATTCTTCGGGGATGCTGGGTGGTTCTTGCTGTTCTGGTTCTTCTGGTTGGTCTTCTTTGTCTTCTTCTTGGTCTTGTTCTGACTCGTCTTGACTTTCTGGCGGTGGTGGGGGTGGTGGTGGTTGGTCGGGTGGCGGTGTCTGGACGACGGTTGCCCGTGGTACAATTACCAGTTCTACAGCCCGGCGTAAGTCTTCGGCGTTAACGGTTGTGCGTCCTTCTAAGGCGGCGGCGGCTTTGGCAACGCGCACAGCAAATAACTCGGCGCGGTGTCCTTGAACTCCGCCACGAATTGCTTCATTGACTAAGTAAGCGATTTGGTCGTGGGTAATGGTGACTTCCTTTAACCATTCTCGCGCCAGGATAATTTGGGTTTTGAGTGCGTCAATGTCTTCGTTGTACTGCTGGAGAAATTCTTGGGGAGATTGGGAAAAGGCGATCGCAACTTCAACTGCTTGTACTCTTTGATCTAGACCAAGCACACCATCAGCAGAAAGTGCGATCGCAATTCTATCGAGTAAATGTTCTCGCAGTGCGCCTTCTTCTGGGTTATAAGTAGCAATAAATAAAGCTTGGCAAGGATGCTGAAAACTTATTCCTTCCCGCTCAATTTGGTTGCGACCTTCGGATAATACTGTTAAAAGTTGATTGGAGATTTGGTCATCTAATAAATTGATTTCATCTACGTACAGTACACCCCGGTTAGCAGCAGCGAGTAACCCTGGCTGAAAAACTGTATCTCCTTGCTTAACCGACTGTTCCACATCCACAGAACCTAAAAGTCGGTCTTCAGTTACACCAAGCGGAATTTGCACGAAAGGCGCAGGAATGATTTGTGTAGGGACATCATGAATATCTTTTTCGGCGTACTCGGCTAACAGTAGATCATCCCATTCATCAGGGCGGGTGGGAGCGCAGTTGCTAATTGAACCTGGAACAACTTCAATTGGCGGTAGTAAGGCGTGGATAGCACGAGCCATTACAGATTTTGCCGTACCGCGACGACCTGCGATCGCCACTCCCCCCAAACCAGGATCGACCGCTGCTAACAGCAAGGCTAATTTTATCGCTTCTTGACCAACTACAGCAGTCAAGGGAAAGGAGGCGATGGTTGGAGTGGTAGTACGCGCAGGCATTGTTTGTAAAAATGATATGAAGGCAGGAGGCGAGACTTCATTTCTGTGATGCTTCACTAGTCTCGGCTTTTAGCATATCAATTTCTGGCGCTCTATTGTCTATTCACTAATCTCAGCTAAATGGGATAAATTCTATTTGTCCGAATAGCATATTTTTGTCTACCGCTGACAAAATTTTATGATTAGTGCGAGCGCTATTTAAACAATGACAAACTAATTGCGCCACATCTGCGCGATGGATGCTGCCAACAATGCGTGTGTCTTCGGTTAAAATACCGTTGCCTGTTGCTGGTTCTGACTTTAGTCCACCAGGACGAATAATAGTGTATGTCAGTCCACTAGTAATTAAATATTGTTCGGCTTTGTCTTTTTCTACTAAAACTGGTTGTAGTGCAGCCAATGCTTGCGGGGATAATGCACCAATACTGTTACCAGTGCCGATAGATGTTACTAAAATAAACTTTTGTACTCCGGCTTTAACTGCCGCATCAATCAAATTTTTATTGGCAAAGTAATCTGGTTTTTCTGTGTCTGTCGGTAAACCGCCGATGGTGCTAATTACAGTCTGAATAGGTTCATCTGTAATCATTGCTGCTTCAACATCACTAATATTCAACGCATCACCGAGAACTAGTTCAACGCCACTTGCTTTTAGTTCAGCAGCCGCAGATTCATTTCTCAAAAGTGCTTTGACTTTGAGTTGTTGTACTGTTAAACAGTTGGCAATTTCTCTACCAACACCACGACTTGCCCCTGCCAGAAAAATGTATGATGCACTTGTCATATACAATTTTGGATAATTAATTGCTGAACTAATCACGCGATCGCGCTCTATTTGGCATCTGCCTGTTTACTGGTTGCCGCGTATCAGAAGCACTAGCACTACAGACGACTGATATCATGTCCATTGCAACGTTATCTAGAAATTACGCCAGAACAGAAGCGAAAAGCAGTTTCGGTCATTGGATTTTAACCAGGTTAATCACGATTTTCCCTGCTATGCCATACCCTGATAATCACTATTATTTCCTGCCAAAAAAGACTTTTTTTAAACTCCTTTTTGCTTTTTGGTATAGGCAATTTGATGAATTACTTCTGCCAATTTAAATAAACAATTTAACATATCTCAGTATTGATTGGAGTAAATTTGCCAATAACCTACAAGTTCTTTTTAAATCATACTCGCCTTGATAAATATTACTGTTTCCTAGAAACAGTATCTCATTCTCTAGTTTAGTTAGAATTATTTGACATCATTTAATTCTATCTAATACCATTTCACCAAATAAATGATACAAATAATTTCTCCTCTGCCCCTCTGCTCCCCTGCTCCTCTGCCTGCCTAAATGTATCAATTTTCAAGTGAAATGGTATAACTCACACCAATTTCAGATTTGAGATTGTAGGATAAAAGTCTTTACCAAAAGACTCTCTGAAAAATCTCAAAGAATTATGCTGATCCCAAATTGGTATCAATTAGATCATTGTGTTTCGACTTGGGTAATGTTCATCCACTGATTTTTACAGATACATATCTATAAATGTGTTCTGTTAGACTGCGAAGATTACCGAATTTTTATTTTACTAGAAGTTATAAACTTGAGTAATTGCGTTGGTATAGCTTACCGTAGGTATGCAACATTGTGCCGCTGGAATGCAGATGGATTGGATTAGCTTACTCAAAGCTCAACAAGCTGATTTCCTTCAACGTGTAAAAAAACCTAAAACTTACGACTTATCTTTACTGGACAGTCAAGTTAAAGGTTGTCACAGCGAAATTATGGCATTTTGGGGTGACTCATTGGCAAAAATCCAGGAATTTTCGCGCCGTCAAGCCAAAATTCTCGCCAAAAATCCGCCGCCTATACCGCCAGAATATCCTGAACCGCCTGATTGGGTGATTCCGTTCCCGAAATACTTCCAACAGCAAGCAGAAGATTATCTTTTGCGAGAGCAAATTGTTGAGCAAGTAATGGCTGAACGGCTAGGTAAGTTAGTGAAAAAGTTGCCGCAAGACACCATCCAAAATATGGTGTTAGATGATGAAGGCAATTTACGCGGTGAAAGTAAATTTACATATTTTCTGGGTGATAATCCCAAACTGAGTGTGTTAGTTTATGCCGCAGATGGAGAAAGTTTTAACGGTATCAAGAAAGATAAAATTAGGTGGTCAGTCACTCAAGATGATTTACGCAATCACCAAGTATTAATTTTTCTGTGTTTGTTTTATCCATCAACAGGCAAGTTAGGCTATGAAAAGCATGCCGTAGTTGCTGGCTTTTTACCTAGTAATCAACTGGAATTTTCGGAAACTAAATTTTATGTTGCTCCCAGTAACTTATTATATGCAGGAGGATTAAGTTGGTATTTAGAGTCATTAACAGCGAAAAAGACTACTAAAAAAGATATATTGCTGACAGTTGAAGAGCAAGCGATCGCCGAAGTTATTCAAATTGTCTCATCAGAGCATCCCCAAAAAGAAATCATTGGTGATTGGGAATGTTGGCAGACATTAAAAGGACACACGAAAGGTATTCATTGCCTTGATTTTACTTCTCGCTGTCACAATGGCAATGTTATGCCGATTTTAGCTAGTGGCAGTCGCGGTGAAACGAAACTCTGGGATTTAAGCAAAGGTGAATTAATTGATACCTTATCAGAGTATCCTTGGATAGTCTCTGGGTTAGTGGATGATGTGAATTCTATTGCTTTTAGTCCCGATGGCCATACCTTAGTCAGTGTTGGCGCAGACTCGACGGTGAAAATTTGGCACGTCGGCGCACCAGAATTAATCGATATTCTGCACAAGCATAACGGCGTGGTGCGATGTGCTGCGTTTACCCCTGATGGGCGAATGGTAGCTACTGGCGGAGATGATCGAAAAGTTTTGTTTTGGGATTTGATGCAACGTCAGGTAGCGATCGCCCTATCTTTAAATGATACAGCAGCCCATGCTCTAGCTTTGAGTCCAGACGGAAAAACTCTTGTGACTGGTAGTTACCGCAAAATTAAAGTTTGGAAAACTGCCCAACTCTCAGAATGTAAAACCTTGCAAGAAATCGAACCACTGCACAGCTTAACCGGACATTCTCACATTGTGCGTTCCTTAACCATCAGTGCTGATAGCCAGTGGCTAATTAGTGGTAGCTGGGATCAGACAATTAAAATCTGGCATTTAGAGACAGGCAGATTAATTCGCACCCTCAAAGGACATACTGATCGAGTATATGCGATCGCCCTTAGTCCAGACGAACAAATTATTGCCAGCGCTAGTGCAGATAAAACTATTAAGCTATGGCATTTCAACACTGGAGAATTGCTAGGTACATTTACAGGTCATAGCAATATAATTACAGCCGTAGCCTTTACAACTTCCGGAGATATGTTAGTCAGTGCCAGTTTGGATAAGACTATTAAAATTTGGCAGCGAAGTTAATCTAGCAGGAGGCAGGAGGTGAAAATATACTGTTCTAATCTATGCGACTATAACTATAATCGCAATTTATTTTTATAGTTTTGTGGGATGGGTCAATTGCTTATCCCACACTTAATTTTTGCAGTACTTCTATCTAGAGAATTAATTTCAACTTAATTGATTCTACATATGGTAGGACGATGTATTAGTGGCAAACTATTTAAACTACGGTCAACCAACATTAAGGTTGTTCAAAAAGCATAAATTTTTTGTGCCGTTACGACGTTCAACATTAACCACAGTAGTCAAAACGGAGGTAGATCATAATGGGTAATAACTCTACTTTACTTCAAGAATTAGACACTGAAGCATCTGAATTAATCAGCGGTGGGCAACGTCGTCCTAGAGTTTTCTATGCCTGTCCCAGAGACCGATATGTTACCAATGCTGAGGGCTATTACTGGTTTCGAGGCAGAAGGGGATGTCAAGAAGTTCCCTATAATGAAGCACCTAGACGAGTTAGACGTGAAGTTGAGAACTTTAGAGGTGATTTTGACTAATCTCCTTGCTTTTTTTGATAGTTAGTAAGGTGGGCATTAAATACTATATTCTGGATTGATTGAGGTTTTACTAAAAAATGCTCACCCTACAAATACTTCATCCAAAATCTAAAATTCAAAATTGTGTGACGGAACAAAAAAGAGCCAGTGCTGCTAATAAAAATCTCAGCACTGGCTTTTGTTGTAAATGTCCGCAGTAGTAAAATAAATGTAGGTTAGCTGAAACGCAGTATAATCCAACAATACCAAGGTTATTGAATGTTGGGTTGCGCGATCGCTCCACTCAACCTGTTAACTTAGGTTGATGACTAAAGACTACCAAGCGATCGCTAATAATAATTCTCACATTGTGCATGTTGCAACTTTAGCAGATGAATATGTAATTGGTTGGACGCACGCTCATATTTATGACTTGATAGTTAGGTCAACTTCAGCGACTATTTTAGGTTTAGTGGTAGATAAAAATTATCGGCGGCATGGAATTGGACGTTATTTAATGCAGCAAATTGAGGAGTGGGCTTCTTTGGCTGGATGTGAGAATGTTTTGTTAACTTCTAATTATTGACTATTATAAAAATTTATTAATTATTATACAATACAATCTTAATAAAGAAAATGCCTAACAAACATATAGCTATTGATCCTCCTATTTTGCCTTCATTTGAAACAATGAGTAAAGGGATACTAGATGACCGATTAGATGAATTAGAGAGTTATAAAAATGTATATCTATCAAACTGCCAGCTTGAAGGAACGAAAGGAGTAGATTTTCAGTATGCTTACTTTGATAATGTTAAAATTATAAATACTTACTTTAAAAAACTTTCTCTACAAGATGTTGAAATTAGTAAAAGTGATTTTGCTAATACTGAATGCGAAGAAAGTTTACTGAATAGAGTGGAGTTTATTAATTCAAGGCTACTGGGGTTTAAAGCAATAAAGTCTAGATTAAAAAATGTTATTTTTAAAGGCTGCCAATGTCAATTCTCACAGTTTAATTTTAGTAAATTAGAGCGTGCTATTTTTGACAATTGCAACCTTGAGAATTCTACATTTTTAGAAGCTTCTCTAACAAAAGTAAAATTTATAAATTGCCAAATGAATAACGTTATTCTAGTTGATACTAAATTTAAAGAGACAGATTTTCGAGGTTCTAATATAGAAGGTTTACAAATTAATATAAATCAGCTTAAAGGTGCAATTCTAGATCCATTTCAGGCTGCATATATTCTTCAAAGGTATACAAATGTAATAGTAAAAGCTGTTGATGAACAAACGACGGATAACGCATAAAAATATTAGTAAGTAAATATGATTTTCAAACTAGAAATAAATTGTTACTTAAAATTTTTTAGAATTATTTAATTTTTCTATACTAGCCAATGTCACACAATAGAGATGCACAGCATTGTCCCTTAAAAGCTTTGAGTTTGTGCTGCTGTGGCAACTGCTAGTAAGAAATAAAGCGCTAAATTTTCTTACTTTTGGGTTTTTAGAGCATTATTACAATTTGTGATGTTGAGCGATCGCTAATAACCCGATTTTATCTATTTAAAATTGTGTAACAGAATAAAAAAGAGCCAGTGCTGCTAATCAAAATTTCAGCACTGGCTTTTATTGTAAATGTCCGCAGGGCGGTTAGGGAAAAAAGAATTAATTAGTAATGAGTACCTGTTTTGCGATGATTAATTGCTGTTACTGCATCTGGTTTAATTAATTTACCGTTGTCAACAGTGGCATAAACTACCCAGTGGTCGCCACATTCCAGGCGCTGCTCAACAGAACATTCAACGTAAGCAAGCGCATCGCTCAGAACTAGACAGCCATTTTCAGCAGGAGTAGTGCCGAAGTTGGCAAATCTATCTTCTCCTGGTGCAAAATTCTTGCGGAAATGCTTCGTGTATTCTTGTTGATTGCCTTCCGCCAAGATATTTAAGGCAAATTTACCGCCAGGATACATAAGAGATTCTATGGCGCGTTCTTTGGCGATCGCTACAGTTAAACCAGGTGGGTTAAAGGTAGCTTGCGACACCCAAGCACCCAACATCCCGGTAGAGATATCTCCTTGCTTGGCGGTGATCACACAAACTGAACCTACGATGCGACCGACGGCTTGCTCTACAGGGGTTGCAGCTTGTTGTGGTACGCGGATTTTTCTAGCTTTTTTCAAATTCTGAGCGAAGTCTGTACCGAGTTCTTCGCAGAACTTGAGAGTAA
This sequence comes from Nostoc sp. CHAB 5844, assembly GCF_020829595.1. Classification (GTDB taxonomy): domain Bacteria; phylum Cyanobacteriota; class Cyanobacteriia; order Cyanobacteriales; family Nostocaceae; genus Nostoc_B. The sequence goes on from NZ_JAIVFW010000027.1 coordinate 24,453, forward strand.
CATCGTCGGGTTTGAACTTAACTTTTAAGGTTTCAAAACCAAGGCGATAACCTGCATCCCGCAATTTACCTTCAATCATTTCAACGGCTTCGCCACTCCAGCCGTAAGAACCGAATACACCTGCAACTTTGTTGTTATCACCAACCTTCAAAACAATACCTAAAGCGGTGTGAATGGGTGTGGGTGCATGACCGCCGATGGTAGGCGAACCGATGAGAAAACCGTCTGATTTTTCTACCGCCGCCTGGATTTCATCGGGACTAGCAAATTCGCAGTTGATGGATTGAACTTCAACACCACCCTTAGTTAAGCCGAGAGCGATCGCCCGTGCTAATGTGGCGGTATTGCCGTAAGCTGAGGCGTATAGTAAAGCAACCGAAATTTCTCTATCTCTTTGAGAACGGCTCCAGTCTGCATAGGCTTTGGTCAGTTCAATTAAGCTGCTGCGAACCAAAGGCCCATGACCAACAGCATACATTCTCACTTGAAAATCGGAGATTTTCTCCAAAGCGGCTTCGACGTGCTGCGCCTGGGGAGCCATCAAACAGGTATAGTAGTAGCGCTGGTCTTCTTTGATTTGTTCCCAGTTATCGTCAAAGATGTCATCACCGCAGATATGTGCGCCGAAAAGTTTATCGGTGAACAAGATTTGAGTTTGCTGGTCGTAGGTACAAAGTGCTTCGGGCCAGCGGGGGTTGGGAGTTGGGAAGGATTTCAACACATGACCCTTCCCTAAATCTAGGGTTTCTTTCCCTCGCATCACCAAAATGTTTAAAGAGTCATCTGGGAAAGCTGCCCGTAAATTAGTTGCACCAGGAAGCGAACAAACAAAGGTAATTTGGGGAGCTAGTTCCAGCAACGCTTTTAAAGTTGCCAGTCGGTTGGGGCTAAAATGTCCCAGGATGACATAATCCAGTTTTTTTAAGTTGATGGTCTGCTGTAGTGCCTCCAAAAAAATTGTTGTGAAGGTATCAGCAGGTGGATCAATAATCGCAGTTTTATCACCTTCAATTACATAGCAATTAGAGGTTGTACCTCTTTCTAATGCGTATTCAATTTCAAACCGCAAACGTGACTGACTACGCGCTCTAATAACTTTGGTGTTTGTAGCAATCGGCAAAACCTGTACGTCACGGGGCTTGGAATCGCTCATAGGTGTTGGGTGATGTGGAGATAAAAAGGGTAAAAACCGAGCTTTAACGGATTGAATAAAGCGGGTGAAAGACATAATGAAGTATGAAGTGTGAAGTATGAAGTGTGAAGTGTGAAGTATGAAGTGTGAAAGGTGAAGTCTAAAGTGAAGTCTAAGAGGATGTTTTAAAAGTATTAAGCGAATATAATTCGCTACTACACAGGCTAAGTCCACACTTCGACATGCTCAGTGACCACCTGCGTGGACTAATAGAAAGTTAAGGTTTTTGAACCCACGTAGGTGGGTTTTGTCTGTGTAGCTGCGACTTCAGTCGCCAAGGCTAATATTTTTCAAACAACTTCTAAAGCCTGAAACAGTTCTGTTTCAAACTTGATTCATAATTCAGACTTCAGACTTCATAATTCAGACCTCAGACTTGAATTTAGTAGTAGTTACCGACTTTGCGATGGCGGATAGCAGTTAATCCATCGGGTTTGGAAACACGACCGTCTTGGACGGTACAATATAAAATCCAGTGGTCGCTGCACTCCAAGCTGCTTTGCACTTCACATTCCATATATGCAAGAGCATCTGTCAAAATTGGTGAACCGTTTTTCGCGGTTTGGGTTTTCACCCCGGCAAATCTGTCAGCACCGGGATGTAAGCGTTTGAGGAACTGCTTTTTCAGTTCTTGATAGTTGCCTTCTTCTAAGACGTTTAACACGAAGCGATCGCCTACTTGCATCAAAGCATCGATAGCGCGGTCTTTGGCAACGGCAATTGTAAATCCTAAAGGTTGCAAGCTGGCTTGGCTGACCCAAGAAGCTAACATGGCGCTGCTGACATCACCTTTTTTGGTTGTAACGATATACAATCCGTTGCTAATCCGTCCCAGGGCTTTTTCCATGTTCACATCAAGAGCTTTGATTTGCTTGATGTTGCGATCGCGGGTGACGGCTTGCCCCAAGTCTGTGCCAGCTTCAGCACACAATTGATATGTAGATGCAGTGGGAGCTTGTTTAATCCGAATAGCTGGGAAGGCTTCTTTCACACCTGAGTCGATAAATTTCCGGCGAATGGTATCGACTGGTTCATCATCCCCACCAAAGCATTCAAATAATCCAAAGAATTGTTTGTCTTTGGCAACTGATAATAAGGAACTAATTCCAGCTTGAGCCGCAACGGAGGTAGTGGGAGGCATACCAATGATAATCCCAACCGCTCTACCTGCGAGTTCTTGGATTTCTTGGGCTTCAGCGGTGCTGATGTCGAGCATTTCTACACCAACGCCAGTTTTTTGAATGCCTTCCGAGATGGCTTGACCGAGGCGATCGCTATAGCCATAGTCAGAAGCGTAGAATAAGCCAACGGTGGTTTGGGCTGTGGCTTGTCTTTGGCTCCAGCTTTGATAGCACTCGGTGAGGATATCCAGATGATGGTAAAGTAAAGGCCCGTGACCGTTAGCGATAATTTTAATCTTGCCCAGTTCGCTCATCCGCTTCATCGCATTCAATAGCGATCGCGCGTTTGGCCCCATGAGACAGTCATAATAAAATCTAAAGTCAGCTTCGAGCGCTTCTAAATCTTCATCAAAGGTGCGATCGTCACAGAAGTGCATTCCAAAAGCATCGCAAGTGTAGATGGTTTGGGTTTTGCGATCATAACTAAAGATGGTGTCAGGCCAGTGCAAGTTCGGCGCACTGACAAATTCAATTTCGTGACCTTTACCAATATCAATGCGATCGCCACTTTTGACAATCCGCTTGGAGAAGGGATCGTGTACCAAACCTTCTAAGAATTGCAGCGCAATTTTAGAAGCTAAAACAGTGGCTCGCGGTGCTAATTGCAATACATCTTCCACCAAGCCGCTGTGGTCTGGCTCTGTGTGGCTGACAATAATGTAATCAATAGTCTTGGGGTTGACGATACTTTTGAGCGTGTCTAAATACAGTTGGCGAAACTTCTGGTGGGAAGTGTCGATTAAAACTGTTTGTTCGCCCCGAATTAAATAGGAATTGTAAGTCGTACCGTTTTGCAGTCCGAATTCGATATCGAAGCGATCGCGATCCCAGTCAAGACAGCGAATCGCCGTAGTATTAGGGGCAATTTCTACAGTTTGGACAGTGAGCCGATGCTGAACATTTTCTGCGATCGCTACCATTATTCGTCTCCGAGCGCAAATATTTAGTAATCTTTCTCTGCCCCCATTGTGCCGCTAATTAAATTTTAAAGTTGTAATGAAGACTATTTTTCAAAAATTTGCAGTTGTATCAATTATTGCTGTTTTTCAGCATTTTTTTTAACTTATAAATTCCCTTAGAAATCAGTCCCTGTCTGGGTATCACGTTTTAAATATTAATATTTATTGGCATAATTTAAAATCCATAACATATCATACATGACTTATTTTTTTTGACAATATTTCCGTAACAAAAAGCATAGATTTCAACACTGCTGTGTTTAAAATTATCTGTATTAAAAGAATGTTTCGCGCAAAGGTACGAAACATTCTTTATGAGAAATATATTTGACTTTTGAACTCAATTTGTATATGTGTAAGGGCGAACGGCCGTTCGCCCCTACTGAGGTTTTTCCAAAAATCAAATCATATTGCTATGTCTATGTAATTAGTCCAGATTATCTATCTTGTTGCGCCCAAATGCGTGTGGGGAGACCCCAAACGTAGATAAAGCCTTCGGCGGCTTTGTGGTCAAATTGGTCTTCCGCGCCGTAGGTGGCTAAGTTAGGTGTATAAAGTGTGTTGTCACTCCAACGACCGACTATAGTGGCGTTACCTTTGAACAGTTTCACCCGCACTGTTCCAGAGACGCGTTCTTGGGTTTTTTGAATGAAAGCATCGAGTGCTGCTTTCAGGGGACTGTACCACAAACCGTTGTAGACCATTTGGGTGTAAGTTTGTTCGATACCAAGCTTGTATTGGGTGATATCTGCGGTTAAAGTTAAGCTTTCTAAATCGCGGTGTGCTTGAATTAGCACTATCATTGCTGGTGATTCGTAGATTTCCCGTGATTTGATTCCAACTAAGCGGTTTTCAATCATGTCAATGCGACCGATGCCATGATTGCCTACTAATTGGTTGAGTGTTTCAATTAATTCAACAGGGTTTTTAGCTGTACCGTTAATAGTTGTGGGAATACCTTGAGTAAAACCAATCTCAATATATTCTGGCTCATTGGGAGTATTGGCGATCGCCTTCGTCATCTGATAAATTTCTTCTGGTGGTTCAGCAGCTGGATCTTCCAACACACCCGCTTCAATACTGCGACCGAGCAAGTTTTTATCTATACTATAAGGCGAAGATTTTTTCACAGGTGCAGGAATGCCGAACTTTTCACCGTAGGCGATGGTTTCCTCACGGCTCATGCCCCATTCCCGTGCAGGTGCTAAAATCTTGAGGCTGGGATTTAAGGCAGCACAGGAAACGTCAAAGCGTACCTGATCATTACCTTTACCAGTACAACCATGTGCGATCGCATCAGCACCATATTTTTCGGCTGCTTCTACTAATATCTTGGCAATTAGAGGACGAGCCAGAGCAGTTCCCAGAGGATAGCGATTTTCGTAAAGGGCATTGGCTTGAATCGCCCCAAAAGCGTAATCTTTAACAAAGCTGTCTTTGACATCAACTACCAGAGATTCACTAGCACCCGACTTGAGAGCTTTTTCTTTAATTGGCTCTAATTCATCTCCCTGACCTAAATCTGCTGCGAGAGTAATCACCTCCTCCACACCCCACTCTTGCTTGAGGTAAGGAATACAAACAGAAGTATCTACACCACCTGAATATGCTAAGACAACCTTTTTGGCGCGACCCATTGGTTTCTCCAGTTAGGAAAACAAAGAATGACTCATTATTATAAGGGACTAGAGGCTAGAGACTAGAGATTAGTATTTTTATTCAGCACTTCGTGAAGAAGCTCAAGCAATCCTCAAACTTGGTTCACCAACAGATAGCCTAGCAGCATTTGATTTTGATGCTAATTATGATTGGGTAACAAACTCAAAACTAAGTCAATACCGTGTAATTCATCTTGCAACTCATGGTTTTGCTGATGATGTTAACCCAGAGTTATCAGGCATTGTACTTTCTTTGATAGACAAACAAGGTAAACCCCCAAAGAGGATATCTGCGATTAAATGATATTTTCAACCTCGATTTTCCGGCTGATTTAATTGTGTTGAGTGCTTGTCAAACTGGCCAAGGTAAAGAAGTTCAAGGAGAAGGGCTGGTAGGCTTGACAAGAGGATTGATGTATGCAGGTTCACCCAGACTTGTATTGTCTTTATGGAATGTGGATGATGAAGGAACGAGGGAATTAATGACCCAATTTTATCGCCAAATGTGGAAAGAAGGGAAATCGCCTGTTGCTGCCCTCCGCGCCGCGCAATTAAGTTTATGGCAAAATCCGAATTGGCGTAAACCTGTGTATTGGGCTGCTTTCACTATGCAAGGCGAGTGGCGATAACAATTCGTAATGCTCAGTACAAGTTCGTAATTTGTAGCACTACACCCTACCACGCCAGTTGCAAAAAAATTGTAGGTTGGGTTGACGTAAGGAAACCCAACACCAATATCCATGTTGAGTTTCCGAGATTCATGTTGGGTTGCGCTGCGCTTCACCCAACCTACATCTACTATTCCATCATGATCTAAGATTGTTGGGTATTGTTTAATTTGCGCCACCCTTAGCGATGATTGAAGTTGAGCATCTCAGTAAAACTTACGGTTCTACCCCAGCGATTACAGATGTGACTTTTCGGGTTGAACCAGGGGAAATTTTAGGGTTTTTAGGGCCGAATGGTGCTGGTAAAACCACAACCATGAGAATTTTAGCAGGTTATTTACCAGCAACTAGCGGTACAGCTAAGATTTCTGGGTTTGATGTCCATGAAAATTCTTTGGCTGTACGTCAACGCATTGGCTATTTACCAGAAACGCCGCCGTTATATCCAGAGATGACGGTAGAAGGATTTTTGCATTTCGTAGCGCGAATTAAAGGAGTCCCAGCAGGTGATCGCACTGCCAAAGTCCAAGCGGCGATCGCACGTTGTAATTTAGAAGATAAGCAGCGGGTAATTATTCGCAAACTTTCTAAAGGATATCGTCAAAGGGTAGGAATTGCTCAGGCGATCGTTCATGACCCACCAGCCATCATCCTCGATGAACCCACCGTCGGACTTGACCCCCGCCAAATCATCGAAGTGCGAAATCTGATTAAAAATCTCGCAGGGACACATACCATCATTTTGTCTACGCACATTTTGCCAGAAGTGAGCATGACCTGTACCCGTGTCGCCATTATTAATCGGGGCAAAGTTGTAGCTACTAATACTCCAGAAAATTTGATGACACAGTTGACTGGCGGCTCAGGATATGAAGTTGAAATTGAGGGCGAAGCTAACCTAGCGAAACAAGTATTGCAAAATGTCGCGGGCGTGAGTCTGGTAGAATCAATTTCTGGTCATCATCTTACTTATGCTACAGACGATCGCGCTTATTTGCGAGTGATTTCTCAACCGGGAACAGAACCGGGACGAGATATCGCCGCCACCTTAATTAGGGCTGGATTTGGTTTACAAGAAATGCGCCGAGTCAGCGCTACCTTAGAAGATGTGTTCTTGCAACTGACCACAGAAGAAAAGCATTTTGAACCTGAAGCAGCCACTGAAGGAGAAGCAGCATAAATGGGTATAGTACTGGCGAATATTATTGCCATTTATCGCCGAGAGTTACAGAGTTATTTTGTCTCGCCATTAGCTTATGCGATCGCAGGCGTATTTTGGTTCATCGCCGGGTTATTTTTCGTGTCCATTTTATTTGGCCCTGATGGGATTTTACCAGCCGTTGCCGCCATAGATTTACAAAGTCAACAACTGAGTGTACAAGTACCCTTAATTGATGTTCCTTATGAATTTATCCGGGCATATTTAGACCGTATGGGTTGGCTGTTGCTGTTCATTCTGCCAATTTTGTCAATGGGACTTTACGCCGAAGAACGCAAGCGCGGCACATTAGAATTGTTAGCTACCTCACCCTTGACCAACTGGGCAGTAGCCGTCGGGAAATTATTAGGCGTGGTGACATTCTTGATGACAATGGTCGCACCGATGCTGATATTTGAAGCGATCGCCCTGAGTGGTTCCAACCCTCCCATGTCGCCAGCAATTCCCCTACTTGGTCATTTTGGCTTAATCTTGCTGGCAGCCGCAATTTTATCTTTAGGAATGTTTGTTTCCTCTTTAACAGACAGCACCATCCTCTCCGCAGTCCTTACCTTTGCTTTAGTTTTGTTGCTGTTATTTGTCGATTTACTGGCCAAAAGTATTGGCGGCCCTATAGGCGAAGCCGTGGGTCATTTATCTTTACTCAAACATTACAACACCTTCATCCAAGGAATTTTCGACACCAGCGCCTTAATTTTATTTGCAAGTTACATTTTTTTAGGTATCTTTCTCACAGCCCAATCAATTGATGCCCTACGTTTTCAGCGGCAATAGTTAATAGTCATTAGTCATTAGTCATTAGTAAGAGGATGTTTGAAAAGTCGAGAAGGATGCTAAAAACCCCTCTCCAAACCTCTCCCCGACGCGGAGAGAGGCTTTGAAACCCCCATTCCCTCGTAGGGAAGGGGGGCAGGGGAGTTAGGTTTTTAAGATTTTGACGTTAACAACAATACTTTTCAAATAACCTCTAAAGACAAAGGACAAATGACAGAGGACAAAATATGAAAAAAATCACAAAAAAGCAACCTTGGAAATATTTGTTGTGGCTGGGGCCGTTTCTATTCATGGTCGGCTTCACAGCGGGGTTAGTGTCTGGTAGCTGGGGATTATTACCCCTAGCATTTATGATTCCAGGAATTGCCATTATTGTATTTTGGGTAGTTTGGCAAAGCCAGCAAAGCCGTTGGTGGACTAGTCGTTCTACTCAAGCGGGGACTAATGCCTTAGTAGCCACTTTGGCTATCTTGGTAATTTTAGGGTTAATTAACTTTTTGAGTGTTCGCTATCAACTACGTCAAGATTTCACCGAAACTCAGTTATTCACCCTTGCGCCCCAGTCACAAGAATTAGTCCGCCGTCTGTCACAGCCAGTAAAAGTATGGGTATTTGATGTTACTCAAAATCCCCAAGACCGTCAGTTGTTAGAAAACTATCAACGGCAAAGTTCCAAGTTTCAATTTGAGTATGTTGACCCCCAAACTAGACCAGGAATAGTCGAGAAATTTGGGGTTAAAAATTATGGCGAAGTATATATAGAATCGGGAAATAAACGCCAATTAGTGCAATCTCTCAATGTCAATGAACGCCTATCAGAAATTAGATTAACCAGCCGACTACTGCAACTGTTTGGTTTTACAGCGATCAAAGCCTACTTCCTCCAAGGCCACGGCGAGCATCCTCTAACAGGTGGTGAAGGTGGCATTTCCGAAGCTGTCCAAGAATTAAGCGACAAAGGTTATACAGTTGAACCACTGAATTTAGTCGAAAAACCTCAAGTTCCTGAAGATGCTGCGGTTGTAATAGTAGCAGGTGCTAAAAGTCGACTGTTTGATGCTGAGGTGAAAGCTTTACAAAACTATTTAAATCGTGGTGGTAACTTGCTGCTAATGATTGATCCTGATACTGACCCCAAACTCAGCAGCTTATTACAAGAATGGGGTGTTCGCCTCGATAATCGTTTAGCAGTTGATGTCTCCGGTACAAATGTTGGACTTGGCCCAGCCGCACCTGTCATCAATGAATATGGACAACACCCAATTACGAAAGATTTCCGTAACAATATTTCTTTTTATCGTTTGGCTAGACCGATAGAAATTTCCTCTGTCCCTGGTGTCCAGTCTACTCCCCTACTACAAACTAAACCCTATCCCAATAGCTGGGCTGAAAGCGACCTGCAAAGCGAAAAATTAGAATTCAATCCTGACAAAGACCTCAAAGGGCCGCTGACTTTAGGCGTAGCGTTGACCAGAAAACTGCCAGCTACATCTAATCCTACGCCTTCACCTTTACCTTCCCCAACAACTCAAAGTCAAGTAATTCCCTCTCCCACAACAGCAACAACTCCTTCTTTACCCTCACCCACAACTCAAGCAACTCCCACTCCTACAGCGGAAGATAAATCTACGCCTAAAGAATCAAGGTTAGTAGTTTTCGGGAATTCGGCTTTTGCTACCGATGGAATGTTTCAAGACTACCTGAATGGCGATGTATTCCTCAACTCTGTAACTTGGCTGAGTCAACAGGATCAGCAACCTCTTTCAATTCGTCCCAAAGAACCGAAAAACCGTCGGATTACTTTATCTACATCACAAGCTAACGCTTTAACATTATCATCTCTGGTATTTTTACCTGTGCTTGGCTTTTTAGCAGCGGCTTTCATCTGGTGGCGAAGACGGTAAGAAGAAGTATGAAGTATGAAGTGTGAAGTATGAAATTTCATTTTTTAGTTTCCTGCTTTTTAACCAATGACCATTGACCAATGACTATTCCAAAAACAACTTTAATTTTGATATTGTTAGCGCTGGGTTTGGGTGCTTTCGTGTATATCCATGAAATTAGAGGTGCAACTCAGCAAGAAGAAGTCAAGCAGAAACAGCAGCAAATTTTCGCTTTTGCAGAAGATGATGTGCAGTCTTTGACAGTAAAAACAAAAACTTACACTCTGATGTTGGAACGCAATCCTCAAGGTCGCAATCCCAAGTGGTTGTTGAAATCTCCAGTATCAGAGCCAGCCAATGATGCTATTGTTTCTTATTTAATGGATTTGTTGGTTAAGGGTAAGAGCGATGCCTTCGGCGGTAAACTACGCATTATATCAACCCCTTCTAACCAACTACCAGAATTTGGTTTAGCTCAACCCAATGCCACTATTGATATTAAACTGAAAAATCAGAAAACCCATCAGTTAATTTTAGGTAAATCTGATTTTAATAATCGTTTTGTGTATGCTCAAGCTGACTCGGCTACCCAACCAAACGGCAATATTAATGTATTATTGGTGTCTACCGATTTTGCCAATGCCGTCAATCGGGAGCTATCAGAATGGCAACAACCTGTTAATAATCAGTCAACACCTTTACCTACTCTTTCTCTACCAACACCATAAAAGAAGTATGAAGTCTGAAGTGTGAAATCTGAATAACTTGAAATAAAAGATTATTTATTTAGAAATTACTCTATGTCCAACCCAACTGCAACCTTGCTCATCTCTTGTCCTGATCAACGAGGACTAGTTGCCAAATTTGCTAACTTTATTTATGCCAATGGTGGCAATATTATTCATGCAGATCAGCACACAGATTTTTCGGCTGGGTTATTTCTTACCCGTATAGAATGGCAGTTAAATGGATTTAATTTACCTAAAGATTTAATTGCTCCGGCATTTAATGCGATCGCACAACCTTTAGGTGCTAAATGGGAACTACATTTTTCTGACACTATACCACGAATAGCAATTTGGGTCAGCCGCCAAGACCACTGTCTCTACGATTTAATTTGGCGACACCGTGCAAACGAATTTGCCGCAGAAATTCCTTTAATTATTAGTAACCATCCTCATCTAAAAGCAGTAGCAGCGCAATTTGAGATTGATTTTCACCATATTCCCATTACTAAAGAAAACAAACCAGAACAAGAGGCTAAACAAATAGAATTATTACGTCAATACAAAATCGATTTAGTTGTGTTGGCAAAATATATGCAAATTCTCAGCGCTGATTTTATTACTCAATTTCCCCAAATTATTAATATTCATCACTCATTTTTACCAGCCTTTGTAGGCGCAAATCCATATCACAGAGCTTTTGAAAGAGGCGTAAAAATTATTGGTGCCACCTCTCATTATGTCACTACAGATTTAGATGCAGGGCCAATTATTGAACAAGATGTAGTCAGAGTTAGCCACCGCGATGAAGTGGAAGATTTAGTGAGAAAAGGTAAAGATTTAGAGCGAGTAGTTTTAGCAAGAGCGGTACGATTACACTTACAAAACCGCGTGTTAGTTTATGGTAATCGCACCGTCGTGTTTGAGTGATTGTTTATTGTCAAAATTTGTGCGATCGCTGATATTGTACCTTACAATCAAGATAATAAGCCATATTTGAGCCAGAATGCATCATCAGCATTTAATTCTTCTGAATGATAAAAGGAGTAATTATGAGTACCGAAACAGAACTATGAAAAATCGTAGAAAATCTGCCCAAGTCTCTCAAAATTGAACTTTTACACTATGCAGAATATTTAATCACTAAATCTTCTACATTTCAACAAGCAGAAGAAAAAACACAAGTTGAAAATGTAATCGTTAAAAAACCGTTGGCAGGTTCAATGAAAGGAACTTTTGTGTTACCTTTGGTAGAAGATTTTGATGCTCCCTTAGAAGAATTTGAGGAATATATGTAATGGATTCTGTATTGTTAGATACTCATGTTTTTATTTGGGTAGCAGAAGCTGACCCAAACTTACCCACTTCTCTAAGAGATCTACTTGAAAATACAGATAATGTTTTTGTTAGTATTGCGAGTTTTTGAGAGATATCCATTAAATTGAAAATTGGTAAACTCTCTTTAAATTCTGACTTTAATACTATTGAATATCGTTTTGCTACAACAAGATTTAAGTTATTATCTATTACTTTAAAAGATATTATTCAACTGTATAATTTGCCTTTACATCATAAAGACCCGTTTGAGCGTATTTTGGTATCTCAAGCAATTAATAATTCTCTAGTTTTAGTGAGTCGCGATCAAACTCTTGATAACTATCCCGTTCAGCGCTTATGGATATGAAGCAGAGCGATCGCACAAGCGCTGACTTGTCAGTTTGCTGATATTCTAGGTTTAGATGCGATCGCTCTGATCGCATCCCAACTAAGAGGATGTTTTAAAAGTCCACTGGTGGGTAGCAAAACATTTTAGCTCCCCCTAAATCCCCCTTAAAAAGTGGGACTTTGAACTATTTTCCCCCTTTTAAGGGGAGGCTCAAGGGGATCAGTTAGTGCTTAAAGTCATAGCTAAATACTTTTAAAACAACCTCTAACAAAGCTTTTGTAAAGATGCAAGCAAGAATTTGTAACTTCTCACACTCTACCCTGACAAAATTCATCCACCCACGAAGCTAAACTACGGGCATTAGTGCTAGGAAATGGTTTAGATTTACTAGGTGGGTTTTGTTGTGGCAACTTTTCTAGTGGTTTGGCATTGGGAGAAATTTTAGTAGTCACAGTCAATGATGGTAAGGTTTTCGCTTGAGTTGCTACCGCTGTCTGGCGAGAAGCTACAACGGTTCTGGGTATTAATTTGCCATGATTGGGAACTTCCAGCGCCAATGCTATGGTTTTACCATTGCTAGGAACTGTTGCAGTCAGGGTTAAAGATGATATTGATTTGTCTTGGCGTAATGTACCAGAGGTTGGTATTTTGGCATTAGTAGCAACTGCAAATGCTGGTAAAGGTTTGTGTGCCTGTGGTAAATTTGAGGCGCTTTCGGTATATTGTGTTGTATCTGGAGACTGAGGCACAATTTCAGTTGCCACTAAGGGCGATCGCACAGGTTTTTCCTCAATCAGCTCATTCTGACTCTGGTTTATAGCCGAAGTATCATCTGAATTTATCAAACGTAATTCATCATCAGGATTGAAGTTTAACCCCAAAGCTGTGACTATCGCATCAGGATTATTGTTCAGATCGATCATAAAAGCCAGCATCTGCTCAAACTCTGGTTCTAGAACAGATAAAGTCGCCAAAATAAAGCCAGATGATGGTCGTCGTAGGCCATTATAATTTCCCCAAACTCGCATTTTTACTAGCCAGGGACGATTTTGTTTATAGTAACCCAGCCACTTCATTTTCAATGATTGACGTAGCTGCTGAATATTCATTGGATGCCTCTCTTGAGTCAACAATAGTGCAGACCTGGTTGTTTTGAATAAAAAGAACTGAGAACTCAGCAGCCAGAATTCAGAATCATTATTATGGTTAACTATGCTTGCTTAATTCTGAATTTATGAAATGTGTATCGCTCTTTCAAGGCGAAGTCAAAACAAAAGTTTTGTTCTTTAAACACACTCCATCATTTGTATGAGGAGTAATTCTAAATTCTGACTTCTTTATTCTGAATTTATTCCTGGGGATGAAACCGATAATAAAGCATTTGTTTGACTCTTTCACCACATAGTAGATGCTGTTCTACCAAGCGAGGTATTTCATTTGGTTGAACACCGCTATACCAGACCATCTCAGGCAGAACCAGCACCATTGGCCCGTTACCACATTGTCCCAAACAGCCACTAGCTGTTACAGTCACATCAGGGACTGGCAAATTTTTCAAAGCTTCTAAAACCTTAGCCGCACCTTGCTTTTTACAAGTGCGATTTTGGCATACCCGCACACACTTCTGGGTAGATACTTGGCCACTGATTGCTGAGTTTGATGGTTGAGTTAAGTTTGTCATTTGTCATTTGTCAATGGTCATTTGTCAAAAGGCAGCAGGCTAAAGAAGAAAATTTCATGCTTCAAATTTCATACTTCATAGTTTTTCTCCTCTGCGAACTTTCAAAACAATGGACTATTGACCATTGACTATTGACTGACTAATCTACTGATAAACCTTTAGAGGCAAGCCAATCACGGTTGAATATGCGTGATTGATAACGGGAACCACTATCGCAAAGGATAGTGACAATGGTATGTCCAGGGCCTAATTGCTTTGCCAAAGCAACAGCCGCCGCCACATTAATACCTGTCGAGCCACCCATAAACAGGCCATCTTTCCGTAGCAATTGGTAAACGACGCGCAAAGCTTCTGTGTCATCTATTTGGATGGCATCATCAGCAGGTGCGCCTTCCATATTTGCTGTGATTCGACTGTTACCAATGCCTTCAGTAATAGAATTACCTTCTAGATGAATTTCACCAGTTTTGATATAGCTATAAAGTCCACTACCTAGAGGGTCGGCAACAACACATTTAATCGCCGGATTTTTTGATTTCAGGTACAACGCCACACCAGCAAAGGTTCCACCTGTACCAGTGGCGGCTACCCATCCGTCTATTTTACCATCTGTCTGTGTCCAAATTTCTGGGCCTGTGGTTTCGTAGTGAGCGTGACGATTAGCTAAATTATCAAACTGATTGGCCCAAATAGCGTTGTCTAACTCAGCGGCGATTCTACCAGATAACTTGACGTAGTTATTTGGATCTTTATAAGGAACAGCCGGGACAGGACGAACTTCGGCTCCTAGTGCTGTCAGCGCATCGATTTTTTCTTGAGACTGGGTATTAGGAATGATGATGAGGCATTTGTAGCCTTTGGCGTTACAAATATGTGCCAGTCCAATACCAGTGTTACCGGCGGTTCCTTCCACTACAGTACCACCGGGTTTGAGTAAACCTTTTTCTTCCGCATCTTGGATGATATACAGTGCGGCTCGGTCTTTGACAGAACCACCAGGGTTGAGATACTCTGCTTTAGCTAGGATTTCGCATCCTGTTTCTTCACTAAAACTATTTAAGCGAATTAGAGGTGTATTACCGACAGCGCCAATGAAACCGTTTTTAATGTCCATTTTCAATCTTCTTGAATTCTTGCCTATAAAAATTTTGGCTTATAGCGGTTGTATGATTTACGGTTTCTGTATAGATTTTCTGCTAAATCAATAGGAAGTTTTAACTCTGGGCAATAGATAGCGCTTAAGAATAATAGTATTGTTTCGATTTTCTCGTTGATAGGGAATCCGAATTATTACAAAGACGATACCAACTACAAAAATAATCTTGAAAGTTAGTGAACTCATCTGACTCATCTCCTGTCACGACCTAAAGAGTTGTTACTAATCTTCAATACCTAGTATTATTGTTTTCCTCAATTACAACTCAAAAGATAATTACTACCAAATCTTACTTAAATTCAAAATAAACCCTGGTAATACAGGCTCACCGCTTACAGTCATGGGATTTTCTAAAGTTTCTCCAGGCACACCAGGACGATAAATATATACTCGGCGATGCTTGCGGTCAATGAGCCAACCTAGTTGTATTCCAGGCTCTCTCATGTATTCTGCCATCTTTTCTTGCAATGGCTTGAGGTTGTCAGAAGGAGATCTGAGTTCAATAATAAAATCTGGGCAGATAGGCGCAAATTTTTGTTTTTGTTCAAGAGTCAAAGTATCCCAGCGTTCTAATTTTATCCAAGACCCATCAGGAGAGCGTTCTGCACCTGTGGACAATTTAAACCCCGTACTTGAGTCAAAACAAATACCTGTACCATCTTGTTCTGACCAAACGTATAACTGACCACCTATGTTAAAGTTACGATTACCTGTTTCTGAACCAGTGGGGGGCATAATTGATATCTCTCCAAATTGATTTCGCTCAATGCGTAAGTCACGATTAATCTGACAGAATTCAAAAAACTGTTCGTCTGTCATCTGCATTGACGGTGGAATTCGCACTACTAAAGGCGATGAAAGCATAGTAATTTTCTCCTGAGTTGCAGCCTCAGCGCTCAACTTTATTTTTTTATTTTCACGCAAACCATCATTGTAGGGAGGAACATTTATAAGCCTCCCATGTCATTTACATTTAATTATTTAAGTAAAAAATACTACTAAATATAAGTCAAGTATAAAAGCCTCATTATTATATTTACCTGAAATTTCTGGAATAGTAATGGATTTTGTGGAATCTAAATTCCAACTTGAGTTTCACAAGCGATGCCTACGGCAACGTCAAGAGCGATCGCCTTCAAAGCCGTAAATTTACTGGAGTTTATAAACTTTTTCGTAAGTTAAAATACACAGTAACTAACTTTTGAGTGCCGATATCATTTCTTTGTTCTCAACGGAGTAAACACTGATGAAATCTGAAGAAGAGCGCCGTCAAGAACTAGAACAGCGAGAACGTCTATTGCGCGAAAGAGAAGTTGAATTGAGACTTCGAGAAATAGAAGCTGACGTTCATAATTCTCAAGCACCTTTTCATCAAACGGTAAAGCATCAGCCAGAAAATTCTCAAAAACCTTGGGTAAAAAAAGCTATCCTCGCCGGAAAGCTATTTGCTTTGGGTGTCGCGGCGCTGGTTGCTGTCAGAATAGCCTCAGCAATTGCTGGCGTAATTATTCTTGCAGCACTGGTATGGATGTCTTACAAACTATTTTTTGAATCACCAAGCAAGAATCCGTAATTAGGGTGTTATTTTCATGAGTAATCAAGTACTAACTGACCAATTTCTTAAAGATTTAGAGCGGGTAGCCCAAGTACGTTCAGATATGTCTATATATTTGAATAATTTGGCTGAGACAATCACAAAAGCAGAGTTGGCTGGAGACTCGTCATCAGGAAAGCTGAGTTTAGAACGCAATATTGAAGATATTACATTAGCGAGTAAAAATCTCCGTCAAGGTGTGTTTCGCCTTTTAGTATTAGGCGATATGAAGCGTGGTAAAAGTACATTTTTAAATGCTTTAATTGGGGAAAATCTTTTACCGAGTGATGTTAATCCTTGTACTGCCGTCTTAACAATTTTACGCTACGGCCCAGAAAAGAAAGTAACCATTCATTTTAATGATGGTAAAAGTCCGCAGCAGCTAGATTTTCCAAGTTTTAAGTATAAATATACCATTGACCCAACAGAAGCGAAAAAATTAGAGCAGGAGCAAAAACAAGCGTTTCCTGATGTTGATTATGCAGTCGTTGAGTATCCTTTAGCGTTACTCGAAAAAGGAATTGAAATTGTTGATAGTCCTGGATTGAACGATACAGAAGCACGAAATGAATTATCTTTAGGTTATGTGAATAATTGTCATGCAATTTTATTTGTGATGAGAGCTTCGCAACCTTGTACTTTAGGTGAAAGACGTTATTTAGAAAATTACATTAAAGGTCGGGGCTTATCTGTTTTCTTTTTAATTAACGCTTGGGATCAAGTAAAAGAATCATTAATTGATCCCGATGATACAGAAGAATTGCAAGCAGCGGAAGATAGACTTCGACAAGTATTTAAAGCAAATTTAGCTGATTATTGTTATGTAGACGGTCAAGATATTTATGATGAGCGCGTGTTTGAGATTTCATCAATACAAGCACTCAGGCGACGGTTAAAAAATCCCCAAGCTGATTTGAGTGGAACTGGCTTTCCTGAGTTTATGGGAGCTATTAATACTTTTCTTACCAGAGAACGGGCGATCGCAGAACTCCGTCAAGTTAGAACTTTAGCCAGACAAGCCTGTAACCATACCCGCGAAGCCATAGACAGACGCATACCTTTACTCGACCAAGATGTAGAAGAACTCAAAAAACGCATTGAGTCAGTAGAACCAGAGTTTAACAAACTCACTGGTATTCGTGATCAATTTCAAAAAGAAATCATCAACACCAGAGATACCCAAGCACGCGCAATATCAGAATCATTTCGCAGCTATGTTTTAAACTTAGGTAATACCTTTGAAAGCGATTTCTTGCGCTATCAACCAGAATTAAATCTGTTAGATTTTCTCAGCAGTGGTAAACGCGAAGCCTTTAATACTGCACTACAAAAAGCCTTTGAACAATATATCACTGATAAATCGGCAGCTTGGACTTTAACTGCTGAGAAAGAGATTGATGCAGCATTTAAAAAACTATCTTGTAGCGCTGCACAATATGGAGCATCCTACAACAAAATCACAGACGAAATCACCGAAAAACTCACAGGTCAAAAAGTCAACGTTAACGCTACTACTTCCACAGAAAATGATAACTCTCCAGGCTGGGCAAAATGGGCAATGGGATTATTATCTTTAACTAAAGGAAATTTAGCTGGAGTCGCATTAGCTGGTGCAGGATTTGATTGGAAAAATATCCTGCTCAATTACTTTACTGTAATTGGTATAGGTGGCGTAATTACAGCAGTTACAGGCGTTCTACTAGGGCCAATTGGTTTTGCATTACTCGGCTTAGGCGTAGGATTTTTACAAGCAGACCAAGCACGTAAAGAGTTAGTTAAAACTGCCAAAAAAGAGTTAGTTAGATACTTACCACAAATCGCTCACGAGCAATCACAAACTGTATATAATGCAGTCAAAGAATGTTTTGACACTTACGAAAAAGAAGTAAGTCAACGAATTAACGATGATATTACTTCTCGTAAATCTGAGTTAGATAATTTAGTCAAGCAAAAAGAAACACGTGAAATCAATCGAGAAAGCGAGTTAAAACGATTAAAAACCTTACAAGAAGATGTCATAGCGCAATTGCAAAAAATTGAAGCTTCCTATAGTAGTCTGCTCGCTTACTATAGTTGAGTTAAAAAATAACCGCAGATAAATTATTTATGTTTATCTGCGTTCATCTGTTTTTAACTATAGTTAAAATATAAAAACTAGGCGCAGATATAGCAGTCCTAAATCATTCATGAAAACCTCTCTTAATTCTTGTCTCTGTGTCGCGCCAGTTACTTCAAGTCGGGAAACCATGCGCGGCAGTTCCGTGACTGTCGGCAATCGCTCATGGGGGAAACCCCCAAGACCGCGTTGCCTCACCACGGTGCTGTCTCCCCAACGCACTGCCGACGCTCCTACGTCGAAGATCGCTACGCTAACACCACGGCACTGTCTCCCTAACGCACTGGCTTCTCTGCGTCTCTGCGGTTTGTTAAACAAATAATTTTGATAACTCATTGAGGATTGCTATATAAGGAAAATATGTCACACCAGGATGAAAAATACAAAAATTTAGCAGATTCTCTCAAGTCGACATCTAAATTATTAAACTTAGAACTTACATCGCAACTTAGTCAAGATGTATCTGCACTTTACAATTATCTAACTAACCCTAACTTTAGAATTGCGGTATTTGGCCCTTTTAATCATGGTAAGTCTACCTTACTGAATGCCATATTAGGAACGCGCACTTTACCAATTGATTTGATTCCGACAACAGGCGCAGCAATTACTGTTAAGTATGGTAGTAATGTCCGGACTCGCATCATGTTGGCAGATGGTACAGAAGTCTACCGGAATGGCACAGAAATTTTACAGCAATTTGCCATTCTTGATGGCAACAGACAGATGCGGAAAGATGTGGTGTCTGTCGAAGTATTTTGTCCTCATACTTTTTTAGAAACTGGTGTAGAGTTTCTTGATTTACCAGGTACAAATGATAGAGATGAACAAGATAATTTAGTAAGAGAACAACTATTAGGTGCAGATTTAGTTGTGCAATTACTAGATGCACGCAAGTTAATGACATTGGGTGAGAGAGAAAACTTGCGAGATTGGTTATTAGATAGGGGAATTAAAACCGTTATTTTTGTTGCTAATTTTCTGAACTTACTTGAGCCAGAGGAGCAAAAGCAAGTTCAAAATCGCCTGTTGTTTGTAGCAGAAAGTTTTCGCGCCGAATTACCTGCGGGTTTTAGCAATTTATATCGGGTTGATGCTTTACCCGCTTTAAGGGCTAGATTACAAGGAGATGTAGCCGCTGCAAACAGTAGTGGTTTAGTGGCGTTTGAAACTGCTTTGCAAAATATTGTGGGTATTTTACAACAAAATCGTGGCGGTGTCAGGTTGCCGAGAGTGCAGGCGATCGCATCTCAACTCCAGCAAGCATTAAAATCTAAAATTGACCCTATTTATACTGAAATTCAAACATATACTGACAAACAAAACGCTAAAATTGAAATTAAACAAAAAGCCGTTAATTT
This sequence comes from Nostoc sp. CHAB 5844, assembly GCF_020829595.1. GTDB lineage: Bacteria > Cyanobacteriota > Cyanobacteriia > Cyanobacteriales > Nostocaceae > Nostoc_B. The sequence continues at coordinate 44,286 of NZ_JAIVFW010000027.1, forward strand.
AATTCAAACAGGTTTTAATAAAAGTATTTCTGAGTTATGTGACTGGTTAAGTTTATCCAAACTTTTAGCAAAATATCAAGCTGATGCGGCAGTTGCCTTAGCAGAAAACAACTTTAAAACTTGGCAAACAAATACTCTAAAAAAAGACCTCACTCAGTTGCAACTAGCTGTAGTCAAATGGTTGTATCAAGCTTATGAATTTTTCCAAGCAGAACGACCAGAAGATTTATTCGTACCATTTCCTAGCGAACCACGAATCACTTTACCTCCCAAGCCAGATAATACAGGTAACTTAAGTGAAACAGGTTCCATCGCACTTGGAAGCGGTATTGGTTGGGTTTTAGGCGGCCCTGTGGGTGCGGCTGTTGCTGGAAGTATTTCTTATTTATTAAACAAGAATATTCAACAGCAAGAAGAAAAATCAATAAACGAATCTTATCATCAACAAGTTGCTAAACTTTGCATAGATGCAACTGAAGATTATTTTTATCAGCTTAGTAACCAAAGTTTAGCTATTTTAGAAGAATATGATAAAAAATCTCGAAGAGTAATTCGTTTAGAAATAAGTCAAGAAACACCAGAAATATTGAGGAAGCACGAAGAATTGCAAGTCTTACAAAATGCTTTTAATCAATTACTGCGAGAGTTAGAACAAACCAAAATCCCTTCAAATTATCAACCTTATCTAGATATACCCAAGCCTAAAATTCCATCTACAGAACCTTCTCCTCAACAACAGAGAGTTTATCGCTACTCATTTAAAAATCAGCCAGAAAATACTACTAATAAAACTCAAACAAAAGTAGAACCACCACGCCAACAACTTTATTCGTCTCCGCCACCACCGCCAAAAGCTGCGCCACCTTCCCCTAAACCAGAAGAGGTGGATGCAAAATTTTGTGCTTGGGAATTAGATGAAGAAATTGCCCAAATGAAAGCACAAATGCGTTCTCCTGGTTATCAGAATGGGAAGCAGCAGACAAATCAAAATACACAAGTACCTAAACCACCCCAAAGCCAAACTGAAAAAGATAAAATTTCTCGCGCCTATCAGATTTTAGGAGTGCCACAAGATGCTGCTTTTGCTGATATTAAATATGCTTATAAAACTTTAGTCAAAAAATGGCATCCGGATTTGTATGTTAACCAACCTCAGATGCAAAAACAAGCGCAAGAAAAAATGCGTTTGTTTAATGAAGCTTATACAGTATTATCTAATAAAAATTAGGGGAAGAAAGAGTTTTTTAAGCTACAAAAAAACCGGGGTTGACCCGGTATAAACTTATATTACGACTGCACCCGAACTGTTAACGAAACTGTAGTTGAGCGCATTTTAGGGGGTCGCCAAGAGATAAGCGATCGCCTGATAATATTAATTACCGTCTGTTCCTTAACAGACGAAGCTTGCTCATCCAGTACTACCTGTACAACTCGTGTCTTATTTATCCGCAACTCAAACACTAAATCACCACTGAAACCCGCAGGTAATTGCATAGATTCTAAATATTGAGTCAAAAGAGCAATCATCTGCTCATTCAATCCTGTCACATTCACAACTTGTAGATGCTGGATAGGAGCAATTCTCGGTAAAGGAGTTATGACATCCTGAAAACTTTCATATGAAATACTGTATTGGATGCCAATTTTCTCTTCTTCATCTTGTAACATTCCTGGAGGTGGTGCGGGAGGAGACATCGCTGCTTGAGGTGATGCTGGAAGGGGTGGGGTTCTTCTGCGTTGCAAAAACTCAGGTGCAGCAGATATCGCCCTTGCGATGACTGGCGCAGCACCGCTAACAGCATTGCCAAAAATACCTTGATAGCTGATACCTTCAGGCATTTCTACGGGTACTTGCACTGAAATAGAACCCTTAAGCGGATTGCCACGCACATCATCACTGACAGCAACAAAAGCTGTATATTGCGATAACAGTTGATAAGTCAAAGCCGTATCCGTCACTGCTTCCACGCCTAACTTAGTTTCACCATGCACCATCTGATTCATCAATTCTTTGATGCGGGAACGTCCCCAAAGTTGAGCGATCGCCGGATTACCCGTTTCCTCAAAGTTCAGGTGAAAGGTATGCTGATAATGTGTACCACCCGCAACGATTCCAGTAATGTGCAGTTTACCAGAATGAGCATCTGGCTTTTTGCCAAATAACACTAACGGCTGTTCTGCAAACAAGTCTGGTGGGGTGGCAGGATAGATAATTGGAGAATCACCATCACCTTCCCATTGCAAATTAATGTTAGCGAGAACAGGATTGTTAATTTGACAGTAGAATTTCTCGACTACCTGATCAGTGGGTTCGTCATGGCGAATGATGCGAGACATACCCCGTCCTAGTTCGGCGATGCGGTTGAGTAAAAAACGATTGACAGAACTACCTGCACCAAAGCTATAGAGGCGGTTTCCTGGTTGGAGATGTCGTTGCACTTCTGAGAGAATTTGGTTTTCGTTGCCGATATAACCATCCGTTAGCAGTACAATACTCCGCAAACGTCCGGGATCTGTGACTGGGAAATTCAAGACAGCGCGAATCCCACGTAACATCTCCGTTCCGCCATTAGCACTCAATTGATTGATGTAATTGATGGCGCGTGTGCGATTTTGGGAATTATTGGCGAGAGGAACAGGTGATAGTTGCCGAGTCGTATCTGAGAAATCAATAATACTGAAGGTGTCATCAGGATTCAGTCCGTTGATAAAGCGGCGCATCAATTCTTGACATTGCATTAGTGGCGCACCCATCTGCGAACCAGAAGTATCGATGAGAAACACTACATCTTTAGGGACAACCTGATCCTGACGGTACTGAAGTGCAGGAATGAGATATAATGCAAAGTGTCCACCTCGTTCATCAGCTTGGGTGAGTACGGTGGCTTGAGTGCGATCGCCTGCTACTTGATAGCGTAAAATCAAATCTTTGTTAGGAATTGTGTCTCCACCCGCTAATTTCACCAACACCCGCTTACCTTCATAACCTATCTGGATTTGGTGAGAAGGAGATTGCACATCCTGAATCTCAACTCCCGCATCAATTGCGATCGTCACATTAATATCATGGGGGGAGCGAGTAGCCGATGGCAGGATGGGTGCATTCAACCGTGAACCATCTGGAACTAAATCTGTATCTTGATTTTGAGTCATGGGTGCAGCCGTCGAACCGACACCACCTGCATTGTCCTCAATAGGTATCCCTGGAATGTAACGTGGCCCTACCACCATCGGGAAGACAAACTCGTAATTACCCGCCGTAAATTTCAGACTTTCAGAGTAGCGAATAATCACATCAATTTGCTCACCTGGTTGAATGTTGGCGAGGGATTGAGTGAAAATGTTGTCTCGCTCTTGTTCCAACAGTCCGGCGGTGCGTCCTTGTTGTTTAGCTTCTTCGTAGATTTGCTGTGCTTCTTGGCGTTTTTTGATACTGCCTTTAATGGTGCGATCGCCAATCTGAATCAGCATATCATCAACAGCCGCCTCATCAGGTAATGGAAAGATATAGACAGCTTCGAGTGTAGTTGTGAAGAGATTTTCAAAGCTTTGGGTAACTTCTACCCGCGAAATATTGCCTGCAATTTTAGCTTGCACCTCAGTGTGCTTGAGGGGGAAAGCTATTTGCTGTTGTTCAGGGGTTTGAACATATAAACCACCAGCTTGGCGTTCTATAGTTTGAGTCATATTCGTTACCTCACGCTTTTATGTTATGTCTCTAGCGTAGGTGTGTTTATTTGGCAGATATGCTCAGTTTTGTGTTCAGTTGATGCTCAGTGATTGGTTCATTGCCAAAAACTGATAGAATTGGCAATTACGAAGAATTAAAGCCATACTTTGATGTTTGGCGATCTGTTCAACTCCAAGAAGGTTTTTTAGCAATTTTTGTAATTGAACATGATCAAATTGATAATAATGTACCAACACTGACTAAAGGAACAGATGGTCGTGCATTAGTATAAATGTTTTGGGTCAAATATTTATGTGGAATAGGGGATTGAAAGTTGTGAAGCATTGATTTTCCTTTGCTTGAATTTCTTGCTTCCCCTTGCCGATTCCCATTGTTCTGTGATTCCATTAGCCAGATCAGTTAATCTTTCTACAGCTGGATCTGTATCCCCCAGTTCTGAACCAATCCAGTAACGCTGTAACTTTTCTGCTGCATAAAATGTAGTACCAGATCCACCAAAGGGATCAACTACAATTTGCCCTGGATGAGATGCCATTGCAATAATTCGCTCTAGCATAATTGGTGCCAGTTCGTTAGGAACTCGTTTTTTGTGTTGACGATGACGCACTGGTGGAATATCAGTCCACATTTCTTCTGCTAATGTCCATAAAATTTCATCAGAGTTAGCTTCTGAAGTATCTTTCCAAACATCTTCTGGTGCATCCCAAACATCCATTAAATTAATACCCTGCTCGTTAAGTTTTTTGCGATGTCCGCCATAGTCACGAATTTCTCCCCCGCAATGTCGGCAAACTTGAATAGGTGTATAAACTTTATTGAAAACTGCTGGTTCTCCTTTAGTGTAATAGAGTAATCCATAGTGAGCAGGAGACATTTTCTTACCTCTGGGAAAAGCTTTAGGCATTCTGCAAGCAATCCAATGTCTAAAATTCATTCCTTGCTGATTCAAATACGCACCATATTCTATACACCATTTAGGTAGGTTGAATACAAATAAACTTCCACCAGTTTTCAGGACTCGAATACTCTCACTTAACCACTTTTGTGACCACATAAGATATTGATCAGCTGCCATCTGATCACTCACACCTTTACCGTATTCTTTACCAAGATTAAAGGGTGGATCAGCAAATACAATATCTACAGATTCATGCGGTAATACTGATAAAAATTTTAGACAATCTCCACGATAGAGAATTCCATATTCACTTTTGTAAATTTCTTGTAATTCTTGTTGTTGTGCAACATCAGTAGCAATCAGTTGAAAAGGTAACATTACTGTATATTTGAGTTTTGCTGTATACATCTAGTCTAAAAACTCTATTGACAATTGCCAATAGAGTTTATGGTGTATTTGTACTACGAGGTTGATAAGGTTTTCCCATCGGCTGATTCTGATATCGCTCTACTTCAGCAGTTTCTATGTAGTAATAACGTCCAAGTTTGCAAGCTATAATTTGACCATTCTTGATTAAGTCGTGTACTCGCTGACGGGTGACACCAAGTATCTTGGCAGTTTGAGCTACAGAGAGTAATTCAGCACTATTGTTAGCAATAGAGTCTGTCATATTTATAGTCGAGAATAATGCTGGAAATTCACAGATTGATTTGATCAATATTGCCTTCTCAAGCTTAACTCAGTCCTGCTAGAGAGAAAAGCTACAACCTTTGCACCTGCTACGGGAAAGTCAGGATCAGTTGGTTCTTGGTAAACTGCCTCTGGAATAATAACAGTACCGTAAAGTTGCTTTAATAAGCTCAGATAATTGATGGCTGCAAGATTGTTGATAGACGAAGTATCGCTAACAATAATCACAACCTACCCATCTCCTGCAAGTTTTTGATGTCTTTTTCAAAATCATCCACGCCATAGTGAACCGGAATTTGACGACTGGCAAGCAAATGCTGAAACGGAATACGGTTCATCTCTGCCAAACGACTGGCTTGAGCAAGGGTGAGTTTTTCTTTCTGAAAAAGCATGACTGCAATCTCTTGTTTCAATTCAGCATCAGTCATGCGGGTTGCAACTAAAATTTCATCAGGAATAACGATGCTCATGGCTGAATTTCTCTCTACATCACTATTCTATTGATGGTGCTGCCAAATTTGATATGCTTGGCTGGCATTTGAGCGTGTTAGGATCTCCTACAAAATCTGGTAGAGCCAAGATGAAAGCGATCGAAGTAACTGGCAAAATTGATGCTCAAGGAAATTTGGTTTTAGATGAGCCGATTCAGGGAATAACTTACCCTCATCAAGTACGAGTAATTGTGTTAATTCCAGAACAGGTACAAACAGAAGAATTTGATCCAGATGATACACCTGTTGAGGAGATTAAAGCCAGCTTGAGGAGAGCCTTACAGCAAGCAAAAATGGGTCAAACCAGACCAATCAGTGAGCTATGGGATAGAATTGATGCAGAGTGATCACACGGTTTCAATTCGGTTCTCTGATGAGTTTGAGGCAGAACTTTACAGGCTCTCCAAGAGATTTCGCAACATTCGCTCTGATGTTGAACCGATTATTGAGCAGTTACAACAGGTCAACTTTGTAGGCGATAGAATTGGCGGACTTGGGGAAGAATATTTTGTTTACAAGGTGAGAGTTCGCAACAGTAATATCCAAAAAGGTAAAAGTGCTGGATACCGACTGATTTATCAAGTTGAATCACCCACAAGTATTTTGTTGCTAACAATTTATTCTAAATCCGACCGGGAAGATATTAGTGCTAATGAAATTCGAGATATCTTGGCTGATTTTTATGGTGAGTCAGGTTAAAACTAGGATATACAGCAGATTGAAGGTAAATAAGGTAAAGTTTTATGAAAAAAGTCAAATAAAAATGGAGTTTTCACCCTGTTACCGTCTGTATGTCAAACTCGCTCAAAGCATCAACAAGTGGACTGGCAATTGTAGACAAGGCGCGAAAACGTCTTGGCTGGACGAAAACCAGTACGGCGCGTTGGTGGCAAGATGCTCACACTTCTAGAGCAACTTTACGGCGATTTTGGCAAGGCGATCGCATTCAAAAAGAAATTTTCATCGCTATCTGTCAGGCTGTGGGAATTCACAATTGGGAAAGCATTGCACAAATCCCTAATGCAGATTCCGCAGAACTCTCTACACAATATCTTGACTGGGATGAAGCACCTGATGTCGAAAGTTTTTATGGACGCAACCAGGAATTAACTCAGTTAGAAGAATGGATTTTAGGCGATCGCTGTAAATTAGTTACCATTACAGGTATTGCTGGCATTGGTAAAACGGCTCTGGCACTGGCTTTAGCCGACCGGATTCAGTTACAATTTGATGGCTTAATTTGGCGATCGCTTCATGCTGCACCATCCCTAAGTTCCCTGCTAGATGGACTGCTCAACACCTTTGAGCAAACTGTTGTTGATGATATTCCACAGGACACAGCAAAACTCATCCACTGCTTGCAACAACGCCGATATTTGCTGATATTAGATGGTTTGGATGAGTCAAAAAACCACTATCAACAATTTATCCAGCAATTAAGCCGCGCTCACCATCAAAGTTGTATTCTTCTCACCAGTCGTGAACAACCAAACATTATTGAATCTAATACAAAAACTGTTCGCAGTCTGACTTTAAAAGGATTATCAAAAGCCGAGGCTGTAGAACTATTGCAAACCAGAGGATTTACAGGTAAAGAACTCGGACTATCAACTTTAATTCAACTTTATCGCGGCAATCCTTTAGCATTGAAACTTGTCACCCCATTAATTCAGTCGGTGTTTGCTGGGAATATCGCCGCCTTTCTCAGTCAAAATACCATAGTAATTGGCGATCGCTTGCGTGATATCCTTAAACAACAGTTTGAGCAACTGGGCGATTTAGAACAAGATATTCTCTATTGGTTAGCAATCTGGCAACAACCAGTTTCTTTCAGCCGATTGCAAACTCATTTGCTCACTGCTCTTGATCCTGCCACAGTTTTAGCAGCAATTGTCTTTTTGGAAAGGCGATCGCTTTTGGAAAAATGGATCTGTAGTGGTGAACCTGCTTTTACTTTGCAACCACTGGTGATGAAAATTGTCACTGATGAATTAGTGGAACGTACTGCTCAAGAAATAATTCAGGTTCTGCAGAGTCATGATATTTGTAATTTTAAAATCCTGCGAACCCATTGGTTATTACGGCCGGGTAGTGATGATATTGTCGGTGATCGCATTTTGCATCAACTTCAAGAAAAACTGTGGCGGATTTATGGTGCAAACTATCTGCAAACTCTTGAAGGCATTCTGTTGCTTTTAAATGATAAATCTCCTTTAGCAATTGGTTATATTGCTTGTAATATCACAACACTTATCAAAAAAGGAGTGTAAGGGTTTAAGGGTTTAGGGGTATAGGGTTGAAAAGAGTTTTTCTTCAGAACTACCAAATCTTAGACATATTTAAGATAAATCCCGGTAAAATTGGATCTGCACTCACTTGAGCGGGATTCTCTAAACATTCTTCTGGTTGACCAGGACGATAGATATAAACTCGACGATGCTTGCGGTCAATTAACCAACCTAACTGTACCCCTGGTTCTTTGATGTATTCTGCCATTTTATCTTTCAGAGGTTGAAGGTTATCGCTTGGCGATCGCAATTCAATTACAAAATCGGGACAAATTGGTGCAAATCTTTGTTGTTGTTCTGATGATAAAGTTTTCCAGCGTTCTAATTTTATCCAGGAAGCATCGGGAGAGCGTTTTGCACCCGTGGATAAAGTAAATCCTGTACTGGAACTAAACGCTATTCCTGTTCCGTCTTTTTCTGTCCAAACGTACAACTGACCAACAATATTAAATTCTCGATTACCTGTCTCGGAACCTGTTGGTGGCATAATTGAGATCTCTCTAAATTGATTCATTTCAATGCGTAAGTCACGATTTATCTGACAGAACTCAAAAAATTGTTCGTCTGTCATTTGCATTGAAGGTGGCATTTGTATGACTAATAGAGATGACAGCATAATGCCTCAAAAATTGTACTACCAAACCTTATTCATATTCAAAATAAATCCAGGCAAGACAGGTTCACCACTCACAGTCTCAGGATTTTCCCAAATTTTCTCTGGTTGACCAGGACGATAGATATAAACTCGGCGATGCTTGCGGTCAATTAACCAACCTAACTGTACCCCTGGTTCTTTGATATATTCTGCCATTTTATCTTTCAGAGGTTGAAGGTTATCGCTTGGCGATCGCAATTCCACCACAAAATCGGGACAAATTGGTGCAAATCTTTGTTGTTGTTCTGATGATAAAGTATTCCAACGTTCTAGTTTCATCCAGGAAGCATCGGGAGAGCGTTTTGCACCCGTGGATAAAGTAAATCCTGTACTGGAACTAAAAGCTATACCTGTACCATCTTGTTCTGTCCAAATTCCTAGCTGTACAGCAATATTAAATTCTCGATTACCTGTCTCTGAACCTGTTGGTGGCATAATTAAGATTTCTCCAAATCTATCTCGCTCAATGCGTAAGTCACGATTCACTTGACAGAACTCAAAAAACTGTTCGTCTGTCATTTGCATTGAAGGCGGAATTTGAATCATTAAGGGATGTGACAGCATAATGCCTCAAAAATTGTACTACCAAACCTTATTCATATTCAAAATAAATCCAGGCAAGACAGGTTCACCACTCACAGTTTCAGGATTTTCCAAAATTTCCTCTGGTTGACCAGGACGATAGATATAAACTCGGCGATGCTTGCGGTCAATTAACCAACCTAACTGTACCCCTGGTTCTTGCATATATTCTGCCATTTTATCTTTCAGAGGTTGGAGGTTATCGCTTGGCGATCGCAATTCAATTACAAAATCGGGACAAATTGGTGCAAATCTTTGTTGTTGTTCTGATGATAAAGTATTCCAGCGTTCTAATTTTATCCATGAAGCATCGGGAGAGCGTTTTGCACCCGTGGATAAAGTAAATCCTGTACTAGAGTCAAAACAAATACCTGTACCATCTTTTTCTGACCATACCCACAGCTGCCCAAATATATTACCTCCTCGATAGCCTGTCTCTGAACCTGTTGGTGGCATAATTGAGATTTCTCCAAATTGATTCATTTCAATGCGTAAGTCACGATTCACTTGACAGAAATCAAAAAATTGTTCGTCTGTCATTTGCATTGAAGGCGGAATTTGCAGCACTAAGGGAGATAAACGCATAATGCTTAGGCAACTGGCTTTATTTTTATTCTCACGCAAAGGCGCAAAGTCGCCAAGGGTAGAAGCAACTTTGCGCCTTGTTGTGAAATCATGATGAGATTTTACTTGTTAGGCTGAGGAGTTAACCGCAGATAGGGTTTAACTTCTTGGTAGCCTTTGGGGAATTTTTCTTTCAGCACTTCTGGATCTTTGAGGGAGGGGACGATAACGCAATCATCACCATCTTTCCAGTCGGCTGGGGTAGCTACACTGTAATTATCGGTGAGTTGCAGTGAATCAATTACTCGCAAAATTTCGTCAAAGTTGCGTCCGGTGCTGGGAGGATAGGTGAAGGTGAGGCGTAGTTTTTTGTTAGGGTCGATAACAAAGACGGAACGCACTGTTACCGCTGCGTTGGCGTTAGGGTGAATCATGTCATAAAGGTCAGAAACCTGACGATCCGCGTCTGCCAAAATTGGGTAGTTGAGTGAGGTGTTTTGCGTTTCTTCGATGTCGCCTACCCAGCCGTTATGCGATTCTACATTATCAACGCTGAGTGCGATCGCTTTAACGTTGCGCTTGTCAAATTCGGGTTTCAGTTTCGCAACTGTACCTAGTTCAGTAGTACAAACAGGTGTAAAGTCAGCAGGGTGAGAAAACAGCACCACCCAGCTGTCACCTGCCCATTCGTAAAAATTTATGTCGCCATGTGTAGAGGCTTGCGTAAAGTTGGGTACTGTATCACCAAGATGGAGAGTCATGAGAGATTCCCTGTAGATAAAAAGCCAGATGTAGTCTACTTTGCTATCATCACATAAAACATCGGTTTCCCTATCGGCTTTTAGCTATTTTTTACAAAATTTTAAGTTCTTAGCACAGCGACAGGGATAGATGCAGTGTAACTAGATGAGGCTTGATTATTATACAGATATAATGTTTGTCTTTTACACTTAATCAATTAACTAGAAATTAACTTTCTGATCACACAATAGAATCGGAATTCCACCAATACATTGCAGAGATTGCTAGATTACTAATCGTTCTGGGAGAAGTACATGATTTTTCAAAAGTCTCGGTTCGTTAAGCATCTTCTAGTCATCTCTGCTTTAGTGTTAATGACGGGATGTAACACTAACTCCAATTCAGAAGACAATTTTACAGGGTTAAAAGTCAAACTGTTGGTAGGCAGCGCTTTGGGAGACTTCTGTAACCAAGCAGCAAAAAACTTTAATGCAACACAACCAAAGCTAGATAATGGTACAGCTTTTCAGGTGAGATGCGAAGCAATAGGTAGTGGCGATGTCGTCACTAAGGTAGTTGCTTTAGCAGATCAATTGCAAAAGGGTATAGTGCAAGCTGATGCACCAGACTTTCCGACAATTATTTCTCTGGATGGAGATATATATCACAGTCAGTTAATTTACCGGATAAACCAACTGGTTCCGGGAAAAAATTACATTCCAGAAATTACAGAATCACAACTCATCACCAATACTCCAATGGTGTTTATGGCACAAGCAGATATAGCTGCTGGTTTGCGAAAGGTAGCTGATCCTTATAAAGCTTTGGTAACAGCTAAAACTCACCGTGAAATTGATTCAGCTTCTCCACTGTTGACAGTTCACTATGTACATTCTGCCCCAACTCGTTCTAATTCTGGGTTGCAAACACTAGTAGCACAATATGCCAGTGTATCGGGTAAACGTCCTGAAGAAATAACTGTGGCGGATGTGCAGAAGTTTCAACCCCAAATTCAGCAAATTCAAAGCAAAATTACTCGTTACGGCGTTTCTACTAATTCTCTTGCCCAAGCAATGGTAAAAAACGGGCCATTTTGGGCTTCAGTTGGTTCTGTGTATGAATCAAGTGTAATTGTTGCCAATTCAGGACTACCACAGGGACAGCAGCGTTATGAAGCAGTTTATCCCAAGGCAACATTTACTTCTAATATGCGGGCGATTGTACCAAATGCACCTTGGGTAAGTCCGGATGAGAAGGCGGCGGCGGAGAAATTTATTGCTTATTGGAAGTCGCCTGATACACAAAAAATTGCTACTGATTTAGGTTTACGTCCAGGAACGCCAGGAGTCGCTTTAGGTGCTAAGTTTACGTCAGAATTTGGGGTTGATGCCCAAGCTAAGTATGATTCTTTACGTCCGCCAAAGCCAGAGGTTGTAAACGCAATGCTGAAATCTTGGCAGGAATTGGCGAAAAAACCTTCGTTGGTGGTGGTTGTTGTCGATTCTTCAGGATCAATGTCAGGTGATAAATTACCTGCTGTACAGAATACTTTACAAAATTACATTAAGAACTTGGGGCCAAAAGAGCAAATTGCGTTGATTGATTTTGATTCGGAAATTCGTCCACCTGTCTTGGTAGATGGTACACCCCAAGGGCGCGATCGCGGTTGGCAATTTGTCAATGGACTCCAAGCTGACGGTGGTACAAAATTATACGACGCTGCCTTAGAAGCCAGAAACTGGCTACAAAAAAATCTGCGTAAAGATGCTATTAATGCTGTGTTGATATTAACTGATGGTGAGGATGCAGGTTCAAAAATTAAGTTAGATGAGTTAGAACAAGAGTTGAAACAAAGTGGTTTTTCAACTGACCAAAGAATTGGATTTTTTACTATTGGCTATGGTAAAGAAGGCGAGTTTAAACCTGATGTTTTGCAAGAAATTGCTGAGTTAAATGGAGGATATTATTCTCAAGGCAACCCAGAGACAATTTTGCAGTTAATGTCGAATTTACAAGTAGAGTTTTAAACTGCGGATGAATACAGAATAGGTGATCATTGATGAAATTAGTAAATCCACTTTATTACCCGTTAGCAGTCTTATTGGGAGGAATTTCTCTGTTTTTTGGAGTGCGTTTTTTGCAATTACCAAGTCAGATTGTGTTGCCAATTGCTTCGGGAATTACTTTAATTAGTGCGAGTATTTTAAAATCCCGTGAGCCAAAATATTTTGAATTGGCTAATTCTGAACTAGAACAAGAAATTCACGCGGTACATACTGCTGCTGTAGCATTGGTAAAGCAATCAGATAACTTACGATTAGAAGCCAAAAATATCCTAACAGATTCGTTTCAAATCGAACTTTTAACAGGATTGGAAATAAACAGCGATCGCATTGCTACATTACCACCAAAAATTGACACCGTAGCAGTTAATTTGTATGGCAATACTCCCATACTGTCGCTGAGTTCTTTACAGCAGCAATTGCAGGAGGTAGAACAAAAGTTGAATGTCAGTTCTGGTGTAGCTAAGGAACATCTCAATCAACTGGCAGACAGTCTCAGACGTAACATTAAGTTAGCCCAAGATGGCGAAGATACACGTTTAGCAAGAATAATTAATATTTCAACTTTAATTCAAGATTGTACTGGAGTATTGCAGCAGTTACAAACTAAACTGCGTGCTGCTGACTTAACTGACTCTCAACAAATTAATGAGTTACAATTACTTAGCGATGGGTTGAATAGTTTATTAGAAAATCTCGATTTATTAATACGCAAATAATCAAAATTATGTCACTGAGATTACAAATTAACTCTCAAGTCAAGCAACAATCAAAATCCTCAAGACTGATTACTTCAGTTGCCATTATTATAGCAGCCTTGGGTTTAACTTACATCCCAATTCCTGGTTTACGAAAAACAGTAATTATTGTCAGTGGTACAGAACTGCAAGAACCACTTCAACAACTAGAAGCAAAATTTGAGCAGGCAAATCCTAATATTAAATTAGAACTAGAATTTCAAGGTTCTCAAGAAATAGTTAACAACTATATTGACCAGAAGAATAAGTTTCAACCGACAATATTAATTCCAGCTAATGGAGAAATTTTATCAGAATTAAGCGATCGCCTCCGCACGACTAATCAAACCGAACCCTTTTACGATTCTCCCCGACCACTGGCAAGAACTCTACTAGTAGGTATCGCTTGGCCAGAACGCGGTAAAGTTCTCTTCCCTAATGGACGCTTTCAATGGTCAAGGCTTGAACAAGCAATGCAAGCAGGTAACTGGGAAAAAGTTGGCGGTTCAAGTAATTGGGGTAGTTTTGATTTTGTCACCACAGACCCCACTCGGTCGAATAGTGGTCAGTTAACTTTGAACTTGTGGACACAATCAAAATTAGGTGGAACTATTAACGCTGATAGTTTCAACAATTCATCGGTGCAGTTACTGTTTAGTTTAATTAAAAAATCCGTTTATCAGCCGCCTCGTTCTACAGATATTCTGCTGCAAGAATTTATTGTCAGAGGCCCCAACGATGCTGATGTTGCAACTGTATATGAAAGTATAGCCTTGCACCGTTGGCAACAATCAGCCGCCAGCAAAGGCAAACCTTACCAAATTTATTATTTAGACCCGTCAATTGAAACTACCGCCACAGCAGCAATTGTCCGACGAGACGTAGATGCAGGTACAGCAAAAGCCGCAAAAGAATTTTTAGACTTTCTTACTCAACCAGAACAACAAGCAGTGTTTGTCCAATATGGTTTTCGTCCGGTGAATAATAATGTCGATTTCAAGACTGTACCTAATAGTCCGTGGAGTCAAAATATTCCCGGTGCGGAAGTTAAGCCAAGTATGCAAATTCTGCCACCACCTGATAATAAAACTATCACAGAAATTCAACGCCAGTGGGAACGAGCGAATTAGGAAAATTTTTCTCATATCATTTTCTACATCGTACACCCCTATACTCTGACATTTTTCAGGGTAGCAACTATCGTCGATATTTTGAGTGTCTATTGATCCTAAAATAGTTGATTGTAGAGAAAGATATGGTTAGTGGTGATCGATTAATAATGAATCAAGATTTACTACAATCATCAACACTAAAAATTTTAGTTATTGATGACCATCAATTAATTTTAAGTGGAACCCTCAACATATTACAACAACGATATCCAAATGCAGCGATCGCCAAAGCAAATACGGCAGTTGAAGCGATCGCCCAAATTGTCAATTCTAAGTTTGACTTAATTGTGATGGATTTGTCCATACCAGAACAAGTTGGAATTATTGCTCAGATCGATACAGGTCTAAACTTAATCAAACACTTGCTTAAGCAATACCCACAACAGAATTTTTTAGTGCAGAGTAGCTATGTCAAAGCATTAATTAGGATTAAACACGAGATTGATGAACATCAAGGTGGCTTTGCGATCGCAGATAAAGGATTATCGGAATATGAAATGTTAATTCGGGCTAATCTAGCACTACAAGGTGCAACTCATACTAAAGATATTAATACATCATTAGAACTTAAACCAGAATGGTTAGAAGTGTTAAAATTAGCCTTTGAAAAAGGATTAACAGATAAACAGATTTCTTTACAGATGTACAGATCAGAACGTGCTGTACGTACATACTGGACAAAAATTCAAGATATACTTGGTGTTTATCCAGAAGAAGGTAAAAACATGCGAATTCAAACTGAAATTCGCGCTCGTCAAGAAGGATTAATTGATTAGTTAGGAGTCAACAGTCAATAGTCAATTATTATTTATGAGCTTGTTTAGCAAAAAACAAATTCAACAAGAGATTGCTATCTTGCGACAAACAGCAATTCCAGGAATCACTGTTTTAATCATCATTATAATTGCTCGCTTAACTGGATTATTACAACATATAAAATTAATAACTTTCGACACATTTTTACGTTTTCGTCCAGATGAAAGAACCGACAAACGAGTTGTAATTGTTGGCGTTACAGAACAAGATATAGATAGCACAAAAAGCTATCCGCTTTCAGACCGAGAAATTGCGTTATTAATTCAAAAAATTCAAACTTCTAAACCAACAGTCATTGGACTTGATATTGTCAGAAACATGGCTGTGGAACCAGGTCATCAAGAAATTATCAAAGTATTTCGACAATCCAAAAACTTGATTGGTATTGAAAAAGTTTTACCACCTGAAGAAATTTTACCACCACCATCACTACCACCAGAACAAATAGGTTTTTCTGATGTCATAGCGGATCAAGATGGTAAGTATCGACGCTATTTACTTTGGACAACAAATCCGAAAAACCAAGATGAAGATAAATATTCGTTAGCGTTGCAATTAGCAAAAACTTATTTGTCTGTACAAGGTATCAGTATCGAAACAGGTAAACATGATCCTAATACTATACGATTTGCCAATACAGAAATACCTAGATTTTTAGCTAATTCTGGAGGTTATGTAGGAGCGAATGATACTGGTTTAAAGACATTAGTTAATTTTCGGAGTAGTCAGAAACCATTTAGATTTCTCTCTTTCAATGATATTAAAAGTAATAATTTTCAGCCCCAATGGTTAGAAAATAAAGTTGTAATTATTGGTGTCACAGCCTCCAGTGTTGCTGATTTTTTCAATACTTCAGCAACTACTAGCTCAAAAATTGCTGGACATATTTATGGCGTAGAATTTCATGCTCATGTTACTTCTCAAATAATTAATGCAGTTCTTCACGGTAGACCAATACTAAAATCTTGGTCTCAAGTATGGGAATATTTATGGATCATCGCTTGGGGTTTAATTCCAATTATTATTGGTATGGTGAATCAAAATATTTGGAAAATTTTATTAATTATGATTCTCGCTAGTTTTTGTTTAACTAGTATAGCTTATTTGTTAATTTTATTGGGTTGGTGGATTCCCATAGCACCTAACTTAATTATCAATGGTTTAGGATTAAGTGCATTTGCATTTTATAAACATGACCAAGCACAAAAATCTAAAATTAATGAAAGACAACAAACAATTGAACATACATTTACACTGATTCATAATGGCCCATTACAAAGTTTAGCTAACATATTAATACAAGCATGCACAGGTAATTTAGAAAATGAAAAGTTAATACTCAATCTAGAAAAATTGAATCATGAAATTCGGGCGATCGGTGAATACTTAAGAGTCGAAGCTTTAAAGTCAAATGAAAGTTTGCTTTTAGGAAGTGGTCTCAAACTAGATTTAAAAAGACCTATCCATGAACTTTTTTATGAAGTTTATACTAGTACTATTGAAAGAAAAAATTTAGAATATTTTAATAAAATTAATGTTAAAGTTCGGACATTTGATCCAATAGATGATAAATATTTGAGTTTAACAAATAAGCAAGAACTTTGTTTATTTTTAGAAGAAGCTTTATGTAATGTAGGTAAACATGCTCAAGGTGCTAAACGGATTGAGGCGATTGGGAAGCAAGAAAACAATTTTTATACTCTCATGATTAAAGATAACGGTTGTGGACTGACTTCATCATTTGAAAGTAAAGGGACAAAACAACTCAAAAATATTGCTGATAACTTGGGAGGCGATTTTCAGCGAGAGTCATTATCTCCTAAAGGAACAGTTTGTCAAATTACATGGAAGTTGATGAATAATCAATAAAAAAATATGCAGCAAGTTATTAAGAACATATTCAACTTAAAATTGAATTGCAGAGAATGTCAAGAGAAAGATATTTTAAAAGGTTTGGATGTAAGTCTTATTGCTATTGCTAGTCTTAGCTTGTTATTATTTTTCATGCCAGTTGCGATCGCCGCTTTTAAACCAACTAATCGTCAACCTGCAAGTGACTATAGCAGAAGCGCAGGAAAGCGGGGATGTCCAAATCAATCAAGCCAGGGAATACCTCTAACATTACTTGCACCGCAAACATACGTTGGGTATACTACTTCTTTACGTCCTACTTTTGTCGGTTTTATATCTAATCCTCAAAAAGTAGAGTTGAGAATTTTTGAATTTAGTTCAGACAACAAAGTAACCCAAATAGGCAATACAATTACAAAAGAGGTCAAATCAGGTATTTTTAAAATACCTCTTCCTGAAGAAAATCCTGATTTAATTGTAGGTAAAAAATATCTTTGGCTGTTAGCTATTGATTGTTCTGGAAGTAAAATATTCGAAGCTGCTGAATTTGTTGTCACTGAAATATCATCGACACTCAAAAGTAAATTATTGCGGACTAATGATAGTTCACAAAAAGTCGATATTTATGCTGAAGAAAGTTTATGGTATGAAGCCTTAACTGAAGCTTTGAAGTTAACAAATCCTGGTAAATTAGGAAAAATAGGTGCAACTTTAGTTAAAGATTTGGCGGAATATGAATCACCAAGACCTCAAGACAAAGAAGACGCAGTTAAAAAAAGAGTTCAAAACTTACAAGCGATCGCAATTCAAGACCAGTAATTTTTCTAACCTATTTAATAGGTGAATTAGCAACAAAACCTACAACCAATTTCCAATTAAAATAAACGCTGACCAATAGTAAGGATGATCATATCTATCATCAATTTCTGGTGTTTGCTTGGCGTTAATTAATGCTACCTGCGCTGCTTGTAATGCTTGTGCTTTACTCATTCCAGAATTACGCAATTTATCATAAAATTCAGCAATTAAGTAAGCTGTAGATTCATCATCTACAGGCCATAATGAAGCTAAAGCACTTTTTGTACCTGCTTGCAATGCGACACCTGCTAAACCTAATGTCGCACGATCGTTACCTGTAGCAGTTTCACAAGCTGTTAAGGTTAATAATTCTACAGAGTTAGAAACATTACCAGATTGACGAAGGATCATTTCTAGTTGATTAATCGTTAGTTTTTGATTATTACCTGCAACTAAAAATGTATCTTCCGGGATAATACCAAACTGTGCATGAGTCAAGATATGAATAATTGGATAAGCTTTATTTTGAATTTCTTTTTGAAAGTTTTCTGGTAAAAACTGTTCGTTCTCTAATTTTTTACTTTTGGGAAATGTTTTATTAATTGCTTCTAGTTCTAAAGATAAATACTCTAGTTTGTTAAAATTTACCTCGTCAATTTGACTGTCTTGAGTTAAAGCTAAAACTAAAGCGCGATCGCCTAAACTATTACCTTTTTTTAAATCAGTTAACTGTAAACTAGAAGTCGTAGAAACAGCATATTTTTGAATTAAATATTTACTATCTTTTTTATCATAAAGAGTTGCCATTGGAATATCACGCAAAAATCCATCTTGGACAAACACCAAAGTTTTAACTTTTTGGGTTTCTAAATATTTTTCAAGCGGACGAATAATTAAATTATAGAGCTTTTCGGCATCAGATGTATTATAATTTATAGCCTGTTGTTCCAATAATCCATCGCGGAATCCAGCAATTTTATCTTGAAAAGTTTCTCGACTTTCTTCTATCCAATGTAGATGTTCTTCTTGATTAGGTAAACTGAGTAAAATTCCTGTTTTATCTTGAAGAATAATTGAACTAATTACAGCAGTCTCTTTTTCTAATGCTTGATTTGCAGTGTTATTGTTAAAAGCTTGTAAAATACAATCGTTACCAAAGTAATTTTGAATTTCTGCTAAACGTAGAGAGTTGATAGTAACTAACGCACTACTTAATTGCTGGTTACGACTTTTATTATTTTTTGTGTTAGATACAGCTAAATCTAATTGAATCTGTGCTAACTCACGATAAACAGGTTCAACAATATCACGGAAATCAAATTGAAAGTCGCGGTTAGTAAGTAAAATATTGTTGCGTAATTCTTCTAGAGTATTGTATGCTCTTTGATAAGAAATTAATGCCTCATTAACTTTGCCCTGTTTGCTAAAAATTCTACCTGCTTGCCATTCCCATAAATACAAACTGTCTTTTGCTTGCAAATTTTGATCAGCTAACCAAATCGCTTGATTAGTTAATTCTAAAGCTAATGGATAATCTTTTTGACTTTGGCACTCATAAAAATGTCCAAACATACCCAAAGCATAGGATTCAGCACGAAAATTTTGCAAAGTTTTGGCAACTTTTATAGCTTGGTAGAATAGTTGCTTTACTTCTATTTCTGGTAGTCTGCGAGTTTTGAAACACTGCGTGAAAGGTGAAGTTAATTCAACATCAATAGCAGGTAAATTAGCTAAATCAATTGTTGCGTATACTTTATCTACAGAATCTGGTAATTTCTTCAGAAGTTCTCCAGCTTGCTGGATGTTTACTTTTACTTGATTGGGATTAAATAAATTTGTATCTATAGTGCGGTAAGCAAGCTGAATTAAATTTAAATGACTCCGCAATTCACCGAGTTGATGATTTTGCTTGTTGGCGATTTCGATACTAGATAGAAAATATTTTCTCGCAGCTTGATAATCATTTACTGCTTGTTTTTGAAACACGTCAGCTTTAAAAAATCTTTGTTTCGCGGCTGATTTTGCTTGTAGATTGCGAAGTTGGGCGCGACTTGCCTGAGCATTTCCTAAACTATTGAAAATTGCAAAATTATATGTTTGATTTTGATGATTTTTAGCTGTTTCTAAATATTTAATTGCTACATCATAATTACCTTGGAGACGATAAGCTTCCCCTAAACTTCCTAAAGCTGCAAGTTCACCTGAATTATCTTTTTGTGCTAAAGCAATTTGTAACGCGCTCCCAGATTGACAACTTAACTTTTCAGGAACTTTTGCATAAACTACCCCACATAAAAGATTAACAGCTTTCTTTGTTTGTCCCGCATGACTGTAAACTTGCGCTGTTTCTGTTAACATTCGCCCAACTTTTTGCCATTTATTTTGAGAGCGATAATATGCTGTTACCTTTTCCCAATAATTCAGAGTTAACGTCGTATCACCTAAATTTTGATATGTTCTAGCTAAATTTTCATTGACGATCGCCACATTCCGCAAGTCATTATTTTTTTGATACAATTCAACAGCAACCTGCCAAGGTTTAATCGCAGCTTGAAAATTTCCTTTTTGATAACTTGCAATACCTTGATTAACAAGTTGAGCAGCATCAAGAGTTTGAGCATTGACCAGACTACCCAAACATAGACAAAGTATGAAACTAGTTAGAAATAAAACTGTTAGCCCATAAGTAGTTATTGATTTCAAAAAATTATTGACCATAATTATTTTATGTAATCATTGATAAAATTGTAGAGTAAGTATCTCGCTTACTCTACAAAAATAGTGGTTGATTACTGAAAAATCTCTCTATGCAGTCACCAAAATATCTGCATTAGTTAACGCCAGTCCAGTACTGAGCGTAGCAAATTGCACTCTAGCACTCACACCTGTACCATCTGCATCGAAGAACAACCCACCTGTTGTATTGTTATAGATGAATCGCTGACTACTTGTAGTCGCTGCTGTACCGATGATAAATTGACTAGCCGCGATCGCCGCACCAGCAACTAACCCGCCACCAAAACCAGCCCTCGACACAGCAATAGTATCACTAACTACACTAAAATCAGTGATTCTATCAATCCCTTCAGTCCGAGAAGTGAAAGTAAAGCGATCGCTTCCCGTACCGCCTGTGAGTGTATCCTTGCCAGCGCCACCAATCAGAGTATCATTGCCAGTGCCACCAATCAGAGTATCGTTGCCTGCACCACCATTTAGCGCGTCATTGCCAGTACCACCATTGAGGTTATTGTTAGCACTGTTACCTGCGATCAAGTTATTGAGAGTGTTACCAGTCCCGTTAATTGCAGCTTTACCTGTCAAAGTCAGGTTTTCTAAGTTGGCTCCTAAAGTGTAAGTGATAGAAGACTGAACCGTGTCTGTACCTTGATTCAAGTTTTCTGTAATCACATCTCCAGTGCTATCAACAACATAAGTATCATTACCAGCACCACCGCGCATTGTATCGTTACCTTTACCACCGTTAAGAGTATCATTGCTCACTGATGATGTAGCAGGAAAGCTCAAGTTCAGCGACCAGTTATTGAGTGTCCCTACACCTCCAACATATTTATCAGTAACTTCTAGTCTCCATGTACCATTAGGATTTTGATTATCAAAAGCTGATAGTAATCCCTGTGGTTTAAAAGTGCCAGTAAACGGAGCATTACCAAAAGTAATTGATGTTGTGGCTTCATCATCTAATACTGTGGAGGTGAAATTACTGAAAATACTCCCCACACCTGTGAATAATGTCACACGAGTTCCTGTAGG
This sequence comes from Nostoc sp. CHAB 5844, assembly GCF_020829595.1. Classification (GTDB taxonomy): domain Bacteria; phylum Cyanobacteriota; class Cyanobacteriia; order Cyanobacteriales; family Nostocaceae; genus Nostoc_B. The sequence continues at coordinate 66,094 of NZ_JAIVFW010000027.1, forward strand.
ACTAATCAGGAAAACATCGAGGTGAGAACTATATGTGTAGGTAATATTTAAGGTGACATTGACATCAGCGATCGCACCACTTAAACCACTGACTGTGAGATTATAATTAATGGTAGATTCGTTAGGGATATTGAGAGCAGATGTGTTACTAAACGTATAAGTTTGGTAGGTGAGCGGTATATCACCAATCAAAATATCATTGCCCCTACCACCAGACAAAACATTAGCAGCACTGTTACCAGTAATTGTGTCATTACCACTGATCTTAATCTCCTCAAGCCAGTAATTTCAATTTTTTCTAATTCTCCTTCTACCACCTGAATTTTTACCACACCATCAGTCAGCCGTTGATTGTTGGGCAAAAATGCACCACTAGTAATGTAGCCATTGCTAATATAAAGCTCAGTAATATCCGAACGTAGTTTTAGCAAATCTGCAAAAGTAACTTGACGATTCTGCAATGGCTGAATTAACTTAGCGATTTCATTTTTTAAAACTGTAGCTCCTAAAACATCAATTTTCTTGACTAAAAAACTTTCATTATTAGGAAAAGTTGTATCTGATGGCGTTGGTATAGCAGGAGATGGAAGAATAGGCGCAGTAGGATTAGTAGGAGTAGATGGAGTAGATGAAGGTGACGGTTTAGGAATCGTTTGGTCGAGTATTTCTGGTAAAGTTGGGGGAATGTTAACTCCTGCTGGTGGAATGGATTGAGCAGACGTAAATTTTGGGAAGATAATTAAGCTTAAAAGTAAAAATATGCTGTAGTACTTAAATCGAAATTGTTTTTGTGCATTATTTAAAGTTAATGCAACATTTTCCACAATGGTGGAGTTCAAAATTAACAATTAAAATATTTTTACTTATATATGTCTAAATTATCACGGTAGATACTCGCTTGCAAGCAATTAAGTAAAAAACCTTAGCCAAACTTCTTTTTAGCCAAATATCTCAAGAATATAGCAGTTCTCGTTTGCATGAAATAGATTTTTTCACCTCACCCCCAACCCCTCTCCTTACCAAGGAGAGGGGAGTATTTGCGTTAGTAAATACGGGGTGAGGTGACGATTGTATTGCATTAAAGTGAGAACCGCTATAATTAACCGCAGATGAATGCAGATGAAATCTTGTTCTCTGTGGTTTGTTAGTGAGTGAGAATTTGCTGATAAGCTTGAATCATTTGGCGAGCGATCGCATCCCAACTAAAATGCTCTAAGGCATATTTTTGAGCATTTAGTCCCCGACGTTGGCGTTCTTGGGGATTTTGCAAAGCTTGTTGTAGTAACTCAAACAACGCTGAAACATCTGTTGAACCCACCCATCCCGACTCACTATTGCTTACTTGCGGACATATATGCACTTGGTCAGAGATAACTACAGGTATCCCTGCTACCATTGCCTCAGCCACCGCGATACCAAAGTTTTCGTAATAAGAAGGCAAAACAAACAAATCAGCAGCTTGCAGTAAATCGGCTTTTAACTCACCACTAACAAAACCTGTAATGGTAGTATGCGATCGCAATAGTGAATTTTCGATTTGAGTTTGAATTTTTTGTTCATAATCTGGGTCTTGAGGATTTGTCCCAGCTAAAACAAAATGAAACTTGTACCCATTATCCAACATTTTTTCTAAAGCAGGAATCAACAAATTCAACCCTTTTTTGGGGTCAATACGCGACATAAACAGTATTAAAGGTATATCCTCCGCTATTCCTAGCTGACGGCGGATGACACTTTGATAATTTTTCTGAATAGGTTTCACCCCCAAAGGTATCACCAAATCTTGTGTATTTACGCCAAATCTTGCTGATATTTTTGCTTCTTGGTCGCTAGTAAAATGAATAGCTGCTGCACCTGCTAAATTGTGACGTTCAACAAGTTCTACATACAGCTTTTTTAATTGTTTTTTCTTTTGTAAATCAGCCGGATCAAGAGTACCTAAAGGACGCAAAATATAAGGTAACTTTTGCTGACGACAAACTATTGCTGCCGCACTACTAATAGGAGAAAATAAAGCATGAATATGTGCTAAATCAAATTCGCCAGCGTGATTTTTTAACCATTTGAGTAAATCTAGCGAAAATTTATAGCGACGAAATGGCGCACAGCGGAAGTAAATTATTTCATAACCATCTTGTTTCATTGGGCGATTTAAAGGTACATCCAAAGGTTTTTGACCAGTATCGCCATTACTATCAGTTGTGAGAATAGTAACTTCTACACCTTCTTTAGCCAAAGCTGGCGCTAAACCTAATACCATTTGACTAGGGCCACCATAAATCAAAGAAATAGACGGAACGATTTGGAGGATTCGCATTTTAATTTAATATTTTAGATTAATTTCTTACTGCTATAGGACTCATATTTAATTTTTGAAATACACATAGTCCAGTAGTCCACTAGGTTATACCATTTCACTTTAAAATTGATACATTTAGGCAGGCAGAGGAGCAGGGGAGCAGAGGGGCAGAGGAGAAATTATTTGTATCATTTATTTGGTGAAATGGTATTAATTAAGAGTTGGATTGAGAATGCTCACCCTACGTCTCTAAATCTCTGCGCTCTCTGTGCCTCTGTGGTTCGTTAAAAAAATTTAGGTTTGTCATAAAAATCCCATTTAATATAAAAGCCTGTTTTCACAGGCTTTTTGACTATGTAACCATATTTCTAATTTGAAGTTAGCGAAGGACATTTACTACTAACTAAAACATCAGATTGTTTATCGAGTCTACTATAAACTTGCCCATCGTTCCAGATTGATTGAATCAGAGTAGACAAGGCATTCATAAAGCCTAAGAAGTAGAACATAGCACGAGACAGAACCACGATAAAAGAACCACTTTTATTACAAGGTGGATGTCCCAAAACTTGACAGTCAAATAAACGAGCGTATAAGCGTAAAGCTTCGTTAGGGGTCAGATTTTTCAAACTCATTAAGAAATGGTTGTGATAGAAAGTGAGTTGATATTTGAGCGATCGCGTACTAATATCATGACAACCACCCGTTTCTTCACCTAAATGCACTAAATGCGCTTCCGGGTCATACCAGATCTTATATCCTGTCTGCCGGATTCTCAAACAAAAATCAGATTCTTCCCGCACTGCACTACCACGAAATCTCTCATCAAATCTCAGTCCATACTTACTAAAAACCTCGCGGCGAAAGGACATATTGCAACCCCTTGCTGTTAGCACTTGTTGAGGTTTTATTGTATGTACTAAATCAATATAATACCAAGCAATACCTGGATTCATAGCTTGGGGAGGTAGATATTCAATCTGTAATTGTCCACCAGATTCGCCTAATTTCATTCTGTCAAATACTCGTCCAGCAACAGCCCCTATCTCTGGATTTTGTAAATAATTTTTAGCATGAGCCATTAAAAACCCAGGCGTTAACTTTACATCATCATCAATAAATAAAATTATTTCACCAGATGACCGACGCACACCATAATTACGCGCCCCAGGTAAACTCGCCCAGTCTAAACGAAACCATTGAATTTTACCGAGTGTAGCGACTTCTTCTAAATAAGCTTGAACTTCTGGTTGGTGTTTTGGAGATTGATCTACTACTAAAACTTCAAAATTGGGATAGTTTTGATTGAGAACATCCACAATGCTATCGCGTAGTGCTTCTTCCCGTCCGTAGGTAGGTATAATTACGGAAATCAAAGGCAAATCATTCATATGCTTTAATTCTCAAATAAATTGGTAGTTTTGATAGTAGAATTACCTGCTGTGATATTTATCACTTTAAATAGGAATGTACTCAATTAAAACTTGATTTGTAGACGCTTTTTCTTGTTTGCTTGCTCAGGAGCGGCATCTTCCTTTTCTTGTTTATCCAATGCTGGTAATTTGAATAGTATTCCTGCAAAAAACCAGTAATAAACAGCCACCGGATCAACATCTAAAGGATAGTAGTAAGTGTTATAACTAATAAACAATATAAACACCCACATAGATGCTCCGTAACTGCGGAAATTACGGTTTTTTACCGAGCGATAAGTCTTGAATGCCGTAAATGTCAGGACATTAACTAAAGCGAAAAAACCTAACACGCCAAAAATCCCCCCCTCATATAAGACTTTTGGATAGTATGTTTCCACTAACTTGGTCTCACCCAATGCACGAGCGGAGTTAGTTGCTCGACCTAAACCGCTTCCTATCGGGGTATCTACGTTTTTCCAGTTTTCCTCAAATTGCTGGATGATAAAATCTTGCGGTGGTGAAGCATTCCAGCGAACCAAAAAGCTATCCAGTCGCTCTTGCACAACTACAGGGTTAGTCACAACTGCAATTCCTAGAATCATCACCAGCCCCACGCCTATGGGGAGAAATCGTTTTAGGTTAGCAATTTGACCAGTTAACAATAGTAGCATCACAAAGCAAGTTGGTACTAAAGCTAAGGCAATTCTTTGTCCTGAAACTACCGCATTCACAAAGATTAAAGCTAAAGAACCTAAACTTGTTAACCGCCAAAAAACCGATGGATCTGAAAAGCCTGTAGCGAAGGCAAAAAAAGTGCTAGAAATTAAAAACCATGCCCATTGCCAAGGCGCAACAAATGTTCCTGGTAGGCGAATAATTCCTTGACTGGGACTGTAAACTAAAGCCCCACCAAAATAACATCGGGCTTCAAGTGTGGCTTTAAATAAAGCAGCACCTTCTAAATTTCTTGTACCTTCACAAATCCCAACTACTAATAGCAGGTATTGGAGAACTCCCAGTCCACAGCAAATTAGAATTAAGACAATTTGTAAGCGTGTTATCCAAAGAAAATCTTTCTTATTGCGAATTAGATAGTAAGCACAAGTAATTAAAGGGACATAACCTAAAAATACTTTTAACCCTAGAATTCCTAAGCCTATAGGTATTTCTTTAACTGGTGTTTCTAGTAGTCCAACAGGAGGTGGGTTAAGTTGTTGTCCACCATTGATAAATACCAGCGTTAATATACTTGAACCCAATACAAAAAGCAAAGGAATTTTAATCGCTTGGGGGATAATGAAGGGTAGTGACTGTTTGCGGCAAATCTGCCAAAGTGCGATCGCAGCTGGAACGTAAAATGAATCTTTAGCTAATTGCAGAACCGGACTGTTGCCAATGTAATAAGTAATTGTTCCCCCAAAGGGGACATAAATCAAAAAGCCAATTAAAGCCTGGCGTGGGTATTTATAAGAAAAAGACATCACAATAACACCCAAGACAGCAGGTAATGCTGCCTTAATTCCAGCGGCTAAAAACAACAAAAAGCCTAAAAATAAACCGCCAGAAAGGGATTTAGTCAATAAATCCATGAATTCTTTGCGGGCTTTGGTTGCTTGACGCTTTTGGGTTAACCTTTCTTGAAGGCTGAGAGTAGGTGCTTCCTTTGCAGGCTGCTTTTTTGAGTTTTTTGATTTCGGAAATTTTGACTTTAATTTTGCCATAGCAGCGCTTTAGCCTATTAGCCTCTGTATAAAAAGTGCCGATTGCTGAGTTAGAAATACTAGTTTCTTGCCTCTAGTTTCCCAGCGCTTTTTCTTGGTTCATAATGGCTATTTACTTCATCTCGAAAGCTAAAACCTGATAATAACATACATAAAGCTGGTGTCTAATGAGACTCAAAAACTTGCTCAAGCTCATTATTCCTGTTGCACGCCTCCGACTACTGGTTTGACTTGGTTAGTAGAAAATGGGTCTGTACCACCAGTCCAATTAAAGTCACTAATGCGAATGCTAAAGCCGCCTAACTCTAAGACAGGATTGTAGCGTAGCGTAATGCCATAGGTGCGGCGACTATACTCCAAAATATAGTCTGTACTGGTTTCTCTACCTGTATCCAGGTTAACTGATGTTTGAAAACCAATCCGAAATGGCCCATAAATTTGTTGAACAATTCCCGCATTCAGGACTCTCACATCAACGGAGCGGTCAAATAAGAAGGGTGATAATCCGCTGTTGAGACCTTGGGAGTAACTAATATTAAAGGCTGTGTAATCGAAAAAAGGACGAGAAAAATGGCCAATCTGCCCAAGCAAGCCAACTGTACCAATTAAAGTGCTTTGGTCATCACCACTGGTGTAATAAGTAGTAGTACCTCTGACACTAGCAACTGCCCGTAAGTAGGGAACTACGGGATTGGCTGTATAGCGTAATCCTTGGGTAGCTGTGGCTGGTAATGCTTTTCCTTGCCATAAGTACACACCAGTGCTAAGAGCAGCGCTGGCTTGTAGACGACCTAAAGAGATGCGTTCAAGGCTTTGACCGGAGTTGGATTCAAACAAGTCTTGACGATCGCTATTGGCGTTGATGTATTGTCCGCCTGCTTGATAGGTGAGGTAAATGCCACTTTTCCCCAAAGGAATTATTGGGGAGGTGACAACAGCACCCAAACTACTTTGAACAGTTTGAAAGCCGAGAGAACCATTATATAAGCGATCGCGGTAACTATATTCCACATTCAAAAGATGGGGATTGCGATCGCCCAATATTTGTTGCAGGCGCAAACTCGCTCGGAGATTTTCGTCTACTTCGCTCAAGTCAAAACTCGTTAATTCCCCAGAACCTCGCACTGTTGTTTTTGGGCTTAAAACGGCATTGAGTCTACTTCTGACACCAAACAAAGACGCTGGATTGCTCAAGCCTCCCTGAGCCGCTCTCTGCACAAACAACTGCGGCGTGATTGTCCAACGTGCTTGTTCTGTATTGATGGGTGTAAAACCCCGCTCTAAATATAAACCACCACGGTCATCACCATCATAACCAGGAGAAACAATTGCGGGAGTTACTTCTTGTTCTCGACGGTCAATTGTCTGGCTATCTACGGGGATGGGTAAGCTGAGACCTTGATCAAAGACCAAGCGCTGCCGTTCTGTTTTAATGCGGTCGATTAAGGGGGCTTGGCGTGTCAGGGTGACTTTATTGGCGCGTAACTCTAATTCGGGCGGCGAAAATGGGTCATTGGTAATGCGGACATCCCTAGCTTGCCAACCTCGCGGATAAAAATCGATGTGTCTAGCTTCAAACCGTAATCGCTTGACTTCTCCACCTTGTTTTGGAGCTGGCAAATTGCTTGCTTCTCGACCACCCACCACAACATTCACTTCTCCTGGACTCTTGACATTTGTGAGTGGCTGATTGGCACGAATGCGATCGCTTGGTGGTCTTAGTTGCAAACTACCAGGAGTGTTCTCAGTGGATACGAAGCCTAAATCGGTTGAGGATGTGGGGATATAAATTTCACCGCTACCATTTTCTAATTCCCCACTGTCTTGCAAAAAATTATAAGTAAAACGTTGACCGCGCAACAACTGATCGCCCCTAGTGAGGGCAACGTTACCTTCACCAACAGCAATTAAATTTGCTAAATTGACTTGTAGGCGATCGGCATCCACTACAGCCCCATCAAATCGCACCACAACATTACCTTCAGCAGTGACAATTCGCCTTTGCTCATCATACTCTTGCCGATCTGATATGACTTCGACAATTCTCTCCCTAACGACTGGTTTTGTTGTCGGAGATGACTGTTGCGGAGTCACAGAACCAGGTGCTGGTTGAGTTGGTTGGGTAGGTGATTTAAATTCTATATTTGTCGGGGTAGTCGATTGGCTTGTAAGGCTGCGAGACTTAAACTCGATAATATTTTGGACTGGCTGAGTACTCGGTACATGATCGGTAAACGTACCAGAGAGATTGATAGTTTTTGGTGGCTGTGCTGGCGCAGTAGTTGTACTTGGGGATGCTGGTTGAGTGACTTTTTCAGCGACAACTTGTTCTGGTGATGGGAATTGCTGGACAGTTGAGCCAGCCTGCGCTGTATTCTGACCGCTGACATTCACTGACTGAATGCCATAGCCAATGCCTAAAGGTTGTCCTAAATTTGCTGCATTTCTGGATGTAGAAACAGGAGACAGTGCTGATGGTATTTCTGGTGTATTGGCAGGAGGTATTTTCTTCGTGACTAAATTATCTGAAGCTGTTTTGAGCGGCACTAACTGAGGCGGCACATTTTTACTATCCGCAACATTGGTGCTTTTTGGCTTTTCTGGAGCGTTTTGCAGCTCACTAACTGGCTCTACAAACGCATGAATTTGGGTATTGCCAACCGATGACAGAGAATTTGTAGATTTTATAGGTTCAAGAACAGGAGGCGGTGCAGGCGGCAGAACTGGATGAAGCATATCTGGGCAAAATTAACCTAACAAATAGCCAACGGATAGCCGGAAAGATGAATTCACCTTTGTCTTCCGACTTTTGCTTTCTGCCTACATGCAGCAAGCTGCTAAAAAGAGGAAATTGCATTGTCAAAGACACTGCTTTACCGCCGAGACTGTCATAAGTCATTTGTCCTCTGTGCTTTGTAAATACAAATGACTCATGACTAATGACGACTCTTACAAGTGGTGATGCAATTTAGACGCGTTTTAGCTTACTGTGTACAAGAAACCCAGTTACTGCGAAGGGAAACTCCGTTTTAGCCACTGGCTGCGGATTTTCCCTGTTGTAGCAACTGCCATTCAGTTTTAGCCGTAAAGCCTTCCCGGAGGATAGCAAGCAATTGTCCGTGACTTTGGGTGTTTTCCACCTTTCGGCAGTCGCGGATAATTTGTCTTGTTCTTACTCTAAATCCCGACGGCCGGGGTTACGAGCAGGATCGTTCGACAAGAATCCGAAGACAAAAATAGTCAAAAAGAAAGCAACAACAATATAAACAACGATTTTTAAAGTCAGCATAGAAATAACTCCAAAGGGGGTTCAGAAAAAAGCTTCTCTCAGTATCTGCCATGCAGAAAAGATAGCTCTATTATCTTACCCAAATCTTGTGTCGTTTTGAGCGGACTCTGTTGAGAGTGGAGTGCTATGTCATGACCACCCCATCGAGTATGGCACAAGTTTGGATATTATCTCATGCTTTAGTAGATGCCTGTGAGATGTAGTTGTTGACTGGCTAATCTTGTGACGTTGATTAATGAAGGAAGTTTCCTCTAAACGGGTACAAGGGTGTAAAGCTTTTAAAACCTACACCCATATACTCGTTACACCCAGTGCATTAGTCGTAGGTTGGGTTGAGCATCAGCGAAACCCAACATTAATCTTGGTGTTGGGTTTCCTACGTCAAACGCCACTCGCGTGACTGCCGGGAAACCATGCGCGGCAGTTGCGTGACTGTCGGCAAAGCCGACGACAGTCACCTCAAGTCGAGCCAGTGCGTTGCGGTGAGCAGTCCGTTGGGCGGCTTTGCCGACAGTCACGCAACTGCGAACCCGAAGGGGGGTTCCAAGCGTTGTAGCAACTGGCGTGGCAGAGCCTTTCGGCAATCGCTCATAGGGGAAACCCCCAAGACCGCGTTGCCTCACCACGGTGCTGTCTCCCCAACGCACTGCCGACGCTCCTACGTCGAAGATCGCTACGCTAACACCACGGCGGTGGCTCCCCAACCTACATTTTTTTGCACCATTTTAGTCTTGCCGCGCCACTCCTAGCTATCGCAGTCGAAGCATAGATGAAGACAAGGACTAATCATCAAACATAAACACTAACAGGCTTTCAAGCCTGTTCCCTATTCCCTGCTATACAAACTGAATTTAAGACTTTGGCTTCAGCAGTTCCACTTTCAAACCTGCCTTGGCTTGAATATATTCTTCTAGTTCGATTTTCACGGGTACAGCATTCCAGATTTCTTGACAATATTCTAGGATGGCTCGGTCAGAAGAAAACTTGCCCATACGTGCTGTATTGAGAATTGACATCCGCGTCCAGTGTTCTTGGTCACGGTAAGCATTATTTACCTGGTCTTGACAGTCAATGTATGACTGGTAATCGGCAAACAGCAGATAAGGATCGTGGTATAACAGCGAGTCTACTAGTGGACGGAACAGATTAGTATCACCATAAGAGAAAAATCCTGAACTGATTAGATCAATCACTTCTTTTAGTTGAGAATTGTGATTGTAATAGTCCCAAGGGTTATAGCCTTTGGATTTTAAATTGTACACTTGTTCGGTTGTCAATCCAAACAAGAAGAAGTTTTCTTCCCCTACTTCTTCGCGGATTTCGATATTAGCACCATCAAGTGTGCCAATAGTCAGCGCACCATTCATAGCAAATTTCATATTGCCAGTGCCTGACGCTTCTTTACCAGCAGTGGAGATTTGTTCTGAAAGGTCGGCAGCCGGGTAAACTCGTTGACCAAACCTGACATTGTAATCAGGTAAGAATACTACTTTCAGGCGATCGCGCACATCAGGATCATTGTTAACCACATCACCAACGGAATTGATGAGTTTAATGATCAATTTCGCCATAAAGTAGCCAGGAGCGGCTTTACCACCAAAAATAAATGTGCGGGGTGTGATTTCAATGCTGGGATCTTGCTTGATGCGCTTGTAGAGCGTAATAATGTGTAGTACATTCAGGTGTTGTCGCTTGTACTCATGCAATCGCTTTACTTGAACATCAAACAGCGATTCTGGATTCACCACAACACCGTGGTTTTGCAGTATATAGGCTGCTAAATTTTCCTTAATCTCCTGCTTGGTTTGCCGCCATTCTCGCCGAAACTCAGCATCTTCAATAAAGGCTTCGAGTTGCTTGAGATCCTCTAGATGATCAATCCAATTTGTGCCTATCTTGCGAGTAATTAAGTTAGCTAGTTGGGGATTACTCACTACTATCCAACGGCGTGGCGTAACACCATTGGTTTTGTTGCTGAACTTCTCAGGCCAAAATTCGGAAAAATCGCGGAGAACATCACGCTTAAGTAACTCTGTATGTAGGGCGGCGACACCATTAATTGCATGTGAGCCAACACTGGCTAGGTGTGCCATGCGGACATACTTTTCACCACTCTCATCAATTAACGATAGCCGCGCCAGGCGATCGCTATCATCAGGATACTTGGCACGAACTTGACCTAAGAAACGCTGGTTAATTTCATAGATAATCTGTAAATGCCTGGGGAGTAAATAATTGAATAGAGCTAAAGGCCATTTTTCTAAAGCCTCTGGCAACAGTGTATGGTTAGTGTAGCCAAAAGTGTTTTGGGTGATTTGCCAAGCCTGATCCCACTCTAGTTGATGCTCATCTACCAACAGCCGCATCAATTCAGCAACACCGATAGATGGGTGAGTGTCATTGAGTTGGACAGCAAATGACTCATGAAAGTTATTTAAGCTTTCTTCCTTTTGCAAGTGCAGACGAATCATGTCTTGCAGAGAACAAGAAACAAAGAAATATTGTTGTTCTAAACGCAGTTCTTTACCTTTTGTCAACTCATCATTCGGATAGAGAACTTTGGTAATGTTTTCGGAAACTACTTTTTTGTTGACTGCACCGTAGTAGTCTCCGTCGTTAAACGCCCGAAATTCAAAAGACTCAGGCGCTTCGGCTTTCCACAGACGTAAAGTATTGGCAGTGTTGACTCGATAACCTGATATGGGTGTATCGTAGGGAACACCTTTGACAACTTTATCGGGAATCCAATGTACCCGATAGCGACACTTTTCATCGTAATAAGTTTCGGTACGACCACCAAACTTGACTTCTATTGTTTCCTCTGGACGTGGAATTTCCCAAGGATTGCCGTAATACAGCCATTTATCAGTAATTTCAACTTGCCATCCATCTCGAATTTCTTGGTCAAAGATGCCAAATTCGTAGCGAATTCCATAGCCAATTGCGGGAATTTCTAAAGTCGAAAGGGAGTCCATGTAACAAGCGGCCAAGCGACCTAACCCGCCATTGCCTAGTCCTGGTTCTTCTTCTATTTCGCGCAGTTGGACAAAATCTAGCCCTGATTCCTCAACTGCTTGGCGGACTAAATCGTAAATTCCCAAATTGATCAAATTATTACTTAAGTGCGGCCCCAAGAGGAATTCTGCTGAGAGATAACTAACAACTTTGACACCTTTTTTTGTGTAGGTTTCCGAGGTTTTGAACCAGCGTTGCAACATGCGATCGCGTATTGTATAAGCCAAAGCCATGTAATAATCATTGGTCGTGGCTGTACCCGGAACCTTACCTTGGATGTAAAAAAGATTATCAGCCAGGGCGCGTTTGATGGTTTCTTTACTTAACCCTGTGCGATCGTCTTCAAATTCACATAGTAATGGAGCTTGCTCAAATGTCGTCATAATTGTTTCCTATCGAGAATAGAGAGTAGGCAACAGAGAAATTAGAACTCCCAACTTCTGACTTAGCAACGCCACTTGCTACAACTTTGGTTCCCAAAGCAACGCAGTGGCTCTTCAGCCTTAAGTCACCACAGTTGACTGTTCCCGACTTAGAACTATTTCCTCAGCAAAAGTAATGAAACAAGCAAGTACTGATAGGGTTTCAAGGTTATGTTTGGTAGGATTTGTCTCATAGCTGGCTCAATAAACTCTTAGGATTGCACCTTGAGTACCTGTACCGGAAAGTTTCACCACAATGTGAGAACCATCGGTAAAGCCAATGCGAATAACCTGTTTTTGACTAACGCTGCCATCAACAGGGTCGGTATAACTTAAGTCATCGCTATTCTACGACTTTGTTATCTGAAGGAAAAAAAAGACACACTTTTCTTTAGATGAGGCGGTAATTATGTCTGAGAAATTCCTAAGCCTCTATCGATAATTGCTGATTTATGCGATTTTTGATTTTATTTGTAATGACTCACTCGCAAGTAGGAAGTTTTTGATTCTGAATTCAGAATCAAAATGATATCTGCGCTACTGTTTGCAAGTTATAATTTCCCAGAACCCAACATTTAAAAAATTTTTCTCACACATAACCATAATTTCAAAATTTGTAAATCACCCGATCAGGCGATCCACATGGGCGATGTGTCTGATATCTTCTCCATTATAAATTTTAAAATCTAGAGAAAATGCACGTTTTTCAAAGGAATCCTCACAAGAAAATCAAATTTACAGACTAAGCTCCTCTCATTAACTGCCGCATTTGGTTAAAATTATGGTTGAAATTAAACAAATCGTCCAGCAAGCTTTTAGAACTGGTTATTTGAGTATCGCAGAGCAAAACCAGATACAAGTGTTACTGCGGCGAGATTATGACTCAGAAGACTTGGATGCTTATATTATTTTGCAGCGAGCGATCGCCTCTGGTGAGGTTCAGCGAGAGTCAAAACGTCGACAAGCCATCTCTTCTAATCACAACCAGGATAGCGCATCTAATATAAAGCATGCATATAAAATAGCCGCAGAACTTGCCTATGCAGCGGCTCTGACTCTAACAATGCCCAAAAATACACAAGATCAGCCTTCTTTGGGAGGTTAAACATTGCTACTCAGACATTAACCTCCCTGTTCTAGCTGGAATAGGGAGTTTTTATGTCATTCATTTGACAAATTCAATAGTTAGCTAATTATTAAATTTTACTCACCAAGCGGATACTCAAGGAGAACACGGAAAAGCAAAAATCTGCTTGGTGCAAGGTTTAGCAATAACATTAGTTCAAGTTTTTAATACTTAACAAAGTCACCGCTACTTTACAAACACAGTATAAAGAATTGGCACCATTACATTAAAGAAGGTAAACAATAACCATAGCTGAACTTGGAGAGTTGCTAATTTATGCAGCCAATTCGCACATTCAATGTTTCTCCATCACTACCGCCGCGTCTGGAACCACTGCGACGGCTGGCATATAACTTGCACTGGGATTGGAATGTTGAAACTAAAGATTTATTTCGCCGTTTAGATACAGATTTATGGGAGTCTAGCCGTCATAACCCAGTGTTAATGCTGGGTACGATCTCGCAAGCACGGCTTTTGGAGGTAGTTGAAGATGACGGCTTTTTAGCGCAAATGGATCGCGCCGCCCGCCAATTAGAAGATTATCTCCAAGAAGGGACTTGGTATCAGAAACAACGCGCTCAAAAGCCAAAAGAATGTTATGCTTATTTTTCGGCAGAGTTTGGATTGGTTGACTGTTTACCTGTTTACTCTGGTGGTTTGGGCGTTCTGGCTGGCGATCACTTAAAATCTGCCAGTGACTTGGGATTGCCACTAGTGGGTGTCGGCTTGCTGTATCAACAAGGGTATTTTGCTCAATATCTCAACGCTGATGGCTGGCAACAGGAACGCTACCCCATCAACGATTTTTATAATATGCCCTTGCATTTGGAACGCAATCCCGATGGTTCAGAATTGCAGATTGCTGTTGATTATCCGGGGCGCAAGGTGTACGCCAGAGTGTGGCGTGTCCAGGTGGGTATGGTGCCTTTATATATGTTAGACACCAACATCGAACCCAACAATCAATACGATCACGACATCACAGATCAGTTGTATGGTGGCGACATTGATATGCGTATCCACCAAGAAATGATGTTGGGGATCGGTGGTGTGCAGATGCTGAAAGCTCTGGGTTATAATGTCACCGCCTATCATATGAATGAAGGCCATGCTGCCTTCTCGGCTTTAGAACGCATCCGGCTGTTGATTCAAGAAAAAGGTTTGAGCTATGCCCAAGCCAAACAGGTAGTGATGTCTAGCAACATCTTTACGACTCACACACCTGTACCTGCGGGGATTGACTTGTTCCCTCCCGATAAGATTATGCATTATCTGGGATACTATGCAGACATCTTTGGCTTACCCAAAGAACAATTTTTAGGATTGGGGCGAGAAAATACAGGCGATTTATCTGGGCCTTTCAGTATGGCAGTGCTGGCGTTGAAAATGGCAACGTTTTCTAACGGGGTGGCGCAGCTGCATGGTGTCGTGTCGCGGCAGATGTTCCAAGGTTTGTGGAAGAAAGTCCCAGTCGAAGAAGTACCAATCAGCGCCATCACTAACGGTGTTCACGCTCGCAGTTGTGTGGCTAAATCAACTCAAGAGTTGTACGATCGCTACTTAGGGCCAAATTGGTCATCAGTACCACCAGAGAACCAACTGTGGGAGCGGATGGAAGCAATTCCTGATGAGGAGTTGTGGCGCAATCACGAACGCTGCCGTCTGGATATGGTACTATACGTGCGGGATCATTTAGTCAAACATTTGCGCGATCGCGGTGCCTCGCCTTCCGAAATTGCCCAAGCCCAAGAAGTATTAGATCCCTATGTTTTGACAATTGGCTTTGCCCGTCGGTTTGCCACTTATAAACGCGCTACGCTTTGGATGCGCGATTTAGAACGCATTCAACACATTTTACTTGGTGATAAAAACCGGAAAGTCCAATTTGTCATTGCTGGTAAAGCCCACCCCAAAGATATCCCAGGAAAAGAACTCATTCGTGAAATCAATCATTTTATCCGCGAACATCATTTAGAAAAACAAGTGGTTTTTGTGCCTAACTACGATATTCATATATCTCGGTTAATGGTGGCAGGTTGCGATATATGGTTGAATACACCCCGTCGCCCACGGGAAGCTTCTGGTACTAGCGGTATGAAAGCCGCTATGAATGGCTTGCCAAATTTAAGTGTTTTGGATGGTTGGTGGGATGAAGCTGATTACGTCCGCACGGGTTGGGCAATTGGACATGGCGAAAATTACGACGATCCCAACTATCAGGATGAAGTGGAAGCGAATGCTCTCTATGATTTATTAGAGAAAGAAGTTGTGCCTCTATTTTATGACCACCGCGACGAGGATGGTCTACCCCGGCGTTGGGTTGCCAAAATGAAAGATGCGATTCGCTTGAACTGTCCGTTCTTTAATACAGCGCGGATGGTACGCGATTACGCCCAACGGGCTTATTTCCCAGCCAGCGATCGCTGTCATACTTTAGTTGTTGATAATTATGCCCCAGCTAAAGAATTAGCTAATTGGAAAGCTAAACTCAGCGACCACTGGTTTAACATCAAAATCAAAGATATTGATGTCTCCGTGGGTTCAGATATTGAGGTTAACCAAACCGTTGCTGTCAAAGCCAAAGTTGATTTAGCAACTTTGAGTAATGATGATATCCAAGTGGAGTTATATCAAGGTGCGATCGATGCCAATGGTGAAATCGTCAATGCTGTTCCAGTAGTGATGGATTACCAAGGACAAGATTCCCAAGGCTTGAGTATCTACACGGCAGATATCATCTACACTACCTCTGGTTTTCAAGGCTTATCCTTGCGTGTGTTACCCAAACACCCACACTTGTCTAGCGCTTATGAGCCTAGATTGATTGCTTGGGCGGAATAGAAGGCAAAAGGTAAAAGGTAAAAGTAAAAAGAGAATCTTTTACCTTTTTACTTTTCACTTTTTACTTTCTTTTAGGGATGACAATGTAACCTGTAGTGCGATCGCCTAATACTAAGTTGCGTTGTTCGCCCCAATACCACCAGTGTGCAGCAACATAAGCGCAGATTAAACTATCTAGTTTGTCTTCAATTGCTTTGAGTGCTGCACCTGTGGAAGGCAAAAGGAAAAAATCAAAAGGTTGATTTATTTTGAGACTAGGTTCGAGAGTCGGTAAAATTTCGAGAATATATTGATAAAGTTTAGTTAATTCTAAGCAACGCTCATTGATGCGTCCTTTTTTATATTTCAGAATGCGTTCTAAACCAAATAAATGTACTATGGCAGGGTGAGGAAAAACTTCTATTTGATATCTGCCGAGTTTTTTTGGTTCAATGCTTGGTGCATGGGCAAAACCACGCGCTTCTAATTCTAAGCCAAAGTTAATGGTGCGCTCTGCAAAGGCTAAATTCTGATTTGCTGGATAGCAGCCGGCATGATATTTACCAAAGTATTTATGGCTGAGTTTATCTGGTAGGCGGCTACCTATGGCGTTAGGAATGAGAGTCGGTGCATCGACTGCAATAATGGCTGGTTTTTCTGGTTTTACCCAGGTATCTATCCAATTTAAAATGTGTGCGATCGCATCTTGGCGAGCTAAATCAATTAATTGCAATTGTCCGTCTATTAATTGCAAACAGCATAAGCCACTTGGTTGGGATTTCCAACCTAAATCAATGCCAATAAATTTCATTTAAATATAACAAATTACTTCACATTAAAATATACCAGTCATCAATGAGGATTACATAAGTTTCTTAATTTCACACTTCATACTATAGCCATAAAAAAGCAGAGAAATGAAAGTTTATTTCTCTGCTAAATTAATTGTTGAAGAAAACAAACAAGACTTTTCAAACTTGCTCAGATGTAACTCTTCTTGAGCTTATTATAGCAGTTCTCGTTTGCATGAAATAGATTTTTTCACCTCACCCCCAACCCCTCTCCTTACCAAGGAGAGGGGAGTGTTTGCGTTAGCAAATACGGGGTGAGGTGACGACTGTATTGCACTGAAGTGAAAACCGCTATAGTATTGAGTTTAAGAACCTTGTCTGCCGTAACAAGTCCCAGATAAACACTTAGCAAATGGTGTTACTGTAATTATATTACCTACAACTAGACGTGCTGTAGGTTGCGATGCAATTACTGGTGACGATTCTGCTGGCGATGGTGTTTCTGGGGATGTTTCTGCTGGCGATGTTGCTTGAGTTGGTTGTTCACCACCATATTTGTATCTACATCCGCCAGCTAGAAATTCTTGTTTTTCTGTAGATAAATCCACAAGTAAATCGGATGCATTTGTTTGAAACAACATAATCTTTTACCTCACTTAGTTGGCATAGGTATGTGTTCATTACCTATGCCTCTGTTATAAACGGATTTATTAAGCAAAAAATTATTCTTTAGCCATAAAAAAATAGCTTAAAATTCTATCTAGAGATATTGCATAAAAATGGTTGAGAATATAGTTGTGAAATTAAAAAATAATTATTGATAATTTTTAGATAAGCAACGTAATTAACGTGCGCCTTCGTTGGAGACACACGTTAATTTCAAAAAATGTGAAAAATCTCTAAATTAGAGCAGCAAAATAAACAGAGATGATGTCTAACCAGATAAAAATGGCTTAAACAGGTTCTAATTGATAATTTGATTGTTCTTGAACTTCCTGCTGTTGACTTAATGCCTCCAATTGTGCCTCCAGTTGCGCTTTCACTTCGTGGCGGAAAGTAAAGAAGTGTTCGCCTAAACTCAACGCCACAAAATAGTCATATAATAAATAGGGTTTTTGGAGAGCGATCGCTAACAATTGCCACCAAAAAATCCAGCGCGTCGAACGTAAAATCCCCTGTCGCCAAATAATTACTGGAAACAAACGTAATTCATGCCAAGTTAAAGGACGTTTACCTTGAGGAATTTTGCCTGCCATCAATTTAAAATGACGAAACGTGCGTTGCAAATATGGCATTGGCTCATACAAATTCCAAAAAGTATCAATATATTCCTGGATAATTTCTGCTAACGGGCGAGTCGGAATAAAGTTCATCAAAGCTTTTTGAGAACCCATAAAATCCATTAAACCTTCTTTCAATCGTCCTTCTTGTTTGAGACGAGTCCACATAGCTGTATTGTGCAATGCTTGCAACAAACCCAAATGCGCTTGCGGAATACCCGTTTCTTCAACAAATTGTTGAATGCGTTGTCCTGCACCTTTTTTCTCACCATCAAAACCGATAATGAACCCGGACATAATTTGTAATCCAGCGCGGGTAATTTTAGAGCAGGATTCGACTAACGACTGACGCGTATTTTGTTCTTTATTAGCGATCGCTAAACTTTCTACGTCTGGTGTTTCAATCCCCATAAACACCATTCTAAATCCCGCTTGTACCATCAAATCAATCAACTCATCATCTTCTGCTAAATTCAAAGATGCTTCTGTGAGTAACATAAACGGATATTTCCGCTCTTGCATCCAAGGAATTAATGCTTTTAAAAACACCTTGGCATTGCGTTTGTTGCCAATAAAGTTGTCATCCACAATAAATATTAATCGCCGCCAGCCCATGTGATATAAAACTTCCATTTCCGCCAGCATTTGCGCTGGAGTTTTTGTGCGTGGCTTGCGACCAAATAAATTGATGATGTCACAAAATTCGCATTGGAAGGGACAACCGCGCGAAAATTGCAACGTTACTGCAAGATAAGCATCTAAATCTAGCAAGTCAAAACGAGGAATGGGTGTTTCAGTTACATCGGGTTTTTCTGTCGCACGAAAAATTCCCTGTTCTTCTCCCTGTGCTAAAGCTGCTAAAAACAAGGGAACAGTGCATTCTCCCTCATCCAAAATTAGATAATGTGCGCCTGCTTCTAAGGCAAATTCTGGAACTGATGTGGCAAAAGGGCCTCCCACTACGACTTTTTTACCTAAAGCTACCCCTTTTTGAATCAATTCCCACAAATCTTTTTTCTGGATAATCATTGCAGAGATGATGACTAAATCACACCAATCCCAATCTGCATCTGTCTCCAGACGGACATTCCGATCTACTAATCTTAATTCCCAATCACTAGGTAGCATGGCTGCAACTGTGATTAAACCCAACGGCGGATTTGTAGCGCGTAAACCTGCCAAATCGAGGGTTTCTTGGTATGACCAGAAAGAATTAGGCATTATTGGCCAGAGTAGTAAGGCTTTCATCAGTACACACCCCGGAGTGTAAAAATTCACTACTTTCCACGTTAATCAAAGTTTTCTGGCAAGAAATTAATTTTTGTTAATTGTCATTTATCATTAGTCATTTGTCATTTGTACTGAACGGCTTCGCGGTAGTTGAGCGAAGTCGAAACTACCGCGAAGCCGAAGTATTTGTCATTAGTTATTTTCGCCCTACACCCTTACACCCTTATACCCCTTACACTCTTTCCCCCTTGACTCCAATCCCCGTTAAAATTGAATGAGTTTTGTAACCGCCACCTTCACACGGCGCGGATGTGAGATAAGTTAACTTGAAATTTATGGGTAAGCAGCGTGTTCTGTCTGGAGTTCAACCAACTGGTAATTTGCATTTGGGTAACTATTTAGGGGCAATTCGCAACTGGGTAGAAATCCAAGACCAGTATGATAATTTCTTTTGTGTAGTAGATTTACACGCGATTACTGTACCGCATAATCCAGCGTCTTTGGCGGCAGATACTTACGCGATCGCCGCACTTTATCTAGCTTGTGGTATTGATTTAAACTACTCTAATATCTTTGTGCAATCCCACGTTTCCGCCCACAGTGAACTTGCTTGGCTGCTGAACTGTATCACTCCCCTCAACTGGCTACAAGACATGATTCAGTTTAAAGAAAAGGCAGTTAAGCAAGGAGAAAACGTGAGTACAGGTTTGTTGATATATCCTGTGCTGATGGCGGCGGATATTTTGCTTTATCAAGCAGATAAAGTGCCAGTCGGTGAAGACCAAAAGCAACATATAGAACTGACACGAGATATTGTCAACAGATTCAATCACCAATATGCCAAGGATCAGCCTGTACTGAAGTTACCAGATCCCTTGATTCGCAAGGAAGGGGCAAGGGTGATGAGTTTGACAGATGGGACACGCAAAATGTCCAAGTCTGACCCGTCAGAGTTAAGCCGAATTAATCTTTTAGATCCACCTGATCAAATTGTTAATAAAATAAAGCGGTGCAAAACTGATCCTGTGCGGGGTTTAACCTTTGACGACCCAGAACGGCCAGAGTGTAATAATTTGTTAACTTTGTATATGTTACTGTCTGGCAAGACGAAGGAAGCAGTAGCAGCAGAATGCCAAGATATGGGTTGGGGTCAATTCAAGCCGTTATTAACAGAAACAACAATTAATGCTTTAAAACCAATCCAAGAAAAATATCAGGCAATTATGAATGACAAAGGCTATCTGGAGTCTGTATTACGTGATGGCAGGGAAAAAGCGCAAGCGATCGCTAATCAAACTCTAACAGATGTAAAATCCGCTTTAGGCTACTCCATGCCTTTATAGTGCTTTCGCTTTGGGATGTGATTCATAATACTCTGTAAGAAACCATACGATTAATTGTATGCATCACACCCATAGCCCGACTGCTTTGAGTTTATTCCAGAAAGCTGCCCAAGCCGGCGAATTTTTAGTAACTGCCGAGGTAGCGCCCCCCAAAGGGGGAAATCCCACCCATATGATTGAAATGGCGGCGACTCTTAAGGGGAGAGTTCATGCCGTCAACATTACCGATGGTAGCCGCGCCGTGCTGCGAATGTCGTCGCTGGTGGCTTCAGTGATTTTATTACAAAACGGGATTGAGCCAATTTGTCAGATTGCTTGCCGCGATCGCAACCGTATTGCTTTACAAGCTGACCTCATGGGCGCTCATGCCTTGGGTATTCGTAACATCTTAGCTTTAACTGGCGACCCAGTAAAAGCAGGCGATCATCCCGATGCCAAAGGCGTATTTGATTTAGAAGCAGTGCGACTATTGCAACTAATTCAAAAAATGAATCAAGGTTGTGATTGCAACGATAAACCCTTAACTGATGGCGCAACAGATTTATTTGTTGGTGCAGCTGTAGATCCACAATGTGGCAGTTGGTCAGGTTTGCAAAATCGATTTGAACGCAAAATCGAAGCCGGAGCGCAATTTTTTCAAAGTCAATTAATCACTGATTTTGAAAGACTAGAAAAGTTCATGGACAAGATAGCTTCTGTGCATAACAAACCAATTTTGGCAGGAATTTTTCTGTTGAAATCAGCAAAAAATGCTCAATTTATTAATAGGTGCGTTCCGGGTGTAAATATACCTGAGCATATTATTGATAGATTAGCAAAAGCCAAAGACCCACTAGAAGAAGGTGTAAAAATTGCTGCCGAACAAGTACAAATAGCACGGCAATTGTGTCATGGTGTCCACATGATGGCAGTCAAGCGAGAAGATTTGATTCCCAAGATTTTGGATTTGGCAGAAGTGAAGCCGGTTGATTTGTTTGTAGCGAAGTAGGCTAGGCGATCGCATTTCTTATTTTATCGGAGAGTGCGATCGCTGTAAGTTTTCTTACGACTCACCGTATCCTCCCCGACGTTCACCAAGCTCTTGTTCAATTTCTGCTTCGTTAAGTAATTTTATTCCAGAGGCGATCGCTCGTTGACGAATTTCCCATAGTTTCTTGGCTAAGGGAGTTTGTGGAATATATTCTGTATTGATTGCTGTTGCTTCTGATTGAGATTTTAAAGCTTCAACAAACTCCAAAACCATTTGCTGTTTTTCGGGTGTGAGTTCTCGCCAGCCTTCAAGTAATTGTTCTTCTTTTCCCATAATCCACCTCACTAGAGAGTGATGTTTTCATTGTGATTCATGTTGTTGTTGGTGATACTCTTACAAAGTCACTGATTAGATGGAATATAACCCCGACTGTGGAAAAAAGCCAGGGTGCTTGTGGTTAGTTATGCCTTTCTCAGCGTATTAGTTATCAAAAAATTGAGATTAATCATAAGACGAATTGCAGCAGCCTTAAAACTACTTTTGTTCTGAAGTAAACTTTATTGATAGCATCACAATTTAATGTCGTAACGACAGAACTTAATGTCCTAACGACAGCAATTTGTGTCGTAACGACAGAACTTAGTTTCATAACGACAGCAACTTGTGTCATAACGACAGAACTTAGTGTCATAACGACAGAATATTTATTAGATAATGTTGATGAGCGATCGCATATTTTACTTTATTGGAGAGTGCGCTCGCTCTGCGTTCAGATAAAAGCTGAGTATCTCATGAAAACTTTCTAAAATTATTCATTAAGTATTTTTTCGTAGGTGGCGATCGCTTATACTGCTATCAGCAGGTTTTATTTCACAAGCGATCCATAGTTTTAAACCTACACTATGACTCAAAGCCCGGATAATCAACCCGCTTGGTGGGAATCGGTACAAAAGATTTTAGACAACAAATTGGTTGGGTGGGGTGTACCGGGTATTTTTGTTGCTATTGCTGCTGATCATGCTAAAAATGCTAGATGGCAAGAGTTTGCTATTTTTCTAGGAATCACTTTTCTTGTTGCGCTCATTATTAGAATTGGCAGCAAGCTTCTTCCCTACTTCGATAAATTTCTGGACTGGTTACTTGCTACGCAAATTCCTAAATGGTGGACACAAGTTACAGATAAGTTTGGGGCAGAGTATCTCGCTACAATAACAGCTGAATGTCAAGAATACCAGGGGCGCGGATTTAGTGGCGAAGGACTGGATCTGGAGAATGTGTTTGTCCCCTTGGGTTTTAATTGTGAACAGCCAGTTTATAACCCTCAAGATTTGACTGCTGGTGATGAAACTGAGCCAGAGCAAAATTTAGATTACGAGGAAACAACAACTTTTAGACGTATTGCAACTCAGCAAGAAACTGAAATTGGCAGTTTGTTGAGAGGAATTACAAACAAAAAATCGGCGTGGCGACGACTGGTTATTTTAGGCGCACCAGGTTCAGGAAAAACCACACTTTTAAGGCACATCACCCTTTTGTTTGCTCTGCGAAAACAATCAAAATTGTATCGAGGTTTGCCTCAACTTATTCCTGTTTTATTGAGGCTGAGAGATGTTGCTCCCATCATCGTTGCAGATACTAATTCCTCTCTAGCGCAAGTAATTGCTAAAGCAAAGAAAGATGAATCAGCAAAAACTCAGGAGTGGTTTAACAAGCAGCTAAAAAATGGCAAATGTCTGGTAATGTTAGATGGGCTTGATGAAATTGCCGACGATGAGCATCGAAAACAGGTAAGTAGTTGGGTTTCTCAGCAACTCCAAAGTTATAACAATAAATTACCTTTCATTCTCACGTCGCGCCCACAAGCTTACAATCAAGCACCTCTGCCAAATACCCCAGCTTATTTTGTGCGTTCATTTACAACTGAACAGCGTAAGGAATTTGTTTTCAAGTGGTATTTGAATCTAGAGAAAAGACGCAACTCTGGGAAACAATCAGAAAAACAGCTAAAGAAAAATGCCGAATCCAAAACAGTCGAGTTAGTGCGACAAATTGATGCAGTTCCTTCCCTGCGCTTGATGGCAACAAATCCGCTGTTACTGGCATTGATTATTAATACTTATAAAGTGAAAACCAGTCTTTCTCCCACCAGAATCGGACTTTATAAGCAAGTTTGTGATGTACTTCTCCAAGGAAGACAATCTGTTTCTGGAACTACCCGATATCCACTCAAGCCAGAGCAGAAGCAAGAAGCTTTGCAAGCACTCGCACTGGAAATGACCAAACGCCAAGTGCTTCAGTTTACCCTAGATGAGAAAAATCATGACAGTAATATTTTTCTAGCAAAAGAGTTTCTGCAAACAGAACTAGCTCAGATGGTTGAGACGGGAAAAGAGTTTACACCAGAAGCTTTTATCGAAAAAGATGATCTTGGTGTGCGAGAATTGTTGAGCGATCGCAAACAAGAAAAACTCTATGAATTTACCCATCGCACATTTCAAGAGTATTTAACGGCAGTTGAACTCACAAAAGCAGAGCATGAGCCTTATTTATTAGAAGTTTTTGCGAAAAATAAAAAGTACCTGGACTGGTGGAGACAAACTATTTTATTCTATGCAGGTCAGGTCAAAATAGATAAACTGATTGATGCAGCATTAAACAAGCCCACTGTAGAAAACCTCACCCTTGCTTACGAGTGTTTGCAAAATAAACTCAGAGTTAGTCGAGAAAAAGAGCAGGAACTACTCGACAAGGTAGAACAGGGTTTGAAGTTAGATGACGTAGAAGTTTTTAAGTTAGCAGCATCAGTGCAACTAGAAAAACGACTAAATTATCTCAACGAAGATTGTTTTGTAGGTAGTTCAGAAACCGAAGACCAACCAGGAGTTAGCATAACAGAAGCAGGTGAAAAAGTCTGGACAATACAAAAAGTCGATGATAATGATCTGACTGAAGCAGAATATCAGTTGTTTTTATTAGAACAAAACAAAAGTAATCCAGACTTAACTCTTGAAATCAACCTAAATCAGCTAGACTTTGTAAAAAGAAATGCGTTTTGTGCTTGGTTGAGTCAAAAAACTAGAGAACGATTTGGTGAAGTAGGAATTTGTTATCAACGGGAAGCCTCAACAAATACATTCCGCCTAGTTAGGTTTCGCATACCAGAACAGTATCATCAACTCGCCTACTACCTAGCAGCAGATATGTGGAAAGAGGCGGATGACGAAACATTAAAAGTGATGCTGGAAGTAGGGGGAAGAGAACAACAAGGTTATCTAGGACTAGAAGACATTCGAGAATTTCCCTGTGAGGATTTGAGGATTATTGATCAATTATGGGTGAATTACAGCAATGGACACTTTGGGTTTAGTGTTCAAAAAGAAATTTATCTTAGTGTTGGTGGAATTTTAGAAGGAAGTCGAACAAATTCACCTTTCAAGAAGGTTCTTGCCCCTTTCAAATCGATATATGCTCGTTTTGGTGATAGAGTTATGAATGAAGATTACGAAATCTACAAAGCTTATGAACGCTTCGCTGATCGCGTGGGTTGGAAAGTGAAAAACAACTGGATTGTGGGAGATGAAGTAAAATATAATACCGATGCTAGGAAGGGACACTTACCGTTATTGCGGTTTTGGAGATCGGGTTTGCGGTTTGGATCTGGACGCACAGAACACTTTCTTCTCTCGCGTCGAGACTTGTAAACTGTAACATAGAAAGCTTTCAGAAGTTTATTAACATTTATCACAGCCGCCTTTCCCACGCAAGAATCAACATTTCATCATTCCAATACCTGACAACCACTTTGTGGAAGTCAAAAATCAAAAGTCAAAAGTCAAAAGTTTATACTTAGCCCTTGCAATTACGCAAAAATGTGAGATGGTCACGGCAGATGAAAAATTGTACAACGCTTTGCAAAACAGCGTTTACGTTAATCATCTTCTGTGGGTGGAAAATATTTAAACTTAGATAAAAACTCCGTAGGTATATGATTTGTGAAATTTAGCCAGAAGTATATTTCACTAAATAGAATCGGGATCAATACCTAATTCTTGCAGTTTTGCGGCCAAGCGATCGCCGCGTTGTTTTTCTTGTTCCGCACGTTGTGTCTGTTGATATGCGACTTCTTCTGGTGTGGGAACTAATTCACCTTCAGCCGTAAAAAAGCGTAATTTATCTTGATAAATTCCTAAATACAACTCTAGCTGCTGACTCCATAACCAACCTTGAGCATTTGGTTCCAATTGTTGATATTTACCGCCTACCAAAATAAAACCAGCAAATTCTAAATTATTGGGATCAAACCAAAAGTATTCCGGCGTGCGAAAGGTGTTTTGATAAATTTCTTTTTTTAAGCCTCTGTCTGTTGCGGCGGTAGAATCTGATAGCAGTTCAATAATCACGTTGGGATATTTACCATCTTCTTGCCAAACAACCCAGCTTTTACGAGGTTGATGTTCTGTCCCCAAAACTACAAAAAAATCAGGACCGCGAAAATATTCTGACTTGCGTTGACGAGGGCTGTAGTAAATTGTGATATTTCCAGAGACATAAAAATCATTGCGGTTGCCCCACCACGATTCTAGACACTGAATCAACAGCGTCATTTGTAGCCGATGTAAGTCACTTTCCAAAGGCGGTTCGTCACTACATAAATCCCCTGGGGGAAATATAACATCTTCTGGGGTTTCTAAATCTTGGGCAACAGACATGACTGCAACTATCTCATTGCTATCAGTTTAGCGTAGCAGTGAAGTATGATGTCTGGTGAAAAGTCTTTCCGCTCTTTCATTGCTAAACTAAAAAACAACCCTTACCCCTGCAAAGGTGTTTTATGACCTCTGCAATCAATCCAGCTACTGAAGAACTCACTCCTTTCCCAGACCATACGCAGCTACCGGAGTCTGATGGTACATT